>JAEEVW010000055.1 GCA_016291085.1 Prevotella sp.
GAGAATGAACGCTTAAGGCTGGAGAATCTCCTGCTAAAAAAAGTGAGAGCCTTAGTCGAGGAAAGAGAAGCCCAAAACAGAGCGATTGGGCGCAAGCCATCGAAGAACTAAGGCGTAATGAGCATGCAGATTTAGATATCCTGCTGGAGCTCAAGAAGATGGCGCGTAGCACGTTCTACTATCATCTCAAGCATGGCAAGAAGAAAGACAAGTACAAGGAAGTAAAAGATATGATATACACCATATTCCATAAACATAAAGGTCGTTACGGCTACAGGCGCATAACGCTGGAGCTCCGTAATGAGGGCCATCTTATTAATCATAAGACGGTCAAGAAACTTATGGATGAGCTTGGATTGAAAAGCGAGGTGAGGAAAGTGAAATACCGTTCCTATAAGGGCGAAATTGGCAAGACGGCCCCCAATATCATCGACAGGGACTTCACTGCAGACAGGCCTTACCAGAAGCTTGCGACGGACGTAACTCAGGTGACAATAGAAGGGCGTAAGGCTTTCCTCTCACCGATACTTGACATGTGTGATGGCGAGATCCTTGCATATTCAATCACAGAGGCACCAAACCTGGAAATGGTACTCAGCATGCTCAATCAGATGTATGAGAACGTAGACCTCCCTGAAGGCGCCGTGTTGCATTCTGATCAGGGCTGGCACTACCAGCATGCAGCCTATCAGAACAGCCTGAAGAAGCATGGTATTATCCAAAGTATGTCTCGTAAGGGGAACTGTCTGGACAACGCCATGATGGAGAACTTCTTTGGTATCATGAAGTCAGAGCTGCTATATCCAGGCAAATACACATCTATGGAAGTCTTCATAAAAGACCTGAAAGAGTACATTGACTATTATAATAATGAGAGAATAAAGCTTAGACTAAAAGGAATGAGCCCAGTACAATACCGGACTCAATTCCAAATGAGCAATAGTGTTTAATCCGTCCAAACTTTGGGGTTCACTTCAACCTAGGGTGTTAAGTTAACTCTTCTGTATTGGTCACACGGGGACAGGCACTAACATTTGCAGTCTGAAATCGACCAAATGCGCCATCCGGAAATCTTCTAAACGCTGACATTGCTGACATGCTGACATCAGTTTCCATAGATTGATTAAAAAAGGGTATATAGCCAAAATACCCTTTTTTATTTTTTTTGTATTACTCTTAGAAATCAATGTCAGCATGTCAGCAATGTCAGCAAACCGCCCCCTGTCCGCCAATAACCCACGCTTATTTTCCAATAACCCACGCTTATTGCGCAATAACCCGTCCTTATTGTCCCTCTGTGAGGTCTCCGTCCTGAGTTCGCATCGCCACACTCTGCCCTAGCAGAGAATGTCTCCGCCTAGGGATGGGTTTTGCAGACTCCGGAGGTTGCACGTGCGGCACCCTCGAGTCTGCACGTGTAGACTCGGGGAGTCTGCAAATGCATGCTCGGGGGCCGACAGTAGCCCCCAATGGCCCGCGGATTCTTCCTTCGGATTTGGGCGCTGCGGTGCTGCAGGAGGTGGACGGCATTCCTCACTACTACCCACAAATAACCATTATAGCCCGCCAACTGATGCCTGACCATCTGCACATCCTGCTTTACGTTACCCGCCCGTTGCCCGTCCATTTGGGGCAGGTGGTGGCAGGCTTTAAGGCTGGTTGCAACAAGAAATGGCGGCTGATGCAGGAGGAAGCCCAGCGGCAAGAAGCCCAGCGGGGAGAGGCCCAGCGAGGAGAGACCCAGCGGCAAAACCGCTGGGCACCGGACCAGGCACCGGACCAGGCACCAGACCAGACACCGGGCCATGTGCCGGGCGGTTCCGCTGCTGGTGGTTCGGTGCCGGGCAGTTCCGCTGCCCGGGTTAGGGGCCTCCTCTGGGAGCAAGGCTACCACGACCGCATCCTTTCTGGCGAGGGGCAGTTGCAGCGACTTGTCGACTACATCCGCGAAAACCCGCGGCGCAGCCTTATGAGGCGCCAACATGCCGACTGGTTCCGTCCCTTTAGCATCACTGCTGCCGGTACCAACCTCCAGGCTTATGGAAACCTCGAACTGCTTCATGCACCCCACCGCCAGTCAGTACGCATCTCCTCCCGCATCACAGAAGAAGAACGCAACCGTCAACAGCAAGAACTGCTTTCTGCTGCTCGTCAAGGCACCGTACTGATCTCTCCCTTTATCAGCACCGGTGAACGTTTCGTGGAAGAAACAGCCCTGCAGGAATACCTGCCCATTGTGAAACTGCTCCCCAACGGTTTTTCGCCATATTATAAGCCCCAAGGTCATTATTTTGAAGCGTGTAGTGAAGGGCGCCTGTTGCTGCTGACGCCTTATCCCTATTCCACCCAGAAAGTTGTCTTAACCCGCGCCGTCTGTAACTACCTGAATGTATTAGCCGCCAGACTTTGCTAATTCTTTCTTCTTATTATTTGGCCGTGTGACAAATAATGCCTATCTTTGACTTCGTCGAATGTAGGCTGCATCTCGGAAATCCAAAGAAAAACAGGTTTTCTTTTGGTATTTCACTCGATTTAATCAACTTTCTCACGCTCAGAAATGAAAATTTATTCTCATTTCCTTCACTTAATCGAAAATTTGCACTACCTTTGCAACCACTAACTATAAACGTTATGAAGACAGACATACAGATTGCACGCGAATGCGAGTTGAAGCACATCAGTGAGATTGCCAGCAAGTTGGGTATTGACCCTGAACAGATTGAGCCCTACGGACGCTATATGGCCAAGGTGCCCATCAGTCTTATCGACGAAAAGAAGGTAAAGAAGAGCCGTTTGATTCTGGTGACGGCTATCTCGCCCACGAAGGCGGGTATCGGCAAGACCACCGTCAGCATCGGACTGGCGCTGGGCCTGAACCGCCTGGGCAAGAATGCCGCTGTGGCCCTGCGCGAACCCTCGCTGGGACCATGCTTTGGCATGAAGGGCGGTGCTGCCGGCGGTGGTTATGCCCAGGTGTTGCCCATGGAGAAAATCAACCTGCATTTCACGGGTGACTTCCATGCCGTTACCTCTGCCCACAACACCATCAGCGCCTTGTTGGACAACTACCTGTACCAACACCGCAAAGAGGGATTCTCGTTGCGTGAGATATTCTGGAAGCGCGTGCTCGACGTGAACGACCGTGCCCTGCGCAACGTGGTAACAGGTCTGCGTGGCGACGGCGTGGTATCCGAGACAGGCTTCGACATCACGCCGGCATCGGAACTGATGGCCATCCTCTGTCTGGCTACCAGCGAGGAGGACCTGCAGCGCCGCATAGAAAACATCGTGTTGGGCATTACCGCCGACGGCAAGCTCTTTAAGGTCAAGGACCTCGGTGTGGCGGGTGCCATTACGGTGCTGTTGCGCGACGCCCTGAACCCCAACCTGGTGCAAACCACCGAACATACGCCTGCCTACATTCATGGCGGTCCGTTTGCCAACATCGCCCACGGCTGCTCCAGCGTGGTGGCTACGAAGATGGCCATGACGTTCAGCGATTACGTGGTAACAGAGGCGGGATTCGGTGCTGACCTCGGTGCCGAGAAGTTTTTCGACATCAAGTGCCGCAAAACCGGTCTCCAACCTCGACTGGTGGTTATCGTAGCCACCACGCAGGGTCTGAAGATGCATGGTGGCGTGGCCCTCGAACATATCAAGGAACCCAATGCTGCGGGACTGACGGAGGGTCTGAAGAACCTGAACCGCCACATCCGCAACATGCAGGGTTTCGGACAGCCCGTCGTCGTCACCCTGAACCGTCACGATACCGATATCGAGGAGGAAATCGACATCGTCCGCAAGAACTGCGAGGACCTGGGTGTGGGCTTTGCCGTCAACGAAGCCTTCCTGAAGGGCGGCGAGGGAGCTACGGAACTGGCTCAGACCGTCGTCGACACTATCGAGCGCCAGCAGCCCCTGCCCATCCGCTTCACTTATAAGGAGGCCGACCAGTTGGAAGACAAGATTGAGAAGGTGTGCAAGCGCATCTATGGCGCCTCGGCAGTGGAGTACGGCAAGACGGTAACGAAAAAGCTGGAGGCCCTGCGCGGCTACTTTACCGACGAAGACGGCGCCATCGCCCAATACCCCGTCTGCATTGCCAAGACGCAGTTCTCGTTCTCGGCCGATTCTACGCGATACGGTTCTCCCGAAGGCTTCACCATCCGCATTCGCGACGTCATTCTGAACTGTGGCAGCGAGATGATTGTAGCCATCGCCGGCGACATGCTCCGCATGCCCGGACTGCCCAAGAGTCCACAAGCCGAGCGCATCACCATCGAGAACGGAGAAATCGAGGGATTGTCATAATAGTGAAGGATTCAGCTATTAATTCCTGCAATTGCTACTATTAATTCCCGCAATTGCTACTATTAATTGTCGCAATTACTACTATTAATACCCGCAATTTTTATATTACGGTTCTACCCGCTTTTGTGTCTGATGTTTACTCTATGAGTAAAAAGATGCAGAAAAGTTTGGCTGTTTCGTAGAAATGTAGTATTTTTGCAAAGTAATATGTCTACGAAGGCCTAAGGAATGAAGCGAACGGAGAGAAATACATATCAATTGCAGTTACTGGCAACCCTGCTGTTGCTGATAACTGCCTTTGTGCTCTCCGCCTGTTTCTCCGACGATACAAACACCACCCCGAACGCTGCAAACGACTCTGAAATCCGCTTTGATGTCGGCGTCTGGAACATGATGGAGGGCACCCGCGCAACGACGTTCGATGGAGGTACGCTCACCAGTGGGAGTTTTATCTGTACAGCCTACGATGCAAACACGACGACAGCTAATTCTGTCGCAAATATCAACGGTACAACGGTCAACTGGAATAGCACCTATTCAAGTTGGGAATTTTCGGACGGTAAACGATATTGGCCTGCTTCTGGTTCGCTGGATTTCTTTGCTTATATGCCGGCTGCGCTCCCAACCTACATTACTGGCCTAACCTATGATGCGACAGAAACTCCATCAGTAACGCATAACGTGACTTTTACCTGCTTAAGTTTGCCTATGACTCATGCAACACAGGACGATGCCCTGAAGGAGTTCGTCTATGCAATGGCGTTAGACCAAGATAAAGCGGGTACGAACAATACTACTCAACCTACGCTAGGTCAAGTGGCACTTACCTTCCAGCACCCCTTTGCCCGCATCAAGTTACAGTTGTCGAGTACGCAGGAATACATCCGTATCAACTCGATTACCCTTAAAAGCCTCAAAAACAATGGCTCCTATAGCCATACCAGTGGATGGACACCTTCTGACCCAGCCACTAACTTCGTTGCCACACTTAATGGCGATTGTGAAGCCAATGATGATCTCGGCACCTATATCATGATTCCCCAATCGTGGGCTGGCGAAATTGAGGTTGAAGCTGTTTGGAACGTATGGGGCGAATCAAAAACTAATACTGTAACAGCCACTGTGCCTACCACATGGTTAGCAGGTCACAGTTATACCTATACCTTCACTATCACACCAACTGACCTGAAAGTTGACACAGAAAAGTTTACTGAACAATGGTGATGCGATGTAAGAAGTAAGATGTAAGAATGAAGATACAGATCCGACATATAGCCCTGATGTTGACCCTGCTGCTCCTCGGCGGCGTGGTTAATGAGGCGTGGGCTACGGATGTAACCTACCATATTCTGACGTTGCCAATTGACAATAGCATCTACCACATGAAGCCAGAACTATCTGGCAAGCGTCTGGAAGCTTTCAAGATTACCGTGAAGAAACAAACCAGCCTCGAGTTGCCTGTAGCCTACAAGAGTCCTTTGGTTCTAGATGATCCAAATAATCCAGATGATGGATTCAAGTATTATGCTGCTTCGGATGTCACCGTGAGCGGCTCTGCTGTAAAACTCTTCGATGCAACGAATAACCCGAATAAGGCTTTCTATTATACAATTAACGATAACGCTCAACCAGTAAGTGAAGGTACGAAACTTACTGTTAATACTGCGGATTACTATGTGGTTTACACTTACAACGCTTCCAATACTATTGCCAAGCTCGACGGTTCTGTCAAGTACAACATCAATACAATAGGCTACGATAAAAACAACAAGGAGGTGGAAAAGGGCTTTATGGCTTACAACCGAGGACGTAACAACCGTCCTGCCGTTTTGCCCAAAGGTAAAGTTGATCCTGAGATGCTGGCCAGCGAGGACTTCATGAAGGTGGATGTGTCTGGCACCAATGTCGCTCCTTATTGGTCGAGCGGTGATAATAAAAATAAAGAAGCAATAACGGGTTCAAAGTTCCACTTCATGTTCAAGTTCGTTGGTAATGACCCCTACAACATCATCATTCGCACCGCCTATGCCAAGGACACTACCTATATAGAAAAGAATGATAACAGCAATCCTGCAGAATTTGTATATAAGTATTACAAAGATGGTAGTCTGTTTGCCAACGGAACAGCCAACACCTATATTGCAAGTGATGAACACAGGCATTATAACTACATCTATAATTCCAGTCTGGCAGAGAACCCGACAAATCTTACAGAGGGCGAAGCAGGAACACACACAGGCTGGGATGCCAGAACCGGATACTATCACGGTCAGACGGGTGCGATGTGGAACTCTTTTGCTCTGCTCAACAACTCTAAGTCCACAGGCTATGTGTTTATGGGTACCAGAACGGTTGACGGCTCAGGTAACACTCCGGCTTCACCAAATTACCTGAAAGAAGCGAACACTTGTAACAATCTGGTAATTACATCAGGTGATGCTACTAATAACCTTACGATAGAAGGACTTTATCCTATCAAGAATCTGACGTTCAAGGTGGTAACGCCGTTTGGCAATATCGTTTCCGTATCAGACCAGATTAGCCAATATACAGTGGATAATGATGTGATAGAGACCAAATATCTCCCAGATGCGCTGAAGCGTAAGTATATTAATTTCAACGGTAAGTTCTACAAGGATGCAGCTTGCACTGAGGAGATTACCACGTTTAGTGAAGCTATAGAAGACCCGACTGAAGGCTATCAGGTATATGTGGGGTACGATGTGGCTCCTGATGCTCCTAAGTTCTTATCGCCATCAGACGACTATTCCAAAGCCACTTGGTATGAACTGACCGATGAAGGAAGTACTCAGGAATATGGTAGAAAAATTAAGTATGATACCAGTACTTCGACCTATAAGAACAATGGTGCCAACGGTGAGTATGTGAAGGAGAGTGAGTTTGCCTTGGTGGGTGACCCCTACGAGGTGAAAGTGCTCTATCGTAAAGGGACGGAGGATGCTGACTCAAAGACCTATGTCACTCTGAGCGAAAACGAATCCTGGGATATTCCCGACGATGATAGGACTGGTAGTTTCCTGCTGCGTAAATTTAATGACACAGGCTATTGGTACTGGGATGCAGGACATGTGAGCGCAGACGTTACCTACGGCTCTATCCATGCCCAAAGTGCGGGAAAAGATGCCCAGACCATCATGTTCAACGTCAGCGGACTGAATGGCAGTAAGTATTACAAGATTACTACCGGAGGAGCGGATGCCAGTGAGATTGTTTCGGTCAATCCCCGTGTCGGCTACGTCTATGACGAGAAAATGGCTACTACAGCGACTGTTGCTGTGTTCCTGGCAGAGAACACGAGTGGTGCTGACAAGACCATGACGGTGACCATTCAGGAGTATAATGACAATGAAGGTAAAACGGCATCCGGTTCGCCTTCTGTCATCACCATCACGCAGGGTACATCGTCATCGTCGTTTACACCAAGTGATGTCGAATACAGCATAACAAATTCTACCCGTGTGAAAGTAATGGAGTTGCCAACGCGAACCTACACTTATAAGATTGTGGATAAGTCTGGTCGTATAGCCGTGAAGGCTTCTGCCGAGCAGACCATCTTCTCAAAATTGTCGCTGGCCAGCTTACCAAGCATAATCATCAGCCCATTCATTCTTGACGAGGAGCTGAAGTTCTACGATACATATACTGATGGTTACGGACGTAGTGCCTTAGTAGGACACGAAATTACAGAAACTCCTACTGTTGATCACGACATCTTCGTAACATACACCACCGACGGACTTGAAACCAAGCCTATCAAGCTGAGTGAGGATCAGGAGTTTAATGTAGTGCTGAATGGACAGTATATCTATAGTGAAAAAGTCGGTGAGAATATTGTCATCAAGAGCAAGGCAACCCCGACTTATTCAGAGAAGACCTCAAATGCCTATCTCTGGAAATTGAGAAACCATGATCCGTACGCAATGCTTATTGACAATCTGGGGGCAAGGGTTGATTTAGAAGTTTCAGGCAGTGAGTCTGTCAATGTTTATGACGATAACGGTAATCTTACCTCAGAATCACGAGAAAAAGGTGCCTGGGTGAAGGTGGGTGATGCTAACTCACTTGTGTTTACAACGACTAGAACTGGAGCAGGTTGCGCTCAGCAGTTTATCGCCAAGAGTGGTCTTCAAGGTGGTGTCTATGAGGTGATGTTAGCTACAGGTGATGGTCCTGGTACCTTAGATGCTTCTATCAATTATAAGAATATAGGACGTACATCAGAAACAGTCATAATGCTATATGAAAAGGACCAATATGCCCATGGTAACAGTGTGCTGAAGTTCCAGTTGGAACAGACCATTGATTATAGCTATCACCTGATTGACAAGTATGATCATGAGTTGCTGAAACTGTCCAGCCAGAGTCCGGACCTTGTGCTCCCTCCAGAATATCAGAGTCCGCTGGTAGCAACTTATCATTACTACGATGAGGATAATATTGTCAAAGAGGGAGATGTGTATACGGTTAAGGATAATCCTACAGAACTTACTTCCCTGAGTAGCCTGGAAGCCACTATATCTCCAATAGAGCCTGATGTCAGCACTGAAGAAGCTTATAATGCTGCAGGCGAAGATCGTAAACAGGACGCCACTTCTATAGAAGATATTAAAGAAAAGGCAAAGAAATTAACATCTACAGGTTATTATTATTTCAGAGTAGGCGCTGAGTCTTATACTTATTATCATGTCAACGTCACAAAAGCCTGCTATACCGACATCTACGTCACTTACGATGTTAACAATCGTGTGAAGTTTGATAAGTCGAGTCCTTATATGCTGAAGTTCCTCCAGCCTCATGAATATTATCTGGAGGATGGTAAAGATAAACTGACAACGAGTAAGATTGAGGCCGTCTATCCTTACTGTAATGGTGACGGTAGCCTGAACATCTATGGCGACGAGATGCAGAAGGAGCAGTTTGGTGGTGGTGCTGCCACCCGTCCACGTTGGATATGGTTCTTCGAGAGCGAAAAGAAAGACCCATACCACGTTATGATACACTCTAGTAGTACGATTTCATTTGGCGGCATCAGCCATCCCACTTATCTGCAGACATTGGCTGTGGATTTCGTTCAGGGTGCTACAACCCCCAAGCACGTCGTTACATGCGGTACCTTGCCGACAGTTGCTTCTGAAGACCCTACTGAGTATATGGTACTGGGCACAGAGGGACAGTTCAGACTGAGAACAACCTATACTATTGATGACGGCACAAGCGATATGCGTCGCGATGTAACGTCGTTGGAGCAGTATTGGAAGACCTACAACATGATTAAGCTGGATGTGCTGGGAATAGGTAAGAATACCAATGCCTACAGCGAGGACGAATCAACGTGGGTGGTGCCAACAGAGCCTGCCTCTTATAGAGAAACATTGGAAGCAAAAGATTGGCATAGCTATGCCATCCATGCCAACGCTACTCGTTGGAACGGATATAACAATAAGTCGGATGGTCTCGAAAAGAAGTGCGTAGAAAGAATAGAGCACTGGTTCCAGACCTTCGATATGGGTGACGGCTCCTTCGATATCGAGAGTGCCAGCATACCTCCTGTACTCATACTGCTGGACCTCCGCGGATGGGAGATTATGCGTCAGCCTTTGCCTACGGTAAACTATCCGGAAGGCGACACCGAGCTGGCTGCCTTGCGTGCATACGACAGTCCGATGGTGGATAAATACTATTTCTACTCGAACGCTACAAAGGCCAGTGGTTGTCACAAATATACGATGAGATTGCAGGATGGCAAAGAGCGTGACCAGATTAAGGTGAATGGCGAGCATTACAGTTCAACATCACTGGGCAGTCTGCCTCCAATTACTGCTACAGGTGTGAAGAGTAGTGACGGTTCCTTCAATGACCAATATGTGATATATACCGTGAAGGAAGAGTACGTGAAGAGCTACGATTACACCTTTACCGATAACGGAGATGGTACCTATACCGAAACAGAGACCCCGTCGAAATTCATGATGCTGCAGCATGGACGTTTCTATAAGAATGAAACTACAGCTGACAAAAGTTATCTTTCCAAGCCTATTTCTGAGCATACGAGTACTGGTTCGGGTAATGTGTATGATTTGATTCTTGATCCGAAAAATTATACCGTAAATATCGTCAATGCATCTGGACATTTGATAGGCAATTGCTTATGGTATGTCAAGCCCAACCAGAATATCGACAAGGAGATGGGCATCAAGTACGCCACGGTAGCGGGCAATAGTGGTGAACCATGGACAGAGCTTGAAACGAAAAAACATTATTACGAAAAAGGAAAAGCCGGTTTTGACCCCTATAACCTTCAGATACAGCTTCTGAACAAAAACGATGGGACGCCTGACGGTAGATACCTGACCAGCCACATGACATCTGCCAGTCTGCACGATGGTGTCATGATTGGAGATTATACGGGCGGTACTACTTATATTACCTTGGAGGCAGGGCACGATTATTCTGGATGGGACCCTTGGGTACCTACAACCAGCGTGGGACACGACCAAACAAATCTGACAATATCTAATCAGACATTCATGGCGGTCTCCGATGCCAACGGTAATATGCAGCTGATGCCTCGTTTTGACCATACTAAGCGTGTAGACCTCGATGGTAACAGCCCATGGGAAACTACGCTGGAAGATCCTGAGAACCATTCGAAGGCCTCGGCTGAGGATAATGCCTCAATGGGCGCGCAGACGACCTTCTTCGTCCGTCCCCAGATTTTTGAATACCAGATTATCAATAACGACGGCAATGAGTCATTGCGCTACAAGAGGTCTGGTGACTATTTCCCAGCCATCACCGATCACTTTAAGAGTCCACTGGCTAAGGACTTTACGTATTACACCGGTTTGGCAGAGTATAATGACCTCCCTGTATCAAGTAACAGTACCGAGGAAGAATGGTCTGATGCAACAGCAGAGTTCAAGAGGACAGCTACAACAGCAAAGTTGATGAACAGTCAGGTAAACCTGTTGCCCACGGCTGGTACCTATTATTATAAAATAGGCACCGACTATTATAAGGTTGAAGTAACGAAGGGGCTTTTAGAGAAGCAAATCACAGGCTCGTTTGCTGATGCAGGACTTGGCGGTGATGACAGTCAAGTGTATGTCCGCTATAGCTATGATGAAGAAGCTGACCGCGAAGCTGACCGAATACTGGAGGGTCAATGGTTTACCATCAAGTTGGCAAATGAAGATGTACAGGCCATTGGTACTATCAATGTTTCGACTGGCGCCGGCGTTGGTCTCTATGCCGGTAATACGGCTATTGTTGGTAATACTAATGATAAGCCTACTACAGTAGATGGGGATGACAGAAAGTGGCAGTGGAAGTTCTTGGCAGCCCCAATGGATTCTGAATCGGAATATTATGTGGCTCCCGATCCATACGCTTTACAGATATTTAACCGTTCAGCCAACTATGCAAACAACTTAAATCAACCCAGCCCGATGAGTGTGGGTGTCAGAGTGCCTAACGCTGCAGATGGTGCAGACCACTTTGCCCTGCTGTCTCATACATCTGGTGGCTATGCATTGGCTGTAGCAGGAACAGGAACCTATACTTATAAGTTCCTCAATGGCGCCGCCATGACAACTCCTGGTGCAGGAGAATCTGTAGCAGCAACAACGGAAATAGAATCAGACTTCACACAGAGGGCGGGCATCTTTGGTGGCGTAAAATCTCAGCTCATCGTGAACAATGATGTAGAACACAACTTTGAATATAAGGTTATCAACAATGCAGGGAAGTTGGCTATCAGCGCGACGCAGGATAATGCGTCGGCTGGGGCTCACCAGTTCTCCCCTTATCTGCCGGAGGCTGCACAGACACCCCTGCTGAATATGGAGGACTATAAGTATTATGGTTTTGTAACAGTTAATGAAAATGGAACAGTTGATACAAGCGATGACACCTATACAGTTGAAGAGAATACCAAACTGTTTGTTCTCTATGGCCTTTACGACGATGTGGTGTATGTGCGTTACAAAGCCTATGACGTGGATAATACGTCATTTAAGGTGCCGAACAAGAAAACTATTGTTGACAGCCATGTGGCACGAGATCCCAGTTCTGTCGACGCATCACTTAATATCAATGGCGAACTGCCCTATAACATCATTTGGTATAATGACAACATGATGAAGTCGGATAATGATTTGAATATTATCGACGGAGGAAGTCATGCTCTTGATGGTTCACATGAATATGTCTGGTACTTCACCGATAGCGACCCATACGCCCTTAAAATTGAGCACAAGAAAACAGGAGGTTTCCTCTATAGTTCTGACGGTTCTACTTGCTCTCTTAATAATTCCAATTATACGCCTTTCATGTTGCTGAAGAAGTCGGGCTACGACTACGGTGTATTACAAGTGACAGGCGGAACAAAGACACTTTCTGGATATGGTAATTCATTGGTTGATAATGGTGCCCCCACAAAGTTTGTTATCTTCGGCTTGTCAGTACATGATCTGATTTATCGTTTGATAATTGCTAAGACTTGTGAGCTTTCGAAAAAATCTGAAGCGACATCTGAACAATATGTTGATATTCCGTACTCAGCTAACAATCCTACTCCACATGACCCGGATTATAATCCAACAGCGGGTACATTAAGAGTTTATGGTTCCACCCAGCGTGACTTGACAACTGCTGTAAGTGGAGTCGCAGGCGACAAATATCAGTTGGGTGAAACAATATCTTGGGGCGGAGCAGCCCATACATACAGCCATCATGCCGGTGCTGTGAGTATCGGTGACGATTTGACAGTTCCTAACGAATTCAACCGTCCTAACTGTACCTTTGAGTTCTATATAGAAGGTATATATAGTACAGATGGAACGACTCTTCAAACCAGCTTGGATGATAAGTATAAGGGCTTGAAGGTGGACAAGCTGATGTCGGATGCGGAGCTTATTGACAAGACGGTAGTGGTCAATATTGTCTATTCGTTCAATAAAGAATTGGCAACAAACAACGGTCTCGATTTTGTGAGGAGCGTAGGTCAGAATCTGTGGTACACCTACGAAACTCAGGGTGGTGCTACACCATACTTGGCACACTATACCAACGCATGGGGACTTCAGACGATGGATGGACGTAATACCCGCTATACCAACGACTATCTGTGGACACCGCTTGGTGATGTCTATGGTTTCAAACTGTATAACCGCTACATGATTAAGAACAGCGATGGCTCCAACAAAATGATGACATTTATTGGAACTGTAGAAGAAAGCAAGAACTTGGCTGTTGCAGAACCGGGTACTTCAACAGAAGCAGGAACATATACACAGGGAAATGAAATCTTTGAGCTGCTTCCTCCTGGTGAAACAGATGGTTATTTCCGCGTACATCCTGTTGTCAATACAAAGGAACAGACACAGTATTTCATCAAGAGAGACGCCCTTGACAGTAATTATGCGAAACTTAGCACTACACCTTCCGACTGGACGTTCGGACTGGATATGGCATTGCTGGAACCTTACTATGATCGCGCAGGCTATATCGGCGGATTGACAACAGCCGTAAAAGAAGGAACAGACAAACCTAAGTCGGGAAAGGAACTATACGAGGACGCTTTGCATGCAGAACCGTTTAGGATTACTGATTTACAAGCGGTGGTTTATGACGATGATAATATCGTTGATTTCGCATCGGGCTTCTACCGCCTGCACTCTGTACCTGGCACACCCGGCGTTAATCCGATACGCTATGCCAGCGGCTATTTGCACGACATAGAGAAAACAGCTGGCACAAGCAGCACAGCGATTCCTATGCACTTCTATAGTAAAGTAGGAGTGACAGGTACATTTGATGGAGATATAAATCCACTGGAATCTGGCTTCACGGAAACTCCAGCCACACGAGGCGATATTCCTGTGCTTGCTACAGAGGCTGATCCATCGACGATATTCTATCTTAATGGAGCTATTAATACTCAAGATCCATTAGATGGCGTTAATCCACGTGTCACCATGAGTTCACAGGGGCTATATGTGAAGGGAAATGTTCCTAAAATAGTTGTAGAAGAAGTTGAAGTTGATGATCCCGACAATGGAAATGCTGTGATGACAGCTACGCCTGGAAATGCAACTACATTCTCTTTGATAGGTATCGGTGGCGCCGTATTCCTGATAACTGACAAATTGGCTCCAGCAGATAGAAAATATCTGCATTATGGCCAGTCTGGAAATAAATACGACCTGAAATACTACCATAATTCTCCGACTAATGAAGCCAGATGGTGTATAGAGCCTGCTGACAATCAAGGGCTGAAGGTTGCAACGAACAATGGTGGTGATGGCTATTACTACACCACATTCTATGCGCCTTTCGATGTGCAGTTGCCTCCTGATGGTGGCAGTAAAACATATAACGCTTATATAGGCACATCGTGGAGTGATACTAATGTCAGGACGGCAAAAGTAACCAAAGAAGGTTATATCGATGGTAAGTTCATCCCTGCTGGAACGCCAGCCATCATCAGGACAACTGATGAAAGCGGAAATGTGAAACTGGCCATCCCTACTTCTACACCGTCAGAGCCGCTGTCATCATGTGTCTTTTCCGGTTCCTATCTGGAGCAGTTGCTGGATGTTGATGCAGATCATGATGTCTATACCCTCGGACTACCATTCAGAAGTACAGTAACTAAAGACGATGACTATAGCACGACTGGTGATATTAAGGCACCTCTGCCTGAGCAGGCTAATACAGGTGTGGGATTCTATATCAATGCGACTTCTAACAAGGAGCATAATGAAAAAAAAGCAAGATGGGACAAGAACAACCGTTATGTGCTGCATAACAAGATTTACTATCGTGCCTCAGGAGGTAGCGGTGCTCCTCAATTAGCTGACGTGCAGTTCATTCCCGTCATCTTTGGTGATGAGGAGCCGGGCGAGGAGGAGTTGCTGCCGGATGGTAGTGTGCAGGTCATTGGTGACGGGTGTATCTATGACTTGCTGGGCCGGAAGGTGGCTACGAAGGAGCAGGTGGAGGACGGCACGTGGCGTGAGCGGCTGGCTCCGGGAATCTATATCTTGAACGGAAAGAAGTTTAAGAAGTAAAAAAAATGTAAAACGCTTGCTTTTTTCAAAGGAATTTCGTATCTTTGCCAATGAAATTGGCGAGGCTACTTCGTATCTTTGCCACATAAACTAAAATCCTACGTCTATGAACAAAGAAGAGAAATTCGTGATTACCATCAGCCGCCAGTTTGGAACGGGCGGACATGAGATTGGTGCGGAGCTGGCTCGCCGGCTCGGAGTGAAGCTGCTGGACAAGCAGATATTGAACGAGGTGGCCTCGCGGATGAGAACCGTGGAGGACGCTGTGGAGAAGATTGAGTCGCGGAACCCGCTGTGGCGCGACGACTTCACCAACTTCTATCGTACGTATATGGCCAATGCCCAGTATGACGGGCAGGAACAGGGGGATACGAGCCACGCGCTGTTCAAGGCTCAGTGTGATGCCATTCGTAGCATTGCCGCAGAGGAGTCGTGTGTCATTGTGGGCCGTTGCGGATTCGATGTGTTTGCAGACCATCCCAATGCGCTGAAGATCTTCATTCATTCGAGCGTGGACTGCCGTAAACGCCGCATTGCCGAGAAGTACGACATCAGTGAGCACGACGCTGCAGCGATGATTGTGGACAACGACTACAGCCGTGAGCTGTATACGAAGAAGTTTACAGGGCGCGAATGGAAGGATGCCACGAACTACGACATCTCGCTGGATGTGCGTAAGTTCGGTGTGAACGGTGCGGTGGACTTCTTGATGAAATGTATTGAATAACAAAATGTGGAATGAGGAATGTGGAATGTTGAATGGTCGGCTTTGCCGATTGTCAATGGGAAATGAAGAATTCTCCATTCCGGCATCGCAGCGAAGCGAGAATCATTCAACACTCAACATTCATAATTCATAATTCATAATTCATGATGAAGAAGATATATAAGGCGCATATTCTCTTTACGAAGGAGAAGGACCGTTTCGAGGTCTATGAGAATGGTTATGTCGCAGTGGGTGATGACGGCCGCGTTGTTGGTGTCGCCTCCAACTTGGATGATCTCAAAGTTCAATTTTCAGCGTTTAACGTTCAACGTGCTGAGTTCATCGACTTCGGTGACAAGTTGCTTATCCCTGCGATGAACGACATGCATGTGCATGCCCCGCAGGTGCATAACCAGGGCGTGGCGATGGATCTGGAACTGCTGCCGTGGTTGCAGAACTACACGTTCCCCGAGGAGTCGAAATATGCCGATGTGGAATATGCCGAGCGCATGTATCGCCGTTTCATGCATACCCAGTGGCTGTTTGGTACGATGCGTAGCGTGGTCTTCGGCACCGTACATACAGCGAGCACCCGCAAGCTGATGCAGCTGTATCAGGAGGCTGGCATGGGTGCACTGGTGGGTAAGGTGGCCATGAACCGCAACTGTCCTGAGGCTCTTTGTGAAGATGTGGAGGCCGCCGTTGAGGGCAACAAACAACTGATTGCCGAGTTCGGCAATCCAGACGGACTGGTACGTCCTATCATCACGCCGCGTTTCGTGCCGTCGTGTACGCCGGAGCTGTTGAAGGCCTGTGGCGAGCTGGCAAACAAGTACCAGCTGCCCGTACAGTCGCACCTGTCGGAAAACGTCTCTGAGATAGCCTGGGTGGCAGAATTGGAGCCGGAAAGCAAGAACTATGGCGATGCCTATAACCGCTACGGACTGTTCGGACAGACACCAACCATCATGGCGCACTGTGTATGGACGGAGGGCGAGGAACTGGAACTGATGAAGCGCAACGGGGTGATGGTGGCCCACTGTCCCACGTCGAACTTCAACCTGTCGTCGGGAATGGCACCCATCCGCTCACTGCTTGACGAGGGCGTGCGCATCGGTCTGGGCAGCGACATCAGTGGCGGTCACGACCTGAACATGTTCCGTATGCTGGTTTACGCCATCCAGGTCAGCAAGATGCACTATCAGTTGAATCATGACAAGGCGTTCCTCAACCTGTCTGAGATATTCTGGATTGCCACCAAGTCGGCAGGCAGTTTCTTTGGCAAGGTGGGCAGTTTCGAGCCGGGTTACGAATTCGACGCACTAGTCATTGACGACAGTGTGCTCTATCCGTCCGAATACTCGCTGCTGCATCGTCTGGAGCGTTTCATCTATGTGGGTGACGACCGCCAGATAGTGCACCGATTCTGTCGCGGCCAGGAGGTGCCTGAGCCGAAGGTGTCTATAGCCTGAATCCGAAGTAGAGGCGGGTGAGCCATTTCTCATTATGGACGGACAAATCGTCCTTGTGGCCAATGCCGGTGAAGTGGTAGACCATGGAGAATCCCGCAAACTTGTTGCGGCCAATCTGTTTGACAATGGCACCGCGGCCGGTAATAATCACTTCCGGGAAATGATAGTGCAGGGGTACTTCCGTATCATCCATGGTGATGGACGTATTGGTATAGACAATGAATGTGGGCAGAGCAGATATATGGAGTAGCCAGCTTTGTGCGGGAACGTAGTTATAGCCGTAGCCGGCTCCAATGCCGATATTGGTCATCTTAAATTTAATCTGGGTATCGTGGTTCACCTCGCCATGCTGTCCCTGGCCGGACAAGGCAAGCAGGACACTGCCTGCCGAGCGGCGCTGGATGTAGCTGTGTGAGAACGCGGCAGGATAGGAGAACCGCCGGCTGTTGAAGACGTAGTAGGCGTTGGCGTTCAGCGTCCGCAGCCGGAACATATCGTCCGATGTGGTAATGTCGCGCCGCTCGCCGTCAACTTCTTGCCAGCCCTTGAAGTTGCGGGCATCCTGATAGGTGATTTCATAGCCGAAGCGCTTACCGTAGGAGCGGAAGCCAATCTCGTAGTCGTTATATTTTCCCAATAGTTTGGCAGGGTTGAGCGACAGGTTAAGCGACAGGCCCAGATAGCTGACACCCACGCTAAGTGTCGCCTTATAGTCTGCCTGTAGTTTGGATTCGAAGTGATACGGCTGCCTCCCCTCGGCCGTGATGCGTGCACCGGAAACGTTCATACGTCCCGTCAGCGTCCATTTGGTCGTCGGGCGTGTCACATAGCCGGTGTCGATATTGGCCCGCCAGTACCGCTTTGTCAGTACGCTGTCGACGAAGTGGTTCAGCCGGAATGTCTTCTGGGCATTTGATATACCCGTCATGATCACAGCAAGAATCAACAATACTACCTTTTTCATTTGATACCCATCACTTATTACTTTTCGCTGCAAAGATAGTGAAAATCGGACTGACTGTTGGGTCGGCCCGATTTTTATGGAAGCGTTGCTTAAACGTTCGTTTTTATTCTGCCTCAGCTTGAACTTTGTTCGAGCCTGCTCACGCTCGGAAGTGTAAGCAGGCTTTCACTTCTCTCGCTTACTCGCAGCCTTCGGGCTCAGCGGCACGGAAGTGGGCTAAGTCCTCAACCTGGAAGGCCTTGATGTATGCGCTCTTACCGTATACATCCTCCTCAGTCATGCGAACATAAACCTGAGCACTCTTAGCGAACAGCTCAGGAGCCTTGGCTGCATCGCGGATGATAAGCAGAGACATAACCAGCTCGGCAGTCATATCGTAGAGACGACGAGCAAGGAAGTCCTGAGCATCCTGATTCTCGAGAGCTTTCACGTTAGCAAGAGCCTCCTCGTAAACAGGAATGAGCTTCTCTATGCGAGCCTTCAATCCAGCGACGGAATCGCTGGGCACCAGACTTGCTGCCATATCTTTGATATTAGCAAGCATGGTGCCGTTGGTGATGTAGCGGATAGCAGCAACAACCTGCAGCTGAGTGGTACCCTCGTAGATAGAGAAGATACGAGCATCGCGGAACAAACGCTGGCTCTTGTACTCCATAATGAAGCCTGAACCGCCGTGGATGCTGATGGCATCGTAAGCGTTCTGGTTGGCATACTCAGAGTTCATACCCTTAGCCAATGGGGTGAAGGCATCAGCCAAGCGCTGATACTTCTTCAACTCCTGCTTCTCCTCTGGTGTGAGCTTGCGGTCGCGCTCGATATCCTCGAGGCACTTGTAAACGTCTACATAGCAAGCTGTCTCATAGAGCAATGAACGACCAGCATCGAGCTTAGCCTTCATGCGAGAAAGCATATCGTAAACAGCGGGGAAGTTGATAATCTTATCACCAAACTGCTGACGCTCCTTAGCGTAAGCTAGACCTTCGTTGTAAGCCTCCTGCTCAACACCTACTGACTGAGCGGCGATACCCAGACGGGCACCGTTCATCAGAGCCATCACGTACTTGATAAGACCCAGACGAGTGCTTCCGCAGAGTTCTGCCTTTGCGTTCTTATAAGTCAGCTCGCAGGTAGGTGAACCATGGATACCCAGCTTGTGCTCGATGTGACGAACATCAACACCGCCCTGGCGCTTGTCGTAGATGAACATGGAGAGACCACGTCCGTCCTTGGTGCCTTCCTCTGAACGAGCCAGCACGAGGTGGATGTCAGAGTCACCATTGGTGATGAAACGCTTCACACCATTCAGGCGCCAGCAGTTCTCCTTCTCATCGAAGGTAGCCTTCAGCATCACACGCTGCAGGTCGGAACCTGCATCAGGCTCAGTCAGGTCCATACTCATGCCCTCACCAGCGCAAACGCGTGGGATGTACTTCTGGCGCTGCTCCTCTGAACCGAACTCATAGAGCGTGTCGATACAGCTCTGCAGGCTCCAGATGTTCTGGAAACCGGCATCAGCAGCCGAAATCATCTCAGAGAGCATTGAGAACACTGCGTTAGGCAGGTTCAGACCGCCGTAACGGCGAGGCATTGATACCCCCCACAGACCAGCCTTGCGGGTGGCGTCGAGGTTCTCGTAAGTCTTAGAGGCGTAGATCATACGACCGTTCTCGAGGTGTGGACCTTCGAGGTCAACGCTCTCAGAGTTTGGCTCGATGATATTGGCAGCCACGTCGCCAGTGATGTCGAGAATCTGCTTATAGT
>JAEEVW010000076.1 GCA_016291085.1 Prevotella sp.
TGGCATCACCTTTGGCATGTGTCTTGGGCAGCTGACCTTTTACTACAACTTCGCTGAGCAGTTGCGTGTCCTCCTTCATCTGGATAGTCAAGTCCTGACCTGCCTTTATATATAAGGTTTGATAGCCCACGCTAGTCACCTTAAACAGACCTTGTTTTATATCCGTCACAATATTGAACATGCCTTGCTCGTCAGTCATCGCACCCTGCACAAAGGCCGAGTCGGGCAGCGACAGCAGCACCACGTTCACATAGGGCATCGGCTCGCCCTTCTCATCCAATACTCGTCCGCCAAAGTCTTGTGTCTTAGCGAAACTCATCATTGTCATCATTATTGCAGCCATCAGAACTGCTAGTCTTACGTTAATTCTTTTCATCTTTTCAAATTTATATTTTTCTTATTTTTTATTCTTTATATCCCCGCCGCCCAAGAAACACCGAGTTTCGCGGTTTTCGACCGCAAAGATATGACATACTATTTGATTCTCCTAATTTCTGGGATATACGGTGTAAAAATGTGACGAATGGCTAATTGCTACTCATTCTCTGACGCTCTGCCTGTCCGGCACCAGTGCCCTTATACTTGCTCTTCGAGGCGTTGAATGTGTAGCGCAGCGTGATGTTCAAGTTGTGGTTGCTGCGCACAGCGCTCTCCTTAACCTGATAACCACCACAGCTCATGCGCATGTCCTGAACACTACGCTGCAGCACGTCGTTGAGGCTGACACGAAGACAAAGAGCATCATTCTTCAACCAACACTTTTGAACTACAACCCCAAGAAGATATGATGCCGACTCCATGTGGAAGTTGATGACATCACCTTTAGTCATGATGTTCATGTTAGCCTCCAGTTGCCAGCGGTGTGGCAGACGGAAAGCATTGTTCAGGTCGATGAAGAAGATTGGCTTGGTGTAAGTCTCCTTTACCTTGCCTGTTTCTGAGCGTGGATCGTCAAACTCCATCGTGTTCCAGAACTTCTGTCCACCAACAGTCCAGTTGGGGCTCCAGATACCGAAAGTGGGATTGGCAGAGAGGAAGATGGCGAGGTTGCGCACAGGGTCTTTCAGATTCACGCGCTTCATCATAATCATGCCCTCATTGCCATAAGCGTAAGGCAGTTGCG
The DNA here is from genome assembly GCA_016291085.1 of Prevotella sp. GTDB lineage: Bacteria > Bacteroidota > Bacteroidia > Bacteroidales > Bacteroidaceae > Prevotella. The sequence goes on from JAEEVW010000076.1 coordinate 1,124, forward strand.
ACAGCGTATTATCGCGACGCTCGTATGCTGCAAAGAGGTTCAGCCACTTATAGCGGGCATTGAGGCTCACCTCCTGCATCGTGGCATTCTTCAGCGTAGGATCGCCCTGAGTCAGCGTGTAGGAGTTTATATAGGTGATACGATCGCTCAAACTGTTATAGTCAGGACGGATGGTCTTGAAACTGTAGGCTACTGAAGTCTGCACGGGTCCGAACTGTCTTGCCCACGACAGACTGGGGAAGAATTCGTTCTGATAACGCGTCATATTGTTGGCAGCATCGAGATGATCAGTATAGTCGAAACCCACATGCTCATAACGTAAACCAGCACTGAAGTTACCCACCTTCTCCAGGTTGAAGTTGTAGACTACGAAGGCTGCGATATTATTTTCCTTCACCTTCGAATCAGAAGCAGGCAAGGGATAGTTGGTGATGGAAGAACTGTTGTTGCGAGTCACAAACGAGAGCTCCGTTCCTGCCTCCAACTGTCCTTTCCAGACGGGGTAGGTCAGCACGAGTTTTGTAGCCCACAGAGATATAGTAGTGCTATTGTCCTGTTCCATAGCATGGTGGTCAGTATGATTAACGAGTTCATTGATATGATTATCAACGTTAGTCTTGTCCGTCAGGAAATCCATGTTCAGGTCAATGCCCATTTTGCCTACCTTACCATTGTAATATGCATTGCCCTCCCAATTATAGAAGGTGTGGCGATGCTCGTCTTGAGTAGAATAATTGTGTTCCTTCTCCTGGAGGGGCTGGCGCTCGATGTCCGTCTCCACCATCAGGTCTGTGGTGGCGTTGAAGCGGTCGTTGCGTTGGATTCTGGCACCAACAGAATGATTTTCTGCTATCTGCCAGTTGACCCCAAGGTTATAGTCAAGCCCATTGTTCTTATAATGGTTCCTGGAATGAGTTTCCTGCATGATGCTCAAAACGCCCCTATCAGTAGGCAGGTAGTTTGACTGCTCATCGTTTCTTAGGCTATTTAGGTCCCATTTCCAGTAGTTCAACATTCCAAACAGGTCGAGGTTGTTATGGCGGTAGCGCAGGTTCAATTGAGCACTAGGGTCGCTCTCGCCAAACCTCAGATTCTGATTAAAACCAGTATTCAAGTCGAAGCCGAAGCCGTCGCCCTCTCTGCGGATGGTCTTGATCCTCACGACAGATGATATCGTAGCATCGTATTGCGCACCTGGATTGGTAATCACTTCCACACTCGCAATCTCCTCTGAACGCAGCCGTTTCAGTTCTTCTTTGTCGTGCATCTTGCGGCCATTAATATAAAATATAGGTGTACCCTTGCCCAGCACTTCCAGTTCGTCGCCCTTCAGAGTCATACCAGGCACCTTGGCCAACATCTCCTTGGCTGTTCCCGAGGTTCCAAGAATAGTCCCCTGGATGGTGGTTACCATCGAGTTGCCCGTCAGTTTCGTCTTCGGCAGCTGTCCTTTTACGATAATTTCGTTCAATAATGGCAGGTCTTCCTCCATTTGGATGGTACCCACATTCGTACCTTTTACATCCACGTATTGCGTACGATAGCCGATAAATGAGAGGCGCAGGATGCAACATGCATCCGTTGTCTGAATCTTGAAGAAACCATTCTCATCACTTGTAGCACCCTGAATATAAGTTGAGTCTGCCGAGAGCAGCGTCACGCTTACAAATGGTAGTGGTTCACCATTCTGGTCTATTACTCGTCCACCTACATCCTGTGTCTTGGCCTGAGCTGTCAGGCTCATCATCATTGTAGCCATTAGGGCTATCATTTTCAAACTTAACTTTTTCATAACTCTGCAATTTTGAATAATTTGCCTGTTGGACGATGCAGAGATATGCTATAGTTGCGATTTAGCTCCAATTTGTGACGAATGGTACGATTCTGTGACGAATGGTATTATTTGCTGCGAATAATATGTCCTTCCTGTATGGCTGCGAAGAGGGCGATGCAGGCAATCACCCATGCAACAGGGATGAAGTATGACTGTCCGACAATCATCATGCCGATAAAGAGCAAGAAGCCTGTTAATTTGTTGGCTTTGGTGTGTAAGTATTCAATCCTATGTCTTACCACATACGAGCAGATGGCATTGACCATTTTCACCAGCGCAATAAGTCCTATCATCATCCACAGCGCAGTTGGCAGTTTCATATACGGAAACAACTTATATCCTACTGCTAAGACAAGCATGAAGTCTGCCAAGCTATCCAATCTGGCCCCAAACTTACTCTCCACGCCCCATCGCCTTGCCAGAAAGCCGTCGAGCATATCTGTCAAGCCAGCTATCACGTAGAGCGTCCAGAAGGGCAAAGTCATTGCATCCACCAAGAGCAAAGGCAGACACAACACAATCCGCGACATTGACAGGAGATTAGGGATTCGCTTCATTTATCGACCTCTATTCTCATTTCACAATCTGTCCCACCACCCAAGATGGAATGACAAAGCGTTACGGTAAAGTTCTTGTCTTTCCACAAACTGTGCAGCGAATAAATCACACTTTGGCGTGAACATTCACAGAGCAAAGGCGTAGTGACATATTCCTTTTTACACAACTCACAGGTGCATTTTAAGAAGATAAGTCGATAAACATGACCTTTCTCAACAACCTCACCTTTTACTCCTGGCAAATCATTAGCCATCTGAAAGAACACATCCATGTTCCCT
>JAEEVW010000002.1 GCA_016291085.1 Prevotella sp.
GAAGGCACTTTCCTTTATTTCTTTTATTTCTGCGGGACATTAAAAACAAACAAAATGAGAAGAATAAATCTGATTATCATCCATTGCACGGCGAGCCGCCCAGACCAGCACCTGACGCTGGGGATGCTCGACCAGATGCACCAGGCCCGCGGCTGGAAGTGCTGCGGCTATCACTACTACATCACCCGCGACGGACAGTTGCACTTCGGCCGTCCCGAGGAGATGGTCGGCGCCCACGCCCGCCACTACAATGCCCACTCCATCGGCGTCTGCTACGAGGGAGGCCTCGACGAACGTGGCCGCGCTGCCGACACCCGCACCCCTGCCCAGAAGAAGGCCCTCCTCACGCTGCTCTGCTCTTTGAAGCAGGACTATCCCGATGCCGAGATCGTCGGCCACTGCGAACTGGAGGGCGTCCACAAGGCCTGTCCCTCGTTCCCCGTCAGCACCCTCCGGGCCCAGATCAAGCAACTCGGCTACTAATACCTTTTATATATACACGTACACGCGAGAGCGTACAAGGATCAGCGTTTCATTTATTTGAAGCGCTGATTTTTATATAAGAGCCTGTAAATCTTTTGTTTACAGTATCTTTATCATGAAATCGAAACCCTATTCCCACCTATTTGAAACGCAGAAAATGAATAAACAATGCTATTATTCACTATCTTTGCCACAAAATTCTAAGATTCATTAAACTTAAAACATCCAGATTATGAAAAAACTATTAATGAGTTTGCTGCTGATAGCAGTTCCTACGGTGATTTTCGCCCAGTTTAAAGTGAAAAGTAATGGCAGTGCATTGGTCGGTTCGACCAGCTACAGCTTTTACACCAATACGCCTGCCATCAAGATGGAGGTACATTCTCCTCTGACGGGAACGACGGACAATATCGGCTTACAGAGTTCCGCCTATATGACTGGCACTTCTTATTCGAAACTGACCATTGGCGTTTTAGGTTGTGCAGGCAACGGTTATAATGGCCGGAACATGGGTGTGATGGGCTATCTGAGTGGTTCGAAAAACGGTGCGGGCATCTATGGCACCATCTATTCCAATCTCAACATCAATATTCCCGGCACTTATGCTGGCTATTTCTATGGTGACACCAAGGTGACGGGTACGGTGTATGCAGGAAACGTGGTCAACACCTCTGACATCCGACTTAAAGAGAATATTGAATCTGTCAGTGAGAAAGAGGGCGAGGTCAGTTTCCTCGACAAGATCATGAATGTTGATGTCCTGGAGTACAATTTGAAGGACCGCACGTCTGAATTGTTCTCTGACTCAAAGGACATGGACGAGAAGGTGACCAAGTTTGTTGCCAAAGAGAAGGCCAAGAGACACTTCGGCGTCTCAGCCCAGGAACTCCAGCAGCTTTTCCCCAATCTGGTGGAGGAAGGTCAGGACGGCTATCTGGCAGTCAATTATATTGAACTCGTTCCAGTACTGATCCGCTCCATTCAGGAACTCAAGCAGGAACTGGACGAAGCAAAAGGCTCTACAGCCAGGACACGCGGCACAACAGATATTTCAGACGCAATCAGCAATCAGAACAAGCTCTATCAGAACACCCCGAACCCTTTCAAGGAGCAGACCATTATCCGATTCTCTCTGGCCGACGATGTTAAGGATGCCGCTATCTGCATCTTCGACATGACAGGCAAGACCATTAAGAGACTGCCCATTTCATCGGGTATGGATAGCGTCTCTGTTGGTGGATACGAACTCGGCGAGGGCATGTTCCTCTACTCTCTGATTGTCAACGGACAGGAGATTGATACGAAGAAGATGATAATTATAGGATAAATCACAATATTAGCAAAATAATTTTTATGAAATCATTTGTATTAATAGAGTTTTGTTTAATTGTATGTTTAAATACATTTGGGCAAAAGATTATATCACTCAAGGATTGCGATATAATTTCAAAAGAAGCCAAAACGATACCTCTACGGGAGATTGAAAACGTCTCCGATGGGGTTATTGTTACATACCATTTTGAAAATGTGAGAATTGTGCCAGATCCCATCTATTCTTCTGCTTCATTTGTTAAAATTGATGGATTTTGTCTCAATAAAATCGATTCGGAACCAGCATATTTAAGTCGGTGGGATTCTTTCTTGATTCCAGAAAACAAAAAATACATAATCTCTGTTATTGATAGTGCATTTGTTGACATTAAAATGGAACTAGCTCCCGCAAGACCACCTCTGTTAAGTAACAACAAAGTGGATTATACGACAGATAATGTCAATCAAATTCAACATTACACAGGCTATTTCCCATTATATTATGTTCCACAAACATCACGAAGCAACTATCGTGGACAAGAAATAGTACGAGTGAATGTGACTCCAATAAAGTATGATATTACTCATCATACAATACGTTTCTGCACAGATTTAAAGTACAAGTTAACTTTTATAGACAAAAATGACAATTATAACATTCAATCCATGCAAACAGCAAACAAAGATAAATCCTTTATTAAAAATTTTGTTTTAAACAATCATTCTCAAAATAAATTGGTTGCTAAAACAACAAATACATATGAGATATGGGACGACATCCTTATTGTATCTGTTCCAAAATACAATTCTGCCGTACAAAAATTGGCAGACTGGAAACGTACCCTTGGTTTTACTGTACATGTTTCTTCTAAGAATGCATGGACTAATTCTGAAGAGGTATGGGATTCTATAAATAGCTATTATAATAGTTACAACAACTTGAAATATTTAATCATTGTAGGTGATTATGAGGATGTCCCTTCAAATTGTTATATGAATAGTTACGTATCGGACTTGGACTATGGAATTCAAGAGGCAAAAACTGATGATACTGCAGATTTATTTAGGGGGCGTTTATCTGTATCATCATCACAGGAAGCGATAGATGTAATTGATAAAATCCGTTTATATGAAATGTTTCCCCCAACAACATTTGCCCCAAAAGGAATGCATGTATCATGCTTCTTAAGTAAAATATCACCTATAGGTTATGAAGATGGGAGGGCTGTACTGACAAGTGAAGAAATAAGAGATGCGCTCCAAAGTGATTATAGTAAGACAATCACAAGAGTATACTCAAAAAATGGTAATTTCCAACCTACACATTGGAATGATGGGGACTATGCTAATGGTGAAGAAATCCCATATGAATTGCAGAATTTACCATGGAATGGGAATAGTGCTAATATTGCTCTGCAAATAAATAATGGATTACATTATATTTATTATCATGCACATTCCGATGCACAATCATGGACAAGTCCAAATTTTACTATAGACAACATCAATTCCCTTTTCCCTCGAACTGATAATGCTTATCCTATTGTCTTTAGCATGGGGTGTCAAAATGGGAAATTCAATATTTCCGAATGCTTTGCAGAAGCGCTTCTACGGAGAAGCAATAAAGGTAGTGTAGGTATATTCGCACATTCAGCTGACTCATACTTCGGAGAATCTGAGGCGATGGCTGAAGGATTATTCTTCTCTATCTGGCCTAATACCAAACTCATTCCTGTTTTTCCTAGTATTTCTACACCGAGTTATAATCCTATGCCAGAACCTGTTTATCGATTAGGTGAAATATTGGATGCAGGTGCACTTAGACTTGAAGAATTCTATGGCTATTCTTATTATGAACACAGAATAACGCATCTTTTGGGAGATCCAACGATGTATTTCAATACCGATAATCCGACAGGGTTCAATAATACTCAGATTATTTGTAATTCCAATGCAATCACAGCTAACACGGGGGGGGATGTTGCTACTATCACTTTCTATAATACTTCTACAAACACTGTGCGATCATTTGTGGGATTAGGGAAAACAGTTCCATACACAACAGAGAATACTAAAGTATGCATTTCCGCACATAATAAGATACCTTTAATATGTAATTACAATAATGGCTCACTCTATATACAAAAGGATAATATAAAGAATAATAGAGAATATAGAGCAAATAAGGTAATACTTGGATCAGAAGTGACATCACAGCATGATACTGGGAGTATAAACATTATTTTTGGCAAAACAACCATATATGCTACAGAAGTAGAACTATATGGTGAAACTATTGTTGGAACTGGTGCAGAGCTTGAGATTATACCCCAATAAAACAAAACATAAAAAATGAAGAATGTACATATTATAATCCGACTAATGACATCGTTTCTGATGTTGTCGGTATGCTCTGGTTCAAAATCTCAAACCGTTAATACTGTAGATCAAACAGATGTTATAACCGTTAACCACATTATCGCTTCAGGCTGTAAAACATCTACAAGGGCGGGTAATGAAACTGACATGACAGAGACTTTTATACTGACTGCAATAGATAATCAGGTGCTCTATGTAAAGCATCTCAATGCAATTCTAAACTGTGCCTCTGATAGTTTTTGTGTGTCGGTCAGCATTTCTAATGATACAATTAATGTGATGGAGTCTTATAGGTTGTCAATTCCTGCGTATTGCACATGTCTTATGGATTATGAATATAAGATTGAACCATTGGTTAATGGTAAAGAATATGTACTGGTGATAAGTTTAGATGATAAATTGAACATAGTGAATTTTGCCTATTCGCCTACACTTAACATCACGACAGGAATCATAGGTGTTAAGACAATTGCACAACAGGAAGATATATTCTATGACTTGCATGGCAGACGTATGAAGAATCCAAGGAAGGGCTTAAATATTATACATATGGATGATGGAACTATAAAAAAGAAATTGATAAAATAATGCACGAGATTAAATAGAAATTTTAAAGATACGTTATGATATTGTAATGATTATCTGTTATATTCCCAAATTTCTATTCACTTAAGTTATAAAGCAGAATTTTTGATACAAATTCATAAAAATGTTTTATGATTGTCACTAAATAAATGTATAAGAGATGTAGTCTACAAATTTACACTTTGGGGAACTTTGCGGATAATCATATTAGTTTTTTTGCCATAGAAAAAAAAACTTGGTCATGGGGACTCTAATTTTGCGCTCTGATAGAATATATCCGTGAAGAATTTGCTTTATTACGGCCAAATCCCTACCTTTGTTGTCAGAAGGAGGAAGAGGCCGGCAGGAAAGGGAACCTATCCGTGGGGACAACAGTCCTTTAGAGTCTATGAACCGTCTTAGTCCTTCCTGCTTAGTTGCAAAGTCCAGATAGAATGCCAGTGGCATGATAGCCTATTTAGAGTCCAAGACTAGACAACTATTGGCCAATTCCTTCATTTAAAAAACTGGTGCAAAGATATGAAAAAAATCTTTATCGGCATCGATTTTTCCAAAGAAAAGTTTGATGCGACCCTCATTCAGGCAGAGGGACTGAAGGAATGTGCCCCTAGTGTGCACGAAGTTTTTGACAACAAGACATCAGGCTACCGTCGTCTAGTAAAGTGGGTGAAAACTCATGCGGAGGGTTTTACGACAGATTCCTGGCTCTTCTGCGGAGAGAACACTGGTGGCTACAGTATTGGTCTGAGCAACTATCTTTACGCCTCTGGCTACGACATGTGGCTGGAGTGTGCCTACAAGATCAAGCACTCGGCAGGTATCCAGCGTGTGAAGAACGACAAGGCTGACTCACGGGCCATTGCTGAGTACGCCATGCGAAACTATGACAAGATGATACTGCACAAGCCTCAGAGTGCCTCGCTGACGTGTCTGAGAGAGATCTTCCTTTATCGTCACAGCCTTGTCAGGCAGAAGGTGGCACTACAGGTTAGGAGAGACGAGAAACGGCTCACACAGGAGAAGTCGGATGCCAGGGCTTTCATGTCCTTTACCAGCAAGCACCTTATTACAGAGGTTAATAAGGCTATCGCCAAGTGCGATGAGAAGATTAAGGAGATTATTGCCTCTGATGATGAGCTCAGGGAGGTCTTCGACATCATCACCTCCATGCCTGGTATTGGCGTACAGAACGCAACGTGTCTGATGGTCTATACAGACAACTTCCAAAAGTTTGACCTGAACTCAAGAAAGATTGCTTGCTATTACGGCATAGCGCCATTTGGGCGACAGTCTGGTACCAGTGTCAATGGCAGGCCTCAGGTCAGTCCTTTTGCTAACAGGATGATTAAATCCTTGCTCTCACAAGCAGCACTTGCTGCGATTAAGTTTGACATGAACGTACATAGTTACTATCAGCGGCTCATAGAACGTGGCAAGCATCCTTTGCTGGTGCATAACAACATCAAGAACAAGATGCTGCATATCCTCGTGGCGATGGTCAGGGATCGAGTAAAATACAACCCCGATAACGTGTATAGAACGAGTAACGAGGTAAGCTTAGCTCCTCAAGTGTTAAATATATAGTTAAATATCAATCAATGTTTGGAATTTAGCATAGAATGCGGTTCTTTTGTTATCGTGCTGTGATAACGAAAGTCCCCGTGTATGTTCCGAAGTCCTAAGTGTGAGTCTATCACAGAGGACAGAATAGAGTCGAATTTGTCCAAAACGAAAAATATTCCACCAAAAGCGGTGATTTTCTCAGATTGTATTTGTACTTTTGCCATGTCATTGATGATTTTGCTTGTCTTGATTTGCAGCACTAAGGTAAGTGAAAAATCTGACATGGCAAAATCCTGAGCAACTTTATGTTGCTCAGGAACTTATAAAGAAAGTTAAACTAAAGTGCTGCGGAATTTAGGAAGAGTTCAACGATAATGAAATACAGTATCACCGCGGGTAAGAACCACCATGGGGTGATGCACGCAGCAATAAAGAGAATCAATGCACATAAAATATAAACGCCACACATAATTCACTTCAATGCATCTATCAGTTCATCTATCGTGCAGCACACCTTGCTGAACAGCTTGTACATCAGTTCCGGCTCCTGGCGTTCGGGGATGTAGGCGATTGTGAGTTTACCTCTGCCTGCAAACCAACCAGCTTCGGTGTGGGCACTGCGCCCGCAGGGCAACACCAACACGCAAGTGTCGCAAGCCTCCATAGCTTCGATGTCGTTATGGAACTGCCGTTCCGCCTTGGGGTGTTGCAGCATGTCGCGATACTCTGCAGGAGTCCATTCCATATAATCCTCGCTCACGCAGTTCCACTTAAACCCAGGATCCCCCGATGGTGGATTGCGGAAGTCATAGACATCATGTCCAGCCTCCCTCAGCTTCTCCACCACCTCAGGGTAATACCTGTTCCGCCAACTACTGGCGACATATATATGACGTTTTGCGTTCATTCCTGCTCGTCTGGGCTGTCGTAAAACTCCATAGCCGCAAGGGCTTCGTCATCGTTTCTGAGTTCCGTGTCTTCTTCGAAGATGTCTTCCACATCCTCGATGACTTCCCTGTCTTCCAATTGCTCTCGTTCCACCTTCTGTTCCTCAGGTGTGAACGAACCTATCTTACCTGCCTTTATTCGATGTCGCATACAAACTCTTCTATTTTAAACCATTTATCAACTACATCTCTCTTGAATTGCCGGAACAGAGAAGGCTTAGCTTGTGCTTCTTGGAGCGAATCAAGAGGCACAATATACAAATCTTCTGGCATAGATGAATCACCGCCAATACCTAATATAACATATACATTCTGCCCCTTTTCTGCGGCATATTCCTTATACCGTTCCAGCTGTTCTGGCTCTATCAGATTGTTCTTCTTGTGCATAGAGAGATTTGCTCTCCACTTACACTCCACTGAGAATTTTATCTTTTTCCTCCCCGCCTTATATTCAAGGACGAAGTCACGGGCAGGTATTCAGCATGTACGCCGTGAGGCGCCAGCTCCTCGATGTTGCCCGGCTCGTAGGTGTGTGTGTTGTAGTAGGTGGCATCAAACGCTTTCTCGTCCCATGCGAGGATGGTCTCGAGGTCCTTGATACAGCCGGGGCCCGACTTCGCCTTCTCGTAGGTCCTGCCGTCGTAGCCCACACCCGTCTTGGCGTTGGGCTTGGCAGGCTTTCTTGAACTGCTTACCGTCGGACACCTTAGCCATATTGGCAGCCTCCGCCACACCTTTCATTAGCGCACGGCTTGTTACCGTAGCACCTGTCATGGCATCCACGCCAGTACCATTGGCCTTGATGATCTGGGGAATCAGCTCGTCGAACACGATGTCGCCGATATGGGGCGTCTCGTGTTGCTCCAGCACCTTGATGTCCGTGATGCACGAGTCGCTGAACGTCACGCTCAGACGGATGTCGCCGTTATGCCCCTGTGCAGTCACCTCGTAGGTGCCAGCCTGAAACGTCAGCGGCGCCTCTTGTTTGCAGCCGCAGATCAGGATGGCGGCGAGCATAAAATACAGCATCTTTTTCATAATACCTATTATTATAATCTCACACCTACAGCAGCATTGACGTACCAGTCGTTCAGATGACCGTGCATCGCATTATGCCTGTAGTTGAAGTTGTTAAACTGCCCATTGACATTGAAGAAGTATCGGCTCCAGTTGTAAGTGAGGGAAAGCCGTGCGGTGAAGTTCAGCGCCACGCGGTTGTTGCACGAGTGTTCCCCAGTACTCTGAATTTTGTAATTGTCAGCGAACTCGTAACCCTCCACAGATATTCCTTGATCAGCCAATATCTCAAGCATAATTAGCTCAAATAAATTAGTGTTTGCTATCTCCTTGAAATTGGTGGAGTAAGTGTTGATGCGGGTGCGGTTCACCAGCGTCACCATCGGCATGGCCATCGCGCTGACAAGCCATCCTTTGGCAGGCACGAAGTTATAGGCATAGCCACCGCCGATGGCCAGCTGATACTGGCGCAAGCGGCCGATGCCGTCCATCAAATAGATTGTTTCGGCATTCCGTTTGTCAGCATAGTCGAAATCAGCGTAATAGCCCATCAATCCGACAAGCGGTGAGCCTGCCGAACGAACCTGGATAGTCTTCTGGTTATAGGCGGCGGCATAGGAGAATCTCTTGTGGTTGAAGATGTAGAAACCGTCGAAAATCAAGGTCTTGATGGAAATGGGCGAAACAAAATTTTCTGTGAACGTTTCATCCCATTGGTGTGGCTCTCCCCAGTCCGTGTAAGTGATTTTGTCCGTTTCCTCATCATAATTCTCTATCGACCTGCTTTTTGCCGCTCCCGAAAAGTGATTCTCCATGGTGTTAGACTTGAACTTGTGCCAACGCAGGTTCAGGCTATACCACCTGCCCACACTTCTCAGCGTCAGGTTCTGACTTTTGTCGCCACCGACAGGGAAGGAGTAGCTGATACTCAAGCCCTTGTAACCCACTTTGACACCTATCGAGGTCGAGACCTTTGTTCTAATGCGCGTGTCCATATCCATGTCACCTACCCCCTGCAAAAACGGCATGATGCCCTCTCCGTCAAACAGTTCTCCTCCGTCAATCGTGGAGAGCATCTGCAAGTCGGTCTGCGACACACGGCTCTTGACGCTGACTTGCCAGGGCTGCTTTGGCGCCTTCACGTAGTTCGTGTCAACCCCGTGAACGACATTCTTGTTCACAAAGGCCTTCACCTTTGCAAGCAGGTTACTTTTCTCGTTTTCAGTTTGAGCCGCACCGATGCCAGCCACCATCAACAGACAGCAGCAAGCAACGATTTTCCGGTTCAAAACACTTATTATCATCCTTCGCTTTTTATTGTTACCGCCGAGGGAGTCGAACCCTCGGCGGTATAATAGTAGACTGTGCTTGTCTTACTTGACCAAAGTCTTTTTTCCATTGACGATGTAAACACCGCGGCGCAGCGTCTTAAGCATTTCACTGTTGTTCTTGCCTTTGAACAGTAGCAAGCCCTGAACTGAATATACCTCGTAGTCGCCATCGGGTGCAATGCTCATATCCCAGATGCCTGTATATTTGTTCTTGTCGTCTGTGAGGATGACGGGCGAAGAGAATGTTCCCACCACGGCATCCGGCTCGAAGACAATGGGGCTCTCCTGAAGCTTCTCGTTGTCATCCTTGAGGAGTGCGTAGAGCACGCGGTGCTTGCCGTTCACAAAGGCATCGAACGTGAATGTCGCGTTGTCGGCACCTGCTACTGTCAGCACGTAGTAGCCACGGTCGGGCAGTGTCGTAAAGGTCTCCTGACTGTTGTTCGTCGCGGTGACAGCCACGTTGTTCATGTCAACCTCCGAGGCATCGGAGAGCATGAGCTTGGCAATGACAAGCATGTTGTCGGCATAGCCGTAGTTTTCGCCCGCCGACTGCTCACCGTCAGGAGCGAGCATCTTTGCCCTCAGCGCATTCTTGGAGGTGACATCCTCGAAGACGGACTGCGAAGTAATGTTACCCGAATAGTACTTATATCCCATGCCGGGCATGAAGTTGGTCAAGAGTCCTTCCCAGCGATGGTAGGTCTGCGACCACTGAGCGTAGGCATCGCGTGCCTGCAGCACGTCGGCATCGTCGGGCGTAAAGCCGGAGAAGGCTGAGGTTACCGACTGGTTCTTATAGAACGGGTTGCGAATCCATGTCCAGCCCTGCTTAATGTCCTGCTTGGCCTCGTCACCTGTCAGTAGCTTACCTGAGACGGTGATGGTGACAGGTTCCTGCGCCTTGATGGCGTACATCGAATTCTCGTTCAGGCTTTCCAGGTCGCGTCCCATGAAACCGTAGGGCACGCCATCCTCGTCGGTTTCGTCATTCCATTCCGCGCCGTGCGTCTGCGTCTTGACCGTTCGAATCTTGCCTTTGGCAAACTGTAGGGCATCGCTTAGGCTCTGTCCGCTGGTGTTCACATAGAAGCTGACCCAGTTCCAGCCCTCCTTGAGGCTCAGTGTCTGCTCTATCGTCGTGCCGGAATTCAGCACTTCGGGACTGTCGTAACTGCCGAAAGGCATGGCGTTGGCGGTGAATGTCATCGCGCCGCCCGCCTGTCGCTCCAATGGTGAGTAGGTCACGTTTCGGCTGGCATCCCAAGCCTTAAACCTGATGCTCTTGCCCAACTGGTTCGAACCGCCATAGATAGTCATGTTGACGAAGTAGCTGTTGCGCTGGCTGTTGTACTGCACATGGCTGACACCCACGCAGACATCTTCCACGAAGGCGGCCACGACGTCGGACTCATCCTCGCTGTAGGCACCGTTCACTGCCAGGCGTGCCGTCATCGGGATGTTGTATTCCTTGTCGCTCTTGTCAACGTTCCATCCGGGCACATTACCTGTTACATGCAGATCGATGGTGCAGCGTTCCGTCATATTGTTGGCTACGTTCGTCAGAGAGATGCTCTCCGAGCGTTTACCCACTGGCACGTTGGCGCTGATGGTGAACGTTACGGATGCAGTACCATTGGGGGCGAGGGTGCCGGCAGCAGGCGAAGCCGAGAGCCACGAAGGCATGTTCAGCGTCCAGTTTACATTGCCGCCACCCAGGTTGACGATGTCCCTGGTAAAGGTTTTCTCTGTGCCTTCATCGGTTGCTACCTCTATTGTCTGACGGTCAGCCCATCGCAGCGGATTCTTGCGCACGTAGGCATTCCATGAGATGCGCTTCGAGCTGTTGCCGTTGACGTCGGGCACATTCTTCAGTGAGATGTTGACGGTGGTGCCCTCCAGTTTGTTCAATGCTTCTTCGTCGATATTGATGGTCACCTTGCGGTCGGAAGCGGTGAACGTATAGTAGAGGTTGCTGCGCGTCGGTGCAGTCTTCAGCGCGGGCGTGGTCGTGGCCTTCACCAAAGTGCCCTTCAGGTCGTGGACAGTGACCCCGGCCTTCTCTATGGCGTTATGCGGCGAGAAGGTGGTGACAACCTGGTTGCCCTCGTCGAGTGCCGAGAATTCAAACGGATAGTAACGCACCAGTCCCTTGACAGAGGCGGTGTCTATCATGTTGTATCGCTCGTCGAGCAGCACACGGTTGCTGTAGAGTCCGTTCCAGATGCGCACCTCGTCGATGTCGCCCTTCAGGCCGTCGCCAAAGTACAGGCTGTCGCAGGCCAGGCTGGGCGTTAACTTCTCCTGCAGGGCCATTTGGTTCGTACCGTCCACATAGACCATGGCCGAGATGCCGCGCTGCACGTTCAGCAGCACGTGGTGCCACTCGTCGCCAAAGGTGCCTACCGACTCATACGTCCGCTCTGAGCCCTCCATATTCGTCTTCAGGGTCAGGCGGCCGTCGGCATTGGCACTCATGACGATGCCGTTGTTGCCAGTATTCAGAATCTGCTGGTCGGCCTTTCCCGTGAACAGGGTGTCTCTCTTATACCAGAACTCCAGGGCATAGCTGTCTGCATCGTCTATGTTGCAGTCGCCCATCGGGATGGCCAGATGTTTGTCGGCGGTGAGGTGGGCACTGTAGTTCACATTGTCGATGAACCATCCGTTGTCGGGCACATCGATATGGTTGCCGCCCACGATGTCCTCGGCCGTCTGGCCGTGGCCCTCTTCCATCTTCCAGTAGTGCCACAGGCCGTCCTCCAGTCCGCTCTTACGCTTCATGCCTAACGGTAGATGACCGTCGCCACGTACATAATTCCAAAGTGCCAGGTCGGCAAACTGTGCGTCAGACCATACACCAACGCTCATCTTGCCATTGCTCAGTATGTCGGGCACCTTTTCGCCCGTAAACACCTTCTTCGTCTGGTCGCCATAGCAGGCCGTCAGCGAGAGCAGGTTCTCACCGTTCTCCGCCTGCGGATCCCTTGCCTTGTAGGCCAACTGCCAGAACACCCATTCATCGTCCTTGAAGGTCAGCGGCTCACTGGCCGATACTTCAAACGGTTCAACTGCGTTGCCTTCCTTGTCAGTGATACCGCCATTGGCAATGACCACATACGGCCGTTTCTCATTGACGGACAGTGAAGTCAGGGTTTCGTTGGAACCGAACAATAGCAGATCACCTGCCGCCTTCTTTGCCCAGAACTCTGCGGTGAACGACTGGTTGCGCAGGTCTATCTTGTTCTGCGTCGTGGGCTGGCTTTCAGAGATGTTCTGTCCCACTAAGCCCACCTGATAGACGTTCTTGCTGTTTTCATGTAGCGTGCCATAGACTTCGATGTTGTTGTCCTGGGTAATCTTGTCGCCAGAAATGTCCTCGTTGAACTCGGCACTGATGACGCTTCCTAAATCCAGCACACCGTCGGAAGGCATGGGTAGCGTAATCAACGCCGGCCGGTGCGTGTCCTTGATGACTGGTATCTCTTCCGATGTCTTCGTAATCTCTCCCTCATTGCCGTAAGCTGTGGCCGACAGCATGCGGAAGGTATAGTTGCCGTCAACATACTGCTTCATGTCGAATGGCAACTTGATGACGCCGCCGCCGGCTTGTACGGCCTCGGCCAGACTTTCCTGTCCGGGCAGGGGCTCGCCGGTCACCCATTCCTTCAGATTCGACCAGTCGTTCTTGTTGTAGCGATACTGCAGGCGCAACGCTTTCAGGCCCTCATGGTTCGGGTCGAAGTCGCTCACTCGGAAGTTCACCGTCGTACCCGTCGCCGTGTTCACCACCTGATGGTCGATGTGCAGGGCAACATCTGTAGATACAGGCACAAAGTGGGCACTGATGGGTACCACCGACTCTATGACACCCCAGTGGCTGATAGCATCGTCCTGAGTCGTGGAGCGCAGATACAGCTTGATGTCGTTATAATCCAGAATGCTCTTGTCGCCCTGCTTCAGTTCGATGGTCTTCTCCACCGTCTTATTATAAGGTATATATAGCTTCATGCCTTCCAGCAGCGGCATTCCGTCCACCGTCAGCACGGCACCCTTGGGGTTCGTATCAGGCTTGTAGCCCAGTTTGAAGAAGTGATTCGACTGTGCATACGACTGGTTGCTGAGCTTCACCTTGAAGAAGGCGGAGCCGCCGTTAGGTACATTACCCTGAACAGGCTCGCTAATAATCAGCTGCGGTACCTCCATCTGGATGGTCTTCGCCATGATTTCCTCGCCTTTGCTATAGAAGAGCGTAGAGTCTCCGTCCTCGTAGGGGCCATAGGTGTGTCCAGCCCGGGTGCGGAAGATGGGTCCCCAGCCGTACTCCGATACGGCGAGTTGCCTTTGCTCATTCTCCTTTTCCTCTTTTTTGCAGTACACATCCACCGAGTGGTCGCAGTAGTCATTATCGGCCAGGGTGTAGCTGAACGTCTGCGTGTGTGCGTTGGCAGTCGTTTTGTTGCCTTTCTGTTTAAAAATAGTGTTGTTGGCGGTTTCAAAAACAAAGCCTTTTGCATTAAATATGGTTCCAGAGTTCCATTGGACGATGACATGCTCTTCGCTTTCCACGGTAGTGACATCGACGCTGTCCGTTGCAGAGGTATAGGTGCGGGTCACCTTGGCACCGCCGTCGAACGAGATGTTCTCGGTCAGCACGTCAGGGCTGTTGCGGGTTTCATACATCATGACCTTCTCCTGCTCGTTCCTTTTGATGATTCTTTTCCAAGCCTCTATCTGGTCCAGCATATACTGAATGGTATCCTGGCACGCTACATTACTCGGTGCAACAAACGCATACGAGGGCCCCTCCAGATCCTTGTTGATGCCAGCAGCAGCGCCAAACACCTTGTCATAGTTGCTACGACCGTAGTTCGGGTCTGTCTCAGGCAGATTGCTGTAATAGTGGGGAGTGGTGATTTCCGAAGGACTCTTGCGAGTCATGCCGTAGGTATCCTTCAGCAGCTTCTTAATCTGTGCCTCGTAGTTGGGGATGAGCTTGGTTAGTATCTCCAATTGCGAATAGATGAAAGTGGTCCTCATCGAGTCTTGTACACCCGTAATGTCGCGGACATCGAGTTTCGATGCATCCCTCGGGATATACACCTGACGTGCATCGCCAAAGATACGGTTGCGGCTGAAGCCTACATATACGTCACCCCAACTGCCTATATACTCCTTGCCACTCGAAGTGGAAATATCCTGAGTCGTAGTATATGACTCGCTGAAGATATTCGTAGTACCTCCAAGGGCAGTGATCTCCGGCCCGGCCTTTAACGTATGCTTAATACCCACTGTAGTAACTTTTTGTGTCCCTATTGCTCCGACAATTGTGGTTTCGGTCGTTCCGAACGCTGTTTCGGCAACATCTTTCGTGTGAAGTCCATTACTGATGACGGTTTCCGATTTTATGGTTACCGTCGAGCCTTTCTTCCACGTGGCACTCGACTTCGCACCGGGCGGGTCGCGCAACACCATGAGGACTTTATCCGCACCTAAGGTCACAAAATTGTTGCCCATGTTGATGGAACCCACGTTGACGCCCTTCATGCCAGGTCCCTGATTGGTACCATTGGAACGCCATTGGATGCCCGAATTGGCGTCAGGCACCCAGTCGTACTGCTTGCCGCTGACGAAGAGTTGCATGGTAATGCTCAGCGCATGGTTGGTCTTCGCATTGGTGTTCGGCAGTCCGGCACACCATGTGTAGGTGGCACAGCCTAAGCTGTCGAGCATCACGCCATTGGGGTTCCCGCCGACAGGCGTACCCTCCTCATACACGGTGCCGTCGGGGGTCGTTTGCTTCATTGCAACGAGCGACTGGGTTGACGACAGTGCATTGGCTATCTGCACGAAACATTTCTGTAGCGGCTGCCTGTCCTCTGTCGCCTTCGGGTCGTCGGCGTTCTTGTAGGTCTCGTATGCCTCGATGTTGAATTCGTATTCGTTGCCCGTTACAAACACGGGATAGCCTAACTTGTAACTAAAGCTGTTGCCGTCTTTCGTATAGAGGTTGTCTATCATATATTGTCCGTCCTCATCATTGCCTGTATATGTCTTTTCACCGAAAGACATGCCTTCGTTCACCTTGAACACGGGTGTGGTATGGTAGTCGGCAAGATACTTGGACTGGTATTCGTATATCTTTTCTGCTTTCTTCTTGACGACTTCCTTGCCGGTTACGGGGTCCGTCGTCTTGATTTCGCTATACAGCGTATCGGCAGAAGCCAGTTGGAACTTACTCAGGTCGATGGTGTGACTTTCGCCTACCACTACGTCGCTGTTGGCCACCAGTGTCTGGGCGCTCATCTGATAGCTGACAGGAGGCAGCATGGCGGAGAACTCACCCGTTAGGGAATCGGTCTGAATGTAGATCTTCTTACACTCCTCCACCGAACCGAATCCGCGATAGGAATGGCTCCCTATGTTGTTGCTGTTGCTGGCCACTTCCACTCGCTCGTCGTTGAAGTCGTAGGTAAAGGTGGTGCCGTCGATGGTTTTCTTCGCGTTCACATAGTAACGGTCGTCGGTGGGAGTCAGCGTCATCGTCGCACGTCCGATGTTGTTCTCTGAGAGATTGAAACTCAACGGCTTGTTCTGATCCCTGAAGCCGCCCACGATGCGTCCTGCAAAGTTCACCAGCGTAGCGTCTTCGAAGTCCAGGTTGTAGGTCTCTGTCAGGAAGGTGTGCTTGCCGCCGTTGGCGGGGTAGCGTCCCTTATCGACGAAGACGTGGTTGTTGCGCTTCACGGTGATGTAGTGGTCGCCGATGGGCACACTGATGGTGAATTTACCCTCCGCATCGGTCATGATGGGCATGCCTTCCACGACGCATGGTGTGCCGTCCACCTCGAAGGTGCAGCTGTCCACCGGAATGGTGGTGCCGGCATAGCGCACGGTGCCATGCACGGGGAAGTAGCTGACGTCGGTGAAGTTCACGCCGCTATACACCAATGAATGGTTGCTGATATAGCGCGTCTGCTTGGAGCTGTTGAACTCGTGGATGCCCTTCGACGGCGTGATGGTGTAGTTGATGCCATTGCCGGTGAAGGGGATGCCCGTGATGATATACGAGCCTTCCTTGTCGGTCAGTCCGTAGCACGACACCTGACCTGTCTGGTTAGGCGAGTCCTCGGTGTAGGACACACCGCTCACTGCCTTTCCGTGGGCATTGTTGGGCGCATCGACGGTGGTTGAGCGGTCGAAGACATATCCCGTAGGATAGCCTTCGTTCATCGGCCAGTAGAGGGCAATACCTTGCTCGTTGCCCGACAGCATACGGTCGTAACTGCGAAGGATTTCATCATCGGTCAGCGCACGGCTATAGACCCGGCACTCGTCAATCAGCAGCAAATCCTCTGATGTCATTTTGTTAGCTTGATAAGAAGTCACCCCCAGACTTTCATCAAACTCCTGATTGCCTACCAGTAATGCCTTGGGCTTGTTTTGGATATCATCATTATAACTATAAACAGAAATTGTGTTTGTATAAAGTTTTCTGTCTTCGTCTATAAAACCGACAGTAAAATATCCCGAAAGAGAACCTTGACCGGTTCCTTTTTCGCGCCTTATGAATACAAAGTTCCAGCTGTCTTTTTTGAGTGTTTTTTCAATTTCAGCTGCGGTATAACCCATGTTTCCGTCCATAATCATACGATATTGGCCTGAATAAAGACCCATATATTTACCATTCTCCTTGAGAATAGTGAAGAGGCGACAAGTTTGCTTTACATTCTGCTTTACCCACATTCCGATGGTATAGTCGCCATTCAGCACGTTCTCGCTGAGGCCATTCTCACCTCCTATGGGAACCTGTATGCCATAGCTCTTATCCGTGAATTGTGTGGCATAGAAGAAAGAATTTTGGTTCTCTGTGCTGGAGTTGGGCGTGAGCGACACACGTACGCTATCGACAGCATCGCCTGAACCGTAGAGCACCTGTCCGCTGATGGTACCATAGTTCTGTGCAAAGCCGATGCCCGTCTTGTAGTTGCTGCAGGTCAGCTGTCCATCGCAGTCGGTAAAGGCTTCCACGCGATATTCATAGTATCGGCCTGGGTCACAGCTCTGGTCATAGTAGGAATAGGTAGAGCCGGTGCCCTGAACGGTATAAATGGTACGGAAATCCGTTTCCTGCACCTCGCGGCGCGACACACGGAACGTCGTGGGAGTGGTGCTCACCTGATGGGCTTCCCAGATGAGGTTACACCCATTCTTATCGGTGCCCTGGGTGGCGGTAAGTGAGGTGACGGTGGTTCCGCCGCTGATTCTGGTGTACGAGTTGTTGGGCGAGCTCTCGAAAGAAGGCACATCGTCGCCACGGTCGAACACGATGCGATACTTGTAGCCTATGCACGAGGCTTCGATACCCTCTGAGTGGACATACGTTTCCGTTAAGCTGCCGTCAACCTTGGATTCCTGCTCCAGATCCGATATCTTCAGTTTGGCAAGCTCCACCCACTCTGAGCTGTTGCTCTTCATATACTGTATGGCAAACGTGGGGTAGGTGTCGTTGTAGGTCTTCTTTGGCACATAATGGTGATTCCACGTCACCTTAATCCGGTCTTCTAACGGCTCTGCCTCGGGGCTGCCAATGAGCGGCGACGTGAGGGCAATGCTGGTAGCGACGGTGGTGCTGAACTCTATTTTCGGGGTTTGTGACTCGGGAATCACGATGCCGCCACGTTCACGGTCCTTCAGCCAATAGTTGGGATAGAAACACACGTTGTATTCGTAGGGGGTATCGAACTGAAGTTGTTGGACATCCTTGTCTTCATATTTGAACTGGGCGGCAGCATCGTTGATGGCCATCGAATTCAGCATGGTCCACGAGGTGTCTCCCTTCTTGCGACGATAGATATACCATTTCCCTACGTAGGGGGCATCATTGGGGTCATAGTTCTTGGCATCGGCCATACGCCAGGTCAGCGTGACGCTCTTGGCATACTGGTCCGGAGCACAGGTCAGCTCAGTGGGACGAGCGAATGCCTTAGTCGTTAACGTCTGTTCTTTAAAAGTCTGCGTACAATATTCATCCAAGGACATGTGTTCTGTCAGCTTGACCACGTAACGATCGTAAATAACATCTGTGCCCATCATGACTTTGAACCTGCCAGACGCTTGCTTGGCGGTTGTGCGGTAGTTCGGGTAGTCAAAATAATATGGATGCACATCAAAATAGCGTTCTTTGGAAGAATTACCGAAATGGGCATCGATAATCAAGATTCCGGGCGATACAAGATACGCCTTGGAATCCCATGTGGTGAGTTGCATCTCGTTCAACTTCCTTTTTTCGTCCGCGGTGGTGGTAAAGTCCAAAAACTTTTCGTATTTATGTGTAAAATCGTTAGCCTTCCACTCGCAATTAAACTTGACGGAAAAGTCCTCCAATGGATCATCACGCTTATACACCCTCAAGGTGGCGACTTGATCGTCAAAGCCTGTAATCTGGGTGAGCACAACCACATAATGGTCATCCTGGAAAATGACGTCATCCAATCCGTATGAACCAGTAAAGTCATCGTCTCTGCGTTCATTGAATTCCTTATATTCAAAACTTGACGGATTAAGAATATTGTCTCCACTCCTTTTACCGAACTGGAATGTGTGAGAATACAGAAAGTTGTCCACACCTTTCAGGGCATTAAGCCTCAAGGTGAACTCCTGGTAGGGTTGACTAGCGGTTCTATTATGCCCCCTTACCAAGTCAGGGTAGTCCATAGCCTGCACCATGACACTGGTCATGGCTAAAAGAAGGGTTAGGAATAGTTTTAGATGTTTCATAATATTGTCGTTTTATTGTTATTACTTAATTACGGTACGGGCAGCGGCGGTGGAGCCAGTAGTGATGCTGGCAGTGCCGTCGGTGTTTATCTTCAGGATTTTCGCTCCACCGCTCAGCCAGTAGTATCCACCTGATTCCGCTGTCGTAAACGGCAGGAAGATGATATTGCCGGCAGGGTTGGAGCTGCCTCCGCTCTTGGCACGGAAGTAAACGCCACTGACCAGCGTGCCGCTGTTGTCATAGCCTTGGCCGGAAATGCAGTCACAACCGCTGATGAGTGCCTGCGCTTCTGCTTCTGTCGGCAGGGCTGTCTTGACGGCATCCGACAGGCTGGCGTATGTTACATTTGATGTCTTATCGTAGGGCAGTGTGGCTCCCGCGTTGCGGACAGCCCAGGACACGCCCGTCGTCATCTGGATATGCTCGGCCAATGTGGCGCTGAAGCGGTAGGCCTTGCCACCGATTAGATTCTTGCCGGCCACATTGCCTGCATAGACCGTTCCGTCTGAGCAACGCACGGTGACGTGATAGCGACCCGAGGAGTGGTTCTTGGGAAAGAGCATCATCCACGCCACAAGGGTGTAGTCGTTGCCGATGGTACAGTCGGTAAAGGTCAGCGACTGCTTGCATTGCTTGTAGTTCGCGTCGTAACCCTCGTTATAGGTCATGCCCGATGCTTGAACGTTTTCGCCACTCTCAGCATTGAGTGACTCGAAATTCTCTGTAATTTTGGTGGGGAAATAAAGGTCGTTGTTAGCATATCGCGTCACCGTCAGTTCGCTGACGGTCTTGCCTTCAGCCGAAGCGGGCAGGGTGAGCGTGAAGCGGCAGGGGCTGAGGACATTGGTGAAGTGGAACAGGCACGATGCATTGGCATCCGTCGTCACCTTGGGAGCCACCATATAGTTCTTGGCGCCTAAGTGTGCCGTGCTGTTGTTGCCCGTCTGGGTCTGGCTCCTCAATGTAATCTGTCGGCTACTGGTGCCGTCGGTATTGCTGTTGTAGGGATAGTAGGAATAGTAAACAGCACTGGGATTGAGGGTGAAGGCTCCGCCATTGAAACCGGTTTGCAGGTTGCCCGATGACGTGCTGGGCATGGCGCAATGGGTGGTGCTCTGCTGGTTGCCGTTGATTTCGCCTATAACGCAAATCTCGTCGCCTGCATTCCAGGCAAACGATAATCCGCTTTCACTGGCAGAGAGCTCGACACGGGTGACGGGACCTTCCTCTTGGTCGCCAAACTCATAACTCGGCATGTAGCCATACACGCCATGGTGTCCGTTTTCCTCAGACAAACCGGCAGAGTCGTCCGCTGAACAACCGACGAGTAGCAGCATCGTTGCTGCGTATAGGGAATATTTCTTCATCGCCATATATATATTATAGGTGCGAGCATACATTTTATTCAATCTCCCCATTCATAGCCCGAACCTTTGCCTTGTGTGGGGGTACTTCCTGTCAAAAGATGAGAAACGGCAATCTTTACCGTTCTCGTTCTTGGTGCCGTATATTCCTTTCTTCTCATAACCCTTGTATTTGTTTTTGTAGCCGCCGAGGGAGTCGAACCCCCGACGGCATAAGGGGGATATCACATAGCGCCCCGGGCGCCTGTTTAGAGGGCAAACTGCTTATTACTCGGCAAACTTCATCGTAAAAGTCTTGATGGTGGTGAAGTTTGAGCCGTCAGATGACCTCTGTAAATAAAGATTACCTTGGAGGTACTGGTTGTTGTAGGTGTCAACTATCGTCTGTAAGCGGTTAATCAAGTTATTCTCATCGACAACGGTGTTCTGGATTGACGCCATCAGGTTGCTCAGTTCAGTAGTGAAAGCGACTGCTGCTTCCTGATTACTATACTTTATGTCATCGCTAAGTTTATAATAGACTTTTTCTGATTTATACTCTGTTTTTTCCTCGCTGCAAGAAGTAAATACTACACTTGTCATTGTCATGCAGAAGAAGGCAACTGCGGCCATTAGATACTTTTTCATCATTGTTAATTCTTAATTGTTATTTGTTTGTTAATATGGATTACTTACACTTGATATCCTCGAATTTCCACGTGGTTGATGGCTCGACAAAGTCGAATTCCGTCGCATTGTCAGGCAGTGGTGGGAAAACCAGAGCGAAACGTAATTTCTGACCTGGCCAGGGAATTATGGTGTAGCCAGGAGCCAATGAGAGATTCTCGATATTGACCAAATTTAACTTACCACCCTTGTTGCCCTTAATATAGGCTGTTGCTTTAATGTTCAGACCAAAATTCATTCGCGGACTCGTATGCTCCAGTTCGATGCGTGTCTCCGTGTCGGAACAAGCCACACGCAGGATTTTGGTTACTCCGTTCTTCTTATTCACATAGAGGGGATTATCGCGCACATATCTGTATTTAGAGTAATCAGGTAGGATGGTCTTATCATTGTTCAGAACGCTGGGACCGTCGTCTGTACGACCAGCCTTCACATAGAGGCTGGTGATTTTTCGAGAGATCTGCTGCTGGTCGGAATAACCATAATTACAGTTCAGCTTGGCTGCCTCCTCATACTTGTTGAGGGCATCCTCCCATTTCTCCTCCTGTTCGAAGGCCTTGGCCTCTTCCATGGCATCCTTGAAACTCTGTTCATAATGTGCTTTCTCTTGGGCATGGATTTCCATCTGCTTCTGGCGCTCGGCGGATTCTATACTATGATTGATAGCACCGAATACACCACTGATAGCTGTTTGAGTGTCATAATGAGTCCACTGTGCCTGGGCCGGCATGAATGTCACCAGTCCCAATGCAAATAAAAAAATGTTCTTTTTCATAATTATCGTTAGTAATCGTTTAATATTTATGCCTCAAAGGTACTCTGAAAATCCGAATCTTGCAAGGCCAAAATCGCCACGAGTGAAGATTTTGCATTAGCTGAGACTTTTTTGCATTAGCTGAGAGTTGCTACACCCCCGAATTCGCCCATTTTTCTGAAAACTCGCCCAATTATTGCAAAAAAAGTTGTAACTTTGCGGCGTAAATAAAACGATATGCCCGAACAGATAACTCCATTGTCGATATTGTATCTCCTGCTCCACGGCGCAGGAATTGCCGTGGGCACCGTACTATGCCTCTACCTGCTGATGTGTCGGGGCAAGGCTATCGCACCCGACATCACACCGCCCGTACGACTGCGCCGTTGGGCAGCGGCATTATTAGGCGTGATGGCCCTGGCCCACGTCTGGTGGATACTGTTCTACACGTACTCGGACGACACCAGCTCGGTGATTTACGGGCTTCTCGTCGCTATCGACTGCATGGTGCTGCCCCCCGTCTTCGTCGGCACACTGCTGCACATGCTGCAGGACCGCCGCCGACCGCTGTGGCCCATTTTTATCGTTATGACACCCTGCGCGGTAATCGCAGTGCTGCAGACAGCCCTGCCCGACATCGACCTCACGACCCCGAACATGATCTATGGACTGGCCATCGCCGTGGCCTTCATTATATATATGGTGGTGGCGGTGAGACAATATGGGCGGTGGCTGCGCGACAACTACGCCGACCTGGAGCACGAGGAGGTGTGGCTCAGCCTTACACTGCTCATCGGCCTCATGATACTGCTCATGAGCTTTGAATATACCGACAACTACGTGATGTCCACCATCGCCCACCTCATCGGCTTCCCGCTGGCGGGCCTCCTGCTGTGGCGCGTGGAGACATTAAAAGACCTGAGCACCGATACTTCTACCGATGAAACTAACCACACCCCTCTTCTTTTGAGAGGAGAATTGGGTGAGGCTTCCAATATTGCCCTACTGCTGGAGAAGCACTGCGAGGACACGCAGCTCTACCTGAATCCAGACCTGACCCTGACGAAACTCTCGGAAGCCGTCGGCGTGAACCGCTACTATATCAGCCAGTATTTCACCAGTCAGGACACAAGCTACTATGCATACATCCATGACCTCCGCATCCGTCACTTCGTAGCCCGCTACCGCGAACTTGCCGCTGCACATGAACCCATCGTCGCACAGCAGCTGGCCCAGGAGAGTGGTTACCACAGTTACAGCACCTTCAGCACCGCCTTCAAGCAGCGCATGCACAAGAGCGTCGCCGCCTGGATGCACGAAGAAGGATTGAGCATCCCATCACAATGAAAACTCGGGAATCCTCTTTTTGGGGCTTTTTTACCTATTTAATATTAAAAATGTAGGAAAATCAGACCATATTATTGACGCAATTCCAGCATAAATTCATCGCGTCTAGTCTTACCAAACTCTTTTCGGATGTACTTCGCTATTTGGCGAATTTGTTGTTTCGCCACGTCGGTCATGATGGATTTCATACACCTTAAGCCATTGCAAGTTCGCGATCTTCCTCGGCGAACTCCTTTTCCAATTCGTCCATAGCCTCGTCAAAGTCATATATTCGGCCTTCGTCGATGTCGCGTTCGGATTGATCTATCATAGCATGGACTTCCTCAACAGTGTAGGGCTTGCGCGACTGCTCTTCCTTCTTGGCATACTCAGTAAGCTGTGTGGCCAACCAAATCATGTTGTCTGGCGAGAGCGTACCTGTAAGGTAGTCGCGTAGGTTTGTCAATGTTGCAGTACTCATATCCTTCTCCTATTTATTATTCTCGCTGCAAAAATACGAACTATTTTCGAAACAGCAAAATTTTAGGAGTAAAAAATCCCACTCAACGAGTGAGTGGGACTAATATAAAGAGACATCGGTTGTTGTCTTTTACTTCACCATATATCACGTATATCACGGGGACGGGCACCCTGATCGTTGGCATACGCTGCCACCTCATTGAGATTGCCATTATCGAACTCTCTGAACACGCCTTCCTTACCATCCTCTTGATACTCAACAGCAAGGTTAAGGACGTTCCAGGTACGACAGAGGAGAGTCTCTACATCAGTTGCAGGCGGTGGTGTGCTTGCCTGAGCCGGAAAACAAAGAAAAAACTTGTATTTATATAATGAAGTCCGTGTATCATCTTTATGCAACATAGAGGGGATTATCATGGGGACTACTGATACTTGCTGAGCCAGCGTTTGACGTAGGTCCCGTCGGGGCGCATGATGATGTTGACGCCAGGGTGCAACTGACGCTGGGGAACGCCACTGACGCTGAAGATGCGCTGGGTGGCGGTTGCGTCAGTATGTATGGGGCTGACGGAGGAATCGTCGGCTCCGAAATGCAGGATTACCGGTTCTTCCATACCTCCATAGAAGTCTGCGTCGTAGGCAAATGTCTCGCGGACGGGCTGTATGGTTCCAGTGGCCGCGTCGAGGGCCTGCAGAGTAACGGTTTCTCCCTGCCCGGAGGTGCCATGAACGGTAAGGAACAGGTAACCTTCGACCCAGCGTCCTATGCCGCGACACTCATTGCCTACAAAGGCTCCAACGAGGGGTTCCTGTTCGGAGATGAGGGTTTGCTGCGGGTCGAGTTGGCATATCATGGTCAAATTGTCGGGATAGGCGTAGACGTCGTATTGCCAGGATGTCTGAATGGGCTGGCTGGTGCCGCCGTCTGAAATGCCGGCAGCGGATTCGTCGTAGTCTATTGGATACATGAAGTTCCTATCCCAGACGGTAGCATAATACATATAGGCTTCACCAGGCTTCATGATGAAGTCCTCGGGATGCCACGAGTAATTATAGCGATACGCGAAGGAGTCGCGACCCACCACGCGGTTACCGGTATTCCCCCTGTTTTCCAAAGCGACGTTGATGGGCAGTGGCACGCGGGGTGTGTAACCGATCCATCTCCATTCATCTTTCGTGACGCCGATGAAGGTGGTGACGGGCAGGGAGACGCCTTGACGGACGACTTTGGAATCCTTGCGCATCAGCAACTTGTAGCCCTCGTTAGGAAGCAGAGCGGTCAGGTTGCCCACAAGTCCCTTGGTGTCGTCATTGCGCAGTTCCTGTGTCCTACTCCGCAAACAGGCTACCGAGCTGGTTCCGATGGCGGCAACATAGTCGGCGGCACTGATGGAACAGTCTTCGCTGATGACGGGTGCCACCCAGTTCCAGCCTTTTTTCAGGTCGAGTGTCACGGTAGTCGCCTGGGGAAGTATCACGGTGAAATCAATGGACAAGTAATGATAGGAATAGTTATCCGGTTGTCGAGCAAACATCCAACGGTAAGCATCTATTTTATAATAGGGATTAATGTAATAATAGCCATCAACAAATCCGTCTACGACAACCTCCTTGACGACGGTCCCCAAGGCTGGAATGGGAGTGGAGACGTCAACCGTTTTCCAGAGTTCATAATTGTGGTCTTCTTCTCCATCCGAGAGACGATGCATGACTTCCAACTTTATTTTGTTGTCGTAGTCAGTTTCGAGGCAGTTTACGAATGTCAGCTTCACCTTGATTTTATCAGACGAAATGATGCCGTTCACGATATCAGGGGATTCAATGGCGATTTTAAGTTCACCGTCGATTGGTTTGAAGACCTCTATCTGACAGGTGGCCAGAATGGTGTATTCAAAGTCATAGGTGTTGCCAATGCGCTTTCTGTTGTGAGCAAGCGAAACGGTGTGTGTGCCCGGCTCTGAAGGAGGATAGAAGCGGAAGGGGAACTCAGAGGTCTGACCGGCATCAATGTCGACGAGGCGCGCCTCCTTCAGCTCGCCATCGATGAGCAGGTAGATGTAGTTGTTGAAGTCGGTGCCGTTGTTGGTCACCGTACACTTCGCGTCGCAGTATTCACCTACCATCGGCCTTTCAGTTTCGACAGCGATGATACCGCTGACGTCGAGCACTGCAGGCGGCAGATTGTAAGGCATGCACACCAATGTCATGGTATTGCCATCGATGGTGGCGATGATGTAATACTTGTCTGTCCAGTGGTTGGCATGCCACGTCTCGGTACCCGTCACGCGGCTAACGGGCTTCACGATGAAAGTGCCGCTCTCGATGCCGGAGCCAAAGAGCAAATCCACAATACCTTGCTGTTCAGCAATTATATCCGTGTTCACTTTTATAACATCACAAGCCAGCCCCACCATTGCTCCGTCGGGGGTGAAGACACCAAACGAAAGATCAAAATACTGGGGAGCATCAAGGTCGTAGCCCCACCAAGAGCCTGACACCGTGAACGGGAAATCGTCGGCAGTGCTGGTTCTGGTGACTTGTGTCTCATAGAGCGTCTTCCCATTCATATATAAATCGAGATAAGTAGTCCTCAGCGTATTCCACGCCTCAGGCATGACACCCGTGTTTTTCTGGATACCCAGGACTGCCCATTGATTGGCACTATAGCCCAGAGGACCCTTCATGTATGGTACCCCATAGCCGTATGCATAGTCAAGCATGGAAAGCAGGAAGTAGCCGTTGCTGCCGCCTTCCCATCCACAGTTGAAGTGGAAATAGCCGTCGCCGTCGTAACCGTCGAGAACTAATGCGTGGGAAGTTTCTCTAACTATATTAACCCCCATATAGGGAACGACGCGTCCTGCCTGTAACTCATCGTACATCATTTGGCTCCACTCGGCCAGTTTGTAGTCTTCACGGCTGGCAACGCAAACGCCAGGGTCGTAGTCGAAATAGTACCTGAAAGCGTCTCGCAAGTCAAAAAGACCTGCTGAACCGTCATAAGATGAATATCTTGTCTTCAGGGCCGTGCCACACATAGCCATCAGCTGAGCAACGGCCATGTTCTCAGTGTCTGTGGGTCCTATGGCAGTGTAGGTTGGCAGCATGTGTTCCCAGTCGATGGTGGTTCCTGCGGCGAAAGGCATACCGCTGACATAGGCCGAGCTGGTCTCATAAGCTGGTATGTCGACGGGCAACTGCTTGGGCCACTGGTGGTAGTACATGACCTGAGCCATGCAGGTGGACATGCAACCAGTGAGACAGTGCTCGTTGGTGCTGGGATGTACGGGACACAGCAGGTTGTAGGGTTCACGCTGTCCCCACTCCGTTTTCAGCATCGGGGCGATGGCACTACCCGATACGGTCACTTGTACGGGAGAAGCCTCGGGATGCTGTTCGAGCCAGTCAATCTGTTCGGCATAGCTATCGAGCCACATCTGGATGTGCTCGGGCAGGTTGTCGAGGTCCAGTGTTCCGTCAGTACTATATCCCAACACGGGTTGTGTCCTGTCGGAAGCAGAAGCAATGACAAAGCCTTGCTGTGGTGCGGTGAATACATAGTAAAGTGCGTCAGTATCGGCCTGTGCCCCCCGCCTGACGGCTCGTTGCAACGGAGCATTTTTCAGCACGTCGTCACAGCCGGTTTTGGTGGACAGGAACTGGCGGGCACGCTGGAGTGCCTGCTGACTGGTGATACGCTCGGCTTTGACCGACATGGGAAGGGTCAACGCCAAAACTGAAAGAATAATGCAAGTTTTCAAGCCCCTCATATTGAGTGCGTTATATGTCGTTTTGCGTTCGTTCATCATTTTCGGTGTAGTATATCTGATGGCAAAGATAGTGAAAATTTAGCAAAGGACAAAATAATTCCACCACATTTTTACGTTGCTACTCACCCTTATTGATAAGCTCCCATTCGCGAGGAGTAAAGTCGCGGGTGTCGGCTTTCCATTGGGGATCGGGCATGTACCACCAGAACTGGCTGAAATAGCGCTGCAGCTTCTTGTCCTTGAACACGTAGCCGCGGTTGGCATAGGGCAGGTTCTTCAGGATGCGGCGTTGCCAAGGGCTCTGGTTCATCTCTATCATATAGCTGCCGGGCATGTAGTTGTTGCTGCGGTCGTAGAAGGTGCCAAGCTTGTAATTGTCGAAATACAACCGTTCGGCCGACTGGATGTGCATGTCGTCCGTGGGCTTGAAGTTACGGGCGTGCCACGTTACGGTACCGTTTCTCACGACAATCTCCGCAAACTGCTCGTCGTAGCACTTCGTCGTCCTCACCTTTCCCACGCCCTCTGTCACGACGAACTGCGACTGGGCGAACAGCGAGTTTTCCACACAGAAGTGCTTGCAGCTGTGCGGAGCACTGATGCGCAGCGTGAAGTCGTCGATCTGCCTGTTGGCCCACCGCATGGCAGGAGTCAGCCAATAAGGCACATGGAAACAACGGTCGACACCGCTGCTCATCAGATAGCGGTACGTGTGGTGGATGGTGTTCCGGCCCGGCAGGAAACGGGCTTCGAAGTAGTAGGCATAGGCGAAACTTACCAGACTGTCGCGCTCGGCGTCGTACAACAGGCTGTTGTTGGGCAGGTCTTCGCCGTTGCGCATCTTCACCTCGCCATACGACTTCCAGCGCTTCAGGTCCAGCGGCTTGAAGTCACAGGGCACGTCGAGCTCCTCCTTGACAACGGCATTCGTATAGGTCAGCTGCCGGCCGTTCATCACCACCGTGAAATCGTGGATATGCGGGTGAATGCCCTGTGGGCTGAAGGGCTCGTAGTCGTTGTAGGGTGCGCTGGCCTCGAAGCCCATCGTCACCGTTTTCTCCTGGCCGCGGTTGGTGAGCACATACTGCACGTCGACGCTTGCATAGCCGTCGTCACCGAGCGTGATGGCCAGTACCTCGCTGGTCAGCGCTATGTCCGTTTCATGCACAGGCACCAGGTGGTTGCCGTTTACGAAAAACACGCCGTCGTTTCCCCACGCCGTCACCGCGCAGAGAAGGACTGTGGCAAATACAAATAACTTCTTCATACCATGCATATAGAGAAATGGTGTAACCTGTGTTGGCTACACCATTTATTATTCCTTAAGATGTAGATTACTTCTGAACAACTTGAGCTTCGCTCGAGCTTGTTCACGTTCGGAAGAACTTGAGCAAGCTCAGTTCTTCACTCACTTAATCACAACCTTTTTACCATTCATGATGACTACACCCTTGTAGCTGTCTGAAACCTTCTGACCGGCGAGGTTGTAAATCTCGGCAGTCTGCTGGGCAGCCTTGACGGTGCTGATAGCGGTAGTAGGAGCAACAGTGGTTTCAATAGTCTTGCTCTCGGGGAAGAATTTGATGGTCAAAGTACTAACGGCCTCAATAGCCACCTCATAGTTCTTTGTGCCTGCGGGATAGGAAACGTCCCAGCTGTTGTCCTGACGAACCTTGAACTCATAATTGCCAGCTTCCAAACCATCAATGGTAACAGTCCAGTTGCCATCATTACCCTTTGTCATCGGGTAGACTTTCTCCCAATTCGTATCATTGAAGAAGTTGCCCTTCACATCATAGGTGTGCTCAACGGCACTTGCCTCACCGGTCTTCACAGCAGCGGCAGACACTTCCTTCGTCTCGCTGTTGAAGGTGAATGTCACCTTATAGATAGCGGTCTCATTAACTGTCAATGATGCATTTGAGCCAGGATATGCTTCGGTCCAAGCATGATCTTTCACAACCTTGAATTCATAAGAGGTACCCTGCTCCAGCGTGCAGTTCTCCTTTACCAGTGTATAGTTTTTACCATCGGTAGAAGTCATGTCGTTGGAAGTATCAGTGGGATCCCACGTACTGCCCAGAATAGTACCGACACCAGCAACAGTCCAAGTTTCGGTAGCGGCAGCAGCAGTGCTAACAATTTCAATCTTTGAAATGAACAGGTTCGTTGCTGTCTGTGCACGAGTCATTGTAATAACCTTACTGCCTGCAGCATCATCAGGAACTACCAAAGTTACAGTGTTGGGAGTTGTGGAGTACTCTGATGTACCTTCTACAGCAGCGTTGACATTGACAAACTCCAAACCGTCATTAGTATCTGTCGCAACTTGTGTTTCACCCTTTTCGAACTTCAACAAAGCACCAGACTTCTTGCCCGCAACATCCTTATTTCTGTGAGCTGTGATATTAATCTTATCACCTGCTGACAGTTCCTTATCTAAGGTGAGGGTAACGGTGAAGGTTGAGAAATCTTTTGCACCTCTCAGGCGAATGCACTTGAAAGTGCTATTGGCCATGTTGATGTCATCAGCAGTAGTGTCGGCACCATCGGCATCGCTTGCGCTTGCCTTGCCACCAACTTCTGTAGCACCTTCTTCACCACCTTCCCAAGAATAAATCGTTGACTGGGCATTTACTGTCAAAGCCATTGCGGCTGCTGCAATAAAAGTAAATAATTTTTTCATACGCTTAAATTTTGTTTTAATTGTTAGTAAATAAATTATCTTCGTATTCGTTTTGTATATGAACACGTTGCAAAGATACGATATTATTTTGAATTAGCAAAACTTTTATGCCTATTATAGGCAAAAAAATGTGCAACGGTTTGCCAACTAATACGTAATTGAACAGTCCGAAAGACGAACACTTCATCACATTGCGTGCCACTCTTCTTACCTTAAGGCAGAAGAACCTTGCGGCCATTCATGATGACGAGGCCTTTGTAGTGGTCGGAGACCCGCTGGCCGGCGAGGTTGTAGTACGTTGAACATTGAACATTGAACGTTGAACATTGAACAGTTCCGATGCCGGTAGTTTCTGACGGCAGCTTCTCGCCCATCAGCACCCCACCCTCGTTCTGGGCGGCGGTGATGTCGGCCACCAGCGAGTTCAGATAGATCTCGAGGTTCGTGTAGCCGTCGGCTCCGGTCTGGTTGCCGTCGGACTTGTTGTTCTTGTCGAGGCCATGACTGTCTTCCCATTCGTCGGGCATGCCGTCGCCGTCGGTATCGGCCTTGGCGACTTCCTGCTTCAGCTCGGGCCAGAGGGTGGGAATCTTCGACTTGACGTCGTCCTGCGAATTGATGAAGCCCTTGCTGTTGCCTGCACCGGTGAAGGTGGCTTCGCCCAGGCGTGCGTCGCTGATCATGATGTCGTCGAGGGCGTCACGGTGCAGCGAGGCACCAGCATACTTCAGCACCTGCTCGTAGGCCTGCTCGGCGGTATGTGTCGTGGTGGCGAGGAACGCGATGGGCTGCTCCAGGCGTATGGTGTCCTTGGTGACCGCCGTATAGGTGCCGTCGTTGCCGTTGGCATCAATCTGGTTGTAGATGCCGTAGGTCCAGTTGTCGTTGGTGACCTGGTCGTACTTGCTGTTCACATTGCCGTCGACAAAATACTTGCCCCAGACGTGCCACATGACATCCCACTGGTTGGGTGACGAGGTGTTGTGCTTGGTGTAGTCCGAGGTACGGATATTGATGCTGGCAATGCGCTGCTGGATGGTGGTGGGACGGTCGGCGGTGCCGGGGCCGGGCTTGTAGTAGTTGTTGACGATGTTGACATTCATGCCCTCGCCACCGTAGCATCCGTGTCCGCCCCAATTATAGATGACGTTGTTGCGCAGGTCCATGCGCTCGTCGGTCTGTGTGCCAGGACGCGGACCCAGACGGGGCGTACGCGACGTGTGGTGTATCATGAGGTTGTGGTGGTACGAAGCTCCACTGCCGCCCCAGTTGCCGCCATAGCCGTGATTGCCTTTGGAATGTCCTGCATTCACCAGGCTCTGCGACGAGATGCACCACTGCACGGTGATGTCGCGGGAGCCATAGACGGAGAGGCACTCGTCGATACTCCAGCTGACGGAACAGTGGTCGACAATAATGTTCTTCCGGTCCATAGCACCCAGTCCGTCGCCCTCGTGGGCATCAGGATTCGTTTTCAGCGCCTCGTTGCCCAGACGGAAACGCACGTAGCGGATGATGACGTTCTCGTCGAGGGTGACGGGATAGTTGGCTATGCAGATGCCGTCGCCGGGTGCCGTCTGACCCGCCAGCGTGGTGTTTTTGCTGATGCGCAGGGCCGACTTGAGCATAATGGTTCCGCTGACGTCGAACACGATGGTGCGCGGACCGCTCTGGGCGTTGGCCCAACGCAGCGAACCCTGGAGCGAGGTCTTGCCGTTATCTTCCAATGTGGTGACATGATACACCTTGCCGCCGCGTCCGCCGGTGGTGAAGCGTCCGAAGCCCTCAGCCCCGGGGAAAGCCAATTGTCGCTCGGTCTGTGCCGTCGCAGCCACGCTGCCCAGCAACAGCATGGCGCAGCCTAAAAGTCGTAGTAAATGGTTCATAGAATTGTAGTTTGATATGTATATAAAATGGGTAGTTTGTTTGTTGTGTCTTGCAAAGAGAGCGAACCTCATTGGGGGCTCGCTCTCAATATATTAATCGTGTCGGCATGTAAATACTATTACTTAACCACAACCTTACGGCCGTTCATGATCACTACGCCCTTGTAGCTGTCTGAAACCTTCTGACCAGCGAGGTTGTAAATAACTGCATTGGCAGCATTCTCAGCCTTTACGATCTGGATGCCAGAGGTTGCTGTAGGATCGTACTGAGCGTCGTAGGCTGCCTCAGAGTAGTCAACCTCGGCCACAAAGTTAACCTGCTTGCCTGCAAAGGTGAAAGTAGCAGCCTCCACACCGTTGGCACACATGGTAATCTTAGTGGGGTTCGCTCCATCCTTTGTTGAAGTGATGGCGATAGGCTCGGCCAGTGTTACGCCATTGAACTCTTTGAAATTAGGCTCTTCACCATCCTTATTGGGGATTGCATAGAAATTGATGAGGTAGATTTTCTTACCAGCAGGAGCAGTAAAGGTATTCTGTGCACCGTTAGAGTTTTTGATGCCTGCGTAGGTAGCACCGCTAACGGTAATGTTACCACCCTTACCAAATTTCTTTTCTGTGTTGCCGGAGATTTGCATGGTAGCACCATCTGCGTATGTTACGAGATTAGCATCGGAATTGTATGCATATACCGCAGTTGCAGGCTCCACATAGGTTCCTTCATCTGTCTTAATACCGCTAAGGCCAGTGGTACCGCCACGTGCATAAATGGTATAGGTGTGGCCGGAAATGAACTTGAAGACACCAATGTAATAGCTATCGACACCCTGGGCAGCAGTCTCAGTGATAGCAACTTCGCCCTTAGCAGTCTGGTCGTAGCATGACAAAACCTTACCTTCACCGTGTTTGTAGTACAGCGTCACGTCGGTGTTCTTCTTAGCTTTCACGATGAGAGAAATACCCAACGGAGTAGCATCACCGTAAGCAGTACCTTCCCAGTTATTGTCAGATGCGGGTCCTTTATCCACACGAATGTTGATATACTTGGTGAAGGTGAAGCCACCAAATGTCTTGGGATCGGGGTTGTCGTTCGCGTCCTTGATAAGAGAAGCCTCTGTATCCTGAACAGCAGTGTTGATCTTCACATAGTCGTTGTCAAGGATTTTTGTACCATTGGCAAGTGCCTCTGCGTTGCTGGCATTCCAGTCCTGTGCATGAACTCCAAGAGCCATAGCAGCCATTGCGATTAGGGTAAAAATTTTTTTCATACGCTTTAATGTTTTGTTAAATTGTTAGTAAAATATTATCTTCGAATTTGTTTGATGTGTAATAACACGTTGCAAATATACGATATTATTTTTGAATTCGCAAAACTTTTATGCTTTTTATCACAAAAAATATCGTAAAGGTTTACGAACCAAGACGTGTTTTGGGCCCCAAAAGACAAAAAAGATGAGATTCCACAAGGAATCCCACCTTTTATGTGAATGAGTAGCCTGTTTTTATTTCACAACCTTTTTACCATTCATAATGACTACACCCTTGTAGTTCTCTGAAACCTTCTGACCAGCGAGGTTGTAAGACTCTGTGTTAGCAGCCTTCTCAGCCTTTGCACTCTGAATGCCAGTAACCTCGGTGGTGTACTCGAAACCATAGAAACCGAGTTTAGAGCCTGCGCAGTAAACCTTGTAGGTCTTGTTGGCCTTTACGTCGAAAGAGTAAGTGCCATAGTACTTAGAGTCAACCTTGATACCATTGTATTGCTCAAGAGCGGTACCATCCTCCTCAATATAGAAAGCCTTGTCGGCATTCAGCACAACAGCAACGGTGATTTTACCGTCGATAGAAGGAGTGAGCAGATAGAATGTGCCATTCTCCTTGTTACCATTAATTCCATTACCCTGTGTGTAAGCTGTGTAACCTTCTACGCTAGCGTCAGCAACGGCAGCCTTGAAGTCATCACCACCTTCACCGAACACCAGTTTACAATTCTCTACACGCTTGTCCTTTGCGGGCTGGGTACCAGCTGCAATTGTCTCACCCTCTTCCATAGCATACTTGCCCTGGGCATTAACTGTCAAAGCCATTGCGGCTACTGCAATAAGAGTAAAAATTTTCTTCATACGCTTAAAATTTTGTTTAAATTTTTAGTAAATAAATTATCTTCGTATTCGTTGTGTGCATAATAACACGATGCAAAGATACGATTAATTATTGGAATTCGCAAAACTTTGATATTTTTTATGAAAAAAAAACTACGTAAAGGTTTACGAACACAAAGGGTGGACACCAGCGCGTGGTGTCCACCCTTCATATTCGGGGTTTGATTTTGTTACAAATCAGTTCAAAACCTCAGAGGCGTTCCAGACCTTCGTAGCCAGAACGGTACGCATGCTGTCCTTCAACAAAGTCATGGTGACCGAGAAGTCCTTCTTGGGGCTCTTGGGATTGTCGAAGAGCGACGTGGGAAGCATCACTTTCTGCACGATGTCGTTCTCTGCAGCAGACAGAGCAGCCACCTTGTTGAAGTTGTTCATGGCGTAGTCGAGCGTGACATACATGGGATGCTCGATGGGCTTGATGAGCTTCTCGCCATAGATGGTGGTGTCCTTCAGCTCTACGAAACGGGCCTGTGCTTCTTTTGTGAGACTGCCGGGATTGGAGAGTGTGAAGTCAATCCAGTAGTCCTGCTTGTCGCCCTGGGTGTGATCGGCCATGGGATTGCCAGTAATATCGTTATCCCTGTCGCAGCTGAAGAATGTTGCCGACATGGCCAACACAGCCACAAGTACGGTTACAAATTTATAAATCTTCATAGTTCTTAACTCTTAATTCTTAATTATTAATTATTAACTACCATTACTTTCCCTTCAGCAGACGCTGACAACCAGCACCGCTCTTGTAGATGGCAGAGTTGAACACAATGTCGTTCTGCTTGTAGTAGAGTCCGTCGATGCCATTGTCGGTGTGGAAGTCCTTACCTGTAGGTGTCTCGCCGATGAAGTACTTCGGATTGGGATCCATCATCAGGTCGGTAGCACGGAGCGTCTCGTCCAGATGAACGGCCAACTCGTCAGTACCGGCAGGATAGATACCCTCGCCGCCCTTGATGAACTTACCAGGAGCATTCGACGTAGCATTGAAGGCGTTAGCCAGGAACGGCTGACCATTACTCAAGTACTCCTCGTCGTTGGTGGTCCAGTTGTTGTAGATGTTGAAGGTGACCTGTCCACTACCATCGCCACCCTGGATAGCGCGGGTGTCCCAACCGGCAGCGTTCATGACACGGTTAACGTCGGCAGCATCCTTGGTATTGATGATGACGTTGTCGTGGAACTCGAGCAGTGAGCCGCCAGGATTGTAGCGGGTGTTCAGAATCGGGTTGTTGGCCACGGTACAGAAGTTGACGAACGTGTTGTGGTGCAGGTTGATGTGCCAACGTACGCTCTCGTCCCAAACCAGGTTACGGTTGTTGTCGGTAACCACCGAACGCTTCGGGTTGTTGTAGAACACGCAGTCGCTGACCTCAACATCCTGCAAGATGTTCGATTTCGTCTTACCATTGTGGTCGCCGAAAATATAGGCGTAGTCACCACCCGTCTGAGCATAGTATCCACAGTTGTAGAAGTCGCAACCAATGAGACGGATGTGCTGGATATAGAAGTCGTTAGAACCCTGGATACGGAAGAATCCGCGGATGAGTCCCTGGAACGAGCAGTTGCGCCACTCGAGCGTGGTGACGTTGATACCCATACCGTTCGAATACATGTTCATGAAGTAGTTACCGACGGCACCGGCGATACCCTCCTGGGCATGTCCGTAGTTGGTGGCCTGCGGCACGTTGACGTCGAGGTCCATGAAACGAACTGAGTCGATATCGAGCGTGATAGAGGCGTTCTCACCGGCAACGGGCTGACGGCCCAGCATGAAGTTACAGGTTCTGGGAGAAGATCCTGAATAATACATACCGGCCAGATAGAACTTGGCACGTCCCTTACCAGCTGCCAGGTCGGCGGGGTTGGTACGGATGGTGAGACCCTTATAGATCTGAACGTTCGAGCTGACGAAGTAGGTCTTGCCACCTTCCAGATAGAATTGCTGGTTCTCAGCAGACACGCTGCTTGCGCAATAGTCGTCGAGAATCTGGTCGAGCTTGCAAGCCTGATACTGCGAGATGTCGTAGATGTTCCAGGTAGCAGGATCGGTACCAACGGTATCGTTCTGCCAAACGACGTGATTCACCAAGATAGGAGGAGCGGGGTCGCCCTTGGTGCGCTTCATCGTGGTGTTGAATACAGCATCAATGGCCAAAGGAATCTGCTTGTCCCAAACGTTGATGTTGTAGGCAGAGTTCTCAGAGAGTCCCTCAACCACGATTTCAGCAATACCAGCCTCGTTCCAGGCAGACTCAGGAATCTCGTACTTCACGAACTGAGCAGGAACGACAGCATTGGGTGTTCCGGCATTGGGTTCGAAGGTCAGATAGTCGACGCACAGCATATTCTGCTCAGCATCCTTGAAGTGCCAGTACTGACGGAACTTATCCTTCTCAGCATCCTTATAGGTAGAGATGTTGCGGTTCAGCGTCACCTTCATAGAAGTCTTGGTGATGTCGGACACCTGGATGACAAAGGGCACCCAGTCGCGGGCTGCGGTCTCAAGAGCCACATAGTCAGCCCACTCACGGAGGTTACCCATACCGTGCCACAGCGAGTTCTTCGGGTCGTTCTTCCAGTCGGCATCGGGACTGTTCAGCACATCGTAGACACCCGACTCGCCATTCCACAGCTGATAGCCGGCAGGATTGAACGAGTGGAGGGCACGGATGGCAAAACGATAGACTGACTGATAGTTCAGGTTCTCGATAATGAGGTTGTAGCGATTGGGGTCGGCAATAACGACATGACCGACAAGCGACTTGCCTTCCTCATTATTCATGGTCTGATTCCAACCAGTTTCACCCTCAGCAACATAAGCCACAGGGGTCGTCCACATGATTTCGTAGCCAACAGCGTCGTCTACAATATACCAATAGAGGTTGGCTGTATTGTAGTCGGTGATGACCGTATTGTATGGGTCGTTTGAGCCCTTGTTCGTGCTGTTGTCGTTACGGAACATGGGGCGGAACAAGCGACCATCGGCGGCACCTTCGGGCACGCTCTTGTCATCGTCCTTACAAGAATAGAAGGACAATGTCGTCAGAAGGGCCAGTGATAATAAAAATATCTTTTTCATATAGGTATCTTTTACTTTTTTACCTTTTTAATCTTTTACTTTTCCTTAATAGCCATAGTAGTTCTTATAGACACCACCCGAACGGGCAATAGCCTCTTCAGGAATCGGCAGCAGATAGCGCACAGCAGGCAGACGGCTGATGTTAGCCTGAGCATCGTTAGGATTGATGTTGAAGTTCTGTGCGGAACCATTGTCGACGACAACGATGTTACCGGCCTGATTGATGCGGATATAGCCATAGAGAGAGTAGACAACCTGATTCTTGGGTGTACCGTCGTCGTTAGACCAAGCCAACGTGGTGGTAGTCCAAGCAATGCTGCTAGAAGCTGTCGAGAGACCCGTGATGGTCTTCGGAGAAACAGCCTCGTAGATATCAGACAACTCATTGTCCTCGAAGTACTTGGCAGGAGCCGTACCTGTGGGGTTCTGCATAGCACCGTTATAAGGATTAGCCACGTAGAACATGTAGACACCGCGGTTGGGGAAGTTAGCATCTTCGTAGTTCTTGACGAGGATGGAGTACAGGCTCTGTACGAACACCTCGCTATAGGGAACCTTGTCGTATTCCTCGACCATATCGATATAGGAAGAAGTACCGGCCATAGCCTCGGTCATAGCATAGTAATCCAGGAAGGTGAAGAATACCTTCTCGGCATACATGTTGTTGCGGACGAGGTCCTTCCAACGCATGTTCTCGCCTGCAAACTCCCACTTGCGCTCGTCGAGCACCAGCTTCAGGAAGTCAGCCTTCGTACCGGCAGCAGCCACATAAGCATCGACCTTCTCAGCCTGATTCTCAGATGCGAAAGCACGGCGGCGAACCTGCTTCAGAGCCTCCTGAGCATCAGCAGTAGGACCGCTGATCTCGTTCTCAGCCTCAGCAAACATCAACAGCACGTCAGCATAGCGGATGTAAGCGAAGTTGATACCGGTAGCACCTGTCGTAGTCTTACCCAAGCCATTGGTGTTCCACAGCTTCGACCACTTGTTGTTATGCATAGCATAGTCAAGGCGAATGGTGGGAAGACCCTGGTTGCTGTAGTACCACAAACCGCAGATGTAGTCGCGGCGCAGGTCTTTGGCGTCGAACGAATAGCCGTAGAAGGCCGTCGTACGGACACCGCCGCTGGTAGCACCCCATGCAGAGTTAGAATAGTCGGTTTCCACACTGGTATCCACACCACTGGTCGGACCCTGTGCATAACCCCAGTTACCATTGGTTTCCTTGGCAAAAGGAATCTCGAAGATGGGGTCGTCGCCAGTATTGACAACGAAGTTACACTCATCGACAAACACGTCGCGGAAGCTCTTGTTCAGCGAGTGACCACCAGCGATGATAATCATCTTGGTGTAGTCGCGAGCAATCTTGTAATAATCCAGATAGTTGGACGGACGTGTCATCTTATAACCTGTAAAATCATTGGCGTCGTGGTTCAGCGAATAGCCACCAGCCTGCAGGGCCAGACGGGCAATCATGGCATAGGCAGCCTCCTTGGTGATACGCTCGGGAGCAGCCACCTTACCTTCTTGATCAGAATACATATACTCGGCAGCGTGCTGCAAGTCGGCGATAAGTGCGTCGCTCACCTCCTGACGCGGCGTGATGGCCGGATTCAGGTTGTCGGTCTCATAAGTAGACTTCAGCGTGAAGGGGATGTCGCCCCAATAGCTCAAGAGCTCATGATAGAACATAGCACGCATCACCTTGGCTTCACCCATCATGTGGGTCAAGTTGGTCACCTTAGGCACCTGAATGGTGGTAATCGTTCCGTCGGCAGCCTCAGAAGCAGCATCTTCGGTCTCCTCCTTATAGAGGCTGCTCTTCTGAAGGTTGAAGATGAACTCGTTGGCTGTTTCCACAGCTGAGTAGAGGTTATTCCAGAGAGTCTCGACATTGTTGGCATCCGAACGCACGTCGAAACGACGGGGCTGGTTACCAGCAGCTGCTTCGTTCGAGTTGGCATAGAAGTCAACGTCGCTGTTCAGCTGGAAATCGTTGTAAAGCTTGCCACCAAACAGGTTGTCGGAGCAAACCTTTGCATAGACGCCATACAGAGCCGTGCGAGTCTCACCTTCCGAGCCAAACACCAAATCGGTGCTGGCCACATTGGTGGCAGGATCTACCTCTAAGTAGTCGTTGCACGAAGTCAACGCCAGCATGGCAAGTCCACTGATAAATATCTTATTAAGTTTCATACTTATATTCGTTTAATTCGTTAAATTCGTGGTTTAGAACGTTACGTTGAGGCCAAAAGAGAAGGTGCGTGCACGCGGATAGCGGTTGTAGTCCATAGAAGGAGTGAGACCAGACTGTACGTCCACCTCAGGATCGTAACCAGAATACTTGGTCAGGATGAAGAGGTTAGAAGCTGATACATACGCGCGAACCTTATTAACATAAATCTTCTTAACGATGCTCTTCGGCAGTGTGTAGCCGATGGTGACGTCAGAGCAGCGGATGAACGAACCATCCTCCACGAAAGCGTCGAGCATAACGTTGGTTACCAAGTCGGCGGGATTCCACTTGTTGACCTTGGCATTCATGTCCTTATACAAGCCGGGCATACCGTCGAGGTTACCGTTCTTATAGAGAGACTCACCAGTGATGTTGTGTCCGCTCAAGTCAGTATAACCGTCGGGAGCACTGTAGCGCCAGCGGCCGTCAGCAAACTTCGTATAGACATTCGTGAAGTTGTTCTGGCTGCTCGACATGCTTGACAATGCATAAGCAGTAGCATTGTAGACGTCGAAGTCGAGCATGTAAGTGAAGTTAGCCACGAAGTCGAAGTCCTTCCACTGACCACTGATACCGAAACCGCCCTGCCACTTTGGAGTGGTACGGCCGATAACTGTCTTATCGTTCTGGTCGATCTGTCCGTCACCGTTCAGGTCCTTAATCTTAATCTTGCCAGGCATGGTAGAATAGCCGGAGTGTGAACCACCCAGTACACCGTTACCGGAGTTACCCTCGTAACCGTCGGTAATAGTACCACCTACGAGGATGCCGTTGACAACACCCTTGCCCTTAGGATTGGCAGCATAGGTCTGAGTCGTGGGATACAGGAATTCGTCCCAAGTGTAGAGTCCGTCATAGACGTAACCGTACATCAGACCGAGCTCACCACCCACCTCGAGCAGATAGTCGTTCTGGTCGCTAGACTTCCAAGCACCAGCGTAGTTGTAGATGCGGGTGTCGGTAGCATTCAACGCCTTGATAGTCATCTTGTTATGACCCAGCGTGAAGTTAGCACTCAACACATAGTCCTTACCACGCAGGATGTCACCGTTGACGGTGAGTTCCCAACCATTGTTCTGCACCTTACCGATGTTCTGCATCTGGCGGCTATAACCGGAAACGCCGGGGATAGGAGACTGATAAAGCAGGTCGCGGGTGGTGTTCCAATAGAACTCCGGCGTGATGGTGATACGTCCGCCGAACAGCGAGATATCAGCTGCCAAGTTACGGGTGATGGTGGTCTCCCACTTGATGTCCTTGTTAGGATAGTTGCTGGGAGCGCTGTAGTACAATTCACCATTAGCAGTGGTGGTCGAAGCAAACTCAGGACCACCCGAGTTGTTCGAAGTATAGAGGAAGCGCCACAGGTCGTCGCTGATGTTGTTGTTACCAGCCAGACCGAATGCAGCACGAATCTTCAACTGATCAATCCACTTCACATCCTTCAGGAACTTCTCCTTGTTTACTACCCAAGCACCAGAAACTGAGGGGAAGTAACCCCACTGGTTGCCGGGAGCAAACTTCGAGCTACCGTCGGCACGGAACGTAGCCGAGAGCAGATACTTGTGGTCGAAGTTATAAGAAACCTGTCCGAAGAACGAAGCGGTACGGTTTGCTGTAGAACGCAGTGTGTAGGTATCCTGAGCATAGGGCTGACCCAGTGCCATGTTGTTGATGGCGGTTTCTGCATCGATACCACGATCGAAGAGGTGGGCAGTCTGCTTGTTCTCCTTATACTGCGTGTTATAGATTTCCTGACCGAGCAGGAACGAGAGGTTGTGCAGCTTGATGCTCATATCGTAGCTGGCGGTATTAGTCCAGGTGTACGACTCAGTAGTGCGGTTAGTCAAGGCAGCTACCGGCATCTGCTGGTGTACGGTGCTCTGACCGGTAGAGGTCAGCCAACCCCAGTAGCGCTGAGTGTCGCGGAAAGAGATGTTGTAGTTACCCTCTGAACGGAGCACAAGACCCTTG
Source organism: Prevotella sp. (assembly GCA_016291085.1). Lineage (GTDB taxonomy): Bacteria > Bacteroidota > Bacteroidia > Bacteroidales > Bacteroidaceae > Prevotella. Next base: position 41,775 of record JAEEVW010000002.1, read on the forward strand.
ATGGGGGTCCACTTCAGTGAGAACTGCTGCGAGATAGCATAGCTGTGCTTCTTCTGAGTATTGGTGTTGATGTCGCTCACGGGGTTTGTCAGGTTGAAGCGCTCAGCATCGGCAGCATCCTCCATGATTGAGTAGTTACCCCATCCGCGCAAACCACTGGTAGGCTGATAGCGCAGCACGCGGTCGACCAGACCACCAGAACCCACGTTGGCACCACCGGCACCCTCGTCACGACGATAAGTCAGTTTGGGGTTGTAGGTGAACTCGAGGTTCTTGGTAATCTTGGTGTTCAACTTGAAGTTCACATTGGTACGACGTACACCGGAACCGAGGATGATACCTACGTCCTCAGACTGTGTCAGCGAGAGGTTGAAGCGTGTCGACTCGCTACCACCGCCAACAGTCACGTTAGCCTGATAGCTCATTGGGTGGTTGCCCAACACCTCGTCCTGCCAGTCGTAGGTAGGCTGGTTATAATAGAGGACATTGTCCTTGGGGTTACCAAAGTCAAGACGGAAGGCCTTCTGCCAGCTGTCGCGGGCACCGCCACCGTTACTGGATGCACGGTCGTACATCAGGTCAACGAACTGACCTGTGTTCATGATATCCATGGAACGTGTCAGCGAAGAAACGCTCAGACGACCATTGAACGATACCTGAACCTTACCAGCCTGAGCTGACTTCGTGGTTACGATCACAACACCATTACCACCCTTTGCACCATAGACGGCAGTCAGAGAAGCATCCTTCAAGACGTCGATTGATGCGATATCCGAGGGAGGAATATCGTTGATGTTGGGAACCTGGAAACCGTCGACAATGAACAAGGGCTCACTGGACTGCGTCACAGACGTTGCACCACGCACGCGGATGTTGATGTCGGCGCCGGGCTGACCGTCAGTCGTGGTAACCTGCACACCGGCAATCTTACCCGTCAGGGCCTCAGCGGCTGACGACACAGGAACAACAGCCAGTTTGGCACCCGAGACAGAACCCACAGAACCCGTCAGGTCCTTACGAGCCTTGCTGGTGTAACCAACGACTACGACTTCTTCCAGAGAAGCATTGTCGTCCTGCAACGTGATTTTCAGGTCGCCTCCTGTAGCATTGACCTCCTGCGTGACCATACCAATGTATGAAATCACGATGGTCTTCGACTTCTGGAGCTTCAAGGTGAAGTTACCGTCGAAGTCGGTGACTGCTGCATTCTTGGCATTACCCTTCTCAACTACGGTTGCGCCGATAACGGGTTCTCCCGTCGCGTCCGTAACCGTACCCTTAGCGGTAGTCTGAGCCATTGCCTGGCCACACACTAAGAGCAGACACAATAAGAGTGTCGTTCGGAAAATACTCTTAATTTTAACAGACATAAATTAGTAGTTTTAAAAAATTAATTAATAAATAGAATATTCTGACTGCAAAGGTACAAAGAATTATTAATATTTCCAAACAATATTTGGTGTTTTTTTCGTAATCGTTTACGAAATATTATACAAGAAATACACAAAAGAGCGGAAAGCCTGTTGCTCTCCGCTCTTCAATCACATGTTATTCTTTAATAATTACTCGTCACGGAAACCATAACCGTTATGGAAAGCACCGTTAGAGTTCTTAATAATGTTACCACCCATCATCAGCATGTATACGGGAGGCTGTCCTTCTTCATAGCCGTTATAGATAAGGGTGCTATACTGTTCGGCATTGTTCACAATGTCAACAGCCCAGTTCTCCTTCTTGTAGCCGTCGGCCTCAAGAGCCTTAGCTTCTGCGCCATCGGGATCAATGTAGGTAAACAGACCCTTGATGGCCAGATTGGTAAGGTCACCAGCGGTGAGGGCGTCAGCTTTTGTTCCATTGCTGGCAGCCACAGCTGCCCAGTCGTCATTCTGTCCACGCCACGAAGGATAAAGCACGGGATCGTTCTCCATTCCTGCAGGGCACTGTGTGGTCAGGCGATAACCATACAATTTCTTGGCATCAACCAACTTGGTCCAAACATAGTTAGAGATGACGTTGCCATTAGCAAACTCATGATAGCCCTTAGTCTTGAGGTCGTTGATCATGTCTGCAGACTCCTTATAGAATGCAGCGATGGTCTTACCCAGTTTGTTGGTACGGATAAGGTCCCACTTGCGGCTACCCTCTCCACCGAACTCAAACTTACGCTCCTCAATACATGCATCGAGCAGAGAACCGCACTTGGCAATGAAAGCATCCGTCTTTGCAGCTTCAGCTGAACCAAAGGCACGGTTACGAATCTGATCAAGGTAGCTGCGAGCCTCGGCATCCTTACCCAAAGCTGCCTTTACCTCAGCCTGCATCAGAATAATGTCCGCAAAGCGCATGAAGGGGTTGTTGATACCGCTCTGACGCTGTTTGGCTGTCCAAGGCATAGTCATACGGTTCTCGTCCCATTTGTTCAGGCCAATACCACCTTTACAACGTGATCCTTTAGAGAAGTTAATCAGCTGTTCAGCACCTTTACCATTAGAACCTGTAATAGCGCAAGTTACGTCACGACGCTTATCGGCAGGATCGAAGTCATTGTAGTAGTACAGCGGAGCCAGGCGGGCCTGATCATAGTTCTTACAAGGATAAGCATTGGAACCACCACCCTCTGAAGGACGGCCGAAAGCATAAGGACGCTCGCTATTACCTACAGCGTGGGTCTCAGGAACCTCATAGACACTCTCGTCGGCAAAGGTATTATCGGTCTTCCAACCAACCATAGTCTGCTGGAACACATACTGGAAAGGATTGCCGTAACGATCACCACTACGGGGATCAGTAGTTTGGAACACAATGTTACCATGATTGGCAATAGCATCACCCAAATACTTCTCAGCCAAGGTATAGAAAGCCTGCCAGTCAGAACGACGGCCATAGAAACACTTACGTGAAGTACTCTCGCTGACCTTTTCGAAACTGACGGGAGAACCATCCAACTTCGTATAGAAATTATCGCCCATATCTGTACGACGGGTCTGATATCCACCCATCCACAGACAGATACGTCCTACAAGACCTTCAGCATAGGTACGACTGAAATTACTCTTATCGATACCAGTGGTCTCACCAGAACGGAACATCACAGGAATAACGCGTTGTAGGTCCTGTAAGATGAATTCAGCAACAGAGTCACGGTTTGTCAGATGGGTAGCAATTTTACCTGCCTCTACCTGGAAGGCCACATCGCCAAAGTGACGGATGAGTTCATAATAGCAAGTAGCACGCATACAAATGGCTTCTCCGTAAATCTGAGTCAAAATAGTGGGGGCACCTTTCATCATTTCCTCGTAGTCACTCTTCGACTCCATACTATTGATGATGGGGTTGCACTTACCGATAATGCCATAGAAATTGGTCCATGTCGACTCGTACATGCCGTTGCCGAAGGGATCGATATTCTCCGTACCACGTGTACCGTATGTTGCATCCACATAGCCGTAGAAATAAGAGGGCACCCAGCGGTTCAACTGTGATCCATAAGCCTCGGGCTGAATCTCAGTATCCGAACTTGACACAATGAAGTTATAGAATGTTCCATTACCATGAGAAAGACCATCGCTGCGCCACTTATCATAGATGCTGTACATAGCACCACGAAGGGTATTCTCTGTAGACACAACAAACTCCTTGTCTACTTCTGAGGGAGAAGTCTGTTCCAGGAAGTCCGAGCAAGACGTCGTTCCTAGCAGCATTGCTGCTCCCATCATACTATATAATATTTTTTTCATAATGTATACTGTTTTGGGGGTTAGAATTTAACATTGAGACCAACAGTGAATGTACGGGCACGATGATATGCACCATAGTCCATGCCCAATGTTGGATAGTTGCTATTCATCGCTGCGTCAACGTTGACATCAGGATCAAGTCCAGAATAGCCCGTCAGACAGAACAGGTTACCACCCGTCACATAGAGTCGTGCACTCTCGATGTAAGCCTTACGAGTCCATGCTTTGGGCAGTGTGTAACCCAGCGTAATATTGCTCAGGCGCAGGTAAGCAGCACTTTCAACAAATTCACTCAGCACGACACTAGCCTCGTAGAAAGGAACGGGACGACTCTTGCCTGCGTTCAGGTTGGCAAACATAGTGGGATCTGTGGCGGCCACAAGTTCACCATTGACTACATCATAGAGCTGATAGCTACCAGCGATGAAATCGCGGTGGTTCTTGGCCAGACCCGTCTCCTTACCGCCAGCATACTGACACATAGAAGAAGCATTGTAGACCTTACCATCAAGCTGATAAGTGAAGTTGGCCGAGAAGTCAAGGTTCTTGTAGTTACCTGAGAATCCGAAACCACCAGTATGGTGAGGCTGCACCTTACCGATAATATCCACATCATCAGAGTTGACGATACCATCATCGTTCAGATCCTTCAACTTGAGAGCACCAGGGAAGGCACCCTGTCCCTGCGGGATAGCAGCATCCCACTCCGGACCCTTATAGTAGTTAGTAATAACAGAAGAAGCAAGATCTGCCACGCCCTCTTTCAGGACATACTGACCATTAACGTAGTTGAAGTCGTCGAGGGTGTAGACACCATCACTGGTATAACCACGAATCAAACCAAGAGGCTCACCCTCGCGAATCAGGTAGTCGTTGCCTGGCATCAGAGCACTTGAGCCCCAGTTTGAACCGTACTGGATGTCACGGCCGTCAGCCAGTTCATCCACATTATTATTATTATAGTTGTACGTCAGATTAAAGTTCAGATTCAGGTCCTTTGTACGGATAATAGCTGCATTCAGTGACAACTCAATACCCTTGTTTGAGGTCTTACCGATATTCTGATACTGGTAAGAGTAACCGGACGACGAGTCAATCTCGGTACGCATCAGCAGGTCCTTGGTGGTGTTCCAATAGAAATCCAAAGTACCATTGATACGGTTCAAGAAACCAAAGTCCAAACCGATGTTACGCGAAATATTTGTCTCCCACTTCAGATCGGGATTCTCTTTCAGACCCGAAGGAGCAAAGGTCTTCACGCTCTGACCGTTGATGACAGCGGTAGAAGAAACCCATGTCTCATGCCACAAACTTGAACTAATATTATCATTACCCGATGTACCATAAGAAACACGAAGCTTCAAGTTATCCATCCAGCTGCTAGCTGAAGACATAAAGGGCTCGTCGCTGATTCGCCAAGCTGCTGCTGCTGCAGGGAAATAACCCCAGCGATTGTTAGGACCGAACTTCGAGCTACCATCGGCACGCAACGTACCAGTCAACAAATAGCGTCCCTTCCATGAATAGTTCACACGGCCAAACCACGAAGAGGTGGTCTCTGGTGTATTGTACTTGTTCTCATACTTATTCTCAGCAGGATAAGTCTCAGCATCTCCATTGTGCATCAAACCGAATACACGGTCCATGTCCCAAGCCGCATCCATCGGATAACCACCGCCATACAATGTGGTAGACTCACTCTTTGAATAAAGTTCCTCATTACCAAGCAGGAACGACAGGCTATGATCCTCACCAAGCCCCTGAACCTGATAGTTGATAGTCGATACCGAACGCCAGTTCGTACCCTCACCACGGCTCAACTGAGCATACTTGTGACCTTTTACGAAATTGTTGGTAATATTATTGGATGGAATTGAGCCATCGTCGTAACGCTTAGAGCGTGACCAATTACGTCCAACACCAAATTCTGTACGAAGGGTCAGGCCTTTAATCGGCTCCCACGACAGAGCGAAGTTGGCACGCAGGCGATCGCGAAGGAAGCCATTATAAATAGCCTCATTAATCTTCTCAGGAGTAGCGGCCTGATTAACCCAAGCTTCACCTAAACCAAGTAATGTAATATCGTCAGTACCAAGAGGATTGTCAATAGGACGAATCTCAAATGCAGAAGACAGGATAGAGCCACGAGAGCTGTTACGAGGTTCCATACCCTCCACATCCATCTGAGCATAGCGAGCATCCAAATCGAAATATAGACGCTTAGCCAGTTCCTGACGGAACTTGAAGTTCAGAGCCAGACGCTTGAAGCTGGAGTTCACCTTAATACCCTTATCATTCACGTAGTTGGCAGAGAAGGTAAATTTGGTTTTCTCGTTACCACCCTGGATAGCAAGGTTATGGTTCCAACCATTAGCCGTCTGTAACAAATCGTCTGTATAGTCATGCGACGACATGTTGGCATATTCATTATAGTGGTTGCCATTGGCAGCACCCAGTCCGAAATATTTTGCCACACCTTCATGGTTAATCTGAAGTGCATTGGCATACGACCAGACATTCTTCACATAGTCCTGTGCGCTGAGCACATCAAACTTCTTTGCAGCCCACTTGGCCTGATAGTAGCCTTCGTAACTGACACTCAGTTTAGAAGCCTCGGCAGCCTTTGTCGTTACCAGAATAACACCATTACCACCACGTGCACCGTAGATGGCCGTAGAAGCAGCATCCTTCAACACATCAATCGACACAATCTGGTCAGCGGGAATATCACTGATGTCGCTAACGGGGAATCCGTCGACAACATACAGAGGCTCATTCGACTGAGAAATCGAACCACCACCACGTACCTTAATAGAGACTGTGGCACCAGGACGACCGTCCTGAGAGATGACGTTCACACCTGCCAGTTTACCTTGCAGGGCTTCAGCAACATTTGACACAGGATTGGCCTTCAAAGCGTCAGCACCTACTGATGCTACAGCACCCGTCAGGTCGCGCTTCTTGACAGTACCATAACCGATTACCACGACGTCATCAAGAGTCGTGTTGTCCTCTTCCAGTGTAATAGTCATATTACCTGAACCTTTCACTGTCTGTGGCTTGTAGCCGACATACGAGAACTTGATGGTTGAGCCAGCGGGGGCGTCGACACTGAAGTTACCGTCAATGTCTGTCACCGTACCCTGGCCGTTACCATAAGTAACGCTAACTCCAATCAGGGGTTCTCCGCTCTTGTCTTTTACGGTACCCTTGATTGCATTTTGGGCGAAGCCCGTTAGCCACAATGCACACAGCAACAGGGCTAAGAGTAGTCTTCTTCTTTGCATGTTAGTAATTAAATTTTGTTTGTTTTATATAAAAGTAGTTTCTTAAATTGCTGCAAAAATACAAAGTTTATTCAAAACGGCCAAAAATTATTAAATAATAGTCCCGTAAACGTTTACGCGTTTTTAAACAAATAAAAAAGAGAGCGAAGACACATTGTTCTCCGCTCTCTTCTGAATATTTGTGTTGGTTTTACTTAATCACAACCTTGAGCTAAAGCTCGAGCTCGTTCACGTTCGGAAGTGTAAGCAAGCTTTCACTTCGCTCACTTAATCACGACCTTGCGTCCATTGATGATGTAGACACCCTTTGTGGCGTTGTTCACCTTCTGACCGTTCAGGTTATAGATAGCACCATCGACAACAGGCTTAGCTGCACTGACGTTCTCAATGCCAGTTGCTGTTGTAGCGGCATCAGAAGCTTCGCTCAGACCACCCATCTCGTTGGCAGCACGCACGGTATAGGTTGCCGTAGCGTCGTCGACGGTATAGGCAGGCTCAGTGGTAAAGCCAACAACGCTGCCATTCTTGCAGACAGCCCACAACAGAGCGTAGTCGCTGTTGTCCCAAGTCAGACTGGTTCCGGCAATCTTCACGTTCTGTGGAACAGGAGCCTGCTCGGTAAGCAATGTGGGATCCCACTCGCCAAATACATTGTGCAGGTTGCCAGCCTCGGCAGCTTCCTCGGCAGTCAGTATAGGATTGTTGGCATGACCTTCGCCGAAGGTCTTCTTACGACCGCTCAGGTCAATCTGCGAACCAGTAGATGTCATTGAGTTGTACTCAGCGAAACGCTTGGGCCAGCCATTACTCATCTCACTCCAGCCAATAGCTGAAGGCACCACATTCATCTTCGTGTCGATGAAGAGGGCTACAGGAGTGCCGCTACCCCAAGGACGACCGAGGGTATAGTTGCCGTCAACATTATCACCTTCACCGTTGATGACGCAGTCTTTGTAGACGTAACCGTACTTGATGCTCTTCGAAGGTACGGCAGCATAACCACCGGCAATCTGGCGCAGTTCGACACCATTGAAGAATGCGTCGCCCTTACCGCACATGTAGTCGGTACGTCCGCGAACGTAACCCTCCTCGAAGTAGTAGAGTCCGTTGTCGTTGTTCGAAGTCCAAGTATCCTGATAGCCGCGCAGACCGGTATTCTTATAAATGGTACGCGTAGCCTTATCCTGAACGGCGAGGTCACGACCAGTAGCGTCGTCCATACCGCTCTCGATGGTCAGATCCTGGAAGTAGTAGTCGCTACCGCTGATCTGGAACACGTCGCTGTTACCGATACCGTCGTACTTGCTGGTAGTGCCGTACTGACCGGCGAAGGTAGCGTTCTTGTCAATACCATTGGTGATGATGACACCGTCGCGGCTCTCGCCGATGAACGATACGTTCTGGGTATTGATGAATGTGATACACTCAGGCACCTCGTAACCGTTACAGGTCTTCATGGTGCTCTTCAGAGGAATGGTGTATTCACCGTTCTTGATGAAGATGCGGTAGCGCACGTTCTTGTCGTTGCGCTTCTGGGCAGCTTCGATGGCAGCCACCAGCTGCTCGGCATTCTCGACAACCTGGTCGTAAGCCTTCTTCTCTACCGTCGGACGCGTCATGATGGTAAAGTTAATCGTGATGTCCTTGTCCAGATAGTTGTCTGTCAGGTCGCTGACAGTGTTGGCTGCCAGAGAGAAGGTGTAAGGAGTAGCATACTCCAGTCCCTTATATTCGAAGGTAATGGCCTTACCACTGACGGTGGGCTCTACCTGCCAAGCACCGCTCATGCCGTTGTTGACAGCCATCATACCCTTAGCACCGTCCTTCATCTTCACGCGCTCGTCGAAGGTAAGCACAATCTTACCGCTGGCAGAAGCGCCAGTAGCACCGTCGGCAGGAACTGTCGAAACAAGCACAGGAGCCGTGCCGTCGTCAACCAGCTTCGGAGTACCAGTGATGAAGAACATAGCCAGCGTGTTACCGTCGTTAGCCGATGCAGCGCCGTCGACCTGCGAGGTCTTGTCGGCCTTCATACGGATGAAGAGATCCTTCTGGTTGTTGGCAGCCTCAGGCAGCTTCTCGTTGAACTGAGCCACAGCCTTCACACCCGTCATAGTCACGCTGCCGAACTTGGTCCAGTTCTCGCCGTCCAGCGAGTATTCAGCATCGTAGGTCTGATAAGCGTTGTAGTTATACAGCATCTGGAACTGTACGTTGATGTCGGTAAATGCCTCGGCATTGATCTTCGTCTGCCAGTGCCAGTTACCCACGTCGCCGTTTTGCTTGCCCTGACGCCAGTTGACGGCAGCACCGGCAAAGCTCTCGTAACCACCTCCGGCAACAGTCGACTTGTCGAGCCAGCCGCTGGTCTCACCAGTCTCGGTATTCACCAGATTCAGTGCGTCACCGTCGTTGTCCTGTGCGGCGAAGTCAGCCTTACGGCCACTGGCACCAGCCTTATAGAAGTCCCAGCCGGCAATGATGTCAGCCTCAGAATAAGTTGCGACAATATCCTTATCGCCATCCATCGTTACAGTCAGTTCGCTGCTCGTCGTACCGTCGTTCCAGTTGGTGAAGGTCACCAGACCCTCATACTGGCTGGCCGTCAGGACAACCGTTGTACCAGCCTCATACATCCACTTGCCGTCAACCACTGTAGGAGCGGGACTGACAGCAACCATGTAGTCATTCGTACCGTCAACATTCAGTTTCAACTCGTAAGTCTCCACCTTCTTGAAGTTGGCGGTCAGTGTCTCGTGACTCATCACGTAATACTTGAACTTAGCCTCAGTGGAAATTTCCGAACCTGTAGCATTCGTCCAGTTCACAAAGTCGTATCCGAAGTTCTCGGTGGCAGTCAGCGTAACCTCGGTATTCTCCTCGTATTCATCAGCATTCGGATATTTGCTGACACTACCGCCTTCTTCAGGACTAGCAGCAACAGCAAGGGTGTACATCTCGACAGCGGCCTTCGTACCGTTCACCTTACCATAGATGCGGACATCGGCGAAACCGCCGGCCTTATTGTTGGCCAGACCGGTTGTTGCATACAGGTCGAAGCCTTCGCCAGACGTCAGGGCCTTTTGCTGCTCCTCAGTCAGGTCGATCACCACCTCGTTGACCAGGTTACTGAGTACACCACCCCACTGGCCTTCCTCCTGGCTGTCATCCCAGTTGGCACGGCGTGCCGTAAAGGTTCCAAGAGACATCGGCTCGCCTTCACCCACCTTGGCGGTAACGACGACACCGTCCTTCTTGTTGGTACCGAAGCGCTGTACGTACATCTTAATCTGAGTCGGAGTGAAGGTAATGCCCGAAGCAGGCTTCACATTCCAGTGCAGCTGAACGTTCTCACCCGTAAAGGTCACGAACTTCAAACCGTTATCAGGATCCTTGCTGCGTGAACCGGTGGCAACCGTAGCATCAGCAGGGCTATATTCGAAAGAAGTTACTGAAAAAGCAGACTCAGGATTGATGGTCTTGCTTTCCAAATCCACATTTCCGTCAACCAGCATTGGCCACTCAATAGAAGCATCGACATTGTCAAACTTCTCGCCGCCGGCGCTGGCCACTACGGGCAGCACCACCTGGATGTAACGATAGTATGAGCCGTCGCCGATAACCACGTCAACGGTCTCTGCAGAACCACCAATCTCGTAGCTGATGGTCTTGCCGCTGGTATAGTCGGTCTGACCGTCGATGGTGGTAGTGGTGATTTCACTATAAGCCTCCATCGATACGGTGGCACCCTTACAAGAAGGAATAGTCCACTTTGTACCCTGGTTCAGCTGTGCCCAGTCGTTCCAGTTGCCGTTGGCAAACTTACCGCCATTGTTGGTGTCAAAGTCAGCCTTCACATCGATGGTCTTACCATTGACAGTAGCCTGAGCCACCCAGAAACCCGTAGCATTCTGATAGGCTACAGTAGGAGCACCTGCATCGCGACGGAAGTTCCACTTCACGGTCACGGGCTCAGTACGGTCTTCGAGGTTCACCTGATTATAGGTAAAATTAGCAGTCAGCGTAATATCCTCAGCGGGAACGGTAAATTCAGAACCGGGGGCATAGTAGGTGGTACCGTCGGTCCATGCAGTCAGCGTCTTGCCCTCCGCATAGAGAGTGTAGTTCTTTGGCAGTGTAAAGGTACTGCCCACATCTTGCTTGACTGCGGCAGGAACGACGCCTTCAGCTCCATCGGCAGCAAAAGTCACAGTAGCTTCGCTGGCCAGCTGAGAAGGATCAACAGCCTCTACGGCAAAGTACGGAGTATAGCTGCCTCCGCTGATGGTCAGCGTGGTAGCCTCACCTTTGTAGTACGTCGAGGCAATGTTGTCGGTCTTGTTGTTGTGGTAGCATGCACCGGTGTTCGTGTTGAACGTACCTACGGTAGCACCCGTGGCATCCTTAATCGTCACGTCACCACCCCAGGCGCAGGTTCCCATGGAAACCTTTACCGGGCCATCCACCTTGACAGTGGCCGAGAAGTTACTGATACCATGATCATTCGAGTGGAACTTACCAGTAATCACTGCGTTAGCATCTGCAGCATCAGCTGCCACACGTGTAAACGTGCCGTCAGCATTCATCTTCAATCCAGCAGTAGTCACACTGGTCTCTTCAGCAGTGAAGAACGAACCATTGGTGAAATCTGCCTTGATGTCAGTGAACGCTACTGCCTGCGTCATTCCCAGAATGAGCAACAAGCATAACGTACTAAATCTTAGTAGTTGTTTTTTCATACAATTGTTTTTTTAGTTGTTTATAGTAATAAAAATAAATATTGTTCGCGCGTAAAGTAGATTAGTTGCGGTTCATGGCCAGGCCATAAATCACCTGCAAAGATACGAAAATTAAAAATAGCTGATTATTTTTGGCGCAATAAAATCTGTTAAAATCCACGAAATCGTTTACGTATGAACACCAAAGAGGCCCGAGCAACCGCCCGAGCCTCTTTTTTATTTGACTACCTTACGTCCGTTCACGATGTAGAGGCCTGGCTGTGTGGGCTTTCCGCTCAGTCGGCGACCGTCCAGGGTGAACCACCTATCGTCGTTATTGCGTGCCACACTCATACCTTCAGGTGTGAGAACTTCGCTAACTCCGTTAACTTCGATAACTTCTTTAACTCCCGTCTCCCCCTCTCCGAAGTCCAGGACAAAGGCGCTGACGTTGGATTCGTCGCCTAGATCGACCCAGAAGTAGGCGCGGCAGGCGTTGAGGTGGTAGGTGCCGTCGTCGTCGTTAGCGGCATTGGGGTAGTAGAGGGTGCTGACCAGATTCCCCCATTCATCGGTTCTGGTGCCGAGGAAGAAAACACTCTTGTCATTGGGAGTAAGGGCGACGGGGCTGAAGCTGCCGCGGAACTCGACGGTGTTCAGGCCTCGCTTCTCCCCCCTGACGACGTATTCATCGTTCTCCTTGCTGACGCCGCTGCCCGCATCGTCAGTCAAAGTGACGCCGGTGAATACGGGGCTGACGATGTTGTCGCCGCTGTCCCACTTGATGATATAGGGCTTGCCAGCCTCAATTCTTGAGGCATTCTGGAAATTGAGGTAAAGGGTGCCGTTGCTGGGGTCGAAGCCCGTTTCGCTTTTTTTCAGCTCCTTCAGCGTGGCTCCGGCGAGCGGTGTGCCTTCAAGGCTGTTCAGAGAGAACGGCAGGCACAGCGTGTTCCATGCCCCGTCCTTGAAGAGCGTGCGACCTTGGAGGCAGACATTCTTGTTCAGGCCTTGCTCACCGCCGATAGTGCCAATGTTGTCCTCATCGTTGTATAATAACACGCTGGGGAGGGGATAGAGGGTCTTGCCTTCGATGGCACTGATTTGTGCAGTGGTGAGTATGCCGCTGTAAATGTTGTTCTCGCTGTCTTTAAAGGGCTTGTTCGCAGTTATGACCGAAGGGATGTTGGAAAGGTTTACATTTTTCTCAACGAGATAGCTCGTGGCAGTGATTTGGTCTTCTTCATCAGAGTACCAACTGAGATTGATGGCATGAGCACGAAGTCTGTTAGCATGAACGGTACCACTGTTAATGGTTATGATTCCGGCAGTGCTGATGCCATAGCCAGCGCTGCTTGTAGCGGTGATATTGCCTCCATTGATGGTGATGTTGCCGTTATTATTGGCGTGGATGCCAGCGTGAGAACCGCCAGATGCACCGCTACTTGCTACAAGGGCACCAAAACCCTGACCGTAGCTGGCAGTTTGGTAGTAGATATTCAGGTTGCCATTGACCTGAAGGGCATTGGAGGAGCCACTGTTAATGGTGAGCGTTGCATCATTGCAGAGAATGAGATGGACGTCGCCATCGCTGAACTGCAATTGGCCGTTGTATGTGATGCTTTCAGCAACATAATACCAACCGGCATCAAGTGTCGTGGGATTGCTACTACCGGTCAGAACGGTAGCTTCATGACTGTTTATATAACCGTCGCCATCGACGTAATAGATGACCTCAGCCCATGCACCCACCGTGGTGAACAGGGCGAAGACGAGCAGTACTGCGGCTCGCGCCGGACACATCATAACTATTCTTGTTGACTTCCAATTACAGTTTTTTTTCATCATTTTTTGAAATTTATGGTTATTTTTGCCTGCAAAGATAGTGCAAATTGAGCGAAATACCAAAGGGAAACTACAAAAAAATCGGACCGACCCTCTCATCAGCTTCATCTTCGCAAAGGTAAAAATTCCTTTCGATATCGCCAAATTATTCGTCGAAAAACTTGCATATCTCGATATTTTTTCGTAACTTTACAGTCGAAAAGAATGGTCATTTAAGACCATGACATTCAAACAATTAACCCTATTTATTCACACTTTAAAACACACAACGCTATGAAGAAAAACAACAGTATTTGGGAAGTCCTTCTGAGGATTGTTATCGCAGCTGCAACGGCAGCACTGACTGCACTGGGCACCACCTCGTACATGGGTTATGGACCATTCGACAGTCTGGCATAATGGACGATGTTCGCTTATCCCTACACTTTACGTTGGCGGAGTTCTGCAACCCCAGCAGGTACCCTGCCAACGTTCCTACGACGCAGCAGATTGCCAACATGATCTATGGCTGCCTGATGCTGTTGGAACCTGCCCGCGAGGCCATTGGCTGTCCCATCATCATCAACTCCGGTTTCCGCAATCCCCGTGTCAACACTCTCGTGGGTGGCGTCGCCAGCTCGCAGCATTTGCAGGGCCAAGCTGCCGACATCCGCCCCAAGGACCCCGCGAAGTTCCAACAGTTGGTCGGCTTCCTGAAGGCCCATGCCCTCACCGACCAACTCCTCACCGGCCCCGGCTGGCTCCACATCTCATGGGCTCCCTTCCGGCCGCCCCGCCACGATGTCCGCATTGGCTACTACAAGTAAAAATATTGCAAATTATTTGGAGGCTATTGATTATTTTACTATCTTTGCACACATAAAAACGATATTTTATGAACGAGGATAAGAGATACCCACAGATAAACGAAGAAGACGGCAGTTGTATGACGGCTAGCGAACCTTCTTTGGCTTACGCCTCAGGGTCGATGGCAGAGGAGGATGACATTGACTACAATTTGGGCAATCACGATTTCGGACTTCCCCGTACTCTGGATGATGTGAAGGCTGAATTGCGGGAGGGTGACGCTGCATGGGACGATGACTCTCAGTGGTGTACATCGGAAGAAATGTGGGCAGAAATCAAACAGACTTTCCCATGGGCGAATATCAGATAGTCTGGCGATCCAAAGCAAGACGACAGTATATTCAGCAACTGATATACGCCCAACAAGAATTCGGGAGCAAGACTTTCTATAGATGGATAGAAAGTGTCAAAGACATGGAAGATAGACTTCGTGAGAATCCCAGGTCATATACCCGTGTTCTCGAGTTGATAGACGAGCCCCGCGAATATCGTGGTCATATTGTAATGAAAAATTTTAAAATCATTTATTCCTTCGACGAAAGGCGGCACTTAGTTAAGATTGTCACGATTTGGGACATGCGCATGAATCCGGTCAAGTTGGACCAGATGATTAAATAAAAACAATCCCCGAGACTTCTGACTGAATTGCGGGGATAAAAGTACACAAAAGGAACCGTCCCTTTTGTGTTCTTGGTCGACATACGAGAGCTTGACCGTTTCGCCGACAGCAAACGAACCGGCATCGGCCTGTTCCAAACCCATGATAAGGCGGAATAGGGTAGTCTTGCCGGCGCCGTTGAGACCGATAATATGAAGTTAAGGAATTAAGATGGAAATCCCCGCATCAGTCAATGCGGCCGGTGCGGGGATGGATATCAGATTGCGGGCAGGGATTATGCCAGCAGCTTCTTAACCTGTTCGTAGACGTTCTGTCCGGTGAAGCCGAGCTTCTCGTCGAGCACCTTGTAAGGAGCAGAGAAACCGAAGCTCTCGAGACCCCAAACGGTACCGTCGGCACCTACGAGACCTTCGAGGTTAACGGGCAGACCAGCGGTGAGACCGAACTTCTTCTTGCCAGCGGGCAGGATGCTCTGCTGATACTCCTTGCTTTGAGCACGGAACAGACCCTCAGAAGGAACGCTGACCACGCGAGTCTTGATGCCGTCAGCAGCAAGCAGCTTAGCACCGGCCTCGAGGGTGGAAACCTCTGAACCTGAAGCCAACAGGATGACGTCGTAGTCGGCATCGGAACCAGCCACCACGTAGGCACCCTTGGTAGCCTGGCTGTAGTCGTTGCCCTCGGGCAGCATCTCGATGTTCTGACGAGAGAAGATGAGCGCTGTCGGGGTGTCGATGTTCTCCATAGCCATGCGCCAGCAGACGGTGGTCTCCTCGGCATCGGCAGGACGAACGACGAGTACGGAATTCTTGCCGTGGTGGTTCTTCAGCTTCTCCATCAGGCGGATCTGTGCCTCCTGCTCAACAGGCTCGTGGGTAGGACCGTCCTCACCAACGCGGAAGGCGTCGTGGGTCCAGATGAACTTCACGGGCAGTTCCATGAGGGCAGCCATACGAACGGCAGGCTTCATGTAGTCAGAGAATACAAAGAATGTACCGCAAGCTGGGATAACACCACCGTGCAGAGCCATACCGATGCAGCAGCACGCCATGGTGAGCTCAGCCACACCAGCCTCGAAGAAGGCACCGCTGAAGTCGCCGCGAACGAGGTCCTTGGTCTTCTTCAGGAAGCCGTTAGTATTGTCGGAGTTAGACAGGTCGGCACTGGCGCAGATCATGTTGGGCACCTGCTCAGCGAGCTGACCAAGCACGGCAGCACTGGCGCTACGGGTAGCCGAGCCAGCCTTCTGCTCAACCTTGCTCCAGTCAATCTTCGGAGCCTTGCCACTGAACCACTCCTCGAGCTGTGCAGCCTTGTCGGGATTAGCCTTGGCCCATGCAGCCTTGGCAGCCTTACGCTCAGCGCAGATCTGCTTCAGCTCTTCGGCACGCTTAGCATACAATGCCTGAACCTCGGGGAAGATCTGGAAGGGATTCTCGGGATCGGCACCCAGGTTCTTCATGGTGTTGATGTAAGCATCGCCACCGAGAGGAGCACCGTGAGTAGCACAGTTCGACTCGTAAGAGGTGTTGTCGGCCTTGCGGGCACCCTTACCCATGACGCAGTGTCCGATGATGATGGACGGACGGTTCTGCTCCTTCTGGGCATTCTTGATGGCCTCGCGGATCTGGTCGACATCGTTACCGTCGATCTTCTGAACATACCAGCCCCAAGCCTCGTACTTCTTGGCAGTATCCTCGCAGGTTACAACCTCGGTGCGAGTAGAGAGCTGAATATCGTTAGCGTCGTAGAACATGATGAGGTTGTCGAGACCGAGGTTACCGGCAATACGGCCAGCGCCCTGAGAGATCTCCTCCTGTACACCACCGTCAGAGATGTAGGCGTAGATAGTCTGGTTCATGACATCGCCCAGACGAGCCTTCAGGAACTTAGCGGCGATGGCAGCACCCACAGCGAAGCAGTGACCCTGACCGAGAGGACCAGAGGTGTTCTCGATGCCACGCTCCAGTTCGCGCTCGGGGTGACCGGGAGTGACAGAACCCCACTGACGCAGGTTCTTCAGGTCTTCCAGCGTGTATTTGCCGATGAGGCACAGCTGGCTATAGAGCATAGGAGCCATATGTCCAGGATCGAGGAAGAAACGGTCGCGACCCTCCCATGCGGGATTCTCGGGATCGTACACTAAGAACTCACTGTACAGTGTGTTGATGAAATCAGCACCACCCATAGCACCGCCGGGGTGTCCCGACTTAGCCTTCTCAACCATTGAGGCAGCAAGAATACGGATATTGTCCGCTGCCATGTTCATAATTTTGTTGTCGTTCATAATGAATAATTAATTGAAAATGTTAATTTGGGGGCAAAGATACAAAAATATTCCGAAACAAACGAGTGTTTCGGAATAAATCTTTCGGAAATTGGTCTTTGTCGCCTCTGACGGTTGTTTTGCAGGCAATATAAATCAGAATTTATAGGTTGCTGACAGGCTGACGGTGAACGGACGGATGAACGTGCCCGCCGTGTAGTAACCCTGCAGCTGCGTGATGTCGGTGATGGTGTTGGCCGCCGCAATGCTGCCGTTGGCTCCCGACTGATTGAAAAGATTCGTGACGCTGAACTGTAGCGACAGTTGCTTGGTGGCAGTCCAGTCGACGCCGGCAAAGGTCTCCCAGTGGCCGTTGAAATAGACGTTGTTGACGAGCGAGGCATACTGCCGGCTGTAGTAGCGGCCACTGAACCACAGCCGCCAGTCTTTGATGCGGTAGCTGGGATCCAGTTCGAGTAACACCTTCGACATGCCCGTCACAAAGTTGCCGTTATAGTCGAGCACCTCTGTCGAGCCGTCGCTGAAGGTCAGGGGCACGCTGAAGTTACGGTACGTGGGGCGCTGGAACGTGGCGAGCATGTGCATGGAGAACCCGCCGAAGGTCGCCGTGGCGTCGCCGGTAATGCCCAGCGTACCGATGTCGTAGGTGGTGTTCTTGCCCTGCGTCTCGCTCACACCGCCCACCTGCTTGGTGAAGTACTGCGTAGACCCGATGTTACGGCTGTTGATATAGCTGATCATAGCCGATGCGTGCAGCCACTGGTTTTCGTAGCTGACGCCACCGCGCAGCAGTTGCTTGACGTAGGGTTTCTCGCTGGGCAGGGTCTCGAAGCGATACTGGTCGAAGCGCCGCTGCTGGTTCAGATAGAGGTATTCTCCCGTGAAGAAAAGCCTGGGTGCCAGCTGCCAGTTAGCACGCACAACGCCGATGAAGTTCATCTTCGTGCGCTGGTGGTTGCTGATGGTCACCGTGCCGTCGTTGACATAGAATCCGTCGTGGCGTGCGTTGTTGGTCTGACCGTCCTCGTTCACCGCGATGTCGTAGTTGCTGTGGAACAGCTCGGCGCGGAGTCCGTAGTAGAGGTTCAGACTCGGTGTCACGTGCCAGTCGTCGATGGCAAAGAGACTGACGAAATGCTCGCGTCCCCGTCCGTAGTTGGCCGAGTTGTTGTAGTCCCATTGCCGCTGCCCGTCGTTGAGCAGTCGCAACGGATCGTTCTCGACCGTCTGGGCCATGGTGACGTTGGCAGCCTTGGCATACTGATAGGAGAACCAGTAGCTCAGTCCCAGGTTCGTGGTGCGGTTGTGCGACTTGCGCACGAGTTCTGCTTGTGCCTGCGTATCAAAGAAGTCGAAGTGCTGGGAAAACAGCAATCGCTGCTGCATCAGTCCGGTGTAGTCGTTGCCATCAGCGGTAGTGATGCGATGCCCCTTGGCATCACGTCCATTTGTAATCTCGTCGATGCCTGTCTCCGAGACGCCTATCATAGACATATCCTTTGTTCCCGTCAGGTGCACGCGGCTTTCCAAGCTCCATTTGTCGCAAAGCCTGTTGGTCATCATCAAGGTCAGGTCGTGGATGAAGCGGCGGTTCTCGTCGTTCACGTTCGTGTCGTGCAACTGCCCGGTCTCCAGGTCCATATAGCTGAACGCCACATCGACAGGCATATACGAGTCGCGCCCCAGACGGAACCCGTTGAGTTTGCTGATGCTTCCGTCACCATTATAGATGAATGGTGCACGGTCGCAGCCGAACAGGCCGTCGTGATTCACCGTGAGCTTATACAGCAACGATGCCTCAGACTGGTTCCAATGGTGTGTCAGTCCCGCCCGGAAGATCTGGGTGTTGTTGACAAACGTCACGTGCTTGGGGTGTACCGACGTCGGGTCGAGGTTGGCATAGACACCGGCAGTGAATAATAAGCCCTTGGTCAGTGCCCCGTTGAGGTTGCCGTCCATCAGTATGAGGCCGTCGTTGTTGGTTTTGGCAGTCACCGTGCCATGTAGCTCGTCGGTGCCCAGTGCCGTATGGCTGTCAACGGAGAACCCCAGCACGCCAGAGCGTAGCGCCGTCTCCTCAATACCCATCAGACCGATGGCCGAGTAGCTGCTGCCGCCAGCCCAGTGGACGTAAGGGTAGAGGGGGCTCCACGTCGTCGCCACTGGGACGCCGTCCTCCATAATCATCGTGCCGCCCGTTTCGCCAGGCAGACCGATGGGGATGTCGCGAGGCTTGGCAGACGCCGAGGCGTCGAGCATCACGTTACGGTCGTCGGCTACGGCGGTGGAGTCGCGCTGCTGGGCATGCGCGAACAACGGAACGGCTATGAGCAGGAATAATGTATAACGCATCGTTTTCATTATTACTCGAAGATTGCAACGCCACACTTTACTCAAAGAATCCGAAACCGGCAATAGCCTGAAGCATCTGCTGGTCGTAATCCCAAGAGGTGGTTGACCAGTAGAACCCTAAGCGGTGGAGCACTTGCGAAGTGTAGCTGTTCTGACGTCCCACACTGGCCGACTTCTGTCCATGTGCCATATCCTTATAGGCCAACAAAGCCGACAACTGCTTAGCCTTTTGCGGATCGTTCTGAGCTTCTGCCATCACATCCTCAAACTCATCGGGCTCCACAAAGCGAACACCACCGGTGATGTCGCCCAGCTGCGTCAGGATGTCACCCATCAGCTGGATGTGGTTGTTGTAAGGATGGAACACGACGCAGTCCTTAGGCGTGCATGCCAGCAGCACAATAGCACGAGCCGTCTCGTTGATGGGCGAGAACTCTGCCGGCGCATCGTACATGGTATACGGACAGCAGCCCAGCATGTTATAAACCTTGATACGCCCCATGTAGCTGTTTGACTGGAAGTTCACCTGGAACTCACCATCCGTGCTACGGGCAGCCAGGTTACCCACACGCATCACCTTCGCGTTGAGTCCATGCAGCGCCACAGCATCGAGAATAATCCTGTCGGCCATGAACTTGGAGTAGATGTACTGGTTGCTGAGCGTCTGACCGAAGTACAGGTTCTGTTCTGTGAGTACCACATCAGGCGCAGGCACCCCGTTGACGGAAAGACCACCCACACTGGTCGTTGACACATGAACCAGACGGGCACCCGTCTTCAGACAGAAATCTACGCAGTACTTGGCACCGCCGATGTTGACGTCCTCGATATCCGTACCCTTGGAGAAGTGCTTCACGTTGGCAGCACAGTTGAAGACGGTATTGATGGCTGATGTCTGAGGTATGATGTCTGAGAGGTGAGAGAAATCCTTGGTGACGTCGCCAAGAACGACGTGCAGGCGATGGCCAAAGAGATCCTTGAAAGCATTGGCGAAGTAATAGTATAATAAGGTGCGCAAACGGCCCTCGGCAGCCTCTATCGTCTCGCCACGTACCATGCAGTAGATGTTTTCGGCATCTGAATCGATGAGTTCACGCAGCACATGAATACCCAGATATCCTGTGGAACCAGTTAGCAGGACATTGCCCAACTTTTGGCACTCACCATTCTGGAACGCAAGCATCGTATTACGCTGCAACAGATTGTTGATGGCAGTATAGTCGAAGCCGCTGACCTCATCGTTACCCGACTGAGCACCATCAGCAGCGGTGGCTCCACCATTGATGAAGTTTGCCAGCAGTTGTGGGGTCGGATTGGCAAAGACATCGCCATAAGCCACATGCACGCCAGCCTTGTCGGCTTCGATAATCACACGCGTCACCATCAGCGACGAGCCACCCAGTTCGAAGAAGTTATCGGTAGCACTGATCTTGTCCATCGAAAGGACGTCGCCGAAGATCTTGGCAAACAGACGCTCCTGGTCGTTCTTGGGCTCCACATATTCGCGGTCGGCTACCTGGATGACAGGTGCTGGCAACGCCTTGCGGTTCACCTTCTGATTCTGGTTCAGCGGGATAGCGTCAATCTGCATCGTGGCTGCAGGAACCATGTAAGGCGGTTTCTGCTGAGCGATGAAGTTGTTCAAATCCTTGATGTCAACCTGCGTGTCGCTGACGATATAGGCAGCAATGAACTTACCACCGCTCTCGTAGTCGAATGCCTGCACGGTAGCATCCTTGATGCCAGCATACTGACGAATGACAGCCTCCACCTCTTTCAGCTCGATGCGGAAACCACGAATCTTCACCTGTCCGTCGCGACGACCCACAAACTGGATATTGCCGTCAGGCAGGTAGCGCACGATGTCGCCAGTGCGATAGACACGGCCGTACTTCTCGTCCGTCGTAAACGGATTCTTCAGATAGGTCTCTGCTGTCTTCTCAGGACGGTTCAGATAGCCACGGCTCACCTGCGGACCGCTCACCCATAGTTCACCAACGGCACCAACGGGCAAGCGATTCAGTTGCTTATCGACGATATAAAGTCGGATGTTGTCGAGCGGCTTACCAATAGGTGCATTCTGCTCGAACTCCTTCATGGGGTAGGTGGTCGTGAAGATGGTACACTCCGTAGGACCATAGCCATTATGAAGCTGGTAGTTGGTGGGAGGTGTCAGCGGCAACACCTTTTCGCCACCAACAGACAGATGAAGCAATGAATGGTTATCGAAATTCATGGCGAACTGACAGCCCACCTGTGTAGTCATAAACGAATGGGTGATGCCTTCACGATTGAAGTAATCGTTCAAGTCGGGCAGGTTCAGACGGATGTCCTCGCCGACGATATATACGGCAGCACCACAGGTCAGGGCCGGGTACATGTCCATCATACAGGCATCGAAGCCATACGAAGCGTAAGCTGCCACCTTGTGCTCCGGCTTGAGTCCATAATAACGCTGGTACCAATGACAGAAGGCAACTAAGTTGCCATGCTCCAGCTGACAGCCCTTAGGCGTACCCGTAGAACCAGAGGTGTAAAGCAGGATAAAGAGGCTGCTGGGCTTGATGTCGGCCACTACAGGAACCGCAACTGCGGGCAATGCTGCGATATCCTTAGTGAGCAGCACCTTGCCCTGATACTCATCCACGATGGGGTGTAGTTCCTCGTCAGCAATGAGCAGTTTGGCACTGGCATCCTGCATCATGAAGTTCAGACGTTCAGCGGGATAGCTGGGATCGAGTGGCTGGTAGGCACATCCAGCCTTCAGCACACCCAGTGAGGCAATAACCATCCATTCGCTACGTGGAATCAGTACGGAAACCACATCCTCATGGCTGAGTCCCAGAGACTGAACATACTGGGCGATGCGCTCCGACTGCTCGTCGACCTGCTTGTAGGTCAGGCGCACATCGTGATAAACCATAGCGATGTTGTCAGGATGCTGTGCTACCTGTTGACGGAACAGTGATATGACGGTCTCTGTGGCGTCGTAATCGATATCGTTCTGGTTGAAGCTATCGAGTACGCTGAGTTGCTTAGTGTCAACCAGTGAGACATTAGTCAGCAATGCCTTTGGATTGCTGATAAACGTCTGCACAGCCAGACTCACACTGTCGGCCAGACTCTGCATCAGTCCCTGAGAATAGCGTCCGTTGTCGTACTCAATCAAGACAGAAGGTACACCTTGATATTCCTTAATAAAGAAGGCCACACGGAACTTGGGTACATTCAGTTCCAGGCCCTCAAGTGCCAGTTCTTTACCCTGACAGGTGTAATGACTGACGACACCCATCTGGTAAGCAAACATGATTTCGGCCGACAGGTCATAGTCGGCGGCAATCTTAGCAAACGGATAGTTCTCGTGGACGAGGGTCTTGTCGAAGTTCTCGCTTGTCTCACGGATATATTCCTCCACTGTCTGAGTACCTATCTGACTGCTTAGTGCCAGTGTGTTGACAAACATACCAACAGTATCGTGGATGCGCAGGTTGCTGCGGCCATTACTGATGGTGGTGATACAGAGACGCTCGTTGTTGGAGAAACGAGATAGTGTATAGAACACGGCTGCCAATGTGAGGTGGGCAGGTGTGATGTGGTTTGCGCGACAGAAAGTATCGACAGCAGCCATATCGAGGGCGGCAGTTACCTGATTGATGATACCCTGCTCAATAGGATTGGTCAAGTCGGCAGGTATCTCTGTGACGCCTTCCAACGTGCCCAGACTCTCCTGGAACCACGCACTGGCAGCGGCAAAGGCTTCACCGTTTTCGGCCTCTTTCTCTTCCATCACAAAGTTGGTGTAGCTGAGATCTTCGGAATCGAGGGCTTCGCCGTTGAGGCTAGCGCACAACTGATTCAGGAAGAGGTCCATTGATGCACCGTCGAACACAAGATGATGAATGTCCATCAGCAGATAAACCTGCTGTTCGGTGGTTATAATCTCAAAGTGATAAAGAGGTCCTCTGTTCAGGTTGAATGGTCTTACAAACTCATGCTTGTAGTGTTCCAACTCTGCTTCCGAGAGGTTCGAGATGGTTACCTCCACCTCCTGCTCTGGGTTGACTATCTGGACAGTTTCAGAACCCTCGCTGCCGAAATGTACTGTCAATTGGGGATGCAGGTTGACGAGTGAGCGTAGTGCATCAGCCAATGCCTGTGTGTCGATGGTCTTTGGGAATGCCACCTTGACAGGGATATTATAGACCGTAGACGTTGGATTCTTCATGCACTCTACATATACTCCCAACTGGGCGTAGCTTAATGGTGCATGGTTCATGGTTAATGGTTCATGGTTTTCTTGCGACTCCTGAACCGTTAACCCTGCACCTTGAACCATGAACCCTTTCAGTATTTCATTCTCGATGCTCTGCAAGGTGCCGGTCTTTACGAGCGACTTCGAGTCGAGGGTAACGCCGTAACGCTTGTTTACCTGTACGGCCAACTTGATGGCGGAGATAGAGGTCAGGCCTGCATAGCCAAGTACGGTAGTGATGCCGAAATCGGTAGTATTCACAATACCCGCTATCATCTCGTGCAGTTCCTCTTCCAATACGTTCAGTGGAGCATTCACAACTTCTTCTCCAGCCGAAGCTTTTTTCTCCGGTTTCGGTAGGGCCTTCTTGTTGACCTTCTGATTCTGATTCAAAGGAATTTTTTCTATTTGCATCGACACAGCAGGCACCATATACGGCGGTTTCTGGTCGAGGATGAAGTTGTTCAGTGCCTCGATATCCACTTGCTCATCACTAACGATGTAGGCGGCAATGAATTTTCCGTTTCCACCTTCCTCATCGAAGGCCTGCACGGTAGCATCTTTGATGCCGGGGAACTCGCGAATCACAGCCTCCACCTCTTTCAACTCGATGCGGAAACCACGGATTTTCACCTGTCCGTCCTTTCGTCCGACAAACTGGATATTCCCGTCAGGCAGATAGCGTACGATGTCGCCAGAGCGATAGCAGCGGGCGTATTTACTAGTGGTACTAGTCGGACTAGTCTCACTAGAAATAAACGGGTTCGGAATATACACTTCGGCTGTCTTCTCAGGACGGTTCAGATAGCCACGACTCACTTGCGGACCACTGATCCACAGCTCTCCGGCTGCACCAACGGGCAGACGGTGGCCTTGCGGGTCAACGATATAGAGACGCATATTGTCGAGCGGCTTGCCAATGGGAATATCCTTGATTTTTTTGTCCACCAGATACGTCGTAGTGAAAATAGTACACTCCGTTGGACCGTAGCCGTTGTAGAAATCATAACTCTCTGGCGGCGTCAGGCTGGCCAGTTTTTCTCCACCTGATGATAGGTGCAACAACGAGTGGTTCTCGATATTGGTGGCAAACTGATAAGCCACTTGTGTCGTCATAAACGAGTGGGTGATCTGATTATGCTCGAAGTAATCGTTCAGAGCGACGAGGTCAAGACGCAGCTCCTCAGGAATGATATAGACGGCAGCACCACATGTCAAGGCAGGATACATATCCATCATACACGCATCGAAACCATAGCTGGCATATGCTGCCACCTTATGTTCTGGCTTCAGTCCATAATAACGCTGGTACCAGTGACAGAAGCAAACGAGATTGCTGTGCATCAACTGACAGCCCTTGGGAACGCCCGTAGAACCTGAAGTATAAAGCAGGATAAAGAGACTGCTGGGCTTGATGTCGGCCACAATAGGAGTCGCAGCTGTTGGTAATGCTGCGATATCTTTAGTGAGCAGCACCTTACCTTGATACTCGTTCACGATAGGACGCAACTCCTCGTCGGCAATGAGCAGTTTGGCATTGGCATCCTGCATCATGAAGTTCAGGCGCTCTTTCGGATAGGAAGGATCGAGTGGCTGATAAGCACAACCTGCCTTGAGCACACCCAGCGAGGCAATCGCCATCCATTCGCAACGGGGGATCAACACCGATACAACATCCTCTAAGCCCAATCCCTTAGCAGCAATGTAACCGGCGATACGGTCACTGATGTCATCCACCTCGGCATAAGTGTACTGCTGATCCTTATAAACGACAGCAATATTATTTGGCGTAGCCTTAACCTGACGGCGGAACAGAGATACGATGGTTTGCGTATCATCGTATGGGACATCGGTCTGATTAAAGCTGTCGAGTACTTCTATCTGATTTGCCGTCGTAATATTGATGTCGCGCAGGTACTCCTCAGCAAGGAATCCCTTGACCACCGCCTCATAGCTCTCCAGATACTGGCGGATAATGGCCTCGCTGTACTCGTTGCTGTTGTATTCTGCCTTCACCTGATACTTACCGTTTAGGATAAACGCTTTCAGGTAGAGCGAAGCTTCTAAGGTACTGTTGCAGAGGCGTATGGTCTTCATGGGCTTTCCGCAAAGCTGCTCGTCGGCGAACATCATGCCGTGCCAGGCGAACATCGTATTACTTTGCAGACCGAGGTCGTTTACCGCGTCGCTGAAGGCATAGCCCTCGTGTTTACGCACTCCGCCCATCTGGTCTTGTCCTGCCTTCAAATAGTTGAGAACCTTGGTGTCATTATCAAACTTGGCATAGACTGGCAGCGTCTTTACCGTCATACCTACGGAATGCAGAAAACGCTTGTCGGTGCGACCGTTGTAGATGGTGGTGAACAGCGATTCCTGTTCATTATTATATTTAGCCAGCAGGAAACTATAGGCCGTTGTAAAGAAATTGCTCTTGAAGATGCCTTTCTCCTTACAGAAAGCATCCACTACAGCCATCTCTACGTCGAGTGTTCTCACCAGACTTGCTTCTGAGTGTTCCGGCTCCTCCAAATCAGGTATGAGCTGTGTGAAACAGTCACTGCAGTCAAAGTTCTGTGCATACCACTGCTTGCCCTCGTCGAAGGCTGCTGTTTTACGCAATTCTGCTTCCGCAATGGCAACCTCAGCCATTGTCATTGCCTCTGGTTCAAGTGCTTCGCCAGCGTAGGCTTTCTCCAGATCGCTCAGCATCACTTTCAGCGTGGTACCGTCACCGATGAGATGGTGGATATCCAGGAAGAAATAGAAATGCTCCGAATCCTTTAACAGACGGATATGGAATAACCTGTCCTTGTAGATATCGAATGGAACGATGAGATAATTGAGCGTTGAAAGCTGTTCGTTGAAAGACTTACCTTCAAGTTTTAAATCGTTGATGTGTTCTACTTTCAGTTCAAACGTCTCTGTATCATCGATGGTTTGTAGAGAATCTCCTTGCTCGTTCAGTTCAATACGAGTAAACAGCGTAGGATGTGCTGCAACAATGGTCTCAATGGCTTGGCGAAGTCTCTCTTCGTCCAAACTACCGTCAAGTACATATAAATAAGGTAGGTTGTAACATGCCTCTCCCTGGTGTGCTACACACTCCACATAGAGACCATATTGTACTTTTGATAATGGCGCAGAAGTTTTCATAGTTTGGTTTATTTGATATTTAATACGATGATTGACTTGGCGGGTATGTTTACGCTAAGCACGCCTTTCTTCAGCGTGGCACCTTTGAAGTCAGTAGGAGCCACTACATTGGGATGCTGGAAGTCGTTGAAGTCGGCCACGTTCTTCGAGGTGAGGATGCGACCGCTGACCTGCTTGGCATTGTATCCCTCGATGTTGAAGTCGATAGTTTGGGCCTTGTCGAGACTGACGTTGGTGATAGCCAGCACGATGCTGCCATCCGTTGTCTTGGCGGCAGAGGCAGAGAGTAGGGGACAGGGGCGGTAACCGGCATCCTTCGCACCGGCCTTCTCCTTGAAGTATGCCTTACTGACGGCAACCACTTCGCTCTCGAGATCGACTGGCAGATAGGTGGCCTCCATGAATGGGGTGTACATCTCGAACACGTGGTAGGTCGGCGTGAGCACCATGTGCCCCGTGCCTTCCTGGTCGGTAAGGATCATCGATTGCAGCACGTTGACAATCTGGGCGATATTGGCCATTTTTACACGCTCGGTATACTTATGGAACACATTCAGCGACAGAGCAGCCACGAAGGCGTCGCGCAGGGCGTTCTGCTGATACAGGTGTCCGGCTATAGTGCCGGGCTCTTCGTCCCACCACGTGCCCCACTCATCAACAAGCAGGCCAATCTTGTTTTGCGGGTCCTTCTTGTCCATGATGGCTTTATGCTTCTGAATGACCTCTTCAATCTCCAGACATTTTCCTAATGCCCAGTAGTACTGGTCTTTGTCGAAATTCGTGGCAGAGCCCTTCGGACCGTCCCAACCCGAGCAGGTGTAGTAGTGCAGCGAGATGCCCTGCATGCGATTGCCAATCTGATCCATGCAAACCTCCGTCCAGTCGTATTCATAATCGCTGGCACCCGAGGCTATGCGATAAAGCTTGTTGCCCGTATAGTCGCGCAGATAGGTGTTGAACTTGCGGAACTCGTTGGAGTAATACTGCGGCGTCATGTTACCACCACAGCCCCACGCCTCGTTGCCAATGCCGAAATACTTCACCTTCCAGGCTTTGTCGCGACCATTGGCACGACGTAGACGAGCCATCGGAGTGTCGCCGTCGCTGGTCATGTATTCAACCCATTGGGCCATCTCCTTCACGGTACCCGAACCGACGTTGCCGCTGATGTAAGGTTCACATCCAAGCATTTCGCAGAGGTTCAGGAATTCGTGGGTACCAAACGAATTATCCTCGATGGTGCCACCCCAGTTGTTGTTGCGCAGCGAGGGACGCTGGTCCTTGGGACCGATACCGTCCATCCAGTGGTAGTCGTCGGCAAAGCAGCCACCGGGCCAGCGCAGTACGGGAACTTTCAGCACCTTCAATGCCTCGAAGACGTCCTTACGATAGCCGTTGATGTTGGGGATGGGTGAGTTTTCACCGACCCAGAGTCCGCCATAGATGCAAGAACCAAGGTGTTCGGAGAACTGGCCGTAGATTTCTTTGTTGATCTTGGCTCCTGCCTGGTTGGCGTGAACCGTTGCTTTCACGTTGTTCGCCTGGGCTGTTGAAGCCATCATCAGCGAAAGGGTTAAGATTGATAAAAAATGTCTCATGTTAGTATAGTTTTATATTCTGTTGACTTGTTTGACACCTTTAACGGTACGCAGTTTCTTTATCAGGGCTTCCAAACGCGTGTTGTCGTCAATCATGATGGTAATGTTGCCACTGAACAGCCCGTCGTTGGAATCGATATTGATGGAGCGCAGTACCAGTTTTTCTTCTTTCGAGATGATGCTGGTCAGGTTGTTGACGATGCCGATATCGTCGTTGCCGATGACCCGTAACGTGATGGAATACTGCGAGTTGCCCTTGCCACTCCATTTGGCTTTGACAATGCGATAGCCGAAACGTTTGCGCAATTCAGGGGCATTCGGACAGTCTGTGCGGTGGATCTTGATGCCGCCGTTGATGGTCACGAAGCCGAACACCGAATCTCCGTAGATGGGCTGACAACACCGGGCTAGCTGGTAGTCGAGGCCTTTCAGGTCTTTATCAATAACCAAGACGTCGTCCTGCACATGGACATTCTTCAGTCGCGATTCGTCAAGCACGAAGTTAGCAGCACTTTCGGCTATGTTGTTTCCGGTGACTGGCTGGTCGCCCTGCTGCAACTCAACATATCGGTCCAGCACGTGGTTGACGTCCATTTCGCCGTTGGCTACCTGACGATAGAAGTCGCTGACCTCCTTGAAACCTAGCTTGCGGATAAGCACCTGCATGAGGCTGTCGTCCATATCGAGCTTGCGGTTCTTGAACTTGCGTTCCAGCATCTCCTTGGCGAAGAGGCCTTCCTTGACTTGTGTTTCCTTCAGTGCCAGACGGACTTTCGACTTGGCACGCGACGTCTTGACAATGTTCAGCCAGTCCTGCTTGGGCTTCTGGTTCGACGAAGTCATGATTTCCACCTGGTCGCCGCTCTGCAGCTGTTGCCGCAGCGTCACCACGCGTCCGTTGATACGTGCTCCTGTACAGGAATTGCCCAGTTTCGAATGAATGTGGTAAGCGAAATCAAGCACAGTGGCTCCCTTGGGGAATTTATATAGGTCGCCTTTGGGTGTGAAGACAAAGACCTCGTCTTCATAGAGATCCATCTTAAACTGATCCATGGCCTCCATACCGTCGCTGGTTTCCAGCATCGAGCGGATATTGGTAAGCCATTCGTCCAGACCTGATTCGCTTCTCACTCCCTTGTAGCGCCAGTGGGCAGCCACACCGCGTTCAGCCACTTCGTCCATGCGCTCTGTGCGGATTTGTACTTCTACCCATTTGTGCTCTGGGCCTAATACGGTGATGTGAAGGCTTTCGTAACCATTTGATTTTGGAACGCTTATCCAGTCTCGTAAACGTTTTGGATTGGGCTGATACATTGACGTAATGATGGCAAAAGTCTGCCAGCATTGCATCTTTTCTTTTTCGGCTGGTGTGTCCAGAATGACACGGATGGCGAAGAGGTCGTAGACGCCTTCGAAGGGACATTTCTGCTTATTCATCTTCTGCCAGATAGAGTGTATCGACTTGGTGCGTCCCTTGATGTGGAAGGAGAGACCGGCTTCCGTCAGTCGTTGCTCGATGGGCTTGATGAAGCTATCAATATAGGCATCGCGGCTCTTCTTGGTTTCGCTGAGTTTGTCCTTAATCAGATAGTAGGCGTCGTGCTCCATGTATTTCAGCGACAAGTCCTCCAGTTCGGACTTCAGCTTATAGAGACCGAGCTTGTGGGCCAAAGGAGCATACAGGTAGGCGGCTTCCTCGCTGACTTTATGCTTGGCATCCTCTTGGTCCGTGTCGCGAATCTGGCGCATCAGGTTCACGCGGTCGGCAATCATAATCAGAATAACGCGCATGTCTTCTGCAAACGAAAGCAGCAAATTACGGAAATTCTCCGTCTCAATGACGGGGTTCTTCTTATATAATTGCTGTATGCGCTGCAAGCCTCGCAGGATGCGGGCAACAGACTCACCAAAGTCGCTTTGCACGTCGTCGATGGTCAGGTAGCCTTCCTCCACGCTGGGGCGTAATAGAATGGCTATGACGGCATCCCGTCGGAGTCCGATTTCTTCGACCACCAGTTGTGCAGTCTGAAAACCAAGCAGGACAGGGTTGAGCCCGAATACGTTTCGGTGCATCTGCTGCTCCTCAATGGCTCGCATCAGGTGGTGGCGCATTAGTTGCTCGTCGTCCTTCTTCATCGAGTCGCCTAGTAATGTGCGTACTACGTTATAAAGGGCCAGCGTTTCTTCCTTTTCCTGTTGGGTAAATTCGAATTTAGTCATAATTGAGCTACAAAGTTACAAAAATAATGCTGAACTGCAAAAGAATTCTTATAAAAAAACGTTTACGTTGATTTTTAAGCAATATTTTGCCTCAGATTTTGGCAGTTTGGAAAAATTGTCGTAACTTTGTCCCCAACATTTTAAAATTTTAAAAACGTATTTCAAACTTTTAATTAACGTAATACTAAAACAAATGGCAAAAATTGTAACATTAGGTGAGATTATGCTCCGCCTGTCGCCCATGGGCAACGATCGTTTCATCCAGAGTGAGTCATTCCGCATTATTCCTGGCGGTGGTGAGGCTAACGTAGCTGTCAGCGTGGCAAACTATGGTCACGAGGCTTACTTCGTATCAAAGTTGCCCAAGCACGAGATTGGCCAGATTGCAGTGAATGCACTCCGCCGTTATGGTGTCAATACTCAGTTTATTGCTCGCGGTGGTGACCGTGTAGGTCTGTATTATGCCGAGACCGGTGCTTCTATGCGTCCTTCAAAGGTTATCTACGACCGTGCTCATTCTTCTATCGCTGAGGCTGATCCGAAGGATTTCGATTTCGACGCTATTATGGATGGCGCTGCCTGGTTCCACTGGTCAGGTATCACTCCAGCTATCTCTGACAAGGCTGCTGAGCTCACCAAACTGGCTTGTGAGGCTGCTAAGCGTCATGGTGTCACCGTTTCTGTTGACCTGAACTTCCGAAAGAAGCTGTGGACTTCAGAGAAGGCTATTTCTATCATGCGTCCTCTGATGCAATATGTTGACGTTTGTATCGGTAATGAGGAAGACGCTGAGCTCTGCCTGGGCTTCAAGCCCGATGCTGATGTAGAGGGTGGTCAGACTGACGCTGCCGGTTACGAGGGCATCTTCAAGCAGATGATGCAGGAGTTCGGCTTCAAGTATGTCGTCTCTACACTCCGCGAGAGCTACAGCGCTACGTTCAACGGCTGGAAGGCACTGATCTATAATGGCAAGGAGTTCTATCAGAGCAAGCGTTACGAGATCAACCCGATCATCGACCGCGTAGGTGGCGGCGACTCATTCTCAGGTGGTCTGATTCATGGTCTGCTCACCAAGCCGACACAGGGCGAGGCCCTCGAGTTTGCTGTAGCAGCTTCTGCTTTGAAGCACACCATCAATGGTGACTTCAACCTGGTAGGTGTTGACGAAGTGGAGAGTCTGGCTGGCGGTAATGCCAACGGCCGTGTACAGCGCTAATGGTAATTGATAATTGACAATTGATAATTATGGCAAAGTTTGATAAGTTTCAGGTGATGGCAAAGATTGCCGAGGCACCTATGGTTCCTGTGTTCTATCACAAGGACGTAGAAGTTTGCAAGAACGTCATCAAGGCTTGTTACGAGGGTGGTGTACGCGCTTTCGAGTTTACGAATCGCGGCGATTTCGCTCACGAGGTGTTCGGTGAGCTGTCAAAGTGGGTCAACAAGGAGTGCCCCGAACTGGCTCTCGGTATCGGTAGCGTTGTTGACGCTCCTACTGCATCACTGTACATCCAGCTGGGTGCCAACTTCGTGGTTGGTCCGCTGTTCAACCCTGATATCGCTATTGTTTGTAACCGTCGTTGCGTGACATACTGTCCGGGCTGTCTCACACCTTCTGAGATTGGCAAGGCACAGGAGGTCGGCTGTGACTTCACAAAGGTATTCCCTGGCGACGTTGTTGGTCCAAATCTCATCAAGGGTCTGATGGCTCCTATGCCTTGGTCGAAGATCATGGTGACTGGCGGTGTTGCTCCCGAGGAGGAGAACCTCACCAAGTGGTTCAAGGCTGGCGTATTCTGCGTAGGCATGGGCTCGAAGCTCTTCCCCAGCGACAAGGTAAAAGCTGGCGACTGGCAGTATGTGACCGACAAGTGCAAGGAAGCACTCGGTTACTGTGCTAAGACTCGCGCCTAACTAACTCTATTCTTCCCCTTCTGGCTTGGCTGGAAGGGGAAACTTTATTTACATGAGATTCTGGCTATTCATTATATCTACATTACTCTTAACAGCGTGTCAACCGTCTGACAAGGCATTGGTAGACAAGCTGAATAGCCTTTCTTATGCCTGTCATTATAGCAATCTCGATTCCACCGAATTATATGCCCGTCAAGTGCTTCGCATAGCCGACAATTATACGAATGGCCGTGCGGAGGCATTAAACCATCTGGCCTTTGTTCAAATGGCAAAGATGGATTATCAACAGGCGGAGTCTACCTTGAACGACATTCCGGAACTTACTGACAATCAGATAGAATTGCTCGTTTGCTATGTGCAGCAAATGCGCCTTTGTCAGCGTCGTTCCCATAACAAGGACTTTCACGATTTCCGTGAACGCGCCATCACCTGCATGAAGCGTATCAACGAAGAGCGCAACCAGTTGGACGACCGCCAGCAGCGTCGTCTGCGCTATGGCGAAACGGAGTTTGCCATCGTCAATTCCACCTATTATTATTATGTGGGTTTGGAGAATCAGTCTATCGATGCTTTGATGGCCATCGACCCCAACGAGGTGCGTCGCGACACGGCTCAGTATCTGAACTATCTTTACAACGTTGGCGCAGGCGGAATCATCACCGAAGGGAGTGCTGAGGACATCTATCAGGAGGAGATGGATTATCTGACACACTGTCTGTCGATTGCCCAGCGTTTCCATTATCCGTATTTCGAGGCGCAGGCCAAGGAGGCTTTAGCCGACCATACTGGCGATCTGCAATTGGCTGACGAGGCGCTTCACCTGTTCGAAGACTATGGCGACATCTACCAGATAGCCGGCGCCCATCGTACGCTGGCTTCCTGCTATCATGCGCTTGGCGACGATGTGATGGCTCTTGAACATCTGAATAAAGCGCTTTCCGATACTACCATCAATCAGGCCCCCGACCTGGTAGCCAGCATTCGCGAACAGCTCAGCGTGGCGTATGCCGCCCTGAACGATAAGTCGGCCAGCGACAACAACCGCAATCTATATCTCGATATTCAGGAACAGACCCGTCAGGATCGCGAATTGGAGGCTCGTGCTGCCCAGTACGACAAGGCCTCCGAACAGCTGAACTGGATGCTCATTGCTGTTGTCGGAGCCATTGTGTTACTCGTATTCCTGTTGTGGCTCTTCAACTACCTCAATCGCCGCAGCAAGGACGACCACCAGTTGGTCGACTTGTTGGAGCAGAAAGCTGAAGACCTGCAGGTGCGTCGGTTGAGTGTCGAGAAATCCGAGCGCCGCCATCTTGACCAGCGTGCCAAGGTGTCGATGGTTATGGGCATTCTCCCGTTCATCGACCGCATCCGCCACGAGGTGAGCCGTCTGGGACGTGCCGATGCTACTGACCGTCAGGATAGTTTGGATTACATCCGTGAACTGACCGACAAGATTAACGAACAGAACGATATGCTGACGCAGTGGATTCAGTTGCGTCAGGGCGAATTGAATCTTCACATCGAGAGTTTCCCCCTGCAACCGCTGTTCGACATAGTGGCACGTGGTAGGACATCGTTCGAAATCAAGGGAGTCTCGCTGACAGTAGAACCTACAGAGGCAGTCATCAAAGCCGACCGCGTGCTGACCCTCTTCATGATTAATACGCTGGCTGATAATGCCCGCAAGTTTACGTCCAAGGGTGGCAATGTTACCGTTTCCGCTTCCGAACAGGCGGACTATGTGGAACTCAGCGTTCAGGACACAGGTTGCGGCATGAATCCCGAACAGCTTGCCCACGTGTTCGACCATAAAGTCATTGGTGATCATGGCTTTGGTCTGATGAACTGCAAGGGAATCATTGAAAAGTACCGCAAGATGAGCCAGCTCTTCAGCGTCTGCCAACTGTCGGCAGAGAGCGAACAGGGTAGGGGCTCGCGTTTCTTCTTCCGTCTGCCCAAGGGCGTTAAGAGGGTATGGGTAGGTATAGTAGGTCTGGTAGGTTTGTTAGGTTTGGTAGGTTCTGTGCCGGCTGCAGCTGTCGACTATCGCAGCCAGGCGCATATCTTTGCCGACTCTGCCTATTTCTGCAATGTTAACGGACAGTACCAGCGCACCCTTCAGTTTGCCGATTCCTGCCGTCAATGTCTGAACAAGTACTATCAGGAACACTATCCCTATGGCCGCCAGCTCATGCAGGTCAATGGCGATACATCGCCCCTGCCCGCCGAGATACAATGGCTTCACGACAGTGTCGACATCAACTATCAAGTCATTCTCGATATCCGCAACGAGAGTGCCATCGCGGCCCTGGCGCTTCACGAGTGGCAGCTCTACGCCTATAATAATAAGGTATATACGCAGCTCTTCAAAGAACTCTCTGCCGACAACACGCTGACGGACTATTGTCGCATCATGCAGCAGTCGCAGTCCAACAAGCGCATCGCCATCATCTTGCTGGTAGTCATCCTGATGCTCATCGTTCCTGCCTATTACATGCTGTACTATCGCCATAGACTCTACGACCGCCATTGTCGCGAGCGCATGCAGCTCGACAATCTCGAACTGGCTGACGACGAACTGCGCCGCGTGGAGCTCGAAGATTCCAAACTGCATGTGGCTAACAGCGTGCTCGACAACTGTCTGTCGGCGCTGAAACACGAGACCATGTATTACCCGTCGCATATCCGCCAGCTCGTCGACAAGGGTGACATCGACTCTTTGTCCGAGGTGACGCTCTACTATCGCGACCTCTATGGCATTCTCAGTGCGCAGGCTATGCGTCAGGTCGAACAGGTCAAGTTGCACGTCTCGCGCACCACCTTCCTGGGACATCCGGTGCTTGGCAACGACAACATGCTACGCTATCTGGCCGACATCCTGAAACCTCAGTCTGACGACGTGCAGCAGAAAGACGACCAATACATCGTCTTCACCATCACCCGCCAGGAGCCTTTGTCCGACATCGACTACCTGCGCTGTCGCCAGATTCTTCGCGATCATGGCGACGCCACCCATCGTCGTGCCTGCGGCATCACTCTCGCCACTCACGACTCTCCACTCACCACTATAACAATAACACTTCCAACATATCATCATGGACAAGTTTAAACTGATTATCGTCGAGGATGTGCCCCTCGAACTCAAAGGCACGGAAGGCATCGTTCGTAACGAGATTCCCGAGGCAGAGGTCATCGGTACTGCAGATGACGAGCTGTCCTTCTGGCGTCTCATCAAGAAGCAGCAGCCCGACCTGGTGTTGCTCGACCTGGGACTGGGCGGTTCCACAACCGTTGGCGTCGAGATTTGCCGACAGACCAAGGAGATGTATCCTCAGGTCAAGATACTCATCTTCACAGGCGAGATTCTCAACGAGAAGCTATGGGTCGACGTGCTCGATGCCGGAGCCGACGGCATCATTCTCAAGAGTGGCGAACTGCTTACCCGTCACGATGTGCGCTCCGTCATGGAAGGCAAACAGCTCGTTTTCAACGAACCCATCCTCGAGCGCATCGTCGAACGCTTCAAGCAGGCCGTCTCCTCACAATTGGCCAGTCAGGAGGCACTCATTGACTACGAGATCGACGAATACGACGAGCGTTTCCTGCGCCATCTGGCTCTCGGTTATACCAAGGAGCAGATTACCACGCTGCGTGGCATGCCCTTTGGTGTGAAAAGTCTGGAGAAACGCCAGAACGAGCTGGTGAAAAAGCTCTTTCCTGGCGGTGAGAGTGTCAATGCCACGCGCCTCGTAGTCCGCGCACTCGAATTGCGCATTCTCGATATCGACAACCTCGTTCCCGATTCAGAGTGAAGAGGTAAGAAGTAAGATGTAAGAGGTAATAATGAAACGGATTTTGCCCTATATCGCCTTGGTGCTGGCTTTGGCCCAGCTGCTGCTCATCCTTACATCGTGGGTGTGGAGTGCTGCCATGCCCTTGAGCGGAGTGCGCAGCATGCTCTCCAGCGAGGGCGTGCGGTGGTATCTGGGACATTTTGCCGAACTGATGGCATCGCCCGTTCTCGTATGGATTCTGCTGGGTGCGATGGCCTATGGTGCCGTCATCCGATGCCGCAACAACCTGCAGGGCAACAGCTATCGCTCCAGCCGTGCCCGCATCATTTCTGCCGGTTTCCTAGTGGTTTATGTGTGCATTGTATTGCTACTGACGGTTTTCCCGCATGCCGTACTGCTTTCCGCCAGCGGATTGCTATGGCCGTCGCCGTTTTCAGCCAGTGTGGTACCCATCACCGCCTTTGGCATCCTCCTTGCTGCCATACTGTACGGTGTCATTGCTGGCACGTTCCAGACTCTTTCCGAAATCTACGATTCGCTGGTCTATGGCTTGTGCCGGTGTGCTCCGCTACTGCCCGTCTACATCTTGTTCATGCAGCTGTTCGAGTCATTCCGTTTCGTGCTCCCCTGATGGCCCGATGATGTTGTCGATGCGCAACTGGACGATGCCTGCCGGTACGCGCACCTCCACCACGTCACCCACCTTTTTGTTCAGCAAGGCTTGAGCGATGGGTGATTTTATCGAAATCTTTCC
This sequence comes from Prevotella sp., assembly GCA_016291085.1. GTDB lineage: Bacteria > Bacteroidota > Bacteroidia > Bacteroidales > Bacteroidaceae > Prevotella. Next base: position 79,154 of record JAEEVW010000002.1, read on the forward strand.
TTCCCGAAGATTCGCCTCGTGCGGGCTGGCTATCGTGTAGCTCATCTGTGCCTGCGTCTTCATATTCGTCATCTTCACCTTGCAGAGCAGTCCGATGGTGTCGCTGGCCAGTCGCGATGTGTCAATCACGCGGGCGTTCTCCAGCACTCTCTGCATGAAACGGATGCGTCCCAGCAGTCGTCCCTGCTCACGCTTGGCAGCATGATATTCGAAGTTCTCGCTCAGGTCACCCTTGTCGCGAGCTTCGGCAATGGCTTCCCTGACCTGTGGCAGTTCTACGTTCTCCAACTGACGGAGCTCGGCTACGAGTTTGTCGTAGCCTTCTTGTGACATATATTCCATGATTGTTATTTTTTGAGTCTTCCTACATATTTCACCGGTTGTGCCTCTTGCTTCAGGGCATCGGCAAACTGCTGTGGCCTGATGGTCACCGGGCCACGCATAAACTCCGGTATGTTATAGCATTTCAAGAACTGACGATGATAGTCGGGGTCGCTGCAAGGCAGTTCGAAGGGCTTGCTGCCGTGTCCGTCTTTGTCGATATGGGCTATGAACGGACGCGTGTAGTTGCCGTCGTAGCGGCGACTGCTGAAGACGACCCACCGTCCGTTGCTCGACCACGAATGGTAGCTCTCGGTATCCTGTGAATTGATTTCTTCCATGTTGCGCGCCTCACCCGTCTGCAAGTCCAGCATCCACAAGTCGGCGTCGTGGTGCCAGATGTGGAAGACGCCCGCCTTGGCCAGGGTGAACATCAGGTATCGGCCGTCGGGTGAGATACGTGGGAAGGTAGCGCTTTGAGAGTTGACAGTTGAGTCTGCGGCGAAGACCAGTTCGCGTGGTCCGAACTCGAGCGTCTCGGGGTTGAAACGCTTCTTGTAGAGGTTGTATTTCACCTGTTCCCAGCGGGCTATCAGCTCCTGTCCGTTGTCGATGGTGTCTTGATACTCGAAGTGGGCGCTGCAATAGTAGAGCGTCTTGCCGTCGGGCGCCCAGAAGGGGAAGCACTCCAGTTCCGTGGGGTCGTTCTCGATGTTCGTCACCTCGTTCTTCTCCACGTCGTAGGCTATCAGGTCGCTCCGGGTGTCGAACACCTCAATCTTGTTGGGGTCGACAGAGTGGAACGTCTGGCTCGTCAGATTCGTGGAATACACAATCAGTTTCAGCCAGGGATGCCACGTGGGATAGACACCGGCCGACAGGATGGAGTCGTTCTTCATGCCGATTTTCCGGATGTTCCCGTCGTAGGCAATGATGGTTCCGCCCATGTTCTGGCGGGCGTGGAACTGCATGCGCTCGGGGTTGTACTGCTGGTAGTTATGGCAGTTGATGCACTGTCCGTTTGCACCTTCCGAACAGAGCATGTTGTCGTAGATGACACGCTCGTTGTAGTTCTCCAGACAGCGCTGATTGATGGTCAGCTCTTCGTAGGTCACATACGACGGCGAGATGAGTCGGTAGCTGATATACGGATCGATGCTGTCGGGCGATACATAGATGCTGAAAGGCTTGTAGCGCGTCCATTCGTCGTCCTGCTCTGCATAGACTTCCACTTCGATGGCGCTGCCCTTGGCGCTTTCCGTCAGCCGTCGCCAGTCGTCGGCATCGGGCTGCACCTTGCCGCCGCCACAAATCACTTCTTCGTCGCCGGCAGTCAGTCGGGCCACCATGTCATCCGCCTTGCCGTCCATCTCGAACGTCAGCGGAGCGATGTTCACAGGCACCGTGACGTTTGTGTAGTCGGGGTAGATGGCGGGCAGTTCGTCCCGCTCGCTGAACTCCTCGGGTATCTTGTTTCCGCAGCTGGCCAGTATCACGGCCGCCACGGTGAGTAAAAACAGTCTTCTCATAATGCTCAATATCAATAGTACGTGATGTTTCTTAGGAAGAAGTATTCAAAATAGTACGTCTCGCTGTAGTTGTCGTACAGAATCGTGCGGGCCTGGCTGTTGTTGGGGTTGGCCTTGATTTGCTCCATCAGTTTCATGAACTGGTAGAAGTTCTCCTTCACACCCTTGTCCAGTTGCCACTCTTCCAGTCCTTCCTGACCCTGCAGGTTGGCAAAGAGCCATGCTGCTTCCTGGAAGATGCGGGGCACATGCTGGCCGTTGTTCAGTTCGTAGTAGTGTTCGAATCGCGGCCAGAACAAATCGGGGTCTCGCGTCCACATCGCACCCAGCACGGCCTGCTCCTGGAAATTCAGGTCGTTGGCATCGTGTTCCGCCAGCGTGGTCATGATGCATTTCTCCACCCAGCCTTCCACAGCATCCAGCCGATTGGTGTAGTGCATCATGTGGGTAATGGGACCCGTCTCTGCGTCATTAGCCAGCAACTGCTTGTCGTTCATCACTGCCTCCATGTGGTCGGCCCACGATCCGTAGTAGCAGGTCTCGCGCAGTATGTTGAGGAACTTTCTCGCCGCCTGCTGCTCACCCGAGAAGATGGCACAGCGCGCCATGTATTTCAGCAGCTCCACATTCCAGCCGTATTCCACGCCGTCCTCCATCGAGATGCGGTGACACTCGTTCATCATGCCGTACTGATACAGCATCATGCGTCCCGCCACATGGTACATATAGATAGGCAGCGCCGTGTTGGGCTTCGCTGAACCCTTGGGGAACCGGTACATCTCCTCGCACTGACGTCCCAGTCGGCTCAGTGCCAGGTTGTGCATCATGACTATCGAACGGGTAGGCTGTTCGTCCTGCTTCTCGCCTTCTTTCACCACACCTTCCCAGTCGGCTTGCTCCACGCAGCGTTGCATGCGCAGTTCGTGGTGGAAATTCTTGTCCTTATACCAGAAATGATACACACCGTATGCGACAGCTGCCAGCAGCATGAGATTGATGATTTGAGGTTTGAGGTTTGAGGTTTGAGATTTGATGTTTGAGGTTTTGTTTGGCTGCTTACCCTTTTTCTGAACAGCGGGAGCGGCTTCGTGCTCCTTCAGCCGTACCAGGCTTAGCAGCACATAAAAAGCCGCCAGCACATAATAAGGATAATAGTATTCCGGATAGCTCTCGCTGACGGTGAAGTCGGGTAGGGCAGTCCTGTAGATGTCCGCAAGGTTCGTTTCATAGTACACGAAGCGGTAATACAGCAACGGGATGGCAACGACACTCAGCAGTGCCACCGCGCTTACCACCATGCTATTGGTATGCGTCGTGCTTTGCCGCCACACCATCAGCGCCATCAGCACCGCCGTAGCCAGCGCATAGACACCCATCAGCGGATAGCCCACCAGCGCCGTCAGCACGACGATGCCCACCGACAGCCACAGGCTCCATTTCCCGTCGGCGAGGGTGGGGGACAAGGCCTTTCTGAAAGCCCACAGCAGTGCCGTTCCCGCCGTTACGCCCAGCGTCGCCACATAGAAGAAACCGCGCAGCTTAATCACATAAACCCAGTATCCCAACTGCATGTTCGTCAGCAACAGGATGGCTACGGGAATCACCGTCAGCACCTTCCATCTCTCTGGTATGTTGAACGCCTGCTGCGTCAGCCACATCAACAGCAGCCACACGCCACACAGCACGACGACACCCACCCAGGGATAATAGAAATGCTGGCTCAGCCACGAGCCCACATACGACAGCATGCCGCCAGGCACCACCATCTGCTGCTCGAAAAACAGCGACGTGTTCAGAAATACGTTGTGTTGCTGCACCTTCCAAAGCAGGTCGGCTTCCCAGAACAATAGGGCGAAGGCCACCACCGCCAGGCTGCCCAGCCACAGAATTGTTGATAACAGTCTTTTCATTCTTCGTTGATTATAGTTTGGCAAAGGTACACATTTTTCTTTGATTCATTCGTATTTGTTCATAGTTTTTAACTTACTTTTCACCCACAATTTCCTCCGATGCTTTAAACCTTTCCCCATATCGTGCGTCAAAGAACCAGAAAACAGGATAACAATCCAGGTAAGAAAATTAAAATTTAACAAACAGGATAACAAATTTAAAAAACAGAATGAACATGAAAAAGATTGTTTTAACATTGGTTGCCATGATGGCAGTGACAGTTAGCTTTGCAAAGAGTAATGAAGCCGACAAGCGTTTTGACATGAGTTGTGACATTTATCGCCTTTCCGTCGTACTCGACCTGGACGAGCGTCAGATGGATGCAGTAGAGGACATTCACGACAAGTTCACCAGCGAGATGCAGTCGTTAGCATCCCTGGAGGGTCCCCAGCAAAGGTTCCGCATCCATCAGACTGTAAGAAAGGAAGCACACCAGATGCGCCAGGTGCTCAACGACAAACAGTTCCGTGACTACATGCGCATCCTGATGGTCACACTCCGCAACAGGCATCTCTAAGAACACACCTTTTACGGGACGGAAATAAAGAAAAGTTACGGCGTTAACTTTTCTTTATTTTTTTTTTTTGAAATTAACAGAAAACGTTTTATCTTTGCAGCCAAAATTTATTCAATTAGATTTATTACTAACAATTCAAACGATTCAGTTTATGAAAAGAAAAGAGTATGAAAAGCCGACGGCGGAAGTCGTCGAAGTGAGACAACAAGTGCAGTTGCTGGCTGGCAGCGAACCACTTAACAGCGAAGGCGCAAAGATTGATGACTATGAGGACGGAGTGTTCTCGTGGTAAGTATTAACCCTTTAAAACAAAAGAAGACAATGAAGAAATACATCTTTATGGCTGTGGCAGGCATGCTTGCACTCAGCAGTTGCTCGAACGACGACAACGATATTCAGAACCCTCAGGACGCTCGCCGACAGATGACCTTCACCGCTGGTTACAGTGACGGTGCTACGACTCGCGCCACGCTCTCTGGCAAATCGGTCAGCTTCGACGGAGGCGACAAAATCAGCATCCTCAGCGCCAAGAACACGAACACGCAGTTCACTACCTCGGAGGGCGGCGCATCGGCCACGTTCAGCGGCACGGCTGCAGACGACTCGAAGTTCTACGCCGTCTATCCCTACACCGACGGCCTGACCCTCAGCGGCGACGTCATCTCGGGCATCGTGATTCCCACGAGCCAGTGGAACAGTAATTGGCATTCGGGAAGTAATTATTCAGGCTGGGACCCGAAGGCTCCCATCGCCTATGCCACCACCACAGGCTCTTCACTTACATTCCATAACGCATGCGCCATTCTGAAAGTCACATTCCCCGAAGCATATTATTATGGTCGTTTTACGATATCTGCCAACGAGCCATTGGCAGGAACTTTCAGCCTCAATACTTCAACAGGTACACTGACCCCGACGCCGGGAAGCACAACTGTTACTGTGGGTAATCCTAGTAATATTTATAGTGGCATTAGCACTCACTCCAGTGGAAAAACCGTATATGTAGCCATTGCCCCAGGCACCTATACAGGCTTCAATCTTCACATAATTAATGAAGATGATGATGAGAAAAGTAAAACGAAAAGTACCAGCGTCACCTTCGAGGCCGGAAAGATATATGACTTGGGATCATATAATTTAAGTGATTTATAATGGTCATAAGTGATCTATAGACTCGAAGAGGCAATACTCACAGGGGAAATAACCCCGCGTGAGCCGTGAAGCAAGCCCAAGGAGCCTTCGGGCTCCTTTTTTTATGTACAAAAACGTGATGATGATGAAGAAGAACATGAAGAACGGACAGAGTGAGGAAGCTCGGAAAGGACGGCGGTTCCACGAGAAGGAGGACGGGCCGACGGTCATGGAGTGGTACGCGGTGATGCCGACAGCGGAACTGGCCGAGCGGATGGGGCTGACGGTGAGGCAGATTACGAACTATGTGTATCGGTGGAATTCGGAGCCGTGGGCACGGAAGAGTGCGTCGTTGCTGTCGGCAGAGAACAGCAGGAACGGGCGCAGAGGGGGTCGGCCGTTGAAAAAACGTCGAAAATAAAAAGCGAATACTTTTTTTGTAAAGCGATTTTTCGTTACTTTGCAATCGGAAGCCAGTATTGCGAGAAATCTGGAAGTATACTTTAACGGAGCTGGAAGTATATTATGACGGAGCTGGAAGTATACTTTTACGAAAGTGGGGCTATTGACCGCGATTTTTTAAACTATAGTATTAACATTTAAAACCTATTGATTTATGGCTAAAGTCAAGTACACTATCAAAGAGAACACTAAGGTTGGAACGCACAGTTTCTATGCTGTGCCAGTAACGAACGGCACCCTCGACTTCATGGAGGTGTGCGAGGAGGCTTGTGAGAACACGTCGATTGAGCCGTCGATTATGCGTGCGGCGGTGACGGAGTACATGAAGGCCGTGAAGCGCAACGTGCTGAAGGGATTCCGCTGTGCCTTGGGCGATCAGTTTATCTATGTGTATCCGAATCTGGAGGCATCGCTGAAGGACAAGAAGGATGCTCAGGGCAACATTACGGAGGTGGCTAAAATCGAGGATTTCACACTGGCCGGGGCAAAGAGCCGACTGGGTGCGACGGTCAGCAAGAAGTACAGCGCGCAGTTTGCCGCCGAGGTGTCGTGGCAGCGCGTTGACGCATCAGGCGCAGCCGTCGAGGATGAGGACATTACGGACAACGGCAGCGGCGGTGACAACAACGGCAGCGCTGGATCGGGCAGCAGTGGAAGTGGCGGCAGCGGGTCGATTACCACTGGCGTAGCGGCTCCGACCATCAATGGTAACGCGACGTTCACCACTTCGACGCAGGTGACCATGTCAGGTCCTGAGGGCGCTGAGATTCGCTACACCTCGGACGGCTCGACACCCACGGCCAGCAGCACGCTGTACACCGAGCCTCTCACCGTGAGCTCGTCGGTAACCCTGAAGGCCATCGCTATCAAGGACGGTCAGTCGAGTGAGGTGACCACCAAGCAGTTCGTCAAGAGCGACGGCGGTGCCGACGACCCCAGCGGATTTGAGGGAGCTTAAAAAGGTTTGGCCTCCAGGCCAACACCTTTTTAGTGATAAGTGATAAGTGATGAGTGATAAGTGATAAGTGAGAAGCAAAAGGAGGCTCGGGCGGTGTGCTCGGGCCTCTTTTGTTCTGCACTCGATTTTTCGTAACTTTGACTTCGTCGAAGTTACTTGCATTCAGAAAAGCTCAAATATATTTGGCTTTTCATTCATTTTTTCGTAACTTTGTCGCGCTATATTTTGATAAAAGTAATCAAAGAATATATAATGAAATCAAAATGCATGTTGACGCTGCTGACGGCACTGGTGGTTCTCAGCAGTTGTGGCGAGAAGAAGAATAGTGGAGCGAAGGCTCCGACGAGAGTGAAAACCCAACTGGTGTCGCCGGCTTTTTCGGATGATGCCCAGACGTATGTGGGCATCGTTGAGGAGCGCGAGGCTACGGCAGTCAGTTTCACGGGCATGGGCGTGGTGAAGCGCGTGCTGGTGAACGAAGGCCAGAGCGTGGGCAAAGGCCAGCTGATAGCCGAGATGGACGACACGCAGGCACGTAACCTGCTCAGTGGTGCCGAGGCTCAGATGACGCAGGCCAACGATGCCCTGGAGCGCTACAAGATGCTGCACGACGCGGGGTCGCTGGCTGAGGTGCAATGGGTGGAGATTCAGAGCAAGGTGGCCCAGGCGAAGTCGCAGCTGGAGGTGGCTAAGAAGAATCTGGCCGACTGCCGGCTGACGGCTCCCGTGAGTGGTATCGTTGGCAAGAAACTGATTGGTGCCGGAGAGACGGCATTGCCCTCGCAGGCTGTGGTGACCATTCTGGACATCAGCAGCGTGAAGGTGAAGGTGGCCGTCCCTGAGGCAGAGATCAGTGGCATCAGCGCATCGACGCCCTCGACCATCAGCGTGGAGGCAGCACAGGCCGTGGTGAACGGCGGCAGGATAGAAAAAGGTGTGCAGGCCGACGCGCTGACGCATACTTACGATGTGCGCATCAACGTGCAGAACAACGGACGGAAGCTGTTGCCCGGCATGGTGGCCAGCGTGAGGTTCATTGCCGACGGTTCGCAGAGCCTGGCGGGGAAGGTGTTGCCCGTGACAACGGTGCAGAAGGGTGCCGACGGACAGATGTTTGTCTGGACGGTATCAGCCGACAATACGGCACACCGCACGAAGGTTACCATTGGCGAAACGCTGGGTAACCACGTGGCCATCACCGACGGGCTCAACGTGGGACAGCGCGTGGTGACGGAGGGTTACCAGAAGCTGAGTGAAGGAACGAAGGTTGTTTATTAATTCGTTATACCGTTATTACGTTATACCGTTATATCGAAAACTATTATGAAAGAAAAGATGTCTTGGCTCCGTTGGCCGTTGGAGCATTACCCGATATCGCTGCTCATTGTGGGTATCCTGTTCGTGCTGGGTGTCTACGGCATGTACGTGATGCCCAAGGATGAGTTTCCGGCATTCACCATCCGTCAGGGAGTGGTGGTGGCCGTCTATCCTGGCGCCACCAGCGAGGAGATAGAGGAACAGGTGGCAAAACCCCTGGAGCGCTACCTCTTTACATATGGCGAGGTGAACCGTGCAAAGACGACTACCACTTCGCAGAATGGCATGTGTATCGTGATGGTTCGCCTGAACGATGAAGTGAATAACAAGGACGAGGTGTGGTCGAAAATCAAGCACGGCCTGAACCTGTTTAAGTCGTCGCTGCCCAGTGGCGTGCTGGCCCTGGTAGCCAACGACGACTTCGGCAACACGTCGGCCCTGCTGATTGCGATAGAGAGTCCGGAGCGCAGCTATCGTGAGTTGCAGACGTATACCGACCAGCTGTCGGACCGTCTGCGCCGTATTCCCTCTGTGGCCAATGTGCGTATCTATGGCGAGCAGAAAGAGCAGATATCGCTCTATGTGGATCGCCAGCGTCTGCAGGCCTACGGCATCGGACAGCAGATGCTGTTCTCGCATTTGCAGGCCCAGGGCATCACCACCTTGAGCGGCAGCATCAGCGACGACGACCAACAGATACCCATTCACATTGAGGTGACGGAAAACACGGAAGAGGAGATAGCCAATCTGATTATCTTCAGCGACCCCGTGAGTGGCAAGGTAGCCCGTGTTCGCGACGTGGCCCGTGTGGTGCGGGAATACGACCGTGCCGACAGTTACATCGAACAGGACGGACATCCCTGTGTGCTGTTGTCGCTGGAGATGACGCCAGGCAATAACATCGTGCAGTATGGCGAGGAGGTGGAGAATGTGCTCAGCGGCTTTTCCGCTGAGGTGCTCCCTGACGATGTCACCATCACCCGCATCGCCGACCAGCCAAAGGTGGTGGGTATGAGCGTGCGCGATTTCCTGCGCGACCTGTTGATATCGATGGCGATTATCATCCTGGTGATGATGATACTGTTCCCACTGCGCTCGGCCATCGTGGCGGCCATCACCATCCCGCTGAGCACGTTTATCTCTGTGGCGTTCATGTATATGATGGGCATAGAACTGAACATCGTCACCCTGGCGGCACTGATTGTCGTATTGGGAATGGTGGTGGACAATGCCATCGTGGTCATCGACGGCTATCTGGAATATCTGGGGAAGGGCTACGAACCGAAAGTGGCTGCTATCGAGTCGGCTAAGCAGTACTTTATGCCGATGATGCTGGCCACGCTCTGCATCTGTGTCATTTTCTTCCCCTTGCTGCTTACCATGAAGGGAGCCTTCCACGATGCACTGGAGGACTTCCCCATTACGATCACCATCAATCTCATGGTGTCGCTATTCCTGGCAGTAACGGTGATTCCGTTCCTGGAGGTGCTCATCATCAAGCCCGACAAGGTAAGTACAGGCGGCAATGCCATCACGAAGTGGGTTCAGAATACATATAATAAGGTGCTTGACATGACGTTCCGCCATCCGTGGCTGACCATCGGCGGTGGCATTGGCGTGGTGATTCTTTCCACCGTCATTGTAACAGCGTTGAAGATACGCGTTTTCCCCTATGCCGACCGCGACCAGTTTGCCGTAGAGATCTTTATGCCAGAAGGAAAGGGTATTGCTGAAACGCGTGTGATAGCCGACTCGCTGCGTAACGTGCTACAAAAAGACGAGGACGTGAAGTGCATCACCAGTTTCGTAGGCTGTTCGTCGCCACGATTCATGGTGTGCTATGCCCCACAGATGGCGGGACGCAACTATGCGCAGTTTATCGTCAATACGACGTCGCATGATGCCACGCTGGAACTGCTGGCTAAGTATCAGCCCGCATGGAGCGAGGCATTCCCTGATGCCTATGTGCGTTTCAAGCGACTGGACTATCTGGAGGTGCCGGAACTGGAATACCGCTTCTATGGCGAGAATCTTGACTCGCTGCATATCGCTGCCGAGCGACTGATGGAGCGCATGCGCCAGATGCCTGAACTGGAGTGGGTACACACCGATTTCCTGCAGCCTTATCCCATCATCAACGTAGAACTCGACCCTGTGGCATCGGCTCAGTTGGGCATCACGCGTACTACGGCAGCTCTCGCCTTAAGTGCCACGACCAACGACCTGCGTGTAGGCCAGATTTGGGAGGGTGACTACGAACTGCCTATCGTCGTCAAGGACGATGCCGACATGACGTTCTCAGACATCGAGAATCTGGGCATCGCTTCACCCATCTCAATGGTTTCCGCAGGTGTTTCCCAACTGTCAACTGTCAACTCTCAATTGTCAACTAATTCGACTGTTCCTTTGCGCCAGATTGCCAGCGTGAAACCTAAATGGAGCGAGAGCCGCATCATGCATCGTGGTGGCGAGCGTTGTATCACGGTGACAGGACAGTTTGCCAATGGTGTCTATGCCGCTCCCGTCGAGAGTCGTGTAGCCGAAATCATGCAGCAAGAGATTGACGTTCCCCAAGGTGTTCGAACCGAGGTGGGCGGCGAGATAGAATACGATGGTGAGGCACTGCCTCAGATTTTCGGTGGTGTGGCCATTGCTATGGTGATCATCTTCTTCTTCCTGCTGTTTAACTTCAAGAAATACGGCGTCACCATTGTCTGCATAGCTGCCTTGGGACTGATGATACCGGGTGCGCTGATTGGACTTGGTCTGATGAACCGCACATTGGGACTAACATCCATCATGGGTGTCATCACGCTGATGGGAATGATTATGCGTAACGAGATCCTCATCTTCGAGCATGCCATCGATTTGATTAAGAAGTTCGCGCCCGACGGTTTCCCTGTCGGGGCAACAGAGGAATACCGCCGCCAATACAACGAGGCCGTGCGTCAGGCGGCATATGATGCAGGCAAGCGCCGTATGGTGCCTATCTTCCTGACGACAGCTACCACTGCCGTTGGCGTGGTACCGATGATTATCGCGCAGTCGTCGTTCTGGATGCCTGTGGGTGTCACCATCTTCGCCGGTGGTATCGGTTCGCTGATCATGGTTGTTACGATGCTGCCCGTCATCTATTGGAAAGTGTCGACTAAATAGAAGACCCACCCCCATCCCCTCCCTAAATGGAGGGGAGCAGACAGACTTTAAAATAGAGAATAAGATACAATTATGAAAAAAATACTATTATCTTTTATGGCAGTATCCTGCCTATCAATATCAGCACAGGTAACCACTCCCCTCACTCACAGGGAGGGGTCGGGGGTGGGTCTCCTCTCTTTGCAGCAGTTGAAGGACTCCGCCCTGCGCAACAACATCGCCATGCGCACGGCACGTCTCGATATGGATGCCGCCCAGCAGCAACGCAAGGAGGCCTTTACCAACTATTTTCCCAATGTCAGTGGTACGGGACTGTGGTTCAATGCCAACAAGGGTACGGCCAAGATGGACATGAACCCCTCGGAGATGATTTCTCCCGAGACGGGTGCCATGCTTGGACAAATGTTCCCCCCAGAGGCGCTTGCTGCCTTAGCCAGTCCAATCAGCATGTCGATGTTAAAGAACGGTACCATCGGCAGTCTGATGGCTGTGCAGCCGCTCTTTGCCGGTGGTCAGATTATCAATGGCAACAAACTGGCAAGGGTGGGGGAGGACGTCACTCGACTGCAGCTGCAACTGTCAGAAAATGAGGTGCTGAAACAGACAGAGCAGTATTACTGGCAGTTGGTGTCCTTGCAACAGAAAATGAAGACCATCGAGGCTGTCGAGGCCTTGCTGCAGGATATCCATAAGGATGTCGACGTGGCAGTGCGGGCTGGCGTGGCACTGCGCAACGACCTGTTGCAGGTGCAACTCCGCCAGAACGAAACAGAGAGCCAGAAGGTGAAGCTGCAGAATGGCATTTCGATTGTAAAGATGCTGCTGGGGCAGTACTGTGGACTCAGACCCTCTCCCGACCCCTCTCTGTCGAGTGAGGGAAGTGATTACTCCTTCAATATTATTGTTCCCGATATAGAACAGCAGGTCATTCCACTCCCCTCCCTCGACAGGGAGGGGCTGGGGGTGAGTCTTCTCCCCGAATACCAGCTCTTGCAGAAGCAGGTGGAAGCCACCAAACTGCAGCGTAAAATGGAGGTGGGCAAGAACCTGCCGTCAGTTGGCATCGGTGCTGGTTATAACTACCACAATCTGCTGGACAACGACCACACCTTCGCTATGTTGTTTGCTACTGTCAGCGTGCCTATCAGCGATTGGTGGGGAGGCTCGCATGCCATCAAGCGCCGTAAGATTCAGCAACAGAAAGCCGTTGAGCAATTGGAGGATAACTCGCAACTGCTGAAAATCCGTATGCAGAAAGCATGGAACGATGTGCAGGAGGCTTACCAACAGCTTCAGATAGCCTGTCGCAGCATTGAACAGGCTGAGGAGAACCTTCGTCTGAATCGTAATTATTATAAAGCAGGAACCTGTCGGATGAGCGATTTGCTGGAAGCCCAGCTACTCTACCAACAGGCCTGCGACAAACATACCGATGCCTATGCCGATTACCAGAACAAGCTTCTGGAATATCGTCAGGCTACGGGACAATTCTCATAACAATGGCCTCCCGAAGGAGCCCATTAAACTATAATCGATATGACAGGGTGACCTAACGTCCCATATAGACCTTTCTGGAGTCACCATTGGCGCTTCTCTCGATGCACAGACCGTGAGGATCGTCCAGTCGACGTCCCTGCAGGTCGTAGTAAGTCTTGGGACCATCGTCAGCAGACAGTTTCACGTTTTCGATGGCTGTACTGCCTCGGTCGATCATGAAGATAAGGGTATTTAGACTCTGTGCAGGCATCTCGTAGAGATAATCGCTGACGGGCTCAGTAATGTCTTCAAGGTTTGACTTCTGGCAGAGCTTGCTGCTCTCATTGCCTGTCGACAACCACAACACACCACTCTTTACATTGTAAGGAAGGGTGATTTTCACGTCGCGTGTATCCTCTCTTGCATTGATAGCCATCACGATAATCGAATCGCCCTTGATGTATGCCGAGAACTGCTCGTTCTGTAGAATCTCCTCTTTTGTGCGTCCTGCGCTTTCGTCTTGTGAGGTCTTTAGGCGGGTAGAACCTGTCACATTCTTCGAGAAGTGTGACATCACATAGGCGCGGGGCAGCAGTTCGTCTTTCTTGTTGTCGGGTGAATTAGCAGTATATTCTACATTATCTTTTCTATACGTCCACGACTGACCAGTTCCGCAGAATGCCCAATGTGCACGCAAATACCAATAGATATATCCTGTACATCCTGCCAGCATACATTCGTTCAGTTCCTGGGCAAATATCATGTTGTCTTGCCAATTTGGCAAGTGGTCAATGTTGTCAGTCGCAGAGTGCTCAGTCATCCATACCTCCTTGCCAAGTGGTAACGCAGTTTGGGCAACGGGTTTGATATATTGGAGAGGCATGTGTCCATAAATGTGTCCGGCAAAGATGTCAACCTGCTCGCGACAGGTCTCGTCAGCCAACAAAGCATCGTAATAGTCTTTCCGAAATCCCAATGGCTCGGCACTAATGATACGTACGCCGTCGTATGCCTCGCGGTCGAGCAGGTTGGCATAGTTCTTAATCAGAGTGACCTGTTCCTCTGGTTCATAAAGACAACCAGAGTAACTAACCCACCAGTCAGGCTCGTTCTGGATGGAGACAGCATCCATGACAACGCCCTTCGATTTCATCCACTTCAGGAAGGTGTTCAGCCAAGGGAAGAACTTGTCATAGCAATCCTCGCGCAGCTTGCCTTTCTGGTTTCCCTGATCATCGGCATTGCCGCCCTGAGCAGTACCATTGGTCTTGTATTCACCGGGAGGTGACCAAGGCGTGCCAAACACAATGCCATCACGTTTCTTGACAATCTGGGCCGAAGGTAAAGAACCATTCCAGTCGTAGTCGCCCCAATTGTCGCCAGTAAAACTCGGCGAGATTTCCATACGCAGGATATTCAATCCGATTTTCGACTTTGCGCCGTACAGTTTACTTACACAAGCATTGTCGGTGCCAAACGGTTTCATGGCACCATCGCAACAGGCTCCGCCAAAGCCAGTAACAGTCTGCTTGCGGGTGCTGCTAACTTTTAGTGAAGTACGTGGTTTTGCTGCCTGGATCATGATGGAAGTAGAAACCAGGAGAATGATAGTAGTAAAAATTTTCTTCATGTTTTAATGTGAATAATGAATAATCTGGGCGCAAAGTTACAAATTTATTTTCAAACGAACCTAAAGAATTGGTGTTTTTTTACAATTATTATGACCTGGGAGTGAAAATTTCTGCTCATTTCCTTCGTATAATCAAAAATTAATACTACCTTTGCAGTCGAAAATATACTACATACCAAATTACTAAAATGAAAAATCTTATTACAGCTTTATTGCTGACTCTGACAGGATGGGCAACCATCAGTGCACAGACGAACAACAGTGACATGTTTATTCTCGGTGGCGAGCTGAGCAACTCGGCAGCAACGAGTATAGCAGACATTGACGTGGTCATGCCCCGTATGAAGACTTTAGGGCTGAACACGGTGCTGGTGCCTGCTTATTGGGAGTTTCTGGAACCCGAGGAAGGACAGTTCGATTTCACGCTCATCGACCGTACCATCCAGCAGGCCCGCCAGCAGCAACTGAAAGTGGTGTTCCTGTGGCTTGGTGCTTGGAAGAATTCCATGTCGTGCTATGCGCCGCTGTGGTTCAAGCAGGACACCAAGCGATTCCCAAGGGCCAGAACCCGTCAGGGCAAACCGCTGGAGATAGCCAGCGCGTTTTCAGAAAAGGTGTTCCAGGCAGATAACAAAGCCTTTGAGGCACTCGTCCGTCACATCAGCGAGTCGGGCAGCGATGTGGTGACGATGATTCAGGTGGAAAATGAAATCGGTATGCTGGAAGATGCCCGCGACCACTCGACTCTGGCAGATGAAGTATATAAAAAAGGAGTACCACAGGAACTCATTGTTTACCTGAAGAAGAATCAAAAGACGTTACACCCCTGGTTGAAGCAACGACTTCAAGCCTCAAATCTGTCACCGCTCACCTCTTGGCAGAAGCTTTTTGGCGACGATATCTATACCGATGAGATTTTCATGGCTTACTACTATGCCAAGTACGTAGGGCGATTGTGTGAAACAGCCCGCAAGTACACGCAGATGCCCCTCTATGTGAATGCGGCGATGAACAGTCGTGGACGCCAGCCCGGACAATATCCCTCGGCAGGACCGTTGGCGCATCTCATCGACCTCTGGCATTGTGGCGCTCCACAGCTGCTCTGTCTGGCACCCGATATCTATGATACGGGCTTCAAGGGCTGGGCAGACCAGTATGCGCTGTCTAACAACCGTCTGTTCATTCCTGAAAGCCGTTGCTGTGCGAACAGTGGCGCCCGTGCGATGTATGCCTTTGGCGAACATCGTGCCCTCGGATTCTCGCCCTTTGCCATCGATCAGGCCTCGTCCTGCGAGACGGAAAGCATCACAAAGGCTTACAACCTGCTGCGCCAAGTCGATGCTCTCACCTCTCACCACCCACCTCTCGCCACTAACGGTTTGCTGTTCGACCAAGAAGACAAGGAGCGTATTATTACCGACGATGGAATGATCATGACTTGTCGCCATTACTTTACGTTGCCCTGGGACCCTCGTGCCACCGATGGATCCACATGGCCCGAGGGCGGTGCCATCCTAATGAAACTGGCCCATAACGATTATCTGTTGGCAGGCACGGGCGTTGTTGTCGCCTTTGCGTCGTCCTACGAGAAAGCCCGCGAACAGCAACAAGTGCTGGGCGAAGACGGTTTCGTGGCCGCAGGTTCCCCTTCTTCCATCAGCCATCAGCCATCAGCCGTCTTCAACGGTTCCCGCAAGGGTATTGCCAGTGTAGACGAGGTGACTGTCGATGAACAAGGCCAGATGCATTACCTGCGCCGCATGAATGGCGATCAAGACCATCAGGGACGCCACGTGCGTATCAGCTGTGGCGAATGGAAAATGCTGCACGTCCGTCTGTACGACTACCAATAATTAGTAGAATAGCATCGCTAATACGTAAGCCACGATGGTCGATGTGGTGACGCAGATGAGTCCCGGCATCATGAACGAGTGGTTCAGCAGATATTTACCGATAACTGTCGTTCCTGAACGGTCGAAGTTCACCGTTGCAATATCCGAGGGGTAGTTGGGGATAAAGAAGTAACCGTATACAGATGGCAGCACACCCAGCAGCACGGGACCTGCAATACCCAACGAGTAGGCCAATGGCAACATGGCCACGACTACAGCTCCCTGCGAATTGATGAGCACAGAAACAAGGAAGAATACCAGCGCGATAGACCACGGATACTCCTTGACGACATCGGTCAGCATCTCTTGCATCTGTCCCATGTAATTCGAGAAATAGGTGTCGGCGAGCCAGGCGATACCATAGATGGCTACAACGGCTACCATACCCGATTGCCATACAGGACCTGCCACAGCCTTCTTTGGAGAGGCCTTGCAGAAGATAATCATCAGTGCAGCAGCACTAATCATCACAATCTGAATGACGAGATTCATTTTCAGGTCAACCATGCCTTTCTCCGTAAAGCCCTCGGCCACAACACCGGCTTTGGCCAATGCTGAAGCAGAGATGGTGACGCCACTGGCCAATGTCAGGTCGCCGGCACCCTTAACAGCCTTCACTGTAGAGTATGACGGCAGCAACTCGGGCAGTGCGGCAAACAATACGATGATGGCCAATGCACCGAGGAAAATGAATACTGCATTCTTTGCCGACTGAGGAATCTCCTTGTCGAGCGTCGTGGCGTTTGAACCAAAAATATAGTCACGCTGTGCGGGGTCGGCAATCTTCTTCTGGAAGTCGGGGTCCTTGTCGAGGTCAAGACCGCGGTGATACGAAGCAGCAGCAGCAGCCATCAGACCACACAGACAGGCGGGAATCGAAATCATCAGCACGCGGGGAATCGTGATGTCGAAATGGTTGGCATTTGATATAGTGACAAAGGCTACCACTGCAGCGGCAATGGGTGAACAAGTGATACCTACCTGCGAGGCGATACTGGCCACACCGCAGGGACGTTCAGGGCGAATACCCTTCTTTAACGCGATATCGCAAATGATTGGCATTAAGGTATATACCACATGTCCAGTACCTACCAGCACTGTCAGGAAGAACGTACACAGCGGAGCCAGGAAAGTGATGCGGTCGGGATGCTTGCGCAGCATCTTCTCGGCAATCTGAATCAGCCAGTCCATACCGCCCGATGCCTGCATGATGCCTGCACAGGTTACGGCAGCGATGATGATGTAGATTACATCTGTTGGTGGAGTACCTGGTTTCAAACCGAAACCGAAAACCAGCAGTGCCAGACCAATGCCCGAGATGGCACCCAGTGCCAGACTGCCATAACGCGAACCAACCCACAATGCCAACAGCACTATCATGAGTTGCAAAACCATCATTAATGTCATAAGCTTATTTTGTTTTAGTTATCGTTTTTACATACTTTCGTCCGCAAAGATACAAATTAATAATGAATAAACAAAATAATATAAGCAATTTTTCGTACCATTCTTCACAATTTGTGAAAGAACAGTACGAAAAACAGTTGTAAGTCTTGAACTACCCCTATCGGATAAATAGCAGTTCGCGGTATTTCGGTAGCGTCCACAGACCGTCCTCGACAATCAACTCCAGCTTGTCCGTTTCCTTTCGGATGGCTTCCATCTTCGGACATACCGTGTCGTGATACTGGATGGCGCGTTTGTGGATGTTGGCAATCTGATTGGCCACGCGACGGGCTTCGGTCAGTTCTTCTACCAGCTGCTCAATGCGCTCGGTGCGCTCGGCAATCTCCTCGATGAGTTTCATGTTGCGGGCCGAGAGCCTCATGGCTTGTCCCTCCGCAGAGAAGATATCCTTCATGCCCTGCACGTTCTTGATAAGCTTCGACTGGTAGTGGGTGGCGACGGGGATGATATGGTTCATGGCAAGATCACCTAAGACACGAGCCTCAATCTGAACGGTCTTGACATACATCTCCCATTTCACTTCGTTGCGGGCCTCCAACTCCTTGCGGTTCATCACCTTCGTGCTCTCGAACATCTTGATGCTCGACTCGTCCAGGTAATGCTCGAAGATGACGGGACACGACTTCTCGACATCCAGTCCGCGACGTGCTGCTTCCTTCACCCACTCGTCAGAGTAGCCGTTGCCGTCGAAACGCACGGGCTTGCAGGTTTTGATGTCCTCGCGCAGCACTTCGACAATGGCGTGGAACTTGGCGGTATGTCCCGTGCCCTGCGTGAATTCAGGACGCAGCGCGAATTCGGCTATCTTCTGGTCTACGCGTACCTTAAACGACGTGAGGGCCTCGGCCATAGCGGCATTCAGGGCAATCATTGCGGAGGCGCAATTGACGCTGGAACCAGGTGCACGGAACTCGAAGCGGTTACCCGTGAAGGCAAAGGGTGACGTGCGGTTGCGGTCGGTATTGTCGATGATGAGGTCTGGAATCTGTGGAATGTCAATCTGCATGTTTTTCTTACCTCTTACCTCAGACGTCTCACCTCTTTCTATCTTGTCCAACAGCTCTGTCAGCTGGGTGCCCAGAAACGAGGAGATGATGGCTGGCGGTGCCTCGTTGCCGCCCAGACGGTGGGCATTCGTGGCACTCATGATGGAAGCCTTCAACAGTCCGTTGTGCTTGTATACGGCCATTAGCGTCTCGACGATGAAGGTCACGAAGCGCAGCGTCTCGTTGGCCGTAGCTTCCGGATCTGACGCATCCGTCTTGCCTGGCGCATGCAACAGGATGCCGGTATCGGTCGACAGACTCCAATTGTTGTGCTTACCGCTGCCGTTGATGCCGTCAAAGGGCTTTTCGTGCAGCAACACGCGGAAACCGTGGTTGCGAGCCACCTTCTTCATCAGCGACATCAGCAGCATGTTATGGTCGACGGCCAGGTTGCACTCTTCGAAGATGGGCGCCAACTCAAACTGGTTGGGAGCCACCTCGTTGTGGCGCGTCTTACAGGGAATGGCCAGCTCCAGGGCCTGAATCTCCAAGTCCTTCATGAAGGCCTGCACACGGTCGGGGATGGTGCCGAAGTAGTGGTCGTCCATCTGCTGGTTCTTGGCACTCTCGTGGCCCATCAGCGTGCGACCCGTCATCAGCAGGTCGGGACGCGCTGAATAGAGACCCTCGTCGACGAGGAAATACTCCTGTTCCCAGCCCAGGTTCACCTGCACTTTCGTCACATCGTCATAGAAATACTGGCAAACGTCCTTGGCGGCCTTGCCCACGGCATGCAACGCACGGAGCAGGGGAGCCTTGTAGTCCAGCGCCTCGCCCGTATACGCGATAAATATGGTGGGGATACACAGCGTGTCGTCAATAATGAACACGGGACTCGTGGGGTCCCAGGCTGAGTATCCGCGGGCCTCGAAGGTGTTACGGATGCCGCCATTGGGAAACGACGAGGCGTCAGGCTCTTGCTGCACCAGCAGTTTGCCTGAGAATTTCTCGATCATGCCGCCCTTGCCGTCGTGCTCCACGAAGGCGTCGTGTTTCTCGGCAGTACCCTCGGTCAAGGGCTGGAACCAGTGTGTATAGTGTGTCACGCCCAATTCCATCGCCCATCTCTTCATGCCGTCGGCTACGGCGTCGGCGATGCTTCTGTCCAGACTGGCTCCGTTGTCCATCACGTCAACCATCTGGTCGTAAACGTCCTTAGGCAGATAGCGGTACATCTTCTCCTTGTTGAAGACGTATTTGCCAAAATACTCAGAGGGTCGCTCCTCGGGTGCCTTCACTTCAACGGCTTTCTTCTTGAAGGCCTCTGCTACTACCTGAAATCTTAAATCGTTTGCCATATTTGTGTTTGAAGTTTGCTGTTTTTACCTTTTTACTTTTTACCTTTTTACCTTTCATCAATGAATCGCTTCGTGATGTCATTGTAGGCTTCGATTCTTCTGTCGCGCAGGAAGGGCCACCAGCGGCGCACCTGTTCTGAGCGCTGCATGTCTACTTCTACGACGACTTCCACTTCCTGATCCGTTGGCGCTTCGTAAAGCAGTTCGCCCTGCGGTCCGGCTACAAACGACGTACCCCAGAACGGAACCCCCTCTAAACCTCCCTGAGGGGCGTCTTTCTCCCCTCCTTGGAGGGGTTGGGGGAGGGTTTCTACTCCTACACGGTTCACAGTGACTACTGGCAGTCCGTTTGCTACAGCATGTCCGCGCTGTACCGTCTGCCAAGCCATGCGCTGGCGCTCCTGCTCCTCGGGCGTATCGTTGGGGTCGTAGCCAATGGCGGTGGGGTAGATGAGCAACTCTGCTCCAGCCAATGCCATCAGTCGTGCTGCTTCGGGATACCACTGGTCCCAGCATACCAACACGCCCAAACGTCCTACGCTGGTGTCGATGGGTTGGAACCCCAGGTCGCCAGGCGTGAAGTAGAACTTCTCGTAATAGCCAGGATCGTCGGGGATGTGCATCTTGCGGTACTTGCCAGCGATGGTGCCGTCCTTCTCCAGCACCACGGCGGTGTTGTGGTACAATCCCGTCGCGCGACGTTCGAACAGCGAGGTGACAATGACAACTTGCATTTCTTTGGCGAGTTCGCCAAAGAACTCTGTCGAGGGACCCGGTATGGGTTCTGCCTGGTCGAACACGCTGACATCCTCCGTCTGACAGAAGTACAGTCCGTTGTGCAGTTCCTGCAACACAACGAGTTCAGCGCCCTCGTGTGCCACCTTACGAATCTTCTCTGCCAACCGCACTTTGTTGTCTTCGCGATTGCCCGTATTGTGCTGTTGAATGATACCTATCTTCATCGCTTTTTTACAATTTGGCTGCAAAATTACGCATTATTTTGCAAATCCCAAAGGTTTTCGTGCAGAATCTTAAATCAATAATACTGCATGGTGCAGCAGTGCAGTGAGCCGTGCTGGCGGATGACGGCGCGACAGTCGATGCCTACAATCTCGCGGTCGGGGAAGGCCTGTCCGACGATGCGCAGGGCCTCGGCGTCCAGGTCGGGCTGGTCATAGGTAGGTACCAGCACGGCACCATTGATGACCAGATAGTTGGCGTAGGTGGCAGGCAGACGCTCAAGACCCTCCCCCGACCCCTCCGAGGAGGGGGGTAAGTCTCCCCTCGGGGAGGTTTGGAGGGGGTTATAGATAGGGCGGGGCAGGGGTAGTTTCAACAGTCGGTAGGGCCGTCCGTCGAGTGTGCGCAGGGCCTGTAGTTCCTGTTCCATGAGTGCCAGGTCCGGATGGTCGTCGTCACCTCCCGTATATAATATGGTGTCGTCAGGACAGATGCGCATCAGCGTGTCGATGTGTCCGTCCGTGTCGTCACCGATAAGTCCTCCGTGCTGCAGCCATACGATGCGCTCAGCGCCCAGCCATTCTTTCAGTCGGTCCTCAATCTGCTGTTGTGTCAGCGGCTGGTTCCTGTGGGGTGCCAGCAGACAGCACGCAGTAGTAAAAATGGTGCCCTTGCCGTCGCTTTCTATCGAACCCCCTTCCAGCACAAAGTCCAGATGATCCTCGTATTCACCCTCCAGCAGCTCCTGCTCGTACAGGTGGCGGTTTATCTGGTTGTCCAGTTCAGACTCAAACTTCTCGCCCCAGCCGTTAAAGCAAAAGTCAAGCAGTCTTAGTGTAGAGTGTAGAGTGTTCTCAATTACGGTAATGAACCCGTGGTCGCGTGCCCAGGTATCGTTCGTAGGACATTGAACATTGACCTTCGCCCTTTGACCTTTGACCTGTACACTTTCTGGGGCGACGATGATAAGTCCTTCGCGCTTGCTGATCTCTCGCGCCATCTCTTCGTACACCGCAGTGATTTCCGGTAGCATTGGTGCCCAGTCCGTATCTTTGTGCGGCCACGTCAGCTGCACACAACGCTGCTGTTCCCACTCCGCAGGCATGCGTCTCTTCTTTTCTTTCATCATGTCTTTCGTATTTATAGCTGCAAAGATAATGAAAATCGAGAGAAATGCAAAAAAAACACAGATTTTTCTTTAAATCGAAGTTATCATGTATCTCGCCGATGGTAAAAACATCAAACATCGTTGCAGTTTTATCATCCATTGTCGCAGTTTTATCATCCATCGACGCAGTTTTAACGTCCATCGACGCAGTTTTAACTTTACACGTAGCCTTTCGACCTTTTACCCGGCAGCAAAAGACCCTTTCCCCCGTACCTTCCAACCTTTTAGGCAGGACTGCATCTCAGCGGGAAAGAGTCTTTCGCCTGTTCAGGGCTGTGCCTCGCAGGTAAATAATAGTTTTGATTACTTCATCTGCTCTAAGAGCTGGACGAGGTTATTGAGGTCACGGGCATCGACCTGCAGGTCGAGTAGCTGGCCGTCGCGGTTGAAGAGCTTGTAGGTAGGCCAGCTGTGTACGTTCAGATACTGCTCGATGGCTCTTTGCTGTTCGGCTGGTAGATTGTAGTGCGCTACGTTGTCGCCGCTGACGTTATACTCCTTGATGACGTTCTCCCACGAGTCCTGCGGGCTGTTGTTGGCCAGATAGAGATACTGGATGTCGAAGCGGTTCAGACGGGCATACTCCTCAGTAGAGTGGGAGAGTGCCTCCTTGCAGGGACCGCACCACGTGCCCCAGACGTCGAGGAGCACGAACTTGCCCTTGTAGGGTTCGAGGATTTTCTTCAGCAGTGCCTCTCCCTCAGAGATATTTGCCAAATCGTCTGACGACTTCAGCACCAACCTGTCGAAGTCGCGGTTCTCGATGGCGAGATAGTGGTCGTTTTGTTTCTCCAGCATGGCTATGCAGTCGGGGTTCTTGATCATCGCCCTCAGCGAGTCCATGACGCTGGGCAGCAGTGATGTGCGTTCGTGGTCGAAATAGTTATTAGCCTGTCGGAAGAGCCAGACGTCTTTGATGAATGGTTCAGCGTGGAGTGAGTCGAGCGTCTTTGAGTTTTCTCTCATGATGGCGAGGAGCATACCAGCGTTGATCAGCTTTTTGTTCTTAGGCGCATTGAATATTTTATCCACCTCCTTAATCATGTCGGCATTCAGTGAGTCAACCTCATGTGACTTGCGGATTTTATCTTCGATGGTGGGTTCCGCGTCGACGATGGGCTTCACTTCGTCAATCCATTGGCTCCAGCGGGTGAGCAACGCCAGTTCCTCATCGTTCGAGGCAAAGTCCTGATAATTGTCGCGCATGCTGTAGGAAAATACGGCATTGCGGGCCCGCGAGGCATCGTCGAGGTAGTCGCGCAGGAAACCGCCGAAGTCGCGATGCAGCGTGTAGGGCTTCACCATCTTCGTCCAGAACGTGTCGTAGGCATACTGACGGGCATGGGGGGTAAACTGATAGTTGGGCGCATCGAAGCGTGACTGTCCGAACTCGCGAGACAGCTGACTGATGACGTTGTCCTTACGGTATTGGCTGAAACGGGTAGAGATTGTGGGGTGCTGCTGGCAGAGAGCATCGACAGCACCATGCTGGGCTTGGATCACGCTGTCGTTCCAGGCGATGTAATGCTCAAAGTCCTCGCCTTTCTCCATACGACGACCACCCCAGGGAAGCGGGAATCGGAACAACTCGTTCTGCAGACGGCAGTCGTCGCCCATAACGAAGCGGCGGCCTTCCTTAAAGTCGTAGAGCATGAAGTAGGTCTTGCCCGGCTCCAGCATCGTGCGAATGAAGCAACGGCCCCAGTCGATGAAAAACTCACTGCTGTTAACGAGGGGGAACTTTGCCGAGAAGCGGCCCAGCGAGTCGAGGTCGGCATAGACCGTCTCTTGCTCGTCGGTATAGAAGTTCTGATAGCTGAGCTCGAACTTCTTACCTTTTTTTAATGGCTCGGGCATATCCTTGAGCCAGCCCACGATAGTGACGGTATCCGGCTTATAGTTCGTGTCGACGAAGTCTGTGCGAGTGTCCTTCGTGGGATAGTCGGGCAGGAAACGGCCAGTCATCATGGAGTACGTCGCCTTCTGATTGCCAATCTGTATCGCACGCGTACCTTTCTTATTCTTGCCGATAGTAACCTTCAGCTCGTCGTTGCCATTGGTAATCACCATCTTGGCCTCACCGGTCTTGGGATTCACGTCGCGCTGCTTATAAGTCCAGAACTTGCAGTCGTAGATGGCACAATCCTCAAAGAAGGCAATCTTCCAGTCGCCAGTCTGATCATCGCGCCAATAGGAGGGGAAGAGCTGCTTCCAACGCTCCTCGACGGGTTTGATGCCCTTGAATTGGAATGCACCTTCACCGTCGCCCTCGATGAAGTCGAACACCTTCGTGCCCTTTGGCAGCGGTGGGAAGTGGAACGCCATCTCACGCTTGCCACTCTTGTCTGTATAGACGTGCTTGTTCAGTTCGATGTTGTCTGCAGATACAATGGTAAAGCGCTGCTCGCCCACCTTCAGGTAGGTATCGCCCGCGAACTGGAACCAGTGGTCAAGCTTTTCTGAATCAGGACGCTGCCAGGCGGTGATATAGACCACTGTCTCGTTGTCCTTCAGCTCTACCTTAGTTACGTCGAGCAAAAGAATGAAGAATCCGTCGTCATAGCTTGTTCCGTACTCGGTAGTGGGCTGTTCCCACACCGTTACATTCTCTTTTGCCCAACCCGTCACTACGAAAAGGGCAAAAACCATAGTTGATAATAGTCTGTTCATTTCAGTTTATTTGATTGCGCTGCAAAGGTAATGATTTTTCTTTGATTCCTTTGCATAATTATTCGTTTTTAACTTACTTTTTCTTTGGCGACAGGCTGAAGCGGTACGAAAGCGAGAGCAGCACGTAGCGGCGCATGTTGTTGGTCCACTGTTCGGTACGGCCCTGGGCGTTAACCCAGTACTGCCATTGCGACACCTGGGCGAGAATGTCGTAGCCTTTCAGTTTGGCAATCCAGCGGCCTTTATTCCACGACTTGGTGAGTGTGGCGTCCCAATAGAGTCGGTTGTCGTTCATGTCGGCATCGGCATAGCCGCGACGCGAATGCATCTGCAGGTCGGTGTCGATGGTGAAGTCCCAAGGCAATTTATAGTTGGCATTAAATCCATACGAGAAGTCAAAGACGTCGGTGGGCAACTCAGTAACCTCGATGCTGCGATGAACATGTTGCCAGGCTACGTCGCCCTTCAGCGTAAAGCTCAGCTTTTCCTTTTGGAAACGCAGATTGGGAGCGTAGGACAGACGGGTAGTGCTGACGAGGTTCTTCACCGGCTGGTCTGTTTGTTGCTGTGCCGTAGCAACAGACTGGACAGAAGACATGTCGGTGCTTTGTCCGTAGCTGGCATTGAGGCTGTTGCTGATGTGCCAGAACTTCTTCTTCCCAAGGGCACGGCTGAATTCCATAGAGCTGTTTATGTTCCAGTTGCCATTGACATTCTCCGACCAGGTGGTGCGCACACCCGTCACAGGGTTGTAGGTGTATGCGGTGGTGATGGCATTGTACGACAGGTCGCTGTTCAGCGATACGGAGAAGTTCTGGTCGATGCTGTCCTTACGGGCCGAGTAGCGGGCGTTGAACCACCAGTAGGTCTGAGGCTTCAGGTCGGGATTACCCTTGCGGACATACAGCGGATTGCTGGTTGTGGTGATGTCGACGAGTTGTCCGATATTGGGTGTTGTGAGGCTGTTTTGTGCATAGATCATGAACGTCTTCCGGTATTCGTCGAAGCTGATGTAGTACTGTCCATATACCCGCCAGTTGTTGTAGTTGCGGTTCATGGTAGTGTTGAGCACGTCGCTGTTGTAGCTCATGTGCTTTCGACGGAAATCCCTGTCCAGCGACAGATGGAAATACTGATAACCCACGCCCTCCTTCGACTTGTTATACCCGATGGTGCCACCGACTGAGTACATGTTGATGCGTTCGCCCTGCTCTGATGAGTTTGGTGCGTCGAAGGCCAGTGCCAGCGAGTCAGCCGTTACGGGCAACGAGCCTATGGCGTGTGGTCCGTTTACTGCCCAGTTGGGCCCCAGCCAATCCAAACGGTAGTTGTTGTTGCTATTGTTGCTGTATTGGTGTTGTATGCTGACCCTCGGACTGATGTTAAAACTTTCCGTCAGTTGCAGCCGATAGTTGAACTGGCCGTTGAAGTTGTAGTTTGTCGATGGACCGTTGCCATATTGGTTACGTTGGTCGATGGTGCCCGTATTAAACAAGGTGTAGCGGTTCTGCGAGAAACTTTCGCTGTCCCACTGACGGCCCCAATAGCCACTCATTTGGAACTCCAGCTGGTCGCCCCAGGGTAGTTTCACGTCAATCATGTTTGTCATGTTCATGCTCAGCCGGTTCGATTTGTTCTGATAGTGGCTCACCGTGTGGTTTACACTGTCCGTCAGCAACTGGTCGTTGGCAGTCAGCGACCAACTGTTGCCGTCGTTTTTACCGTGATTATAATCCATATTAAACCAAGAGTACACGTAGATGGGTTTACGGATATAGAACGTGTTGCGTAAGCTCAGGTCGAAGGGGCGGCTGTTACTCATCGATTCGGATTTGCCGAAGGTGCTGGCACCCACCAGATAGTTCTCGTTCTCACTCTTATTCTCCGTATGCACATCCTGCCATTGCAGCTTGAATTCAGCGTCGTCGGTGATGCGTTCCTCAGGAGCATGCCAGGCCAGCATACCACCGATGCTCTTCACGTCGCGGTCGCCCGAGGCTTGTGTCCTGTCGCGTTCGTTACCCTCGCGGTCGTAGTCGATGTATTCGTTCAGGTTGTTGGCTCCACCGAATAGTACGGCACGGGTGCGGTCGGTGAATCGCATGCCGAAGCCTTTCGTCCGGTAGCGCTTATCTGTACCATAACCGGCTTCCAACTGAACCGTGCCACCCACGGAGTATTCCTTCTTCAGTTGCACGTCCATCGTGTATTCCTTCTCTTCTTCGTCGCGTCCCAGAAACTCACTCTTGGGCGTGCGTTTGTTGAATACCTGCACGTTCTTGACGGTGTAGTAGGGCAGGTTTTCGAGCATCATCTTGTTCTTGCCCTTGAAGAAGTCGGCGCCGTTCAGCGTCAGGTTCTCCACCTTCTTGCCGTTGACGTAAATCTCGCCGTTCTCCTTCAGTTCCACGCCAGGCAGTTGCTTGATGAGTCCGTCGAGCATCGAGCCCTCGGGAATGTTGAAGGCGTCAGCATTGAAAACGATGGTGTCGCCTTTGTACACCATCTTGACTTTTGTGGCCTTGATGACCACTTCGTCCAGTTCACCGCCGTCCTTGTCGACGACGCGCTGGGTGCGTTTCATGCGAATGGAAGGCACCTCGAACTGACGGTTACGGGCTACGTATTTTATTTCGTAGTTTTTGTAGGTTGTCTCATAGCCAGGAGCCGTTGCCTTGATGATATACTTGGCAGGCTTGGCGGGTACCTGCATATACCATTCCGACGACTTAATACCTCCCCAGCCGTTATTGTCTACCTGTGCCGAGTCCACCAGCGTAGAGTCAGGGCGGAGCAGCACCACCTTCGAGTCGGGGATGTGCGAACGGGTGAACGAGTCCGACAGGTAGCCGTACAGATAAATCTTCTTTTCTTTTTTTACCTTTGTTGAATCCTGTTGCTGTGTTTGTGCCCATCCTGTCATAACAATGAGGGCAAAAAGAAAGAAAAGCACGGACCGCATCACTACGTTCCGTACTTCCCTCACATGTGGTTGATTAGTTTCAAAATCTGTCATTTTAGAATAAGTTGTTAGAAATACCTTTTATCGTCATATACGACGTGTTATATATGATATCTTGCAATAAGACATTTAAAATACCTTGAATCCTGAAAACTATTTCACGACCTTGCGTGGATGATACTCAAAGAGTTTTTGGTTGGCGCGCAATTGCTCGATGCTGAGATTATGCTGTACGGAACCTTTCCAATTAGCGCCCCATGCATTGAAGGGTTCTCCTGCCGGTTCAATATAGGTAAAAGTCTTTACATCTAATGGTATCGGGTCGTAGACCTCTACATAGGCAACATAATCGCCTGCATTTCCCTCCATAAAGAAAATCTCGTTTTGTGGTACACCCAGGACTTCACGGCGCTTATACTGCCGCCCATTATCGTCAAGCAAGACACAAGACCTGTCAGTTCCCCAGTCGAATCCCCAATACTCGCGTGTCCAGTTCTGCTCATAGCCAACAGCCAGATAGGTAGCCTCTGGAGTAATCCAAATTGCCTTGGTGCCGTCCTGCACTGGCTTGATAAGGTGGGCGTCTGTCAACACTTTCCAAGTGTTCCAGTTCTGTTTGTCGTAAGGTTTATCTTCGCTGAGGTGTTCCTGTAACAGGCGGGGCAGGTGGAACTCCGGTTTGGCGTCATAGGCAAATTGCAGACCAGCTCCACCCCATCCAAAATTGTGCGGCTGCCTAAGACTCACCTTATCACCTACCAAATACCAGTTGGGAATACCGAAGATGACGACATCCTTCGTGCTTTCCGGCAGTGGTGGGAAGAAGATTTTCAAATCGATTACATCGCCCTTCTTTGCCTTCACGCTGAAATGCTTGCGGAAAGTCTCGG
Source organism: Prevotella sp. (assembly GCA_016291085.1). Taxonomy (GTDB): domain Bacteria; phylum Bacteroidota; class Bacteroidia; order Bacteroidales; family Bacteroidaceae; genus Prevotella. The sequence goes on from JAEEVW010000002.1 coordinate 107,954, forward strand.
GCTCGGTACGACGTATGCGGTACTGCACACCCGTCTCACAATCTACGAGGCATGTTTCCTCTGATGTCAGCCAGAGGTGGGTCACCTCATCAGCAGGCATACGAAAGTAGCAGTGCATTACCGTCTCTCCGCCTTCAGCTGTCAGTCGCCAACTCATCGGCACATAAGGCTGGGAGTCAATTTGCATGCCAGCCATCTCAGGGAACATTTGATCATAGTCTTTTACTACTATCACGTTTTTAGCTTCGCAGTTGTCCTTAATCCAGTCATTATTCGTAGAGTGCCAAACCGCGGAGGTCTTCTTGGTCTTTTTGTCCACACTGATTTCAGGGCGGGGAACGAAAACACCAGTACTGGAGGCCAACACTTTAACATCTTGTTCTTGTGCCTGCATCGAGAGACAGGCAACAGCCATCAGGCTAAGGGTTACGATACGTTTCATCATATCTGTTTTGTTTTGGGGTTAATACTATTTATATGCATGAGCTCATCGCGATATTCTTGATAGCAGGCTGACGACTCCTTGGTGCCCAAGGGGGCGTTGGTGCCGTAGAGCAGGATCTTGCCGTTCACGCGTTCGGCTATCCAGCGGTATTGCAATCCGCGGCGCAAGTCCTTCAGTTCGAAGAAGAACTGCTGGTGCGAGAAATTGAGGAAGTATCCTGGCGTTTCGTCGCTATAGCAGCAAGCCACTTGCAGCAGTCGGCTGAAGAGGTCGAGTTCTTTCGTATCAGGAAATACGTAGACAGTGCTAACCATATTGCTGTCGGCATGGTTCGTGCACTTCAGCCCACCTTGTTTCACGTTGTGATAGGCTGCCAGCTTGGCTATGAAGTCATCCACACGGGCAGGATCCTGATAGGGCACGGTGTCCTTCGCCAGGTCGTAGGAGGCGTAGTGCAGGTTGGGGTCGTCTTGCTCGTCGTAGGGAACTGTAGAAATGGGAGCCGATTCTTGAATTACAAGGGGTTGTTTAGTGAGCGTTTGGGAGTTAGCAGAAACGCTATTCCGCTCTTTCTTTGATACCTTCACGGGCTCGTCATTAGTCTGATTCGTTCGGACTGTGAGTCTGTCCTGTTCGGACTGCGAGTCCGTCCCGTTCGGACTGTCAGTCCGTAAGGACGTATTCTGAGCGAGAGACGGTGCTTGTGGTTCGATGCCCTGCTTCGGCCATGCCAGCATTAAGGCGATAGCTACGCAGGCAGCTGCAGATATGGCAGTCCAAAGCCAGTGCATCTTTATGGTGCGAGCCTTGGGTTGCATGGCATCTTCGTCCTGGTCTGGCAGACTGCTCATGATGCGGTCCGTCAGTGCATCGGGGTCGTCAATCACGGGCTGCTGGCCTTTCAGTTGTTCCAATATGTCGTCTATCTTATTCATATCCTAATGCTGTAAGTCGTTTACGTATGGTTTGGCGGGCCACATACAGGTTGCTTTTCACCTGTCGGGCATCCATCCCCGTTATTTCTTGTGCTTCTTCCGACGAGAGGCCTTCCAGTTGACAGAGTGTGAAGGTCAGTCGTTGCTTGTCGCTCAGTCCCTCGGCCATCGTCCTCACTATCGACACCCATTCCTGGTTCTCCAGCACGCGCTGGCTGTCGCTCTCTGTGGCGAAGCGTCGCACCACCATTTCGTCGTCAGGCATAGCGACGATGCGACTCATGCGCTTCAGCCTGTCGAGACACAGACGCGAGGCGATGGTGTAAATCCATGTAGTGAAAGGCTTTTCCGGATTGTATGTTCTGATGCTCTGCCACACCCTGATCAGTGTTTCCTGCACCATGTCCTTGGCCTCTTCCTCGTCGCACAACATCTTCAGCGCCAGCGAGAATAGCATCCGCTGATGCGTCTGTACCACCCATCGGAAGGCATTTTTGTCGCCTTGTTGGCAGCGGGTGATGATGTCGCGCTCTGTCTGTGTCATCAAGTGGTTGTTCTGTCTATTATACGACGAAATAGGGGCAAGGTCAAATGAAATAATGATTATTTTTTATAAGTCCTGGATTTATGGCTGATAAATCTATGATTTACGACGTGCAAATCTAGGACTTATGGTTGATAAATCTAGGATTTGTCATTGACTAATCCCCCTCATGGAAAGTGAGATGCGTTGGCGGCGGAGGTCGACGGCAATGACTCGGACTCGGACGTGCTGGTGAAGGTGAACGACCTTAGTAGGATCGGAGACGTATTTGTTGGCCAGCTGAGAGACGTGAACGAGTCCGTCCTGATGGACACCGATATCGACGAAGGCTCCGAAATTGGTGATATTTGTCACAATCCCAGGTAGTTCCATGCCTTCGTGCAGGTCTTCAATAGTTTGTACGTTTGGGTCGAATTCGAAGGCTTCAATCTGTTCACGCGGGTCGCGGCCAGGCTTCTCCAACTCCTTCATAATATCCGTAAGGGTGGGGAGTCCGACGTCGGCGGTAACGTATTGCTTGATATCAATATGTTCGCGCGTACCTTTATTATTAATCAGGTCGTTGACAGAACAGTTCTGGTCTTTAGCCATCTGCTCGACGATGTGGTAACTCTCAGGGTGAACGGCAGAGTTGTCAAGCGGATTCTTGGCATCGGGAATGCGTAGGAAACCGGCACACTGCTGGAAGGCGGCTGGTCCCAAACGGGGTACCTTTTTGAGTTGGGCGCGGCTGGTAAAGGCACCGTTATCGCGTCGATAGTCGACAATGTTCTGGGCCAATACAGGCCCCAGTCCGCTGACGTAGGTGAGCAGATGTTGGGAGGCCGTGTTGAGGTTTACACCCACGAGGTTGACACAACTCTCAACAGTCTGGTCGAGGGAATGCTTTAGTTTCGTCTGATCGACGTCGTGCTGATACTGTCCGACACCAATGCTCTTGGGATCTATCTTGACGAGTTCGGCCAGCGGGTCCATCAGTCGACGTCCGATGCTGACGGCTCCGCGAACGGTGACATCCTCATCGGGGAACTCGTCGCGGGCCACCTTCGAGGCGCTGTAGACGGAGGCACCGTCTTCGCTGACGACGAAGACTGAGGGGGTGCCCGTGGAACTAGTCTGACTAGTATCACTAGTAGGACTAGAGAGACTAGACAAACAATCTGCGATGAAGTCCTTCGTTTCGCGGCTGGCGGTACCGTTGCCAATGGCGATAGCCTCGATGCGGTAATCCTTAATCATCTGCAGCACGTGCATCGTGGCCTGCATGCGGTGGTTGATAGGTGGATGGGGAAAAATGGCCTCGTGGTGGAGCAGGTTGCCCTGAGCATCGAGACACACCACTTTACAACCCGTACGGAAACCGGGATCGACACCCATAACGCGTTTTTGACCCAGCGGTGCCGAGAGCAATAGCTGGCGCAGGTTTTGGGCGAACACATTGATGGCTTCCTCGTCGGCTCGCTCCTTGCTGAGATTCATGAATTCTGTCTCGATGGAGGGCAGTAGCAGACGCTTGTAACCATCTTCGACGGCTTCGGCAACCAGTCGCTGGCAGGCACCCTGTCCACGGACGTAGTTGCGTTGCAGACGGCTGACGGCCTCGTCGTCGTCAATGGTCAGACTGACACGGAGAATGCCGTCGCTCTCACCGCGGCGCATAGCCAGCAGACGGTGGGAAGAACATCGTTTCAAGGGCTCTTCCCAATCAAAGTAATCACTGTATTTCTGGGCTTCGTCAGTATCTTTCTTGCTCTTGACTACCCTTGACTCGATGAAGGCCTCGCGACGGAAGGCTGCACGGATTAGGTTTCGGCTGCGTTCGTCCTCACTAACCTGTTCGGCAATGATGTCCTGGGCGCCTTTAAGGCAGTCCGAGACGGATAAACCATCGTGAACAAATCGCCTTGCGGCTTGTTTTGGGTCAGGATCGCGCTGGAGCAGAAGAAGCTGAGCCAGAGGCTCGAGGCCCTGTTCACGAGCCACCTGGGCACGAGTACGGCGTTTTGGTTTATAGGGTAGATAAATATCTTCAAGGGTAGTCAGGTCCCAACAGTCGTCAATACGTTTGCGGAGTTCGGGAGTCATTTTTTCCTGGTCGGTAATCGTCTTGACGATGGTTTCTTTTCGCTTGGCTATTTCCTGGAGGCGCTCACTGCGGTCGCTGATGGCAGTTATCTGAAGTTCGTCGAGTCCGCCTGTGCGCTCTTTGCGGTAGCGCGAGATGAAAGGTATGGTACATCCCTCGGCAAGGAGTTTGAGGGTGTTTTCTACGCCATGTTCCGGCAGGTGCAGCTCGGAGGAGATGAGCTGGGTGAATATCTTGATGTGTTTCATTGTTCGTTTTTGGTTTATTTGCCTGCAAAATTAAACATTTTTTTCGGAACAAGCAAATAAACACGATTTTTCCTTTGGTATTTCGCCCGGTTTACACTACCTTTGTACTCTGAAAACAACAAGAATTGAAACACATGGAGAAAAGTGATCTGAGAATCGTGTTTATGGGTACACCGGAGTTTGCAGTAGAGACCCTTCGTGCGCTGGTGGATAACGGATATAACGTGGTGGCTGTGGTGACGCAGCCCGACAAGCCTGTAGGCCGACACGGCAGTGTGCTGCAACCCTCGCAGGTCAAGCAGTACGCGTTGGAGCATGGTTTGCCCGTACTCCAACCTGAAAAGATGAAAGACCCGGTGTTCGTCGAACAGTTGCGGTCGTACGAGGCTAACCTGCAAGTGGTGGTGGCGTTTAGGATGTTGCCCGAGGTGGTTTGGGACATGCCAGTGTATGGAACCTTCAATGTCCATGCTGCTTTGTTGCCTCAGTATCGTGGTGCAGCTCCTATCAACTGGGCCGTCATCAATGGTGAGACGGAGACGGGCGTAACGACGTTTTTCTTAGACCACTACATAGATACTGGACGCATTATCGCGAAAAAGACATTTCCTATTCCTGACGATGCCGACGTGGAATATGTCTATGACGGACTGATGCATCTGGGCGCAGAACTCTGTCTTGAAACTTTAGAAACCATCGTCGCAGCTAATGGCCATCCTGCAACAATAGCACAAGAGGATATATATGGCGGCAATAACGCGACAGAATCAAATCATAATTCTCAATTCTCAATTCTCAATTCTCAATTGAAGCCCGCTCCGAAGATTTTCAAGGAGACATGCCAGATAGACTGGACAAAAACCGCCAAGCAGGTATATGACTTTGTGCGTGGACTGAGTCCTGTGCCTGGTGCATGGACTACGCTGGTAGCTCCGGACGGCAAGGAAACGGTGCTGAAAATCTACAAAACCAGCAAGACGGGTCGCGTAGGGCAGGAGAGTGGCAAGCTATGTGTGGATGGCAAACGGTTGTTGGTGTCGGCACAGGACGAGCTGCTGGAACTGTTGGAGGTCCAGTTAGCAGGCAAGAAACGCATGTCGGTCCGCGACTTCCTAAACGGCATGAAGGCCATAGAAACATATCAAATGAAATAATTTTGTGGTTTTGAATAATAAACGTGAAAGTGCTGCGTTATAATAATGTATAATAACTTAAATTTGATTTGCCTATGCAGCATTTTACTCAAGAAGATTTTCAGCCACACCCCGCCACCATTCTGTTTTTGAAGCAGTTTGCGCGTATGTGTAATTCAAAAAAACAAGAGAACAATGGCTACAATGGTTTCTCCATCGTTGCTTGCAGCTGATTTCCTGCATCTCGACAGCGAATTGGAAATGATTAACCGCAGTGAGGCCGACTGGCTTCATCTGGATGTGATGGACGGCGTCTTCGTGCCCAACATTTCCTTTGGATTTCCTGTGCTTGAGGCCGTTGCCAGAAAGTGTACGAAACCCCTTGACGTTCACTACATGATTGTGCACCCGGAGCACTACATCGAGCAGACTCGGAAACTGGGTGCGATGATGATGAATGTGCATGTGGAGGCTTGTACCCATTTGCACCGCACCGTGCAAGAGATTCATCTGGCTGGTATGAAGGCTGGCGTGACGCTGAATCCCGCTTCGCCCGTGTCGCTGCTGGAGGATATCATCTGTGATGTGGACATGGTGTTACTGATGAGTGTGAACCCAGGTTTTGGCGGACAGAAATTCATCGAGAATACCATCCAGAAGGTGCAGCGTCTGAGAAAACTCATTGACGAGAGTGGTTCGAAAGCGCTGATAGAGATTGACGGTGGCGTGCAGGCCGAAACCGCCCCACGACTGGTGAACGCCGGTGCCGACGTGCTGGTGGCAGGCAGTTATGTCTTTGGAAATCAGAATCCAGAGCAAGCCATTCATGACTTGCGCAGCCTTTGACTACTAGGTATTCCTAGGTATTCCTAGGCGTTCTTAGGCAATCCTAGGCAATCCTAGAGCTAGAGTTCAAGATTCAGCTGGATTTCGTGTTGTTTGGCCATGCGGCGCATGTTGATGAGTGCGTAACGCATGCGGCCAAGCGATGTGTTGATGCTGACACCTGTGGCCTCGGCTATCTCCTTGAACGACAATTCCTGATAATAACGCATATAAACTACTTCGCGTTGGGGAGCAGGCAGTGAGTTCATGATGTGGCGCACGTCGCGAAGCACTTGGGCATTGACATACTCGTTCTCGCGGTTGAGGTCCATCAGAGAATCGCTTTTCAGCTTGCTCAAATCATTGCCGGCAGTTGGCTCTATGATATGTACGCTCTTCTGAAGGCGGAAAGTGTCCATGATGACGTTATGTGCTATGCGAATCAGCCAGAACGAGAACTTGCCGGAATCGGTGTACTTGCCTTCCTGCAATCTGGTGATGACCTTGACAAACGTCTCTTGGAACACATCATTAGCCAGCTCGGGGTCGCGAACCACGAACATAATGTAATCGTAGAGCTTTTTCTGATTGCGAGTTAATAACTCATCAAACGCCCTATTGTCTCCTCCTACATACTGCAAGGCCAACATTTCGTCGGTCATGCTTTCGTAATTCTTCATATTCTTTCAATTTTTATGAAGTAGAGTCTCGTCGATAGGCAGTAGAATTTTGATGTTTAATTATTAACTTTTGTTATTATTTCGCTTGCAAAAGTATATATTTTTATCAAAACAACCAAATAAAATGCATTTTTTTTTGCAATTTGCGTGTTAATTTGTACCTTTGTCCATAATTATTACATAAATAGACGAGAAAAATGCTAAAACTATTTGTTCCGGGCCGTTTGTGTCTTTTTGGTGAACATACCGACTGGGCTGGTCACTATCGTACGATGAATGCTGATATTCTTCCAGGAGCCTCTATCGTGACTGGTATTGAACAAGGCATCTATGCTGAAGTTGAGAAATCTACCATCTTCGAGATGCATAGTGATGCCGCAGAACTGTCCGATGTATGGCGCGATTTCTCCTGTCGTATGAGTGAACAGGAACTGAAGCGCGTGGCTAAGTCTGGATCGTTCTTCAGCTATTGTGCCGGTGTTGTCAGCTACATGTTGGAATGGTACAAGGTGGGTGGGGTGCGTATCCGCATTACAGGTATGACGCTACCTATGAAGAGCGGTCTGTCGTCGAGTGCAGCCATTTGTGTGCTTGTCGCGCGCGCGTTCAATATTTTATATCATCTGAATTTGAATACGTTGGGTGAGATGAATATTGCTTATTTGGGCGAGTTGCGTACGTCGAGTCGTTGTGGACGTTTGGACCAGGCTTGTGCCTTTGGTGTGAAACCGAATCTAATGACCTTTGATGGTGACGAGATAGAGGTGAAGCCCCTGACAGTGAAGAAAACCTTGTACTGGGTGTTTGCCGATCTGTGTGCCGAGAAAGACACCATCAAGATTCTATCCGACCTGAACAAGGCATACCCCTTTGCGACGACAGAAGGCGAGCAGAACCTGCACAAGGCCTTGGGTGAGTGGAACCACGATATCGTTGAAAAGGCCATTAAGTGTATGGCGACAGGCGACGCGGAGTCTTTAGGACAACTGATGACACATGCAGAAGAGATGTTCGACGAGTATATTGCCCCGATGTCGCCGGCTTTGTGGGCTCCTAAACTGCACGAAGTGCTTCATGACCCCAACATTCAGCCTATGATTTGGGGTGGTAAGGGTGTCGGATCGCATGGCGACGGATCTGTGCAGTTCTTGGCGCGTTCGGCTGAGGATCAGCAACAATTGTTAGAGTATCTGAATGCGCAAGGTATGAAGGCCTATTCACTGACCTTGCATCCAGTGCATACGGTTCGTAAGGCTATCATTCCTGTGGCTGGTTTCGGGACTAGGCTTTATCCCGCCACTCGTTCTCTGAAGAAAGACTTCTTCCCAATACCCTGTTCAGATGGCATGGTGCGCCCTGTCATTCTCATCCTTTTGGAGGAACTGGTGAAGAGCGGTGTAGAGGAGATTTGTCTGGTTTTGGGTTCTGAGGAGGAACGCATTCAGTATACGGACTTTTTCGAACGTCAATTGAGTGAGGAACACTTGAGAAAACTGAATAAAGAAGCACAGGAATACGAGAATCGCATACTGGATCTAGGCAAACGTCTGCACTATGTCTATCAGCACGAAAAGAGAGGTTTCGGACATGCCGTATTCCAGGCGGTGGAATTTGCCAACAATGAGCCGGTGCTGCTGTTGTTAGGCGATACGCTGTATCGTAGTCAGTCGAACAAACCCTGCGCCCTGCAACTGATAGAGCAGTACGAACGTTATAATCAGTTGATGGTGAGCATCCATCCCATTCCTTTGGCAGAGGTGAGTCACTATGGTATTTTGAGCGGTGTCTGGGAAGACAAGGAGAACATGCATCTGAATGTCTCGGTAATGAATGAGAAGCCCAAAGCCTCGTATGCTGAGGAATTCTTGGGTGTGCGTAATAAGGAAGGTGAGAAGGAGTATTATTCTGTCTTTGGACAATATATTCTGACACCAGAGGTCTTTGCACAGCTTGACGAGGATATCAAGAAAGCTGATGAGGAAGGCGACAAGACACGTGAGATAGAACTGACTGCCGCCCTTGAGGCTGTTCGCCAGAAGAGCGGCATGATGGGTATCAGACTGAAGGGTACCATGTATGACATGGGCAATCCTACTGCCCTGCGCAACTGTGTGCGCTATTTCTCAAGATAGGCTATCTGACGTATTCTTCAGCGCGACGCAAGAGATACTGGCCGTAGTCATTCTTAATCATGGGCTCGGCCAGTTTTTTCAGTTGCTCTTTGCTAATCCAACCGCGCTTGTAGGCAATTTCCTCCAGACAAGCCACCTTTAGTCCCTGGCGTTTCTCAATGACCTCAATGAAGGTCGAAGCCTCGGAGAGTGAGTCGTGGGTACCTGTGTCGAGCCATGCGAAGCCACGTTGTAGGGTCTGTACTAACAGATTCTTATCTTCCAAGTATTGTTGGTTGACGGTGGTAATCTCGAGTTCACCACGTGCAGAGGGCTTGATGTTCTTGGCAATCTCCACGACACTATTCGGATAAAAATAGAGCCCCACGACGGCATAGTTGGACTTGGGCTTGGCAGGCTTCTCCTCAATGCTCAGACAGTTCCCGTTGGCATCGAACTCTGCCACGCCATAGCGTTCCGGATCGTTGACATAGTAACCGAATACGGTGGCTTGTCCGTTCTTCTCAGCATGCTCGACGGCCTGTTTTAGCATGCCTGTAAAGCCACTGCCGTAGAATATGTTGTCGCCTAATACGAGGCAGGCGCAGTCGTCGCCAATGAACTCTTCACCAATGATAAAGGCCTGAGCCAGTCCATCTGGAGAGGGTTGCTCAGCATATTCAAAGCGTACGCCCAAGTCAGAACCATCGCCCAACAGACGTTTGAAACCAGGCAGGTCGTAGGGAGTGGAAATGATGAGAATCTCACGGATGCCAGCCAGCATCAGTGTGGAGATAGGATAGTAAATCATGGGCTTGTCGAAGATGGGCAGCATCTGTTTCGATACGCCTTTTGTGATAGGGTAGAGGCGTGTGCCACTACCGCCTGCTAATACAATTCCTTTCATAATAATTGTGTTCTAATAGTGACTATTTGATGGCAAAGGTACAAAATAATCCTCAAACATTTGGTAAGTTTGCCGAAAATAATTAATTTTGCACCAAATTTTTAGCATAGGAACTCGAGTTCCACACATTAAACTCTAAACACAAAACAATTATATGGGATTTTTATCAAAATTATTTGGAAAAAAGGAAGAACAGCAGAAGGCCGGTGGCATGGAGGATTTTATGACGTTAATCCGTGTCTATTTCCAAGCTGTGATGGCCGCAGACTTAGGCATCTCCAATATGGCAGCATTACCCGACTTACGCGTGTTCAAGACCACCTTGAAGGTGCCTACGCAGAATAACAGGTTGGGACTGGCTGAGAAATCGAAGTGTAAGAAGATGCTGAAGGATATTTACGGCATGGACGACGACTTTACGAAAGAAATTGACCAGAGCATCCGTAAGCGTTGCAAGAAACCACAGGACATTCAGACCTATATGTATCAGTTCTCCGGTTTTACACAGGACCTGATGATGTTAACGGGCAATCTGATGAAGTTCAAACTTCGTTTGCCTAGTTTCTTCAAGAGTGCCATTCGTACTATGACAGAAAAGACTGTTAATGATATCTTCACCAAGAATGATTTCAGCGATGCAGGTGTCATGAAGACCGTAGTGGCTATCCGACAGTATGCCTCGAAACTTGGCTTTTCTCAGCAATGGACTACCGACTTCGTTTACAAAGTAGTAATGCTTGCAAAAAAAGAGCCAAGGCCCAAGGAATGAACTATTTATGTTAACAAAACATAAAGTTCAAAGGACAAAGTTCAAACTTCGAAAGATTATTCCTACCTTTGTGGAATAAAGTGAGTATGTATGACAGCTAACGAGAAAGCTTTAGCAGCGTTTGAGACCCGTATCCGTCAAATGATTCTCCGTTTTCAAGAGTTGAAGAAGGAGAACAAGGATTTGTATGATATGGTGGAAAAGAACGAGCAGGAAATGAAGCAGCTGCGTCAGAAGTTGGAACAGCAGCAGTCAGACTATAACTCACTGAAAATGGCTAAGATGATTGAGATTACCGATGGCGACTTGACAGGCGCCAAGGAACGGTTGTCGAAGCTGATTCGTGACGTCAACAAATGCATTGCCATCCTCAGCGATGAAAATCAATAAGGAGATTATGCTATGCCAGAACAGAAACAGGACAGATTACATATTAAGCTGCACGTTTACGACGAAGAAATAGAGGTTGTCATCAATCGTGACGACGAAGAATTCTATCGTGCTGCAGCCAAGCTCATCACCGAGCGCTATAATGCCTATGCACAGGCATACAAAGGGCGCAAGAGTGATCATACGGTGGCGCTGATGACATTGATTGATATTGCGCTGATGTATCAGAAGGAGCGTTCGCATAATGATACCTCGCCCTATGATAATGTTCTTGCTAAGTTGACCCGCGAAATCGAGGAAGCCCTCGGAGAGCGGAAATAGTAGAGAACATTAACATTATATATACAGACTAAGAACATTTATGGACATTATTGTTGGTATTATTCTAATTGCTGCAGCCCTCATTGTAGGTGGGTTCTGCGGCTTTATGATTTTCCGCTTCGTTGCGAAGGGGAAATATAATGAAATGATTGGTGCCGCCAAGAAGGAGGCAGAGGTTATCAAGGAGAAGAAACTCCTGGAAGTGAAGGAGAAATTCCTGAACAAGAAGGCAGAGCTGGAGAAGGAAGTACAACAGCGCAACCAGCATATCCAGCAGAGCGAGAATAAGCTGAAACAGCGTGAAATCTCGCTGAACCAGCGTCAGGAAGAACTGGGCCGCCGTAAGAATGATCTCGACAACCAGCAGAATCGCATTGACAATGAGAAGAAATTGCTAAACTTAAAACAGGAGGAGCTCGAGAAGATGCAGATGCAAGAGCGTGCCAAGTTGGAAGAACTCTCCGGACTGTCAGCCGAAGAGGCCAAGAGCCGTCTGGTAGAGTCGTTGAAGGACGAAGCCAAGACCGATGCTGCTGCTTACATCAATGAAATCATGGACGAGGCTAAGCTGAATGCCAATGCCCAGGCCAAGAAGATTATCATTCAGACCATCCAGCGTGTGGCCACTGAGACCGCTGTGGAGAACAGTGTATCGGTGTTCCATATCGACAACGACGATGTCAAGGGACGCGTTATTGGTCGTGAGGGACGCAATATCCGTGCCTTGGAGTCAGCCTGTGGTGTTGAAATTGTGGTCGACGACACGCCTGAAGCTATTGTCATTTCGGCCTTCGACCCCATTCGCCGTGAGACCTGCCGTCTGGCCCTCCATCAGCTGGTGGCTGATGGACGTATCCATCCCGCACGTATCGAGGAGGTTGTTGCTAAGGTTAAGAAACAGCTGGAGAATGAGATTATTGAGACTGGTAAGCGCACTACCATCGACTTGGGTATTCATGGCTTGCATCCTGAATTGATCCGTATTATTGGTAAGATGAAGTATCGTTCTTCTTATGGTCAGAACCTGTTGCAGCATGCCCGCGAGACAGCTAATCTGTGTGCCGTGATGGCTGCAGAGTTGGGTCTGAATCCAAAGAAGGCCAAGCGTGCAGGACTGTTGCACGATATTGGTAAAGTGCCCGATGAGGATACTGACGATCCACACGCAATCTATGGTGCTAAGATAGCCGAAAAGTATAAGGAGAAGCCCGATATCTGCAACGCTATTGGTGCCCACCACGACGAGATGGAGATGCAGACGCTGTTGGCTCCCATCGTGCAGATTTGTGACGCCATCTCGGGTGCCCGTCCTGGTGCACGTCGTGAAATCGTTGAGGCTTACATCAAGCGTTTGAACGACCTTGAGGCTATTGCCATGAGCTATCCCGGTGTTACCAAGACTTATGCTATCCAGGCTGGTCGTGAACTGCGTGTCATTGTCGGTGCCGATAAGATGGACGATGCGGAGACCGAGGCACTCAGCGGACAGATTGCATCGAAGATTCAGAACGAGATGACCTATCCCGGACAGGTGAAGATTACCGTCATCCGCGAGACCCGTTCTGTGGCATACGCCAAGTAGGCAAGGACTATACTATATATAATAAGGTGGCATTCCGTCAAAGGAGTGCCATCTTTTCGTTGTTTTACCAGTTGTAGTCAAGTACTATTTCTCTGTCAAACCTTCGTAGAATCACGTTTTGCTACCTCCGGAGTCTGCACGTGTTACCTCGGGAGTCTGCACGTGTTACCTCGGGAGTCTGCACGTGTTACCTCGGGAGTCTGCAAATGCAAGTCCGAAGACGCGCGATGGAGTCGCATTACGGCGGTGAAGGACAGTAGAGCGAAGTAAAAAAACGAGGATGTGCAAGTCGCACATCCTCGTTGCTTTGGTAGGGACGCCCGGGCTCGAACCGGGGACCTCTTCAATGTGACTGAAGCGCTCTAAACCAACTGGGCTACGCCCCTTTATTTCCAAATCGGGTGCAAAGTTACGAAAAAGGTTTCATTCATGCAAACTTTCAGCTTGCTTTTTATCCTTTTTTTACATACAAAAGAAAACGAGGCGTATCCATAGCAAAGGAACGTCTCGTATTTCTTTTTTCAAGAAGAATTCGCTTACTTCTTGGTAGAGTCTGTTGCAGCGGCAGGAGCGGCAGCAGCATCCTGAGCAGGAGCAGCAGCATCCTTCTGCTGGCTGGCACCGAATCCAGGCAGATTGTTAGGATTGGTGACAGGGTTCTCGATGTTCTCCATGACAGAGCTGTCGGCAGTAGCCGTGGGAGCTACCCATGCGCAGATAACGCTGATGATGACCATAGCAGCAGCCAGTGCCCATGTGGCTTTCTCGATGAAATCGGTGGTCTTGCGAACACCAGCAACTTGGTTGTAGCCTGCGAAGCTTGACGACAGACCACCACCCTTAGACTCTTGAATCAGCACGATACCAATCATCAGTACGGCTGCAATCACGATAAGAATTACAAATAATGTGTACATAATCTTTTAATTGTTTAATTATTTAATTTTTGGATTATTCTTGTTGTTTATTATTAATTTCTCTAAGAATCGCATTTGGTCGGTAAAGTAGGCATTCTTCTTCGGATAACGCTCTGAGAGTCGGCTAATGATGCCTAATGCCTTCTCATAGTGACCCTGTTTGATATAGATGCGGGCCAGTGTCTCAGTAAAGTACTCCTCTTCGACTTCTTCGTTAGCATCATCGCTATCAGCATTTTCATTGTTGGCCGCCTCTTGGGTATTCTGTGGAAGCTCGTTGAGCAGAATGCGACCCTGCTCCTGTTCGAGGAAACTGTCGATGAGTTCTTGTCCCTTCATAAGAGGGGCGTTTGCAGTGGGTTGCTCTGCTCCTTCCGCCGACAACAGGTAGGCCACATAATCGACTGATGCATCAGCAGGAGTCGGTTTCCGTTGGGTTTTCTTGTCAGGCTCTTCCTGAGGAATGGAGTCCAGGAAGTTATCGATGAGATCGATGGTTCTAGAGGGACTCGTTGAACTAGTCTGGCTAGTAGTACTAGTTGAACTAGATAGTTGCTGGCGTAACTGATAGTGGGCAGCTTCTATCATCTGGAAGATAGTCTTGCGGTCAGTAACGTAGACTGCGGCACGACGCAATTCTTCGTCGAACGACGGGTCATGGAGCAGATAGAGGTTCTGCAACATGAGTAGGCGTGCCGTCTGGAAATACGGATGCAGCGCCAATACGGAGCGCAATTCGTAAAGCGTATCGCGATCCATCCGCTCTGGGTGTTCTATGAGTTCCGTTATTTCCATCTTCTCTAACTTATTCAACTTCTCTAACTTCGTAATAATTACCAGTTCGCCACGGTTGCATTAAAGATTTGGTCGCAGATGTCCTTGCACATCAGAGTAACAAGTTCTTCTTGGACGGAATTGAGTGAACGGGTGGTCTCGTAACTTTGCGTTGCAGTAAACTGCCGTTCGAAATCTTCGTCGTGGTTCACATTGTTGGTAAAACGCACATTGACAGTCATCGAGAGTTCTGTCTGGGCAGAGTAACCTTCTGCGCTCACCGACTTATTGCGTTGCTGGTATTGGGTAATCTCGCCTTCAATCTTCAAGTCTCCATTACGCTTGACCTGCGAAAGACGCGTATGATTGGCAAACTGGTCCTTCAGTTCGTTGTTGAACATGGGTCCCATCGGTCCCCACACGTAACTGGAACGGATGGGGAAGTCTGCAATCTGAATGGTCTTTGTCTTGGTGTAGTCGATGCTTGCTCCGTTAAACTTATAGCTTACGGAACAGGAAGATAAAAGTAAAAAGGTAAAAAGGTAAAAAGGTAAAAGGCTGCGCAAGCATCTGCCTGCACAACGAACTGACTTGTGTATTATCTGCCGTATCATCATTTACTTTTTTACCTTTTTACTTTTTTACCTTTACTTATCCAGTCCATATTGTTTCAGTCTTCTATAGAGAGTGCGGTCGCTGATACCCAGTTCCTGAGCAGCTTTCTTGCGATTGCCACCATTACGGTCGAGGGCTTTCTCGAGTGCTTGACGACTCCAGTCGTTGACGTTCAAATTTTCTAGTTCGGGTGCCGGCTCTACATATTCCTCAGCCACGGCATCTTCCGCAGAGGTGAGAGGCGAGAGGTGAGGGGTGAGAGGTGAGATGTTTGTGGGTGCCAGCTGTGTTGTGGGCAATGGTGCTGCTGTTGATACTGGCGTGCTAACCTGTACGTCCTCAATTTGCTTCTTCAGAGTGCTCATCTCGCGTCGCATGTCGTTCACGTTGCTGCGCAATTCAAAGAGAATCTTATAAAGTATCTCTCGTTCGTTTTCAAACGAGTGGTCACCATCCTTATGTATGGTGGCGAGTTGCGTAGTCTCCTGGTCCTGCGGGATGAATTGTGAGAGGATGTCAGGTGTGATGGTGCGCTCCGTGCTGAGGATGGAGAGCTGTTCCGTGACGCTTTTCAACTGACGGATATTTCCTGGCCATTTGTAGCGCATCAGCATCTGTTTGGCTTCATCGGTCAAGACCACTTTGTCCATACGGTATTTCTCGGCCATTTGCAAGGCAAAGAGACGGAATAGCAGTACAATGTCCTCGCCACGATCACGGAGGGCAGGTATCTGAATCTGCACTTGATTGAGACGATAGTAGAGGTCTTCGCGGAAACGTCCTTCGCTGATGGCCTTCTGAATGTTGACATTCGTTGCTGCAACGATACGTACATCTGTCTTGCGAATCTCAGTGCCACCAACAGGAATGTATTCACCATTTTCCAACACACGAAGCAGGCGTGCCTGTGTGGCCATAGGCAATTCACCAACCTCGTCAAGGAACAGCGTACCTTTATTAGCGACTCCAAAGTAGCCTTGCGAGTCGTTGATAGCTCCCGTAAACGAACCCTTTACGTGTCCGAACAGTTCAGAATCGATGGTACCTTCGGGAATAGCTCCACAGTTGATGGCGAAATATTTCTCTCGTCTGCGTGGCGAATTATCATGAATGATGCGTGGCAGGATGTCTTTACCAACACCGCTTTCACCGATTATCAGCACACTCAAATCAATGGGCGACACCTTGAGGGCGACGTCCAATGCGTTATTTAAAGCCTCGCAGTTGCCCACGATGTTATAACGCTGTTTGATGTTCTGAAGTTCGGTAGTCTTCATTCAGTAATTTTTGGCCATTTTGGCTGCAAAGGTACAAAGAAAATCTGACATAATGGCACACTTTGACAGAAATTTCACTATTTGCTGTCATTTCAGACTATGATTCTCCCTTTTCGTCATCTTTTTCCTTGCGGAACTGGTCTTTCGGACGAACAGCAAAGCGTGCCTTGTCACCGTCTTCACGTTTTTCGTGGAAGAGTTTGGGCAGTGGGTCCTTCAGTGGTTCGTCGTAGTTTTGGCGGTTGCGGAAGACGTCGATAGCTGTGTAGATGGCCTGACGCATGGAATTCTCGTCAGCCTTGCCCTGTCCTGCAATATCGAAGGCAGTACCATGATCGGGCGATGTACGTATGATGGGTAATCCTGCGGTATAGTTGACACCACTGTCGATTGCAATGGTCTTGAAGGGTGCCAGTCCTTGGTCGTGATACATGGCCAGCACACCGTCGAAATGATAGTAGTTGCCTGAGCCGAAGAATCCATCTGCAGGGTAGGGACCAAAGGCCTGAATACCCTTCTCGGCCAACTCGTCGATAGCAGGCTTGATGATATCCTTCTCTTCAGATCCCAGCAGTCCGTTGTCGCCAGCATGTGGGTTAAGAGCCAATACGGCAATACGTGGATTGGAGATGCGGAAGTCGCGCTTCAGAGCCGTGTGAAAAATGGTGGCTTTCTCGATAATGGATTCTTTGCTGATGGCATGAGCTATGTCCTTGATAGCCAAGTGCGTAGTGACCAGCGCTACACGTAGTGTCTCATTCATCAATATCATGAGTGCTTTCTGGCCGTCGCCAACGCTGGTCTCTATGTATTCCGTATGACCAGGGAATTGAAAACCGGGACTTTGGATCATGGCTTTGTTAATGGGGGCTGTTACTAGTACATCGTATAGACCTGCACGATAATCAGTCATCGCTCTGTCGAGGGCTCTGAGAGCAGCATCACCAGCCTCCTTAGAGGGTTGTCCCAGTTCTACCTTTACTTCGTCGTCGAAACAGGCAAGCATGTTGACGCGTCCGTCGCGAGCCTCTTCGGCATTATTGATAATACTAAAGTTGGTCTCCAAATTAAGCGCCTTCTTATGATAGGCTGCAATTTTGGGTGATCCATAGATGATGGGTGTGCAAAGTTCGAGGATGGCAGGGTCTGCAAAGACCTTGAGTATCACTTCGTAACCGACACCGTTGGTATCTCCTTGCGTAATAGCTACGCGAATTTTTCTTTCTTGTTCCATATGTTTTTTGTCGTGATTACGTTATGTCGATATTTCGTTATTACGAATGTTCTGATTGTTTTGCTGTCGAGAGCAGACCGCAGGCGGCAAAAATATCCTGACCACGGCTGGCACGTATGGTAGTGGTAATACCGTGATGGGTTAGGTAGTCGCGCAGAGCCTCCATGCGAGTCTGGTCAGAGCCGGGTAGGTCGACATTGGGGATTTCGTGGAAACGTATTAGGTTGACGCGACATTCCAGCCCTTCCAATAGCTTGGCAATTTCTCGGCCATACATCGGTGAATCGTTCAATCCGCCAAAACAAATGTATTCAAACGAACAACGGCGTTGATGCGTGAAGTCGTATTGTTTCAGCAGAGTGATAGTTTCTTCCAGTGGCATCGCTTTCTCGGCAGGCATCAGTTGCAGGCGTTGTTCGTGCAGGGGAGAGTGCATCGAGATAGCTACGTGGCATTCGCTCTCGTCGAGGAATCGCTTCAGTTTGTTCTTTACGCCAACTGAACTGACAGTAATTCTTTTGGGGCTCCATTTCCACCCCCAATCCTGAGTCATTATTTCACAGACCTTCAACACAGCGTCTAGATTGTCCATCGGTTCGCCTTGGCCCATGAATACGATATTTGTCAGATGGTCGACTTCGGGTAGTGCATAGATTTGATTCAAGATATCAGCCGGTGTCAAATCGCCCTGCCACCCTTGTTTGCCTGTCTGACAGAACAGACAATTCATCTTGCAACCCACCTGGCATGAAACGCACAGTGTAGCGCGGTCCTTGTCGGGAATGAATACGGTCTCCACGAATTTGGAGGTAAGAGGTGAGGATTGAGAGGTAAGTACAGGAAAGAGGTACTTGATAGTGCCGTCCTTGGAACGCTGACAATCGATAGGTGCTAAAGCGCCAACTTCGTATTCTGCATTGAGCCGTTCGCGGTTTTGTTTGGAGATATTTGTCATTTCGTCAATGCTCTTCACATGTTTTTCGTAGAGCCATTGAACTATCTGCCTGGCTGTGAAAGCAGGCATACCCAAACCGCCGACAACAGTCTTCAACTCTGTCGGAGTCAATCCCAAAAGTCTTTTCTTTTGTGGAATCATGGGTGCAAAGTTACTACAAATCGAGAGAAACACCAAATTTTTTTGGCGTTTCATAAGAAAAATACTATCTTTGCAGCTAAAAATAACAAAAACGGTTAAATGATACAAAAAACAGATTGCTTTTTGGCTTGTCGTGACGAGCAGATTTCGGGTGCTTTGGTCACAGCGTTAGAGAAGAGTACTTCAGTAAGAGGTATCTATTATCTTCAAGATATTTTCCTGCAAAGCAGCAGTCTTCTGATGCATGTAGCCGAGAAGGCTCAAGCTGACTATGTCTTGTTGCAATTGAAGCCTGTGGCTATTACGCTTGGTGCAGGAGCCGTGGAACGCATGATGGCTGTGGCCAGTGATACCGGTGCGGCAATGGTGTATGCGGACAGATATGAGGTCAAGGATGGTGTCGTGGAGCGTCACCCGGTAATAGACTACCAAGAGGGTTCGCTTCGCGACGATTTCGATTTTGGCTCTCTGTTGCTGATTCGTACTTCATTGCTTCATAAGTACGCCACGAGCGACCGTGAGGCAGACTATCGTTATGCGGGATTTTATGATTTTCGTTTGTTCTTGAGTCGCGAGGGACAGTTGTTCCATCTGAACGAGTTCCTGTATACCGAGGAAGAACGAGATCTCCGTGCTTCTGGCGAAAAACAGTTCGACTATGTGAATCCTGCTAATCGTGAAGTTCAGATAGAGATGGAAGAGGCCTGTACGGCTCATTTGCGTGCGGTTGGTGCACTGGTTGATACTACCCAATATCAGGAAATAGATTTTGATGAGCAGACCTTCGATGTGGAGGCCTCTGTTGTCATTCCTGTGTTCAATCGTGCGAAGACCATCAAAGATGCTGTAGAGAGTGCCTTGTCGCAGAAGGCATCGTTTAAATATAATGTCATTGTGGTGGATAACCACTCGACGGACGGCACTTCGGACATTCTGTCTGGTATGTCGCTATGCCATAGCGACAAACTGCACATTATTGTGCCGGACAGAACGGATCTTGGCATTGGCGGTTGTTGGAACGAAGCCATTTATAGTGAACATTGCGGACGCTTTGCCGTGCAGTTGGATAGCGATGACCTGTATTCGTCACCTAAGACACTACAAACCATTGTGGATGCTTTCTACAAGCAAAAGGCAGCGATGGTGATAGGCTCTTACCGCATGTGTGATTTCGAACTGAATACCCTGCCTCCAGGACTCATTGCACATAAGGAATGGACAGACGAGAATGGTCCTAATAATGCACTGCGTATCAATGGCTTAGGCGCTCCTCGTGCGTTCTTTACTCCATTGTTGCGTAGCATTGGTTTCCCCAACATGTCCTATGGTGAGGATTATGCCTTGGGACTTCAGTTCTCGCGCCATTATCGTATTGGTCGCATCTTTACAGAACTATATCTCTGTCGACGTTGGGGAGGCAATTCTGATGCGGCACTATCTGTGGATAAGATTAATGCCAATAACCTGTATAAAGACCGTTTGCGTACGATGGAACTGAAGGCTCGCCAGCAGATGCTGCAGGGTAGGAAAGATACTATGACGGAATCCCCCATTCTGCGATTTTTCCTTCGTCAGTTGCAAACATGGTCTGATGTGCGCAAGCGCTATCGTGACCTGCAACATGTCGAGACACGCGAGCTGGTGACAGATTCCATCACGCTACAGGCTCAGTGGAATCCTGCCCGCATTGGTTCTACGGGTGCAAAGATTGATGCCAAGTCGATTTCCGAGCGTCCTTGCTTCCTGTGTGCTAAGAATCGTCCTCAGGAGCAGATGCACCGGGTGATTGACGGGAAGTACGAATTGTTGGTCAATCCGTTTCCCATCCTGCCAGTACACTTTACCTTGCCTACGTTGAAGCACCAGCCCCAGCGCATTTTGCCGATGTATGGTGAGATGCTTAGGTTGGCAGAACGCAATACTGATGTTACCATATTATATAATGGACCTCATTGTGGTGCCTCGGCTCCAGATCATGCTCATCTGCAATCTGTTGGTACAGGCTATCTGCCCTTGCAACAGGCTTGGCAACGTTTGAGTCGCAATTTGACGGAAGTTATTAAAGATGAGGAGGATAATGGTATCTGGCAAGTGGCCGACTATCCTGCTGCTGCCTTTGTCATTCGCAGTTATAATACAGGTATAGGCGAGCGTCTGTTCCGTAGACTCTATGATGCATTGCCTCTTGCTGAAGATGGTACTGAACCCATGATGAATATTATTATGTGGCAATCGGATAACGCCGTGCTCAGCGTAATATTGCCTCGCAGAAAACATCGTCCTGACTGTTATACAGCAACAGGTGAGGCACAATACATAATCAGTCCGGGCGCTGTCGATATGGGTGGACTCATCATTACGCCCCGTGAACAAGATTTCCGTCGGGTAACGCCAGAACTCATCCTCGAC
Organism: Prevotella sp.; assembly: GCA_016291085.1. GTDB lineage: Bacteria > Bacteroidota > Bacteroidia > Bacteroidales > Bacteroidaceae > Prevotella. The sequence continues at coordinate 129,252 of JAEEVW010000002.1, forward strand.
ATCTATCGCGAATTGTCACTGACACCTGACCAGATGCAACAGGTTGTTGAACGCGTCAAGAGTCAGAAGTATAAGGTTGACACTCCGAAGATGAAGGAACAGCCCAACGTCAGTGTGGGCATTGTCAGTGGTCAGAAGATAGAGTTCTCACTGAATGCGCCTTATACTGCCAAGGGTGAAACAATAGAAGGTCGGCAGACGGTGGAGTTCTCAGAAGGTGGCATTCTGTGGAATGGCAATCAGTATCGTGAACTGACCTTTACCCCTTCGTGTTCCGATGCCTCGTTCTCACTATTTGAAGTGACGATAGGAGTCAATTTCCACTGGGAACGCAAAGAGACGCAGACCTTCCTTGGAACGTTACGACTGGTGGTCGAGTCGGATCAGATTACGGCCATCAATGAGTTGCCAGTCGAGAAGTATTTGGCTTCGGTTATTTCCAGCGAGATGAAGGCAACGGCTGGCTTGGAATTATTGAAGGCTCATGCCGTCATTTCGCGTTCGTGGCTTTTAGCACAGATGCAACGAAGAGAGGATAGTCAAGAACAGAAGAACGGTTTCTTCTCGTTCATCAAGAAGGATGACGAACTGATTCGTTGGTACGATCGCGAAGACCATACTATCTTCGATGTTTGTGCTGATGACCATTGTCAGCGTTATCAGGGTATTACCCGCCAGACTAGCAAGAATGTGGAACAGGCACTGAAAGCTACGCGTGGACAGATTCTTTGTTATGGTGACGATATCTGTGATGCTCGTTTCTCGAAGTGTTGTGGCGGTATCACTGAGGAGTTCCAGTATTGCTGGGAAGATACGCCAAAACCCTATCTGGTTAGTGTGGAAGACCCCTTCTGTAATACCAACGACAGGGAGGTGCTCGCACAGGTGCTCAATGACTACGATCAGGAAACCAACGATTTCTATCGCTGGACGGTGGAATATACCGTTGATGAGCTTTCAGATCTCATCCGCGAAAAGCTGAAAGACGACTTTGGTACCATTACTGACCTGATTCCTATGGAGCGTGGCAAGAGCGGACGCATTTGGAAACTGAAGATTGTGGGTACGAAGAAGACCTTTACGATTGGTAAGGAATTGGAGATTCGTCGTGCACTGAGTGAAAGCCATCTGTATAGCTCTGCCTTCGAAGTAGAGAAGATAGAGAAGGGCTTCCGCCTAAATGGTAAAGGATGGGGGCATGGAGTAGGTCTTTGTCAGATTGGTGCCGCTGTGATGGGTCAGCAAGGCTATACTTATGAACAAATTCTTTTGTATTACTATCGTCATGCAGAAATCAAACGAATATATTAATTAATAGATATGTTTAAATCTCATAGTTCAATGAAAAGGAATCCGTGGGCCTGGGTGCCCACACTTTATTTTGCCGAGGGTGTGCCCTATGTGGCAGTGATGACCATTTCGCTCATTATGTACAAACGTCTTGGTCTGTCGAATACCGATATTACCCTGTACACTTCATGGCTCTACCTGCCTTGGGTTATCAAACCTTTATGGAGTCCCTTTGTTGATATGCTCCGGACCAAGCGTTGGTGGATTGTCACTATGCAACTATTGATTGGTGCAGCTTTAGCTGGTGTGGCTTTTACGATTCCTGGCCCATGGTGGTTACAGGGGTCGCTGTGTTTTTTCTGGCTGATGGCCTTCTCCAGTGCTACTCATGATATTGCTGCTGATGGTTTTTATATGCTGGGACTCGACCAGCACGAACAGGCCTATTTCGTGGGAATTCGTTCAACCTTCTATCGCATTGCAACCATATTCTCTTCAGGCTTGTTGGTTGGTTTGGCTGGAGCCTTACAGGTGCTTACCCGGAATATCCGCTATTCGTGGAGCCTGGTGTTCTATTTGATGGCTGGCCTCTTCATTGCCCTTTGGCTATATCACAGTTGGGCATTGCCAAAACCCTCTGAGGATGGTGAAAAGATGCAGAAAACCGTCAGTGGCATTTGGAATGAGTTTAAACAGACGCTCATTACATTTTTCCGGAAACCTCAAGTATGGGCCGGCATTTGTTTCATGCTATTCTATCGTATGCCTGAAGGTTTGTTGGCTAAAGTCAGCGCTCTTTTCCTTGTTGACGCTGGGCATAACGGTGGTTTGGGCTTAAGTGACGGAGAATATGGTTTGGTACAGGGCACGGTAGGTGTGATAGGGCTTACTTTGGGTGGAATTCTCGGAGGTGTTGCTGCCAGTCGTGATGGATTAAAAAGCTGGTTGTGGCCTATGGTGATGGCCATTACATTGCCCGATTTGGTTTATGTATACCTTTCCTATGTATTGCCGAGTAGTTTGCTAATTGTCAATATTTGTGTTTTCATCGAACAGTTTGGATACGGCTTTGGCTTTTCTGCCTATATGCTCTACCTTATTTATTATAGCCAGGGTGAACATAAAACATCGCACTATGCGTTGTGTACAGCTTTTATGGCGTTGTCTATGATGATACCGGGATTGTTTGCCGGTGCCCTGCAAGAGGCGGTAGGCTATCAGACTTTTTTCCTTATCGTGGTAATGGCATGTTCTCTGACTTATCTTGTTACCTGGTTCTTGAAAATCGATCCTGAGTTTGGTAAAAAAGTTGAAGAAGAGGATGGTGATGAGTAAAATAAAATGAAGCGACAGGATTTCACAATCGTGTCGCTTCGTGCTTTCTAATGATAGTATTAATAATGGAAAAGAAATCGTTCTTTCTTACCAATTAGTTAGGTTTGACGTGGTAAAGTTAAGAATTTTTTCTGAACTGACAATGCTTTTCTTCAAAATTTTTTATTTCAGAGGGATTTTTTCGTTAAAAATAGGAAAAACCCTATGCTGAAATAGGAAAAACTACTTGTAAATGCAGCATTTAATCCCTACCTTTGCATCGAGAAAAAACAAAAGTTGAACCCTATAAAATGACAACGACTATGAAGAAGATTTTTACTTACATGGCAATGGTGATGGCAGTGGTAATGTTTGCCGCATGTGATGACATCTATAATAGCAACAACTATTACGATGAGGACGATGCCTATACATTGGAAGGTACGTGGACGGGTTATATCGAGACCTATCTCTATGACCGCTTTGGACTGACAGGTAACGACTATCGTACCACGATGTATTTCGAGCGCGAGAACCGCTATGGTGGTTGGGGCTATGAGGTGGACTACAACCTCAGGAGCATTTACGACGACTACTACTATTGTGAGTTCGAATGGGAGGTGGTTGATGGCGTGATCTATGTTGACTATGCCGACAGTTGGAATACTGTACAGCTCTATCCCACACGTCTGACCAACAACCGCTTTACAGGTCGTATGTTCGACGGCACCACTCGCGACATCTACTTCGATCTGGTCTACGACGGTGCTTTCGACTGGGGCTATTGGACACGCTCCTCAGGCTTTACCCGCAGTGCTGACGGTAAGCGCTATCAAGCAAGCGGTGAGTTTGCAAACATAAAGAAAGAGGCTTCCAATTAAGGAAGTCTCTTTTTTTGTGTCCATTATTTACTTGTCACTATTTTTTTAAATGCCCAGTCCTCCTTCGTATGATGCATCAACGGCCTTTGACTGTAGGATGCGTGAATGTGGAGGTACGCTGTGAGTCAACCAGATGTTACCACCGATGGTTGAGTGATGGCCTATGGTGATACGTCCGAGAATCGAGGCATTGGAATAAACCGTTACGTAGTCCTCCAGCACGGGGTGACGAGGCACGTTCAGCATGTTGCCGTCTTCATCGTATTTGAAACTCTTGGCTCCTAAGGTAACACCCTGATAGAGTGTCACATGGTTACCTATGATGGTCGTTTCGCCAATCACCACACCCGTACCATGGTCGATAGCGAAATATTCGCCAATCTGTGCACCGGGATGAATGTCAATACCAGTCTTGGAGTGTGCCTGTTCGGTGATGATACGTGGAATGACGGGGACGTTCAACTCATGCAGTTTATGGGCTATGCGGTAGTGCGTCATGGTGTTTACCACGGGGTAACAGAAGATCACCTCACCATAGTTGCGTGCAGCGGGGTCATTGTCGAACATGGCCTGCACATCGGTGTACAACAGACGTTTGATTTCAGGCAGGGCGTCGATGAACTCCAAAGCCAAACGTTCCGCCTCCTGATATACCAGACTCTTAGTGCGGGTGGTCTCACAGTCCTCACAAAATTGCAGGCCATGGGCTATTTGCTTGACAAGTAGGCGTGCCAGTTCCTGCATGTGTACGCCGATGTTGTACGAGCGTAGCGTCTCATCTGGTTGACGCTGGTTGAAATAGTCGGGGAAGATGATGTTCTTCACCAGCGCGACAATCTGTTTTACCTGCTCTACGGATGGTAGTGGCGCTTCGACGGCTGGCATCATGCTTACTTCCTGTTCTGTCAGTTTCGATAGCAGGCTGACATTCTTCAGTAATGTGTCGTTACTATTCTTTTCCATTTTATGCCAGTGTGTGGTTGTCAAAGAATTGCTGTACGTCATCCTTATAGGAGTCGGAGATGGGGATGTATTCCTCGCCGAAAACAATGCGGAAACGGTCTATCTGTTCAGCTTTCGTCATATGGACAATATAGCTGCGATGGGTCCGCAGAAATTCAGGACGAGGCAAGTAGTCCTCCAGTTTCTTCATGTTCATCAGACTCATTATCTTTGTACCGTCCTCTAAATAGAAACGCACGTAATCTTTCAGACCTTCAATATAGAGAATGTCGTCCAATGCTATACGGATCAGTTTGTAGTCGCTCTTGACAAACATGAAACGATCCTGAGCGGTGGTCTGTTGGCGCTGAGAAATGCTGAACCAGTCGAGTGCCTTGTTCGATGCTTTCAGGAAATCGTCATACGAGATGGGCTTCATCAAATAGTCGAGAGCCGCTACTTTATAGCCTTCTATTGCATATTGTTGGAAAGCTGTTGTGAAGATTATTTTCGTATCCTTTGGCAGGATCTTGGCAAACTCAATACCTGACAGCTCTGGCATTTGAATGTCAAGAAATAGTAGTTGTACAGGATGGTCGCGTAATTCCTTCATGGCCTCTAAGGCAGAGCCATAGGAACCAATAAGGTTTAAGAATGGCGTTTTCTCAGCGTAGCTCTTGAGCAGGCCAGCTGCTAAGGGCTCATCGTCAATAATTGCGCAATTAATGATCATAGTTGTTGTTGTGTTTATTTTGTTAATATAATTTTTGAATAATATGTCTTTCCGTCTTCGCTGACTCCTCGTTGCCATGAATAGTTATCATGGTAAGAAAGTTCCAGGCGTCGCTGTACCTGATGCAGACCGATTCCGTGTCCACTATGGTCATCGGCTGATTTGGGATGATTCGAATTCTGAATGTCACACACAATCTGTTGCTCGTTGGCCTCCAAGGTAATGTGAATGAACGAAGGTTCTGTGGGACTGACTCCGTGTTTGAAGGCATTCTCGATGAGCGAGATGAAGAGCATCGGTGCTATTTCTTTATTGGAATTGGCCACATCAAACCGTGAGGTAATCTCTACGGATTGGGGCAGTCGGATGCGCATCAGGTTAATGTAGTTCTGAAGGAACTCCATCTCGTCCTTCAGGGGGACGGAGGGTTGCTGATAGTCGTACAAAATGTGGCGCAGCATCTTGGATAGTTCCTGAATAGCCTCTTGTGCCTTGGGAGTATCAAAGGCGGTGAGGGCATAGATGTTGTTCAGCGTATTCAACAGAAAGTGTGGATTAATCTGGTTACGCAGATTGCTCAGTTCCGCATGCGCCTTGGCGTTTTCTGCATTTTTGATGGCTTCATCGGCCCACATCCACTGTTGTGACAATTTCAGACAGGTGGCAGCAGTACCAAAGATCATCAAGTTGATGACATCTCGAACCACGAATAGAAACTCATCGAGTGCATCGGGTACGCGGTAGAAAGCAGGATTGGGGGGGAAGACAGTATTGGTAAATTCCAGCCAATAGTGTAGCACCGTGGCAAAGATGATGATCATTGCCAGATTGATGAGCAGGAAATAACGGTGCTTTCCTGCCACAAAATAGCGAGGTGTCAGCCACTTGTAGTTGGCGTAGAACATCACCATCATCAACAAGGGCGACATGCAATTCATGATATAATTAAGCATGGAAGTACCCGTCCCTCTCATGTACTGCATGGGTGACAGGAACATAAATGCCCAAAACACTATATGCAGGAATACTTTCAATCGTTTCTTAATCATACCCTTTATCTCCCTTAACTTCTCTAACTTCCTTAACTTCTCTAACTTCGTTAACTTCCTTAACTTCTCTAACTTCGTTAACTTCTTTAACTTCTCTGACCAAGGTCAGAGTGTGGCGTTGCATTCTCATCTTTATTCGTGTCTGATGGCCTCAATGGGATCCATATTGGCCGCTTTCTGAGCTGGGATATAGCCGAAGAGCACACCAATGCACACACACACGAAGAACGAGACGTAGATGCTCCATGCTGGAACGCTCGATGGCATTCCGAACGAGCCCAGGAAGGCACTCGCCGAACAGCCCACAAGTATGCCTATCAGACCTCCCGTGACGCTGATGAGTACCGATTCGATGAGGAACTGTAACGAGATAACTGGTCCTGTGGCTCCTACGGCCATACGCAGACCGATTTCTTTCGTACGTTCCGTGACTGATACCAGCATGATGTTCATGATGCCGATACCTGCCACCAATAGTGAGAATGCTGCTGCTACGACAAGGATGAGCGTTACGGTATCCATGGTCGACGACATCGTCTCCATCATCTCAGCTTGTGAACGGATGGTGAAGTCGTCATCGGCGTCGCCTTTCAGTTTGTGGTTGTCACGCAACATTTGTGTCAGTTCTTCAATAGCAGCATCCGACAACTCTTCCGTAAGCGCCGAGCAAACGATGCTCGAGAACCATGTCTGAGCAGCAATACGTTTCATGACGGTGGTGTAGGGAGCAATGATGACATTGTCCTGGTCCATGCCCCATGAGTTGTATCCTTTCGACTTCAGCACACCCACGACACGCATGGGAATGCTTTTGAAACGAATGGTCTTGCCAATGGGGTCGTGTCCGTTGAACAGTTCTTTGACGATGGTGGCACCGACGACACACACCTTGGCGGCTTTCTTGATGTCCTCATCGGTAAAGCAGTCACCTTCTTCCACATCCCATTGTTTGATATCGAGATAGTCTACCGACTCTCCGTACATCGACGTGTTCGTATTGTTATTGCCGTAGATAGCCTGACCTGATGCCGTGACTTCGGGCGACACTTTTGTCACAAACTTCTTTTCTCGCATGATGCGCTCATAATCTGCCATCTTCAGCGTCTGCATGGCTGACGGGTCTTGACGCACACCACCTCGCATGTCAGCACCAGGACGGATGGTCAACAGGTTGGTACCCATCGTCGACAGTTCCTTGCGGATACTTTCCTTTGAGCCCTGTCCAATTGCCATCATGATGATGACTGCTGCCACACCGATGATGATACCCAGCATCGAGAGAAACGAGCGCATCTTGTTGTTGGCGACGGCCTTCAGACTAACCTTGAAAAGGTTTAATATATTCATAATTCGATATTCCGTTATGTCGTTATGTCGTTATGTCGTTATTCCGGGATTCCGTTATACCGTTATTCCGGGATTACTTAATTCATCAATCGTCCTGTGGGGCAGGCAATTTGGCCAGTGCCTCCGCCGCTGACTTGATATTCGTATTGATGGTATCCTCGCGGATCTTTCCGTCTCGCAGGTTAATATTGCGCGAGGCATATTCTGCAATCTCAGGATTGTGGGTCACAAAGATGATGGTATGTCCCTGTTTGTACAGTTCCTGAAAGAGTACGAGCATCTCGAACGAGGTACGCGTGTCCAGGTTACCTGTTGCCTCGTCCGCTAACAACACGGCTGGGTCGTTTACCAAGGCTCTGGCAATGGCGACGCGTTGCATCTGACCACCTGACATCTGGTTCGACTTGTGGTACATTCGGTCGGCAAGTCCTACAGCTTCCAGGGCTTTGATTGCCTTCTCGCGACGCTCGGAGGCGGAGACCTCTGAGTTGTACATCAGTGGCAGTTCTACATTCTCCAGGGCAGTGGTCTTCGGCAACAGGTTATAACTCTGAAACACGAAACCGATCTTCCTGTTGCGCAGACGTGCTCGCTTGGTCTTCGACATGGTGCGCACGCTGATGCCGTCCAGGAAGTACTCTCCGCTGGTAGGGGTGTCGAGACAGCCCAACTGGTTGAGCAGGGTCGACTTTCCTGATCCTGATGTACCCTGAATGGTGACAAACTCGCCCTCATAGATTTTGAACGAGACACCTCTCAGCGCCTTTACCGTCTCAGAACCTACCTGGAAGTAGCGTTTGACGTTTTGTAGCTCGATGACTACTTTTCTATTGTCGTCCATAGTTTTTATGTCTTACTTCTTCGGGGCCTGACTGTTGCCATTTTGCTTGTTGTTATTGTTTCTCGGACGTGGCATGAAGGGGTTTTGAGCCTGTTGGCCAGCCTCTTCCATTTCGCCACCACTCAGTTTGAAGTCGACCAGCACTTCCGTACCCTCGCTAATGCCACTGATGATTTCCGTCGTGATACCGTTGGAGGTTCCTGTCTCTACAGCATGTGCCTTGAAGGTGTTGCCATCCAGCGTCCATACCTTGACCGGTGCTTCTACGTCCTCAATTTTCTGGTCTTTCGAGAGCAAAGCCTCGTTGGGTACGAAGCGGAATGCCTTAGCGGGTGCGGCCAGCACGTTGTTCTTTTCCAGTGTGAAGATGGTTACGTTAGCCGTCAGGCCGGGCTTCAGTTTCAGGTCCTTGTTAGGAGCACTGATGACGACTTCATACGTCACCACATTACTCTCCGTCGTGGCTTGCTGGCGCACTTGGGTGACTTCTCCATCAAACTTGTCGTCAGGGAATGCGTCGACCGTGAAGCTGACTCGCTGGCCTTCCTTCACACCGCCGATGTCAGCCTCGTCGATATCGGCTATCACACGCATATCCGTCAGGTCTTGGGCGATGGTGAACAGTTCAGGTGTATTGAACGATGCGGCCACGGTCTGGCCTTCCTCAACCGATTTCGACAGCACCACACCATCGATAGGTGAGGTAATGGTGGCATAGCCCAGATTGGTCTGTGCCTTTTGCACGTTCTCCTTGCTCGACGCCACCGTCTGGCGGGCCTTGTCGTAAGTCAGGCGGGCATTCTCGTAATCGTTAGCCGACACGAGGCCCTTTTCATACAGCGTCTTATACCTGTTATAATTCGACGTCTCATAGTTCAACGTACTCTGTGCACTCGACAGGTCGGCCTTGGCACGGTTCAGCTCGCTGATGAGGTTAATCTTGTCGAGTTCGGCAATCACCTGACCTTTCTTCACTACTGAGTTATAGTCTACATAGAGTTTGGCGACGATACCCGACACCTGCGTACCCACGGTCACTGAGGTCACAGGCTCGATGGTTCCTGTTGCAGTAATCGAGGTTTGGATGTCCTGCTTCACTACCTTGGCGGTTTCAAACTCAACCGTTGCTTCTTTTTTGCCACCCGAGAATAGCCAGATGACGAGGGCCACGAGCACCACGGCTCCAATACCCATCCATAGTTTCTTGTTCTTCATATCTCGTTTATTCTTTAACTTCTCTAACTTCTTTAACTTCTCTAACTTCGTTAACTTCTCTAACTTCTTAAATCTTCAGCGTCTCTCCCTGATAGAACTTCAGCAGTTGTAGAGCGTAAATAGTGAGATATTTCGACTGCAACATGCTTTGTTGGGCGGTGAGCAACTTGTCCTTGCCCGTCAGCAATTCTACGATGTTCTTCAGACCCAGGTTGAACTGTTCCTGCAACAAGTCGTACGAGGCCTGCTCGCTCTCAACGCTGGCCTTGGCCGAACGGAATTTCTGTTGGTTGTTGATAGCGTCTAGCCAAAAGCCTTCAACGGTCGAATACAGGTCTTTCTCCTCGCTCAACAGGTCTGCACGGGCTTGCTCCTGGGCAATACGGGCTTTGTTAATAGCCGTCTTGGCCTTGCGCCCGTCAATGATGGGAATCGACACGCTCACACCTGCCGATGCGTCGAAGTTGGTCTTCATCTGTTCGCCCCAACCATTGCTCGACATGCTGTTGGTCGATGTGCCCACACCGCCTGTCATGCTTACGGTGGGCAGTACACCGGCCTTGGCAATCTTCAGTTGCAGGTCGCTCGACTCTACACTCAGATGGGCATTCTGAATCTCCGGACGCTTGGCTAATGCGGCCTCATAGACGGTCAGCATGGCAGGAACCTCTGCCAAGGCCTGCTCGTCGGTGGTGTTGGGAATGGCCACGTCGAAGTCAGATGTATCAGTAATCTCCAACAACTGCTTCAGTTGCAGCTTATAGTGTGACAGTGTGCTTTCCGACTCTACAAGGTTGTATTCGCTCGTAGCACGCTGGGCGGTGAGCTGGGCCAGGTCGGCTTTCGACATCTTGCCAACCTCCACCATCATTTGTCCGCGTTCTTCGTTCTTCTTGCTGGTTTCCAGACTCTGTCGGTTCACCTCGATGGCTTCCGTCTGATACAGAATCTGTACGTAGAGCTTGGCGATGGCCTCCTGAATGGAGTTCGAGGTCTCCAGAATGGTCAGCTCGGCCTGTTGCTCCGTCACCTTGCTCATTTTTAACGTATTGTAGTTCTGATTGCCGTTCCATACGGTCCACGAACCATTGACACCATACGAGCCGTTATAGTACGTCTTCTTTACGTCCGACGTCACGGTGCCGTTGGTAACGGTCATGGTGCCTGCCGATGTCCAGGGACGATAGCCCACGCTCTGGTTTGTAGATGCCGAGAGGGTGGGGAATAGTGCAGCCTTCGACTGCTTGCTGTCTTCTGTGGCACTCTGCTTTCTCAGTTTAGCCTGAAGCAGGGTGATGTTGTTCTCTAAGGCATAGCTGATGCAGTCGTCCAGCGTCCACTTCTTTTGAGCGTATCCGCCGAGGCTTATCATCGCTGCCAGAGCTAAAATCATCTTCTTTTTCATATACCTTATAATATAATATAACCTTCTGAACAATCAATTTTATTGTTTTTGTCGATGCAAAGGTATATATTATCGATGAAACAGCCAAATTATTTTGACGTTATTTGCCTGTTAGTAGAAAAAAAGCAGGAAATGCTCGATGGAATTTCCTGCTTTAACGGTGTCTTAACGCTTTTTTGATGCCCTTTATGTCGTCTTTTTCTTCTTCAGGTATGTTTTGACGACGAACCAGATAATTCCGACGATGACTAGGGCGAGGATAATCAGTTTGATGTACTCGGCATACTCACTGATTTTGTCGTTCAGCTGGTCTTCAGGCACGATGGTGTGCAGATACCATCCCAGTCCGGCCAGGATGGCGTGCCAGCATCCTGCACCGATGGTGGTATATAGCAGGAACTTGCCATAGTGCATGCGAGCCAATCCGGCAGGAATCGAGATGAGGTGACGGATGCCGGGAATCAGTCGTCCCGTCAGCGTGGCCACGATGCCGTGTTCGTCGAAGTAGCGCTCCGACTTCTCGACTTTCTCCTGATTCAACAGACACATCTTGCCCCACTTGCTGTTGGCGAATTTATAGATGACGGGGCGTCCCACATAGAGTGCCACCACATAGTTGATGGTGGCACCGAGATCGGCACCGATGGTGGCAAACAGGATTACCAGCCACACGTCCAGTTGTCCACTTGCGGCATGATAGGCCGCTGGGGTCACTACGAATTCTGAGGGCACAGGCACCACAGTGCTTTCCAACAGCATCAGGAACAGGATGGTGCCGTAGTTCAGATTGCCTAAAAGGGTTGTTATGAAGTTCATTTTTTCGTTATTTCGTTATTACGTTATTTCGTTATTCCGTCATTCTGGACTGATGTGGAGCCGTTGCTCCATGTATGCCACGTAGTCTCTGACCGGTGTGGCTTCAGGAAACAGGCATGCCAGCACACTTTGAGCCTCTTTCGGGTCTTGTTCGACGGCCAGTCGCAGGTATTTCATGAATTCCTCGCTACGCCCCATGTCATAGCAACACAACGCCATATAGGCATTGCCGCTCTTGTAGTCTGGGTAGTACTCGTGCACCATTGCAAAGAACTTGAGCAGCATCTGGTAACAGGCCTGGGTATAGCGGTTGTCGTAGAGCGACACGATGATGCGCAACATGATGGCTGGCTGGTTGTCGGTGCTCTTCAGGATGGCCATCTTGAAGGCTTCCTCGGCCTTGTTCACCTGGTCGTTCTGTAGCAGGATGTGTCCCCTGACCACCAGCATGTCGGTATGGTCGCAGGGCAGTGTCTCCGTCTTGTCCAGCATCTCCAGGGCTTGTTTCACCTGGTGCAGGGCCCCATAGCAGAAAGCCAGCTCCTGATAGATGTTCGCCAGTAGTGGCGAGTCTTTAGGCGCTGTAGCCAGTGCCATGCGCAACAGAGGCAGTGCCTCCTCGTTTCGGTTCATGTTGACCAGACAGACACCCTGGTGCAACAGTCCGAACTCGTCTTCTGGCTCCAGGTCGCTATACATCTTAAAGTATTTCAGCGCCTCTTCGTAGTTGCCCAGTCGGAACAGTCCGCTGGCTTTGCTACTGACGGCGTCAGGGTCTTTCGGGTCGATGGCAATGGCATACTCCGAGCTGGTGATGGCGTTCGAGTAGTCTTCGTTCATGAACTGTGCCGATGCCAGCGCGTTCCAATACTGTTTGGAGTAGGGGTGATGGTCAATCAGTTCGTTGAAGATACGCTCGGAGTCTTCGTATTTTCCCAGTCCGAACAGCGTACGGGCCATCAGTTCCTTGAAGTCGTCGCTTTCGTCACCCCTCGAGCGCATCATCCATTCATAGGCTTTCTCGCTCTCGTTGTAGTCGACGTACAGGTTGGCACAGTCGCGCACGAAATCTTCGTATTCGTCCTGATCAACGCTCTTACTGTATTCGCGCAGGTATTTGTCGGCCTCGTCAATATCGCCATTGGCAATCTTGATTTCTGCCACAAGATAGTGGTAGTCAGGGTCGTCGTGGTTCTCTATGGCGTCGGCATACATCTCGGCCTCGACGATGTCGTCCTGTGCCAGTGCCTTGCGAGCCATGAACACGTTGGGTAGGGTAGACGAGGGGTATAGTTCCAGGGCATAGCGTATAGCCTCCTCAGCGCGGTCGTCGTCGTCCTGCCAACCATAGTAGTCGGCGATATCCACTAAGTCGTCAGCATCCATAAACGGGGTGCTGCCCGCATTTATGGATGCCTCGTATCGTTCCAGCAAATCCTGAAACTCCTCGCTCTTGAAATATTCTTCGTCTATGTTCAACGCTTCCAAGTATCCTTGAGTCCTACAGTCTTGTTGAACACCAGGTGCTCAGGTGTTGAGTCGAGGTCCAGTGTGAAGTATCCGATGCGCTGGAACTGTAGGAATGCAGCGCCACACTCTGACCCACGGTCAGAGAAGTGTGTTGCATAAATCTCCTTCAGGAACGGCTCCACATAGCACTCTGTCAGCACCTTCAGTGAATCGGGGTTCAACAGCTCACGGAAGTCGCGCTCGTCGGCACCAGGGTTCTCGATGGAGAACAGACGGTCGTACAGGCGCACCTCTGCCTTCACGGCATCCTGACAGTTCACCCAGTGCAGCGTCTTACCCTTGATCTTACGGTCGGCACCAGGCTGTCCGCTACGTGTCTCAGGATCGTAGGTGGCATAGATGGTCGTTACATTACCCTCGGCGTCCTTGTCGCAGGGGTGTTCTTCGTCGCACTTGATGATGTAGGCGTTCTTCAGTCGCACCTCCTTGCCTGGAGCCAAGCGTTGGAACTTCTTTTCAGCGACCTCCATAAAGTCGTCGCGCTCAATCCACAGCTCACGGCTGAAGGTCACTTTATGCATTCCCTCGGCCTCGTTCTCAGGATTGTTCACAGCCTCCATCTCCTCGGTCTTACCCTCAGGATAGTTGGTCAGGACGAGCTTGACGGGATCCAGCACGGCACTGACGCGAGTGGCTCGTTTGTTCAGGTCGTCGCGCACGTTCGACTCTAACAGGGCGAAGTCGTTCAGGGCATCAAACTTGGTGTATCCGATGGCGTTGATGAAGTTGCGCACGCTCTGCGATGAGTATCCGCGACGGCGCATACCGCATACGGTTGGCATACGGGGGTCGTCCCAGCCATTGACGAGTTTCTCGTCCACCAAGGCCTTCAGCTTACGCTTCGACATCACGGTATAGGTGATGTTCAGGCGGTTGAACTCAATCTGACGGGTGCCGTCGTACTTCTCGTCGACGATGTCGGGGTTATATTCGCCAGTCTTGCCTTCGGCAATCTGTTCCTTGATGTATTCGCGCAACAGGTCTACGAACTTGTCGTACAGTGGACGGTGAGGCACGAACTCCAGCGTACAGATAGAGTGGGTGACACCCTCGAAGTAGTCCGACTGTCCGTGGGCAAAGTCGTACATCGGGTAGCAGTGCCACTTCGTACCAGTACGGTGGTGGGGAATCTGGATGATGCGGTAGATGATGGGGTCACGGAAGTGCATGTTGGGATTCGCCATATCCAGCTTGGCACGCAGCACCATCGAGCCCTCGACGGCCTCGGGAGTGTTCATCTGGTTGAACAGACGCAGGTTCTCCTCGATGGGACGGTCACGGAACGGACTGGGGCGTCCAGGCTGTGTGGGCGTACCCTTCTGCTCGGCAATCTGCTCTGAGGTCTGCTCGTCGACATAAGCCAGGCCCTTCTTGATGAGCCATACGGCAAAGTCCCACAGCTTCTCGAAATAGTCCGATGCGTAGTACACGTTCTCCCAATGGAACCCGAGCCACTTGATGTCGCTCATGATGTTCTCTACATATTCCGTATTCTCCTTGGTGGGGTTGGTATCGTCGAAACGCAGGTTACAGATGCCTCCGAACTCCTCGGCAACACCGAAGTCCATGCAGATGGCTTTGGCGTGTCCGATGTGTATATATCCGTTGGGCTCTGGTGGGAAACGTGTCTGAATACGTCCACCATTCTTACCTGCTTCCAGGTCTTCTTTCACAAACTGTTCTACGAAGCTGAGGCTCTTCTTTTCCTCGCCTTCTGTCATAATCTTCTCTTCCATATATATAAAGATGTGTAATTTTGCCTGCAAAGGTAGTGTAAATCGAACGAAAAACCAAATAAAACGCATTTATTTTGCAATAACCTGCCCTTATTCAGCAATAACCCGCCCTTATTCTGCAATAAGGACGGGTTATCTATCGCGAAAGCACGCTTAAGCGGCGTGGCTTTCTGTACTACAACATAGATTCAAATCCAGGAATGCCAATTATTCCGTCTACGCCGAGTCCGAACTCAGAGTCAATTTCAGAGTCCATGTCAATCTCGGGCGCATTGGCAGCACCAGAGTACAACAGTATGGGTTGCAGATGTCCCATTTCCACAATGCTCATCTCAGGCTTGCTATATAACCTTTTCTTTATCATAACTCTTAATTTTTAACTGTCAATTCACTTCACCACAACCATCTTACCGTTGAAGATGTAGAGTCCGGCCTTCTTAGGCTGATCGGTCATGCGTATGCCGTTCAGCGTCCACCAGCCCTCGCTGGTCTTCTCGCTGGCAACGGTCTTCTTCGTCTCGATGGTCTCGATAGCCGTTGTGTCGTCAAACTCGTCAACGATACCGTCCCAGGCAATAGCATAGCTGGGAGCACCGTTGCCAATCATATAGGCACGGAAGGGGGGCACATACGAGCCAGGACCCATCTCGACGAACTGTCCGATAGTAACTCCGCCACGATTCTCACCAGCATAGCAGTACATGCCTGGTTCGTAGTTCTTACGCTCGAAGACTCCCTTAAAGCCTTCTGTATCAGCGGGGCTGGCCTTTACGTCGACAACGCGAACCATCGGGTCTGTTACGCCACCTTCCTTAGCTTGGAAGATGTAAGGCTTGTTGGCCTTCAGACCACCATCCGTAACCTGATTCATGCTAACTGTAGTTCCGTTTTTACCAGTATACTCATAGAACGTACCTAGCAAGTATGCATCTTCCTGTGGAATGTCGTAAGGCAGATAGATGGTAGCCTTCTTATCGTCACCACCGGCTTCAAATGTACGCTTCAGCGTCACCTGTGCAGCCTTGAAGTCCTTCATGGCCTTGAAGGGCTTGGCATCGATTCCGCCATCCAGTTCTACGTTGTCGCTGATTCCGCCAATTACTACGTTCTTAGTTCCAGCAGCAACGCTGTTACCAGCAGGCATATAGATAAATACGTTGTCAGGCACACCGTTGAAGGCACCAGTTGTGCGGTCAACCTCCATACCCGTAATCTTCGTGCCGCTGAAGTCTACGAATGTCAGACCCTCGGGCAGAATGGTCTTCACTTCTCCAGCTCTGCGAGGTGCAGACGAAGGCGTGTTGTCGACAAACATATTGTCAGGCAGGTCGGTGATGTCAGGATCGCCACAGGTGTATCCATTAAGGGCATTGCCTATAGCGCCTATTCCTGCGGCTACAGCCGACACCTCCATTGACTTATAGGTTGTTGCCGGAGGCTCAGGACTCTGCATGTTGTTGTTTGTCACCTTCAGACCACCCAGTGCACCCGTCACACTGGCCTTCGGACCAATGCGGTGACCGGCCTTCATGGCAGGAGCCAGTGATGGTGTTGGGCGTTTAATCATGCAAATACGTATGCGACCAGGCTTCGGAGTTACCAAAGTAATTGATATATTCCTATTTTCAACTTCAGGCAACACCAACTTTGCTTTCTTCTCCATTTCCTCCCTCACACTTATCGGCTTCGCTTGTTCGGCAACTTTTACCACCATGTCATAGTCAGGCTCGATATCCACTCCTTTTAATTCTAAAATATGTTCACCTGCACCTATCATGGTGGATATACCTGTAATATCATCACTGTTTTGAGGAATTTCATCCATCACCGATTTCTCGGTGAACGTCATCTTACCTGTTGATTGGTCAAAACCGCCGACTTCAGCTGGGGCTGCGCTTTCATCGCCCATGGTGTACTGCCAACCGTCAATGACCGTGTTGTTGGTGTTCGTCGTTGAATTCATTACTTCCCTGAAGTTCGAATCAGCCACGGGGTTCGTCTCCGTCACAATCAGCTCTAACTTAAGACCGACAGTCAAAGTGTGAGCATCGGCGTTCTCTGACGATGTCAGTACATCGGCAAACGACACGTCGCAATTTTCGAAGGCAGAAGCCAATGTCGGAGCAGCGGTAGTGTAGTAATATACCAGTGATACTGACTTGTTGCTGACGGTAATGAATTTTACCTTCAGATTCCTATCGAGGCCATTATCAATGGCCACTCCATTATCATTTGAGATTCTGTTGTGACCAACCAATTCAATGGTCAGACCGTCTGGCAGTTGTGCTTCTGATTCCACTTTGATTTTTCCGTTAATCGTGGCATCTGTCAGAATCAATTTGGCATTACCGTCGAAGACAACCTTGCCGCCGTCATTTAATACATTTTCACGGTTCGTGGGCGTAATGTCTATGCCGGCAACGGTGATACCATAGGTGTTAGGCAATTGGATAGTCGTACCATCCAGCTGTAGGTGGTTACTATATTCATCGGTGATTCCAGCTGCAAAGGCAGCACCCATGGTCAGCTTATCATTGGCTCCACTTGGAGAGGCGAATGTCAGCTTGCTGCTGGCACAGCCTTCTGCGAGTGTAAAGCCACCGGACATCGTGCTGGAGCCTATCAGATAGACGTTCAGCTCTGGTATGCCGACTTCGATGTTACCCGGAATCGTTGCTGTGTTCAGCGTCAGCGTGTTATTCGTAGGATCGAACGATACGCCAGCCTGCACATTGCCAGCATTCATATTTGTTACTTCTGTACCACCAATAGTCAGGTCGTAGAATTCAGAGGGAGCAGCGATTGTTACCGTAAGGTTGTCCCCTGATTCTTCAGTCTTAGCTGTCAGGCTATTCTGATATGCCGTGCTGTGTCCTGTATACCATTCAACGTCTTTGTTGATAGTCATCGTCAGGTTACCAGCTGCACGGGGATCAGTAGTGAAGGCTACTTCATGGTCAACGTCGCCATCCTTCTTCACTAAGAAATTAAAGTTTCCACAGGCTATCGTGTTGGTCCCCAACAGATTGATGGTCAACTGGTCCAGTCCGTTCTCAATGAAGGCTCCCTTTTCCAGAGTGGTATTGACATTGTCGAGCGTCAGCGTATTCGTTGTAGCGTCGAAGCTGACGCCTGTAGTAATGTTATTCTTATTTTCCGAATTTACGCGTGCACCATTAATATATAGTGCATAATAGACTACGTCAGAGAAAACGTTTGGCTGAATGGCGTGCAGCGGTTCGTCAACTGTAATATTGTCATTATCGTAGTTTTCAAGAGTTGCAGTCAGCTTATTCACTTCCTCCGTGCTGGAACTATTCTTACGGATTGTAATCGCACCACTTGCATCTGTGCCAGTAAACGAAATCTTATTAACGCTGTTCACACCCGTCAGCGCGACAGTCAGGTTGCTCAGCGAGGTCTGGATGTTATCTGTTGTTGTAAATTTGTTCAGCGACAAGGTCTGGGTTACCGGATAATAGCTCACCTTTCCATCCAGAATGGACAGCTCATCAGAATTAATCTGGGTACCAGCGACTTTCAGGTCATAGTATTCAACGTAGGTGAGGGTAGAGTTGGTGCTTTCAGACTTTCTCCATCCTGTCACTGTTTGACTTTCAGGGAACTCGTTACCGAGCTCATAATCAGAAGCGATAGTACCACCAGTAACCGTCAGCTTACCGAAACCTTTCACACCAGGAAACTCCGTATGGGCGAAGGTCAGCGTAGGCAGATTAGACGAACCGCTATAGTGGAAACCGTTTGGTTTGTCCGCATTAACTTTTAATGTGTTCTCACCAATCAGAACTACCGTCAGATTCTCGAGGCTGCTCACGATGGGATAACCGTTGGTCTCCGTCATATCGATGGTAGCACCGTTCAGCGTCAGCTTAGCTGGTTTCGCCGGTATGTTTTCTGAAGCAGGAATAGCTGGAGTAAACGACACCGTACCAGTAATATTGGCGCCCGTTATATTCGCGTAGTTAAGAGGTGACACTGCCACACCGCCAACGGTTATGGCGATAGGCTGGAACTCTACTGTTACCTCTGCATTGTACGTCTCATCAGGAAAGGTAAACGAGTATCGTGTCTCACCACAGGGGTCGTCAAAGGGAGTCAAAGCCGTCACTTCCACCTTATCTTTAATATTAGGTGCATGGCGAGGGGATTGAGCCACATTGCCGCTTACCGTCAGTTCTACACTGATGTTTTCCACCGTTGCATAGTAGCCATTAGTCGGAGTAACGGTCAGTGTACAGGTGTTTCCTTCAATTGCAGAAGTCACCGTGCCAGGAGCAGCAGCCTGCATAGAGGGCAATACAGTAATACTTACCCTTTCGTCGTCTGCCCACGTGCCGACTGTCATAGCCAGCAGGGCAACCATTGTCGTGATATACTTAAAATATTGTTTCATATCGCGCTATACTTTATTTTTGTTTAACAACCACATTGAACTTTACTTAACCAGAACTTTCGTTCCATTCTTAATATAGAGTCCGCTCTTCGTCGGCTTGCCCGAGAGCTTGCGACCACTCAGGTCGTAGTAATCATTATCCATGACCTCTGAGCCACGAACCGTATCAATGCCCGTAGCATCGCCCTCGATTTCAATGGTCAAGCGAGGAGCAACAGCCAACTCACCGAATCGCAAATAGCCGCGATTAGCCGGAATTGTACCCGTTGTGGCCTTCACGAACTCATCGTTATAGAGCACGTAGACGGAAGCATCTGTTGTATAGTCTCTCAAAATATCTCCAATACTTGTTGCCTGATTTGTGCCCTCCAGCAAATTGATGATGTCATCCTCCTCCTCCTCATCATCATAAGTTGTAGCTGTATATTCACTGACAGCAGTGTTAGTACGCTTCAGAAGAACTGCCTCGTAGCGTGGAATGTATCCGATTGTCGAAGCGATCACCACACCGGTTTCCTCATTTACATCCTCTACTGTGTATGCCGTCAGACCCTCAGGAACAGTCAGATTCTCCGTAACGTAATATGTAGCCCAATTGTTGCTTCCTACAAACGTAATGGGATAACTAATCGTATATTGAGCGGTTACCTTGTCGCTGGCGACCGTAGCACCTGTAGTTGTGTTATATACCACCTCTACCCACGCCGTCAACGTACCGTTCTGAACAGGAATTGCCTCTTCATATTCACAAGCCTCCTCCTCATCATTCCATTTGTACATGATCTTGCTGTCTGCAATATCAGGTCCCTGTATCACAATGGGGTCGTGTGTGCTCAAATATGAGCCAGATGCAAGAGTGATCGTGGGAACGGGAGGAACGACCTCCATTTTAAATCCGATAGAGTCAGTGATAACGCTGAAGGTTCTGTTCTCAGGAAGGTTTAAGCTGGCATAAGCCAAGCCGCTACCGTAACCGTTGATAGTCACCTCACCTTCTGAGAATGTTGCGAAGTCTCCAGGAGAGTATGTTGGAGTGAACGATACGCCTTCAACACTTGGACATAATGTAGCAGCAAAAGTGGGTGCTGTTTCGCCATCATAAACAAATGTAAGTGGATTAGGCATCACACCAAAATAGTAGGCTGTCTCTTCTGGGCTGGTCTCGCTGCCAATAGTTATTGTCGCCTTGATGGTAGCAGGGCCAAGCAATGGGAATGCTTCCGCAAATGTCTCATTCGTTTTGTTATTTTCTGCTAAGTTCTCGTCAGCGTAGGTCAGTGAGTACTTCACCGTTCCTTCGAAGGAACTTGTAACGTCTACATACCATTTTCCTTCCAAGCCATTAAGACTACCTGCTATTGTTGGTGTCTTCGACAAGACATTATAATACGTTGTCTCATCTTCCGTCTCAGTCTTCAACCCCAGCCAATCCTGATAGCTTACGCTTGAGAAGTTTGTTGCGGCTGTGAAATCCGATGTTACTCTCAACTGAGGACTAAGAGCACCTTCTGCTTTCTTGAATGTCAGAGTGGGCTTCGTCTCTGCCTGACTTGTACAAACAATACCCGTCAATTTATTCCAGCCGTTGAGAGCAATGGTCAGATTCTCACTTCCTGCATATTTTACCGAGCCGTTGTCACCACCCAATTCAATACCATTCAATGTCAAGACATTGTTTTCAGCATCGTAGCTTGCCTTGCCGGTACCAAAAATATCATCAGCATTGCCCATAGTAACAGGCATTTCACCTACTATTATATCATACGCTGGGGCGAAAACGGCCTCTTTAGTAGTACCATCCGTGAAATAATATGTATTCGAATATACGTAACCAGAATTCTTCATAATCAGTGTAAGTTCCTCGCTAATAGAGAAACTTCCAACATTGTATTCGCCGAAAGTATTTACACCGCCATCCCCTGTAGTTTTCAGCGTCAGGCTTCCCACTGGGCTACTAGTTGACTTGAAAGTCACCGCAGGGGCTGCATCGTCAATTTTCTGAAGACATGTTTCTGCCGTTGTAATGCTGTTTGTTCCTTGAATATCGATAGTCAGATTGTCCAAACCGACAATCACAGGAGCAGTCAATTCAGCACCATTAAGCGTCAGGGTGTTAGTGGTTATTTCCGTTTGATCGTCAAATACAGAAGTGAACGTCACAGTTGTATTATTCTCACCCAAAATGTGAGCGGCATTCAGCTCAGTCACCTGTGTCTCGCCAATATAGAGGTCGTACGTCACAATCGACTGGAAGTTGACAGTTACCTCTGCATCGCTGCCGTCAGCAGGCATGGTGAACTCATAAGTGGTTATGCCAGTAGGGTCGGTGTTTTCACCTTTGTCACTAACTTCAATAGGATCGTTGTCCAGGTTTGGATTCGTCCTTCTTGGAGTCTGTGCCACACCCCCCGTCACTACAGAATAGACGGTGATGAAATCCTTGGTGACATAGTAGCCTGATGCAGGTGTCACCGTCAGGGTACACTTGCCGTTTGCAATTTCAGACGTCACCACTCCTGGCGAAGTTTCAGTGACCACTGCACCGTTCAGCTGCTTGATAATTGTCACGGTTGGGTCAGCCCATGTGCTCTGTGTTAACAGGAGCATGAACACCAGAGAAATCACATACTTGATATTGTGTTTCATAATTATATGTCCTCCTTATTTGTTGTTATTGATATAAACTTTCTTACCATTATTAATAAATAGACCCTTACGCTGGGGCTTGCCGTTCAGCTTGAGTCCGTCGATAGTGTACCAGCTGTCGTTGCTGTTGTCGTCGACAGTCAGCGTATCGATAGCTGTGGTGTTGCCGTCGGTAATGCTGATAGTAAGATACTGTGGAGCTTCTCCCGGGGCAACCATTTCACCAGGTACCAGGAACCCACGGCGTGCAGGAATCGTTCCACTGATAGCACGCTTGAACTTGTCGTTGAAGAGCACGTAGACAGGTCCCTCGAAATCTCCGTCTTCGATAGAAGTATCATCTTCAGAACCGCGAAGCATGTTGGTGAACCCAGTTGGCTGACTTGTATAAGCCGTTGCCGTATAGCCACTGGCAGCACCATTTTCTTCACGTTGCAGCAGAATAGCCTCGTCAGCAGGAATGTAACCGATAGATGTTACCGTCACTGCGCCAGTTGTTTCGTTCACTGCACTTACTACGTATGCCGTTAGGCCATCAGGAACTTTCAGATTCTCAGTGCTATAGTATGTTGCCCATAAGTTGCTACCCGCAAATGTGATAGCAGGAATCCTCTTGATAGTCTGTGTGGATGTTCCGTTTGCAATATATACTAAATCATCTTCATAACTTACAGTCTTAAAGCCGTTTGCAGGAGAACCAATATAGGCTGATTCGCTAATGTTAGCATTGAGCATTGCGTCATCACCTACTGCCTTGAAAGTAAGAGTGGCATTAGCATCGGTGCTTACAATCATATAATAGGAATATTCACCGTTAAATATGATGTTGTTTATGCCTTCCAGCTGAATAGTCAGGTTGTCGAGACTGCTTACGATGGCGGGTTTTCTGCTCTCTTCAATTGTGATTCCTGACCTTAGTAAATTCAAGGTGTTGGTCTCGCCTGGCGTGAACGTAATGCCGTACTCTTCATTATCGACGTAATTTCCACATCTTTGAATATTATCAGCAGTAACAGAAGTGCCCGTCACCTGAGTGCCTCCTACCCACAAAGGATATGTGGTAGCAGTAGTAATGGTCAATTCTGACATAAAATCATTTGTAATTGCATCCAATAAACAAATATAATCTTCTTCAGGGGTCATTTTTCCATATTTCAGAGGGTCTGAAGACATAGTGTTGAACGTTCCATAATCAATATCAGAGAAGCCGTCAATGACACTTCCGTCTCCTTTGGAATTCAAAGCCAAAGTGCAGTCGGTAGCTCCTTCAGCCTTGGTGAAAAGTAGTTGTGGAATGTCTTCTGCCTCATTATTCGTATAGCTGATGGAGAATACTTGGCTGTTGCCTTTCAGTGCAATAGTCAAATCTTCTGCTCCCTCATAGGAAATGCCGTTTCCTGAAAGATCGGCACCATCCAGCTTCAGTGTATTCGTGGTGGCATTGTAGCTTACTTTGCCATCGTTGGTCTCGTCACCATCAAGGATGTCAGCAGCATTGCCTTCATGCACCATCACATCGCCAACTGTCAGACCATATCCGGAAGTAATTACGGCTGAGGTGACAGGATAAGAGACTTCTTCATTGTAATAGTAAAGACCATCAGATTCAGAACCATACGAAACCTCCTTATTGAAAATCAGCGTCAAAGCCTCAGCATAAGTGTCATTGATTCCATTGACGCCATTAATTTGGCTAAAGCCTGAAGATATAACCGTTGTCTCTATTGCGCTTAGTTGGAGCGAGCAAGGCTGGTTGTCACCCTTGGCAAATATCAGTTTTGGTTGGTTGTCCCCTGGCTCTCCACTGTAACGAATAGCATCACAGCCTCCCATACCATAAATGGTATTGGAGCCAATCAAGCTGATGGTCAAATCGTCAGTACCACTGTAACTAATACCAGGAGCCTCTGGAATTGTTGGTTCTGGGTTAGAACCATCTTCTCCGACAGTCGCTCCGTTCAGCGTCAGAGTGTTCGTTTCAACATCATAGCTTATTTTCTTGTCGCCCAGCACGTCAGAGGCATTCTTACTTGTTACCTGTGTGCCTGCAACAACAACGGGATAGTTTACTATCTGCGTTATGCCGACGCTTAGTGCTACGAAAGAGAATGCTGCGTCAGACGAGAAGCGCAAACGAAGTTGGCTTGAGGTCACGTCTTTCGTTAAGGGAATCTCTATGATGCCGTCAGCATCGGCCGTAGACAAAGCAACAGCAGAAGAATAGGTCTCGCCGTCGGCCTCCCAATCATAAGTTTGTTCATTCTGATTATATCCGACAACCTGTACCGTCACATTCTTATTTGTACAAGTACCCCAGTCGAACTGTAATGTGTACTTCAGTACATTGGCAGACTGAATGTTTGAAGTCCATAACTCCGTTGTTGTAGTGTTATCTGGTGTTGAGACGACCACAGCATCACCATAACTCATTTCTGCCTTTGTGGCTTCAAATGGGAATGGAGAAGAATACATATATGCAGATCCATTATTATCTGAATTCACATAACTCACGGCGCCTGTTAAGCCTGTCACAGTCATTGTACCTGTTTCGGCTTTGATTTCTGTGTTGTTCGCGTCTAAAGCAAGACCATTTTGATAGGTCACAGAAGGCTGTTGTTCTTCATTAAACACATTGCCACCATTGCCACTGCTCACTAATGAGCCAGGCATCTTTTCGCTGGTGGTAAAGGTCAGCGCCGTGTTACCTTTCAAGTTGAAGGCATATTGACCATAAGCACCAATCTGGTTATAACCCACTAGGTGGACGGTAAGGGCTTCAACTTCTTCATCGATGATGATAGCATCTTCACTTGATGGGGCAATATTTGCACCCTTCAGCGTCAGCGTACCATCACTATAGCTCACCGATGCATGGACGTCACCCAGCACGTTTTTAGCGTTTGAACTCGTAACGGGAACACCATCTACTACTATGTTATAAGCTGTGGCAGTGGTGAACTCCACGTTCCAGGCACTTCCGTCGCCTGTTAACAAATATCTGTTTTGTGCATCATACGAAACTGTATTTGCTGCAACAGCATTTAATCCCGTCCATGTAACATCTGAAAAACCAGTAATAGATCTCCAGTCACTGTTTCCAGCATTCACTTTCAAGGAGCAGCTCTCTGCATCATCAGTTTTCTTGATAATCAACGATGCACTGCTGGCATTATTTGATAAAACTATAGCATCACTATACCACAGATCTTGATCGATATTAATCTCATTTGTACCGTTAAGGGAAATGGTAAGATTTTCTGCGGCATCATTATAGAAAATAGGACCGGTAATGTTAATGCCGTTCAATGTCAGAGTATTGTTGCTCGTATTGAAGCTCACCTTGCCTTCGCCCAGCACATCCGATTTGTTATCGCTTGATACTTGTGTGCCTGCTACCCAAACTGGATACAGATTTGCAGTAGTAAACAAGGCATTGGTGATGCGCTTTAATGAGCCTTCTTGCCTGTTGGAATCATATAGACCATAGATTATTCTGTCGTATTCGTCGTATTCACTGTCATATACATAGTACACGCCATATGTGGCACCCGGATTCGCAGCCAGGTTAAAGCCAACATAACTGAGCGCCGTGAAACCTTGTATGACAGGATATTCGTTCCAGTCGTCTTTTGGAACATTCAATTGCAGAGTAGCATTCTCACCAGTTTCAGTAATTGTCAGTGTACCTGCATTTGCAGAACGTACAACCGATCCACTATCAGTAGTAGCAATAAAGTTCGCACCTTGAAGATCCAACGTCAAATTGCCCAGCGCGCTAAGAATTTTACCATTGATTATTGCTCCATTTATACTTAATTTGTTGTTGCTTGAATCAAACGTAACAGTACCTTCAGTAACGTTTGCAGTAATAGTAGATGACGTCACCTGTGTAGCAACATCACTATTGCTAATAAACCACAAAGGATAAGCCGTCTCACCGGAAATGGTGACTTCTGATATTGCGCCCCCATCATAGATGTTTACTAGACGATCTGTTGCACTGTAAATACAAGGTTTTGCTGAGTGAAGATAGCACTGACCGTCTCCGCTACTGTAGCTAACAGAAGCAAAGCCCTTTATTACAGTTGTGGTTAAGTTGGGGGCATATAGTTGTAATGTGGCGTCCCCGTCTTTTACGAAAGTCAGAGTTGCAGTGGCAACCGTGGAAAAGATAGCATCGTAATCATAATCGGGATATGACGCGGTGTCATGAACCTTGTTGGTACCTGAGAACTTAATGATTAGGTTGTCCAGCGAGCTCTTGATGTACTTGCCCGTTTCGACACCATTCAGTACCAGCGTGTTGGAACTGGCAATGAAACTCACCTTTCCATCGTTTGTGTTATCGTCAGCTAGAATGTTGCTGGCATTTTCGCTGGTCACCTGCGTTTCACCAATCCACAGGTTGTAGTCTTCTGCCCACATTCCTGCAGGTAGTAACAGTAGTGCAAACAGCACTAAAAGCTGTCGTAGCCTTCTGGTAAGGCTCACATGATTAATTAATCGTTTCATACTAAACTATAGTTTTTAATTGTTTTTAAAGTCGTTGAATTAATTCCGCCTGCAAAGTTACAAAAAAGTGCGCAAAATACACCATTTTAAGTGTTAATATAATCAAAAATAAGCGTGCAATACCTAAAAATGGGATTTACCGCTTTGCCCCTCTGAAATGCGTTCTGATTTTTGTTGATTCGGTGATTTTAATAATTATATATATTAAAATCACCGAATCACGTAAATTCGCTTACAGACGACCTCAGGTCTAAGAATCAATAACCCTTCCTTATTTTCCAATAACCCTTCCTTATTTTCCAATAACCCTGCCTTATTTTCCAATAACCCTGCCTTATTTTCCAATAACCCCCGCTTATTGAGCAAACGGTTTCTCACTCCAAGGCATGGTGTACATAAGAAAAAGAGGCTATGTCGTGAATGTCGACACAGCCTCCCTTTATAACTGATAATCTTATCTTCTGTTGGATTAGAAGTTGAAGTACAGACCGAAGTTCAGTGCAGCCAGTGAGTTCAGGCTGAAGTCGATCTGGTTAACAGCCTTGGCACCGTCAACGTCGGCCTTAGCAGATGAATAACCAATCTGACCTAACTTAGCAACGAAGCTAACCTTCTCGTTCAGGTTGATGGCAACACCAGGCTGGATGCCAACACCGAATGCATTTACCTTCAAGTCGCTGTTGCCAGTGTTTGCATAGCTAACGATACCATCAGCGAAGAAGTTTACCTTGTCGAGCTTGGCAAAGGTGTAACGAACGTAAGGGCTAACACTGAAAGTGTTCACGTTCTTGTCCAGCTTGCCAGCGAAACCGCCGTTGTTGTCATAAGCGATGTTGTTGGTAGCATAGCCAACGTTAACACCGATAGCCCAGCTGTCGTTGAGGTTGTAGCCCAGCTCGGGGTTGATGGTGAATGAAGTGGCAGAAGTACCATCACAGCTCATTGACTTTAAACCAACGGTACCACCAACATAAACCTGTGCATTAGCTGTCATAGTCATCATTGCAACAAGTGCAACAGCAAAAATCTTTTTCATAATCTTTTTACCTAATTTTAATTATACTTTAGTGCCGTCTCACCGACACCGTTATCTTGAAATCGGGTGCAAAGGTAAGGGCTTTTTTGGTGTTGTGTGCGCAAACAGTGTGTTTTTTTTACTTTTTTCGCTATTCCTTGACATAAATCATTTTCAGGCAAAGCTCCAGAATAAATGCAATTATTCAAAAACTTTTACACGAATAATTTGCTTTTCATGCATTATTTTTGTACCTTTGCAAAAGAAATATAAATATTAACTGATGATGAATAAGAAACTGATAATTGCAATGATGCTGTGCCTGACGGCGATGACGAGCAGGGCAGAGCAGGTGACGGTCGAAACGAAGCAGATGACGCTGGTGCTCGACGTGGAACAGGGCCGACAGCCCCAGTATGTGTATTTCGGACAGCGCCTGAACGCACAGGAGTTGCAGCACCTGCAGGCTCCTCGCAACGGACGCATGGATGCCTATCCCGCCTACGGCATGAACTGTCCGGCAGATGCCGCTCTGGCTATGCGCCATTCTGACGGCAACCTGTCGACACAGCTGGTGGTGACGGGTGTGGAGCGCCTGACGGCCGACGAAGGTCAGCTGACGGAAATCACGATGAAGGACCCCGTGTATCCCATCACCGTCAAGCTGTGCTATCTGGCCTATCAAGACGTGGACATGATTACCACGTGGACGGAGGTGACCAACCAGGAGAAGCAGCCCGTGGTGATGACGACGTTTGCCTCGGCCATGCTGCCCATTCGCAGGGGTGACGTGTGGATGTCGAGCTTCTACGGATCGTGGGCCAACGAGGCTCGTTTGGTGGAGGAACCGCTGACGAACGGTCAGAAGCTCATCGTCAACAAGGACGGTACGCGCAACGCCCATACCAGTCACGGCGAGGTGATGTTCTCGCTGGACGGCAAGGCCCGTGAGAACGAGGGACAGGTCATCGGTGCCGCCCTGTGCTATAGCGGCAACTACCGGCTGAAGGTGGTGACCGACGACACCGACTACCACTACTTCTTTGCCGGCATCAACGAGGATAACTCGGAATACCACCTGAAGAAGGGTGAGACGTTTGTAACGCCGAAAGTCGCATTCAGTTTCTCATCATCCGGATTATCCGGTGTTTCCCGGAATTTCCATAGCTGGGGCCGTAAATACATGCTGGCCAATGGCAATAAGGAGCGCAAGATTCTGTTGAATTCGTGGGAAGGCGTCTATTTCGACATCAATCAGAAAGGCATGGACCAGATGATGGCCGACATTGCCTCGATGGGTGGCGAGCTGTTTGTGATGGACGACGGATGGTTTGGCGACAAGTATCCCCGTAAGGTCGACAACTCCAGCCTCGGCGATTGGGTGGTCGACAAGAACAAGCTGCCCGAGGGCATTGAGGGCCTGTTGCGCGACGCCCGCAAGAACGGTGTGAAGTTCGGCATTTGGATAGAGCCTGAGATGGCGAATACCGTGTCGGAGCTGTACGAGGCCCATCCAGACTGGATTGTGAAGGCTCCGAAGCGCGAACCCGTGCTGGGTCGTGGTGGTACGCAGGTGGTATTGGACCTCTCGAATCCCAAGGTGCAGGACTTCGTGTTCTCTGTCGTCGACAACCTCATGACGAAGTACCCTGAGATAGACTATATCAAGTGGGACGCCAACATGCCCATCTTGAATCACGGTTCGCAATACCTGACGATGAACGAGCAGAGCCACCTCTACATCGAGTACCACCGCGGTTTCGAGAAGGTGTGCCAGCGCATTCGTGAAAAATATCCCGACCTGACCATCCAAGCTTGTGCGTCAGGTGGCGGACGAGCCAACTGGGGCGTGCTGCCGTATTTCGACGAGTTCTGGGTGAGCGACAATACCGACGCCCTGCAGCGCATCTACATGCAGTGGGGTACCAGCTATTTCTTCCCTGCCATCGCTATGGCTTCGCACATCTCGGCAACGCCCAACCACACGGTGTTCCGCACCACGTCGCTGAAGTTCCGCATCGACGTCGCCATGAGCGGACGACTGGGTATGGAGATTCAGCCGAAGAACATGACCGACGACGAGAAGGAGCTGTGCCGTAAGGCCATCCAGGAGTATAAGCAGATTCGTCCCATCGTGCAGTTTGGTAACATCTACCGCCTGTTGTCGCCCTACGACCGGAAGGGACTGGCGTCGCTGATGTATGTCAACGATGAGCAGGACAAGGCCGTGTTCTACTGGTGGAAGACGGAGTCGTTCCAGGACGAGCACCTGCCGCGTGTGAAGATGGCTGGTCTGAATCCCAATAAGATGTATAAGGTGCACGAACTGAACCGCATCGACGTGAAGCCCATGGACTGCGAGGGTAAGGCGTTTAGCGGTGCATACCTGATGAACCACGGACTGGAAATGCCGTACCGCAACGATACGGAGTGGAATAAGAAGACCGACTGGTCGAGCCGCGTGCTCCTGCTGGAGGCGGAATAACGGAATTCCGGAATTACGGCATAACGGAATTACGGCATAACGGAATTACGGTATAACGGAATAACGAGCGTTACGAAACAGGAAAAAAAGGATCTCCTGGCCTACATCCGCGAGGGTCGTGAGATGACACAGGGCGAGAAACTCAGGCTGATTGTCAGCCTGAGTATTCCGTCGATCCTGGCGCAAATTTCGGCCACGGTGATGTTCTTCATCGACGCCTCGATGGTGGGACATCTGGGCGCCAAGGCCTCGGCGGCCATCGGTATCGTGGAAACCACAGGATGGCTGATGGGCGGACTGGCTTCGGCGGCGAATATGGGCTTTTCCGTGCAGGTGGCTCATGCCGTAGGTGCCAACGACTTCAAGCGTGCCCAGCGTGTGCTGCGCCAGTCGCTGGTGTGCTGTGCGCTGTGGA
Source organism: Prevotella sp. (assembly GCA_016291085.1). Lineage (GTDB taxonomy): Bacteria > Bacteroidota > Bacteroidia > Bacteroidales > Bacteroidaceae > Prevotella. Next base: position 159,838 of record JAEEVW010000002.1, read on the forward strand.
GCCTGATGATGACGGTCATAGCGCTTGCCATCAGCGTGCCGTTGCCTTATTGGCTGGGCGGTACGGAGGAGATAGCCCACGACGCCACACTCTATTTCGCCATCTTCGGTTTGGCAGGCATCTTCTTCCAGATGGAGGGTTTGGCAGGCTCGATGCTGAAGTGTTCGGGCAACATGAAGATTCCCTCGATGCTGAACATCGGCATGTGTGTGATGGACGTGGTGTTCAACTACCTATTTATATATATATTCGATATGGGCGTGGCAGGAGCCGCTATTGGTACCGGACTGGCCATGATGGTGACGGCCGTGCTGATGATGTATTTCCTGCTTTACCGTTCGGAAATGCTGGGCATCCTGCGTAAGCCCTCTGCCACCGCGTCTGCCTCCGCGTCTGCCCCCGCTTCTGCCACTGCCACTACTCCCGCGCCTTCTGGTGCGGGCTATAGGGACAGCCTGCCCCTGTCGTGGGACAAATTCAAACCACAGGCCGATGTTGTGGGTAATGCCTTTAAGATTGGCGCACCTATGGGATTGCAGCACATGCTGATGGGTTCGGCGCAGGTAGTCAGCACACTCATCGTGGCTCCGTTGGGAACGGTCGCCATAGCGGCTCACTCGTTGGCTATCACCGTCGAGAGCCTGTGCTACATGCCAGGATTCGGTATTGCCGAAGCCGCCACCACACTGGTGGGACAGAGTTTCGGTGCCGGCAAGCGCGTGCTGACACGTCAGTTTGCCCATATGTCGGTAGGATTGGGCATGCTGGTAATGACGCTGATGGGGCTGTTGATGTATGTCTTCGCACCAGAACTGATGTCGCTGATGACACCCGTCGACGATATTATCGCCGTGGGAGCGAAGTGTCTGCGCATAGAGGCCTTTGCCGAACCGATGTTTGCGGCATCCATCGTTTGTAACGGTGTCTTCGTCGGAGCCGGCGACACGCTGAAACCAGCCATCATGAGTCTGTTGTCGATGTGGGGCGTCCGTCTGACGCTGGCTGCTGTGCTTGCAGTCAGCTATGGATTACCTGGCGTGTGGACGGCAATGGCCATTGAACTGTCGTTCCGAGGACTCATCTTCCTGGGCCGCCTGTTCCATGGAGCATGGATGAAGAAGCTGGCATAAGGAAGGAAAAGAAAAATGGGAGACCAGCGCCTCCCATTTTCCAACATGAATCATTAGTTGTCTGTCTTGTCTTTGTGTATTGTGTTGTTATTTGATGACCTTTGTGGTGACGGACTTGCCGTTTGCCAGACGCTCTACGCGGATATTGATACCACGCTGGGGTTCTGACAGGCGACGACCGTCGAGTGAGTAGTATTCTGTGCTTAGAATAGCCGAAGTACGTACGTTGTTGATACCTGTAGAAGGCTTGATATAAGCGGGATAGTACTCGTTAATGCTACTCTCAGCATCGGCATTGCCGGCCTTCATGATGTCCTCGACGAGGGAACTGGCGTAAACCTCAAGGTTGGTGTACCACCCCTTTTCAGTGTCGAGCGTGATCTTAAAGGCATCGCTTTTATCATTGGGATTCAAGCCATTGGCTGTCTCCCAAGCATCGGGAATGCCATCTTGATCGGTATCGAAGCCTTCTTCGCGACTGCCCGTGCCAAAATTCTCCTCGGTATAGCCGTTACAGTCAGATACTAGATCGATGCGACCTGCCGTCTTAGTGACGGAACCTTTGTAGGTTGCCGTGCCATCTTTTGCCTCAGTGAAATAACGCGCATCGACATCGTCCATATGGAGTGATGCACCAGCATAGGTCAGCACCTTGTCAAAAGCCTGGGCTGCGACATGCGTTGTGATGTCACCAATAGGAGCAGGCTCGTCAAGACGAATGCGGACACAGTCAGTGCCGGCATTGTTCTTTTTGTAGGTGACGTTTTCACCATTATAGTGGTTGGGGTCTGGACTCCAGCGCTCGCCATCGATGAGGTAGGTGCCATCATCGTAGGCGATGTTCGACCATCCGTCGAAGTTGGCGGTTTTATTCATCTGATTGCCGTCAATGAAGTAGCGGCTGGTCATGGTCCAGAGATTAGGATGTCCACTAGCATTGCCACTGGCTCCTACCGTAACTTGGGTGACACGATTGGTGGTGGCAGCAGGCCCCGTTTTGTAGTAGTTGTTCACGATGTTAATCTGACCACCGCCAGGACCTCCGTAACAGCCATTGCCACAGTTGTAGATGACGCAGTTGCGGAAGTCGACATTCTCGGCCTGTACCTCGTTGGCCCAATTGTATTGGCTATAGAGTTTGTTGCTGGTATAGCCCTTCCATTCGTAGCGTGCACCGTTGAAACGAGGCGAACGGTTGTTGACGTGACAGATGAGGTTGTGGTGGAAAGAGGCCAGTTTGCCGCCCCAGATGCCACCATATCCATGTGCGCCCTTGCCGTGTCCGGCATTGTTCAGACTCTCGCCAATGGTACACCACTGCATGGTGAAGTTGTTGTTGTCGTAGAACGAGGCCACCTCGTCGATACTCCATGAGAAGGAGCAGTGGTCGAGTATGATGCCAGTGAGGTTACGGGCCCATGAGGCATCAGCACCATCGTTCACGTCTTTCTCCTGTCCGCGTCGGATGCGGATGAAACGCATAATGATATTGTTTCCATTGGGACGTACTGTATAGTAACGCAGGGTGATGCCGGGGTAGGGTGCCGTCTGTCCGAGAATAGTGGTGTTGGCACCGATAGTAACGTCACTGGCCAAGGGGATGACACCACCAACGTCGAATACGATAATCTTCTTGGAAGAACCGCTGACAGCTGAACGGAAGGAACCGGTACCGCTGTTCTTAAGGTTGGTGACGTGGATGACCTTGGTTGCTCCGCGTCCTCCTGTAACATAACGTCCGTGACCTTCGGCACCAGGGAATGCCGGCACGTCGTCAGCCATCGTGGTGATACTGAACAGAAAGGCCGAAAATAATAATACTATCTTTTTCATATATTTCTTATATCTAACTTCTTACCTTTTACTTATCACTTATCATTTATCACTTCTCACTTCTCACTTCTCACTTCTCACTTATCACTTCCCACTTCTCACTTCTCACTTCTCACTTCTCACTTCTCACTTATCACTTATCACTTCCCACTTCTCACTTCTCCTCTGTCGTATATCCCATCATCTCCATTTCGAGGGAAGCCCAGATGAACGGACCGACACCCTTGGCATCGTTGTCGCGGATGGGTTCAGAGAGATAGTAGTCGAAGCTTCCGTCGCGTTTCTTGTTTTCCTTGACGGAGCCCTTGGGGTTGACCTTCTTCATGGCGGCTTCCACCTCGGGGGTAGCAGCAGGACCCAAGCCGGCCACCGAACAACAGTTGGTGAGCGAGATGGTCTTGTCGGCATTCACCTTGATGAATTTCTCGATCATGCCCTTGTAGGCCTTAACGCCTGCGTCGCGATATTTCTCGCCGACATAGCCCTTGCGAGCGGCTTTTAGCAGTGCGTAAGTAAACATGGCTGAACAGGTGGACTCCAGGTAGTTACCCTCGCGATTGGGCGAATCCATGACCTGATACCAAATACCCGACTTCTTGTCCTGCCATTTCAGAATAGCGTCGAAGTCCTTCACCAACAGGTCGATGACTTCCGGGCGACGGGCGTAGTCCTCGGGCAGAGCGTCGAGCACCTCGATGAGGGCCATGGTGTACCATCCCTGAGCACGTCCCCAACAGTGCTGTGACAGACCAGTTTCCTTGTCGGCCCAGAAGGTCTTGCGGGTCTCGTCGTAGGCGTGACGGTTCAGACCAGTCTTGGGGTCGAGAGTGCGGTCGTAGGTAATTTTCAGCTGGTTGACAGCATCATCGTAAATAGCCGTCACAGGATTATTTTTTACTTTTTTACCTTTTAACCCTTTTACTTTTTCCGTAATCGGTGCGGTGAGCGTGCGGAAGGGCAGACCCATGAAGATGCCGTCGAGCCATACCTGATAAGCGTAGATGGCTTTGTGCCAGAATACCTTGTCGGCAATGGTACGGGGCTGGTCCTGCAACTGTTTCATCATCAGTTGCATGGCTTTCAGGTTCTTGGCCTCGGGCCAGTTCTGATACATGCGGGTGACGAAATGTCCGGTGCGGATGTTGTCGAGGTTATAGTCCAGGATGTTATATCCCGTGATGTTGCCGTCCTCGTCGATCATCTTGTCGGTATACATCTTACAGTATTTCAGAATGTCGTCGCCACCATATTTTAAATAGGTGTCGAGCATGCCTTCCAGTTCAATCCCCATCACATAGCTCCACTTGGGTTGGGTGGAAAAGTCAAGCATATAACTCTCGGGAACACGCTTCATCTCAGAGTAGGTCAACCACTCGGAGTAGTGTTTGTAGGGCTTCTCCTGGAGTACCAGCGAGCCGTTGATCATCAAGTTGTCGTAGGTGACGTCCTGTGCAAGGCCAATCTGATGGATGGGCTTGTTGTAGACACCGTTGAACTGACAGTTCTTGACGGTGATGTTGTTGACGGTATAGGCCAACTTGGGGTCTTCGTAACCCACAATCATCACACCGTATTTCGACTTTTGGCAGGTGACATTCTCCATCGTGACGTTGCGCACCGTAGGATAGAATCCACGACAGCACACCTCGCGCGGTTCGTAGTCAGTGTTGATCTTCAATACAGCCTCACCACACTGGCCAACGGTAATATTTCGCATGTTGATATTCTCGATAATACCACCGCGACAGGAGTTCGTCTTGATACGCAGCACACGGTCCAAAGAGGGAGAATCCATCTCACAGTTCTCGGCATAGACATTCTGGCAACCGCCTGAAATCTCAGAGCCAATGACCACACCGCCATGGCCGTTGTTAAACTTACTGTTACGAATGATGATGTTCTTCGAAGGTGTGCCGGCAAACTTGCCCTGTCCGCCTTCGCGACCGTCGTTGTTACGGCCTGACTTGATGGCGATACAGTCGTCACCAGTGTTGAAGAAACAGTTCTCGATCAGTACACGGTCACACGACTCGGGGTCGCAACCGTCGCCGTTGGGACCATTGTTGTTGATATGTACGCCACGCACGGTGATATCCTTCGACAACAGGGGATGGATAACCCAGAACGGTGAACGCAAAAGCGTAACATCCTCAATGAGGATACCCTCGCACTGGTTCAGGTTAATCATCTGGGGACGCAGGCCGTCGGTAGGACCGAAACGGCGCTCGTCCATGGGTACGCCATCCTCGGCATATTTCAACAGACGGGCACGGGCTCCCTGATTCTGGGCAATACCGCCCTCCTTCATGCCAAAGCGCTTGTTGCCGCACCATGGCCACCATGTCTCGTTAGAACCACCACCGTCGATGGTGCCCTTGCCCGTGATGGCGATATCCTTGGCCTGGTAGGCATAGATGAGTGGCGACAGGTTCCAACAGTCAAGGCCCTCCCAGCGTGTAGGAACGATGGGGTAGAGCTCGGGTTCGAAGGCAAACTCCAGCACAGCACCCTCCTCGATGACGAGGTTGACGCCTGACTTCAACTGGATAGCGGCTGTCAGGAATTTCTGTCCGGCAGGGATGACGACCTTACCACCGCCCTTCTTCGAACATTTGTCGATGGCCTTCTGGATGACTTTCTGGTTTTTTGCGGCTGTATTGCCGGGTTTCGCGCCAAACTTGGTGATGTCATACACTTTGTCTGTAAACTGAGGCATGCGGATGCTCTGCTCAATCTGTTTGTACTCTTGCTCGTTCCACCCCTTGGCATACATGCCAAGAACCACGAAGACAAGAAGTGCTACGGTCTGTAGGATTCTCTTCATTTCCTGTATTTGTTTTAGTAGTTCATTTCTTTTGGCTGCAAAGTTACGAATAAGTGTGGGAATAACCAAATAATAATGTTGTTTTTCCAGCGCAATCGTTTTAGTAAAACGGGAGGAAAAGGGAAGAAAAGCGTGTTAAATACAAGAAAAACTGTAAAAAATTTGCATTTTACGGAAATAATCCCTAAATTTGCCGCCGATAAGCTTCACGAAGACCATTTGTCTCGTTGCTTATCTTATTTAAAAAGAGGAGATTGGTAGCGTCCTGCACCAATCTCCCTATTTGTTTTATGAAAGAATCGTGATGAAATGTCATTAGATTTCCCATCCGATGGCCGATGCTCCGAGCACAGCGGCTGACGCACCGTCGAGACCACTGATGAGGAACTGTGCCTTGTTCTTGAAGATGTTCATGACATGTTCGTTATAGCTGCGCTTGATGGGTTCCATAATCAGGTCGCCGGCCTTGACCATACCTCCGAAGAAGATGAAAGCCTCGGGGCTTGAGAATGCCGCAAAGTCGGCACAAGCCTCGCCGAGCATCTTACCGGTGAATTCGTAGATATCCTTAGCTAGCTCGTCGCCCTTGCCAGCGGCAATCGATACGTCGAGGGAAGTGATGTCCTCGGGATTCATCTCGCGGAGCACTGAGGGACGGTCGGTCTTTGCCAACAGCTCGCGAGCTGTACGAGCTACACCTGTTGCTGAGCAGTACGCCTCCAGGCAACCCGTGCGTCCACAACCGCAACTGCGTCCTTCCTCGCCACGAACCATCGTGACGTGTCCCAGTTCACCGGCAAAACCATCGTGACCATAGAGTAACTGACCATTAACAACGATACCCGAGCCAACACCCGTTCCCAGCGTGATGACAATGAAATTCTTCATGCCACGAGCCACACCATATACCATCTCGCCGATGGCTGCTGCATTGGCGTCATTGGTCAGAGCCACGGGAATGCCTCCCAGCTGGTCACTGAACATCTTTGCCAAGGGTACCACACCATTTTTTGCCCATGCCAGGTTAGGTGCAAACTCAATGGTGCCCTTGTAGTAGTTGCCATTGGGGGCTCCAATACCCATTGCCTTGATTTTCTCAATACCACCCACTTGTTCGATGATGGGTTGCAGAGCCTCGACAGAAGCCTTTACATAGTCCTCGACATTAGTGTAGCCGCCAGTTTTAATGGCTGTTGTTGCCTTGATTTCACCACGGGCATCAACGATGCCGAATACAGAGTTCGTACCTCCTAAGTCTAAGCCGATAACATATGGCTTAATTCCTTGTTGTTCCATTTTTTTTATGTTTTAAGTTCGTTTTTATTTGTGATTTTGCCCACAAAGGTACAAAAATAATTTGGAAAGTACTCATTCTTTCACATTTTTTTTGTACCTTTGACCTTGTCGAAGGTACTTTCGTTCGGAAAAATCCAAATAAATTTGGTTTTTCGCTCACTTATTTGTACCTTTGCACCGAATATGGTGTTTCCAATACATATTAATATAGTAGACCTGGTGTTCAAGGGCATGCTGATAGGCATGATCGCTTCGGCTCCGATGGGACCTGTGGGCATCCTTTGTGTACAGCGCACGCTGAACAAAGGGCGATGGTATGGTCTTGCCACGGGTTTTGGTGCTGCCGCCAGCGACATCATCTATGCTGGAATTACCGGTTTCGGTATGGCCTTCGTGATGGATTTTATCAACAACGAACAGAACAAGTTCTATCTGCAAATTGCGGGTAGTGTGTTGCTGTTGGCCTTTGGTATCTATACATGGCGCATGGATCCGACGAAAAACATGCACCAGTCGGGCCAGCAGAAAGGTTCGTTGTGGTATAATATGTGGACCGCATTCTTGGTCACCTTCTCCAATCCACTCATCGTTTTCCTCTTTATGGCACTATTTGCACAGTTCGCCTTCGTCATTCCCGATCACCCGTTCGAGATGCTCATAGGATTTGCCAGTATCGTGGGAGGCGCTCTGCTATGGTGGTATGGGTTGTCGTGGCTGGTCGATAAGGTCCGTTCGATATTCGATGATCATGGAATCCGAATCATCAATCAGGTGATAGGTGCCATCGTGACGCTCTTTTCCGTCATTTCGCTGTTTGGTACGGTGACCAACCTTTTCGTTTTCTTCTGAAAGGAAAAAGGTAAAAAGAAAAAAGAAAATGTTTATAGCTCAGGAATTACGTAAGAAAAACATTGCTGAATACCTGCTTTATATGTGGCAGATTGAAGACACTATCCGTGCCTTCGGTTGTTCGTTGAGCCGTATTCGCAAAGAGTATATTGACCGTTTCGACTATACTGACGACCAGAAGGAAGAGGAGGCCGACTGGTTTGGCAATCTGATCCGTATGATGAATCAGGAGGGTTGCCGGGAACAGGGACACTTGCAGATCAATATGGTAGTGATGCAACAGCTACAGGAGTTGCATGCCCAGCTATTAGCGTCGCCTAAGTTCCCATTTTATAATTCTGAGTACTACAAGGTGTTGCCCTTCATTGTCGAATTGCGCCATCGTGGTGCCGACAAGGACGAGAATGAAGTCGAGACGTGCTTCAACTCGCTCTATGGCGTCATGATGCTGCGATTACAGAAGAAGAAAATAACACCTAATACACAGGCTGCGGTGAAAGAGATTACGACATTCATCGGCATGCTCAACGACTATTATTTAAAGGATAAACAAGAACCTCTCGAATTCGAGTAAAGTAATGAATATATTGATAACAGGATGTAATGGCCAATTGGGAAACGAGATGCAGTTGCTGGAGAAAGAGAATCCCCAGCACACCTATTTTAATACAGATGTTGAAGAACTCGACATCACCGACCAACAGGCCATTGAGCAGTTTGTCGATGCCAATGAGATTGACGGTATTGTCAACTGCGCGGCATACACTGCTGTCGACAAGGCCGAGGATAACGAGGCTCTCTGCCAGAAGTTGAATGCCGAGGCACCCGCCTATCTGGCGCATGCTATAGACCGTCGTGGGGGTTGGATGATACAGATCTCTACCGACTATGTGTTCGACGGCACCAACCACATCCCCTATACCGAGGACGAAGAGACCTGTCCTAACAGTGTGTATGGCAAGACCAAACTGGTAGGTGAGTTGAATGTCCAGAAGCTTTGCCGTCACGCTATGATTATCCGTACGGCATGGCTTTACAGCACTTTTGGCAACAACTTCGTGAAGACAATGATCCGTCTGGGCAAAGAGAAACCCCAGTTGGGTGTCATCTTCGACCAGATTGGTACTCCCACCTATGCCCGCGACCTGGCTCGCATCATCATGGTGGCAGTCAACAAGGGCATCGAACCGGGTATCTACCATTTCTCCAATGAGGGTGTCATCTCGTGGTACGACTTCACAAAGGCCATTCACCGTCTGGCTGGCATTACCACTTGTCATGTCAGCCCTCTCCACACGTCGGAATATCCCACACCAGCTGCCCGTCCGCACTATAGTGTGCTCGACAAGACAAAGATCAAGCAGACCTACGGAGTGGAGATTCCTTATTGGGAGGAGAGCCTGAAGGAGTGTGTGGATATATTGATAAAATAGTTTAAAAAGCATATATTAACAACTGAAAATCAAATAATTATGTGTAAGGTAGGAATTCCCAAGGAGATTAAGAACAACGAGAATCGTGTGGGCATGACACCATCGGGTGTTGCCGAGTTGGTAAGACGCGGACATCAGGTCTTCGTACAGCATACTGCAGGGGAGGGCAGTGGGTTCAGCGATGAACAGTATACGAAGGTGGGTGCTCAGATTCTGCCTACCATCGAGGATGTTTATGCCGAGGCCGACATGATTGTGAAGGTAAAGGAACCCATCGAACCTGAATACCCATTGGTACGCAAGGGACAGGTGGTGTTCACCTACTTCCATTTCGCCTGTGAAGAAGAACTGACACACGCCATGCTGAAAAGCGGTGCTGTCTGTATTGCCTATGAGACCGTAGAGCGCGACGACCGTTCGCTGCCGTTGCTCATTCCGATGAGTGAGGTGGCTGGTCGCATGGCAACACAAAACGGTGCCTACTATCTACAAAAGACCAAGGGTGGCAAGGGTAAGCTGATGGCTGGTGTGCCAGGTGTGAAGCCTGCCAAAGTGTTGGTACTTGGTGGTGGTACGGTGGGCGAGGCCTCAGCCCGTATTGCTGCTGGTATGGGTGCTGACGTTACCATTACTGACGTATCGCTGCCCCGTCTAAAACAACTTGCTGCTGAGTTGCCAGCCAATGTGCATACACTCTACTCGTCAGAACATAACATCCGTCAGGAACTACCCACTGTTGACATCGTTATCGGTTCGGTATTGATTCCCGGAGATGCTGCTCCCAAACTCATCACGAAGGAGATGTTGCCATTGATGGAAAAGGGTACTGTACTCGTTGATGTGGCCATCGACCAGGGCGGTTGCTTCGAGACGTCGCATCCCACTACGCATAGTGACCCCGTCTATATGGTAGACGGCATTGTGCACTATGCAGTGGCTAATATCCCGGGAGCTGTTCCCAATACCTCTACCATTGCTCTGACTAACGCTACGTTGCGTTATGCCGTTGCCTTGGCCGATAAGGGTTGGAAACAGGCCTGCCGTGAAGACGCGTCGTTGGCCCGTGGCGTCAATATGGTAGACGGAAAGTGTACTTACGAGGCTGTTGCCAAGGTATGGAATCTTCCATACACTCCATTACAGCTATAATAAATATTTTAAATAAGGTGAATCAGGAAATAGAACGCAGGCGAACTTTCGCCATTATCTCACACCCCGATGCGGGTAAAACCACGCTGACTGAGAAGTTCCTTCTTTTTGGAGGACAGATTCAGGTGGCTGGTGCTGTAAAGAACAATAAGATTAAGAAGACCGCTACTTCCGACTGGATGGACATCGAGAAGCAGCGTGGTATCTCGGTGTCGACCTCTGTGATGGAGTTCGACTACACCCCTGACGGAAAGGACATTGAATATAAGGTGAACATTCTGGATACCCCAGGTCACCAGGACTTTGCCGAGGATACCTACCGCACGCTGACGGCTGTAGACAGTGCGATTATCGTGGTCGACGGTGCCAAAGGCGTAGAGACGCAGACACGCAAGTTGATGAATGTTTGTCGCATGCGCAACACGCCCGTCATCATCTTCATCAACAAAATGGACCGTGAGGGTCGCGACCCCTTCGATCTGCTCGACGAGTTGGAGAAGGAATTGGAAATCCATGTGCGTCCCCTTAGTTGGCCCATTAATCAAGGTGCGAAGTTCAAGGGTGTGTACAACATCTATGAGCAACAGTTGAACCTGTTCACGCCAGATAAGCAGCGAGTGACGGAGAAGGTCGCTGTCGATATTGACAGCGACGACCTGGATGCACGCATTGGTGAGCAGGACGCGAACAAGCTGCGCGAAGACCTGGAACTGGTCAGTGGGGTATATCCTGATTTCGAGGTGGAAACCTATCGTTCGGCTGAGGTGGCTCCTGTGTTCTTTGGTTCAGCTTTGAATAATTTTGGTGTTCAGGAGTTGTTGGACTGCTTTGTCGAGATAGCCCCATCGCCCAAGCCCACCAAGGCTGAGGAGCGTGACGTGCAACCCGAGGAGCAGAAATTCACTGGTTTCATTTTCAAGATTACCGCTAATATCGATCCTAATCACCGTTCGTGTATCGCCTTCTGCAAGGTGTGTAGCGGAAAATTCCAGCGCAACCAGCCCTATCTGCATGTGCGTCAGGGCAAGACGTTGCGCTTCTCCAGTCCCACGCAGTTTATGGCTCAGCGCAAGTCGACTATCGACGAGGCATGGCCAGGCGATATCGTAGGCTTGCCCGATACGGGTGGCATGTTTAAGATTGGCGATACCATCACCGAGGGCGAACAATTGCATTTTCGGGGTTTGCCATCCTTCTCGCCCGAACTGTTCAAGTACATTGAGAACGATGACCCTATGAAGTCAAAACAGCTCCAGAAGGGTATCGACCAGTTGATGGACGAGGGTGTTGCCCAGTTGTTCGTCAACCAGTTCAACAACCGCAAGATTATCGGTACCGTGGGTCAGTTGCAGTTCGAGGTCATCCAGTATCGTTTGGAGAACGAGTACAATGCCAAGTGCCGTTGGGAACCCGTTCACCTGTATAAGGCCTGCTGGATTGAGAGCGACGACGATAAGGAACTGGAGAACTTCAAGAAGCGCAAGTACCAGTATATGGCGAAAGATAAGGAGGGTCGGGACGTGTTTCTGGCAGACTCCGGCTATGTGCTGTCGATGGCGCAACAGGACTTTGAACATATCAAGTTCCACTTTACATCAGAGTTCTAACTAAGAATTAAGAGTTAAGTATTAAGAAAGAATGACACGCGAGGAAGATATTAAGAATGCCGTTGAAGTGTTACGAAAGGGTGGGGTGATTCTCTATCCTACGGATACCGTGTGGGGCATCGGTTGTGATGCTACCAATGCGGAAGCTGTGAAACGCATCTACGAGATTAAACAACGCGACGACTCGAAGGCGATGATTTGTCTTGTCGACTCAGATGCTCGTCTGCAACGATATGTCCGTAATGTGCCTGATGTGGCCTGGCAGCTCATCGATAGTTTGAAGGAAGCTGCCACCGTTTCCGACGGATCTCCGTCGGGAGTCAAGCCCACAACCATCATTCTCGACGGCGCTATCAACTTGGCGGAGAATCTGATAGCCGATGATGGCTCGATAGCATTGCGTATTACCCAAGAACCGTTCTCCAAGGAACTCTGTTATCGTTTCCAGAAGGCGTTGGTTTCTACTTCCGCCAATATTAGTGGTGAGCCAGCTGCTCAGAACTACTGTGACATTGACCCTCGCATCATCGAACAAGTTGACTATGTCTGTTGGTCCCGCCGTCAGGAACATAAGCCCCATACTCCGAGCAGCATTATTCGCTTACGCGAGAACGGAGAAGTAACTATTATTAGGAGTTAAAGAAGGGTTATGGATGCTCAGACCGACAGACTGAAGCGCCCGGCGTGGCTGATAAAGTTGCACGATTGGCGTGTGGCCAACGTCAGCGACAAGATGTTTTTGCTTATCTTGGCGTTCCTCGTCGGATTATTGTCGGCAGTTGCGGCCTACATTCTTCATGGGCTCATCAATACCATCGTAGCGTTGCTTACGGGTAAGTTCCAGACCGATTCCTACAACTGGCTCTATCTGGTCTATCCCGTTATCGGTATCTGGCTTACCTCACTTTTTGTGCGATATGTGGTTAAGGACAATATCTCGCATGGTATCACACGTATTCTTTATGCCATCTCTTCGAACCGCAGTCGCTTGAAGGTTCATAACACGTGGTCTAGTGTCATTGCTTCAGCTATCACCATCGGCTTTGGTGGCTCAGTAGGTGCTGAGGCTCCTATCGTACTGACAGGTTCTGCCATTGGTTCCAATCTTGGAAAACTGTTCCGACTCGATAATAAGACGCTGATGACGCTGGTCGGTTGTGGTGCCGCAGGAGCTATTGCCGGCATCTTTAAGGCACCGATTGCCGGACTGGTGTTCACCCTTGAGGTGTTGATGATTGATTTGACGATGGCCTCGCTGTTGCCTATTTTGGTATCGTGCGTCACGGCGACATGCTTCACCTACATCTTCAGTGGTAATGCCGTCATGTTTTCGTTCACACTTGACAGCGACTGGACGGTGGAGCGTGTGCCTGCCAGTATTCTGTTGGGTATTACCTGCGGACTGGTCTCGCTATACTTCATACGGACGATGAATATTTGCGAGGATATGTTTGCACGGTTCAAGGACAAGCCCTACGTCAAACTGCTTATTGGTGGAGCTATCCTGAGCATGCTCATCTTTCTTTTCCCGTCGCTTTATGGTGAAGGCTATCATTCTATCAACCTCTTGTTAAACGGCAAGACCGAAGCCGACTGGAATCAGATCCTGGAAGGATCGCTGTTCTATGGACATCCCGAATACCTTATATTATATATAGGGCTTGTGTTGCTGACGAAGGTTTTTGCTACCTCAGCGACGAATGGCGGTGGCGGTTGTGGCGGAACGTTCGCTCCCTCACTGTTTATCGGTTGTTTTACGGGATTCCTCTTCTCGCGGCTATGGAATATGCACCAGATTGGCGTCTACGTGCCCGAGAAAAATTTTGCTTTGCTGGGTATGGCAGGAGTCATGTCGGGAGTCATGCATGCTCCGTTGACGGGTATCTTCCTCATTGCCGAGATAACCAGTGGTTACAACCTTTTCATGCCGTTGATGATTGTTGCTGTGTCGAGCTACCTTACGATTAATATTTTCGAGAAGCACAGCATATATGGTATGCGATTGGCCAAGCAGGGCAAACTGAAGACGCACCATACCGACCACGCCGTGCTGACGTTAATGAGTCTCGACTCCGTTATCGACCGCGATTTTCAGGCTGTTGACCCTGATATGGAGTTGGGGCAGATGGTCCACTACATTTCGCGCTCTCGCCACAGGGTGTTGCCTGTTACTGATGCCGCTGGCGTGTTGTTGGGCGAGATTAATATCGTCAAAATCCGTCACGTCGTGTTTCGTACCGAACTCTATCACCATTTCCGTGCCTCTCAACTCATGTCAAAGCCCGATGCTACGCTCAGTGATTCAACGCCTATGACTGAGGTGATGCGTACTTTTGAACGTACTCAGGCCGACTGGTTCCCTGTGCTTGATGCCGATAATCATTTGAAGGGTTACATTTCGCGTAAACGCATGTACAACATGTATCGCAAGATGGTTCACGATTTAAGTCAAGATTAAATATAATAACAGGGGTACTTTGCTAACCCCCTTTAACAAAACAAGAATAATGGAACAAGAAAAAAGAAAAGTCAGCGTGCTGTTTATGCTTTTTGGCACACTGTTTTGTGTTTGCCTCATCACGGCAAACGTCCTCGAAACAAAGCAACTCTCATTTGGTCCAGTTAATCTGACGGCCGGTATCATCGTCTTCCCCGTGTCGTACATCATCAACGACGTCGTCTGCGAGGTGTGGGGCTATCAGCGAACGCGCATGCTCATCTGGATGGGCTTTGCCATGAACTTCTTCTTCGTCATCATGGGTGCCATTGCCGACTGGATTCCCGGAGCGCCTTACTGGCATGGAGAAGAGGGCTTCCATGTCATTTTCGGATTGGCTCCGCGTATTGCGTTAGCGTCGTTTATTGCCTTCATCGCCGGCTCGTTCATCAACGCCTACGTCATGTCGCGCATGAAACTCTCATCGGGAGGCTCTAATTTTTCAACTCGTGCCATTCTCAGTACCGTGTTTGGTGAGGCGACTGACTCTGTCATCTTCTTTCCCTTGGCCCTTGGTGGTGTCATCCCCTGGGAGGAAATGCCCTCGCTGATGATATCGCAGGTCACGCTGAAGACACTCTACGAAATCGTCGTACTGCCTGTGACCATCCGTGTCGTCGAGTTCACTAAGAAGCATGACCACGAGGATGTGTTCGACCGCGATATCAACTACAACATCTTTAAAGTATTCAAGATATAATCCGTAATATCGTAATAACGTTATAACGTCATAACGAAATAAATTATTATGGCAAGAGAAAATGAGGGTCTGCAACAGTTGGGCCGCAAGACAGAATACCGACAGGACTATGCGCCGGAAGTGTTGGAAACCTTCGAGAACAAACATCCCGGCAATGACTATTGGGTGCAGTTTAACTGTCCCGAATTCACGTCGCTTTGTCCCATTACCGGACAGCCTGACTTCGCAGAGATAAAGATTGCCTATATCCCTGCAGAGCGCATGGTCGAGTCGAAGAGCTTGAAACTATACCTTTTTTCGTTCCGTAATCATGGCGACTTCCATGAGGACTGTGTCAATATCATCATGAAGGACCTCATTGCTTTGATGCAACCCAAGTACATCGAGGTTGTCGGTCTCTTTACTCCCCGTGGTGGTATCTCGATTTATCCCTATGCCAACTATGGACAGCCAGGCACTAAGTACGAACAGATGGCCCTGCGTCGTCTGGAAGAACGACAAATGATTTGAATGAAATACGACACCTACATCTTCGACCTCGATGGCACATTGCTCGACACGCTATGCGACTTGGCGAACAGCGTCAACTATGCCCTGCGTCAGCACCACATGCCTGAACACTCGATAGATGATATTCGTCGTTTCGTGGGCAATGGTGTCCGACTACTGATGGAACGTGCTGTGCCCGATGGTGCCAGTAATCCGCAATTCGATGCGGCGTTTACCACTTTTCGTCAACACTACATACAGCACTCACTCGACACCACACGCCCCTATGACGGCATTCCCGAACTCATTCGTGAACTTCATAACAGGGGGTGTCGGATGGCCGTTGTAAGCAATAAGATGATGGCCGCTACGCAGGAACTCGTTCACCATTTCTTTCCGGAAATCCCCGTTGCCATTGGTGAACACGAAGCCGAGGGTATTCGCAAGAAACCTGCACCGGATACTGTCTTTGCCGCCCTGAGGCAATTAGGATACCCTCTTCCGGAAAACCCGGAAAGTCAAGATAATCCGGAGAATCTGGGAAAACTGTCAGCGGGCGGGGGCCTTGCCGTCTACGTTGGCGATAGCGATGTCGACCTTGCTACAGCCCGTAATGCTGGCTTGCCATGCATCAGCGTCCTCTGGGGCTTTCGTGACCGAGACTTTCTGCTTGCCCACGGCGCCACAACCTTTGTTGACCATCCCCTTGACATTCTTGAAATATAAAAAACGTTCGGCGTTTAGTCTTCATCGTCAGAAATATCTCCAAAATAGTCAGCCAACAGCATTTTCTTCTCCAAAGATTTGGAGCGAATCACTTTTTTCACTATCTTTGCGGTGAGATTTATAACTAACACTTTTATCAATATGGCTAGACTACGGATAACGATGCTGCTGATGCTGGCAACCCTTGCCGTACAGGCGCAACAGGTGGTCAGCGGAGTTGTGAAAGACCGCCAGACAGGCAAAGCACTCAGTCATGTAAGTATCTCGGCTGTAGGTACTGACGTTCATACCGTCACTAACGATGACGGACGCTTTACGCTGAAACTAGCCCAGCTTCCGCGTTACATTCAAGTCAGTCACATCGGCTATAAGACGCGACAGATGCCGCTTGGCACGGGTGCTACTGAGAATCTGACCATCCTGATGCTTGGCACCGCTGTCCAACTTAACGAGGTTATCGTTTCTTTAGAGGACCCGCAGGCCATTGTCAAGGCCGCAATAAGTCGTATTGAGACCAACTATGCCAGCGAACCAGAACTCATGCGCTGTTTCTATCGTGAGACGGCCCGTCGCGGGTCGCGGTTCATTAGTGTTGCTGAGGCCGTTACCGATATGTATAAGTCGAGCTATTCGCGTGGTCCTGAATTCGATGCTGTGGCCATTCAAAAGGGGCGCCGTCTGATGAGCATGAAGGCCAGCGATACGCTTGGCGTCAAGGTTCAGGGTGGTCCGGTGATGCCTTTGATGGTCGATGTTGCCAAGAATTCGGAGTACATCCTTGATCCCGAGATGCTACTATATTATAAGTATCGCATGGAGTTGCCTACAACGATTGATAACTGTTTGCATTATGTCATCAGCATGACTCCCAAGGCCGTCACTCCGTTCCCTTTGATGGGTGGTCTGCTCTACATCAATCATGAGTCGTTGGCCATCACACGTGCCGAATTGCAACTCGACGTCAGTGACTGGCGAAAGGCCTCTGAATACATGCTTGTCCGCAAACCTCTCGGCTTGCGTTTCCGGCCTCGTGAACTCAGTGTCATCGTCGTTTATGAAACTGATGCTGCTGGTATCACCCGCATGAGTTATGTACGTAATGAGATGCGCTTTAATTGTGATTGGCGCCGTCGGCTTTTCGCTTCGCCCTATACCACCGTCTGCGAGATGGTTGTTACTGACCGACTGGCCTTGGGCCGACAGGCTAAACGTCCGCATGGCCGGTCATCCTTTGGTCGCAACGATCGTTTCTATGACAAGGTGGAATATTTCGACGATCCTGACTTCTGGGCCGACTATAACATCATCGAGCCCACCGAGAGTCTGGAACACGCCATTAATAAACTGAAAAAGAGAGTTCGTAATTAGGTTTTTCTCTAATGAATGTATATGTTATCAGATAAAATGATGTTCCGTTCAGCCGTTCTTTTATTGTTCTCAGTTCTCACTTCTCACTTCTCAGTTGGGAACGCCCAGCCCGCTGGTGTCCGTCTTGATACGCTGCGTGTGCAGCATGTTGACTTCGAAGGTCGCACCCAGCAGGGCATCATCATTTGTAATCACACAATAGCCGCTGACTTGCGCGACATCTTTGCCGAACTCTATCGCCGGCACTATCCCATAGAGCGCATCCGCCCTATTTCCGAATACGACGATGACGACGAACGTTCTATGCAGGCCAACAACACCTCGTGCTATTGCTATCGTCCCATTGCCGGTACGATGCGTCTGTCAAAACACGCCCAGGGCCTGGCCATCGACGTGAACCCTCTCTACAATCCTTGTGTGCGTCGTAAGAAGGACGGCACGCTACTCATTCAGCCGTCAACGGGTAAACCCTATGTTGACCGCAATAAGACATTCAAATATAAGATTACACGACAGGATCTCTGTTACCAGCTCTTTATCGAGCACGGCTTCCGATGGGGTGGGGCATGGCGGTCAGTCAAAGACTACCAGCATTTTGAGAGGTAGTTATTTTTTCTTCTTCTTGCGATTGAAGAGGAACCCATAGGTTTTTATGAGTTTTCGCATCAATAGAAAACCGTCAATGGCAGTGATGCTATTGGAAACAAGGCTTGCCACCAATTCTCCCTTGCTGCTGGCTTTCTGGGGTGCAAACAAGGTGCGCCAGAGAATGCCAATCTGGTCGTTCTCCTGTTTGATGTCAGACTGAAGCTTCTCTTTGCGAATCTGAATCTCTTCAAGGGTTTGGTAGGTGGGCTTGGGCATAAGGCAACTAATTGAGCAAAATTTCGGAAAGGAACCGGACTAGTGGACGCTCAATCCACGACTTCCGTTTGATAAACACAATGATAAGCAGGAGCAGGAACAACAATGCCATGATGAGGTAAGCCAACGCCATACCTGTCAGTGGCTCCATCGCATAGATGAGTGCAAAAGAGAGGTAGAAGAGTATGGCTACTCCTATGATGATAAATATGATGGCCAATGTCAGGGCGGTGGTCAGACGCACAACCTTTTCAACTGCGTTGAACTTCAGGTACTCGCCCTGAAGTCCAACGTAATTCTTGACAGATTCCACCAGTTGGGCGATGGACTCTACATTTTTGTCACTAGACAACATCTTACTTCTTACATCTTACATCAGACATCTGTCTTCCGACATCATCAAGCTTCAACTTCGGGTGCTGCTTCGGCAATGTCGTCAACCAGGTCGCTGACTTCCTTGCGGCTCAGCTTGATGTTGTGTTTCTTCATGAAGTCGTCCACAGCATCTGTAATTTTACCACGGGTGTCTTCGCCCTTCTCGGGAGCTAACAGAAGACCAATAACTGCTCCGGCGAGAGCTCCGCCGAAGAATGCGCCTAAATAACCTAAACTTTTCATAGTTGTAATATTTTTATAGTGTTAAACGTCTGTTTCGAGGGCAAATATACGGAAAGTTTTCGAAATTAACAAACTTTACGCAGTATTTTTCGCGAATATTGCACATTATTTTGTAATTTTGCGGCAATAAATCGAATAAATAAGTTTAATTTCAATAGAAAAAAGAGTAAATTATGAAGAAGTACATCGTACTGTGCGCAGGTCTTTGCGCAGCAATGGCTTTTACAAGCTGTAAGTCAAGTGAGAGTGCCTACAAGCAGGCGTATTTGAAGGCTAAGGCTCAGGAAGAGGTTCAGACGCCAGCCCAGCAGGAGACTGTTGAGCAGAACGTTGTTGCTCCGTTGCAGGAGCGTGCTGGTAACAACACTCAGGTGCTTGACAATGCCGACAACGTATCGGTTCGTCAGGAAAATGTGACCGTTATCAGCGGTGCTGGTCTGAAGAACTTTAGCGTTGTAGTGGGTTCTTTCTCTCTGCGTGCTAATGCTGATGGTCTGCAGCAGACACTGCGTTCTGTAGGCTATGATGCCCAGGTGGTGCTCAACTCTGCCGTACAGCCTCCTATGTATCGCGTGGTTGCTGCCACTTTCGATACCAAGGCCGAGGCCGCTGCAAGCCGTAACGACCTGCAGGTGAAGTATCCTGGAGCATGGCTGCTGTATGCCAAGTAAGCCGTGGCGAGGATATTATCAATAGATTACGGAAAAAAACGAACGGGACTGGCAGTCACCGATCCGTTGCAGATTATTGCGGGCGGATTGGCGACTGTCTCCACTTCTGAACTGTTCGACTATCTGACGCAGTATGTGTCACGTGAGTCTGTTGAACGCATTGTCATTGGTGAGCCCCGTCAACCGAACGGTCAGCCCAGCGAGAATCTGGCACGCGTACAGCAGTTTGTCAACCGTTGGCGTAAGCAGCGTCCCGACATTCCCATTGAGTATTACGACGAGCGTTTCACCTCTGTGCTGGCTCATCAGGCGATGTTGGATGCCGGACTGAAGAAGAAAGCCCGTCAGGACAAGGCGTTGGTCGACGAAATCTCCGCCACCATCATCCTTGAGGACTACCTCCGTTCCCGTAAGTAATCATAATTCTCAATTGTCAATTCTCAATTTTCAATTCGAATGATTCTACCTATTTATATATATGGCCAGCCGGTATTAAGAAAGGTGACTGAAGACATCACACCTGACTATCCTGAACTGAAGCAGCTGATAGCCGACATGTGGGAGACGCTGGCCGAGAGCGAAGGCATCGGACTGGCTGCACCTCAGATTGGGCGTGCCATCCGGTTGTCGGTTATCGACCTCGATGTCATTAGCGAAGACTTCCCCGAGTACAAAGGCTTCCGTCAGGTATTCATCAATCCGCACATTATCGAAGCTGACGATTCGAAGACTGATACGTCGGAAGAGGGTTGTTTGTCGTTGCCAGCTATCCACGAGAAGGTAGTCCGTCCTACACGCATTCATGTGGAGTGGGATGACGAACAGTTCCAGCATCACGACGAGTGGATTGAAGGCTATCTGGCCCGCGTCATGCAGCACGAGTTCGACCACTTGGACGGCAAGATGTTCATCGACCACATCTCTCCGCTTCGTAAGCAACTCATCAAGAGCAAGCTCAAGGCACTGACCATGGGCCGCTACCGTTGTGGTTACAAGACGAAACCCGTAAGGAGATGAGAAGTGATAAGTGAGAAGTGATGAGTGATAAGTATAGTTGGTTTAGCTGTAAGAAGTGGTGGCAAAGATTTTTTCCACTACTCATCACTTATCACTTATCACTTATCGTTTCTTTTGCTCAGTTCAATACCGACCGTCTGATTACGATTGGTCGCTCCGCGCTCTATTTCGAGGACTACGTGCTGTCCATCCAGTATTTCAATCAGGCCATTTCTGCCAAGCCCTATCTCTATGAACCCTGGTTCTTCAGAGGGGTGGCGAAGTATTATCTCGACGATTTTGCTGGAGCGGAGAGCGACTGCTCGGAGGCCATCCAGCGCAATCCCTATGTGGTGGGCATTTACGAATTACGCGGACTCTGCCGCATTCAGCAGAAGAATTTCGAAGGTGCCATCAGCGACTATAATGCTGCCTTGCGCCACGATCCAGAGGGTATCAACCTGTGGCATAACCGTGCCCTGTGTCGCATCCAGCAGAAGGACTACGACCGTGCGTTGGCTGAGCTCGACACCATGAGTCAGCGCTGGAGCCGTAACGCTCGCATTCCTGCCATGAAGGCCGAGGCCTACATCATGCAGAAGGACACGACGGCAGCCATTCAGGCGTTGGAGAAAAGCATAGAACTCGATGCCTACAATGGTCATGTCTGGGCGCAGCGTGCTGTCATCAGCCTGGCCCGTAGCGAATGGAAGGAGGGCGAAGAGTATCTCGACAAGGCCATCCACCTGTTGCCCAAAGAAGCCGACTTGTATATCAACCGTGCCTTGGCGCGATTCAATCAGACTAACCTGCGCGGGGCTATGGCCGACTATGACACCGCCCTCGATTTTGAACCCAATAATTTCCTCGGACACTACAATCGCGGACTGCTTCGTGCTCAGGTGGGTGACGACAACCGTGCTATCACCGATTTCGACTTTGTCTTGAAGCTTGAGCCCGATAACCTTATGGCACTCTACAACCGTGCCCTGCTGTTGGAACAGACTGGTAATCCCCGTGCTGCCATCCGAGACTATACGAAGGTTATCGACCAGTATCCTAACTTCTGGACCGGACTCCACCAGCGTGCTCAGTGTTATCGTAAACTTGGACTGACGAAGCAGGCCGAGCAGGACGAGTTCCGCATTCTGAAGGCACAACTCGACAAGCGCATGGGCAAGCAGCCCCGACTGTCGCCTAAACAGATGCGTAAGCGTAGCGACGAGGATATCGAAAAATACAATCAGTTGGCCGTTGCCGATGAACAGGAGATCAAGCCTGAATACCAGAGCGACTATCGCGGACGCGTCCAGGACCGCCGTGTGACAATGGATTATATGCCGATGTATGTGCTGTCTACCGAGCGCCTTCAGAGCACCGTCAAGCACTATGTGGCCTACGACCGTCAGGTCGACTCGCTGAACCGTGTGCTGCCCAAAAACCAGCAACTGTACATCATTTGTGGTCAGACCAACATCCATAACCTCACTCCTTATCTCGAGCGCGACTCCACATCGGCCGTTGCCTGTTGGTTGCGCGCCATGAGTCAGGCAGAACAGGATAAATCCGACATGCCGCTCATGACGGCAAACCTGCTCGAGAACCTGTCTCAGGCCATTGCATTGGCGTCCCAGAATGCCTATCTCTATTATGATCGTGGCAATGCTTATGTGCAATGTCTCGACTACCAGAAGGCCATCGACGACTATTCGCGAGCCATACAGCTCGACGCCAATTTGGCCGAGGCTTATTATAACCGTGGCTTGGCGCACATGGCTTTGAAACATCAGGACCTGGCCGTCAGCGACCTCTCGAAAGCCGGCGAACTTGGCCTCTATTCTGCCTACAGCATCCTGAAACGCCAAAGGAAGCCGTAGCAGTGATAATTACGATTGTTTTAAGCCTATTCTGATAATTGATAGTAGGTTTGTTAAGGTAGTCATTTGCCATTTATTATGCAGAAATATTTGGAAGTTTCCGAAAAAAACATTATCTTTGCCGGCAGATAGATAACAATTATGGATAAGGTACAGATGATAAACCACATTAAGCAGACTGCTGCCCGTGTATTGCCAAAAGGCAGTACGATCTATCTTTATGGCTCGCGCGCTCGTGGGGATTATCATGAAAACTCCGATTGGGACTTGCTATTGTTGATAGACAAACCGAAACTAGCTCACGAAGATTTTGACAAGTATTCTTATCCTTTTGTGACAATGGGTTGGGATTTGGGCGAAGATATCCGGCCTCATGCATATACCAAGGATGAATGGTACAATGGACCGCATGCAATGTTCTATTATAACGTTGAGGAAGACAAGGAGGTGCTTTATGAGTCTTAGTGAGAGTGAAAGGAATATTATAGTATGTAGAGAGTTGGAAAAAGCCCAAAGAACCTTCGACGACGTTCTGTTCTGTGCTGGTGAGGGAAAGTGGGAAACGGCTGCAAATCGTCTTTATTACGCTCTGTTTCATGCAATGTCCGCCTTGCTTGTTCATGATGGACATCAAGTAAAGAGTCATCGTGGCATCTTAGCGATGTTTGGCGAGCACTATGTCAAGACTGAGATATTTGCGAAATAGGGTGTCCAATTTGATGTACCCGTTATGCAACAAGTAAATTTCTCCTTTTACTCATAGGATTAGTCTTGAGGTGCTCAGTCTTCCATTGTTTTACCTCATTGACCGTTCTTCTTTCCATGATGGT
>JAEEVW010000056.1 GCA_016291085.1 Prevotella sp.
CACTCTTTGTAGAAATTCATCTAACGACTCATTAGGCAACATCTCAACACCTTCTCCACGCTTGATTTGTTCTCTTGCCTCATCTACACGGGCAAAGAACTCCTCTTTGGTGAGAAGAGTTGGGTCTGCTTCTTTCTCAGAAACGAGTTTCCGCAAATATTTGGCGGCTCGCTTCAGCAGGTTTTCATCTTCAGCAATGATACTCATATTGCGAAGAATCTCTGCATTCATCTGTATTGCTGTCATAATCTTAATGTTTTTTCTGGCTGCAAAGATACGAATATTTTCTGAATAATCCAATAAATAACATAAAATAACATGAAGTTGAATCCTATAAATGAGAAAAGAAGAATGAGTCCATAAAAACGCGGATGGTTCTCAATGATAGGAAAATCGAGAAAAATCGGGGACTCGGTGCTCCACTTTTAAGTAGAAATATTTTGTTATATTGAAATTTTTATATTTGTTAGAATAATTCTTTTTTTATCTGCTGAAGTATGTCGTTCATGAATTCATCTTGATTGATATGTGTGAGTTCGCAGAACTCGCTGAAGACGGGATGTTGCTTGATCCGGTGTAAATAGTCGTTCATCTCCCCAAGAACAGTCCTGCGGAATTTCTGTGGGTCCGTTGCTTTCAGCGACTGGTAGCTGCGGACGATTTCCCGAAGGTCTTCAAGTAGTTCGCGGCGCTCTTTGTCGATATACTGAATGGTACTCATGAGTGAAGAGTTAATACTAAAAATAGGTGTGGCGCTTCGTATTCTCACACAAGGCTTGTGGCATTGCCCACGGAGTACGAGACCACACCCTTTTTAGGGTGTTACTGTAACTCCGTTTATCCTTCATTTGCCACAATTCAGTGTGAGAGTCAGCAACATCTTTATATGATGTATCCACAAAGATAGTCTTTATTGACCGCGACAAAGTTACGAATAAAAACTGAAATAAAGCATTTCTATCACAAAAAAGTGAGCAATAACTTCAAAAACCAGGAATATGGCGGCAGAAAAACCAGATAATCAAGGGGGATGTCAGTTGAGTCGTGAGCAACTGGCATCCCGTCTTGAAAGGCTTGAAGGATTGTTCACAAAAATGTCGGACATGTATGAAAAGCGTATTTCTGCATTGGAGAAAGAAGTTTCTTCTGTGAAGAAAGAAAAAGAAGCAATCGCTGGTATCCTGCAGAGTTCAATACATCAACCAACCCAAAGAAAAACCATTAAACCATCACAATTACCTCCAGGACTCAGTACGGAGAAGGCTATGCTGCTATGGGACAAACTCATTACGGCCGGATTAATCGATAAAAACTACCAACCTCAGATTTCCAACACGCAAGCAGCTATTGTTGCACACATTATGGCAAGAGATCTTGGAATCAGGAATAAATGGAAGCTGTTCGGAGAACTATGGAATCTGAAACATTTAAGCGGATATCTGTATCGGGCATTAAACCAACAGCAGAGCGGAGAATTCATGAATGAAACAGAAAAACTATTGGCTGATTCATAATCCTGTCACAAGTGTAGTGCCTATAGTAGTGCCTACACTTTTGTTTCACCTCATTTTTTATCATATCTTTGCATCCGCAAGACCGGCCTTGCATCATGTTGAACCGACAAAACGTAAGACTATTATGCAAAAGAGTGAACCATGCAAGTTGTGCTTTAACTTCAAGCGCATCCGCAAAAAGGAAGTCTATCAGGCTTTCCTCGAAATCTATGCCCATGGCGGCATCGAGCTGAACAATCAGGAGCTTATCTCGTTTCTGGCCCGACATACAAATTTAGGCAGCGAGGCCAGCATTACCACGCTTTTCTATCGTTACAAGCAGCACGTACACGTCTGACTTTACAAGCTATTGGTGCAGCATGATATTATTTATGGTATCTATACTGCATCAATGCTTATGATTAGTCTTTTTCTGGAAGTGTAATCGGATGAAGAACTTTATACATTCTTAGGGTGTCCTTATATCCAGTTGGTGGTTCTGCTGGCGTAAAGTCGCAGTGATTATAAAAACCTACGGCAGAATATCCTTTAGTAATATAGGCCTCTACAGTGATGAATTCGCATTCGGGACGTTCACGCTGTACCTTCCTTTCCACTTGGCTAATAATATATTCACCAATACCTTGCCCCCGCCAATCCTTTTCTACTGCAAGATAGGTTATTTCAACAGCAGGAAACTCGTTCTCCGACAAATACTCTTGATTCTCCAAGGCGATGTTGGGTTTAGGAATAAAGCCTGATATCATAAAGCTATCCATTTCTGGGATGCCGCAATAAAAATTTGAAAGAATTGATGCATCATCAATTCTTTCAAACACCAAATCCGTGAACACCGTTCTGTTATTTCCAGACTGCATTGTACTTCCTCAATACTCTTTCTGAACGGCGGACACTTTCTTTTTCTGACTGATTTAGATTCCCGGAACGGGCACGCATCAAGGCTTCGCGAAGTTCTTTCGCGAATTGACCTGTAATAGGTTTGCGGGGCGATTCTATTCCTAACATAACTATCAGTTCTTATTTCTGGGTGCAAATATACGAACTTTTTTCTTTCCTTCCAAATTTTTCTGTAAAAAAAGACAAATCTAACGTTACAAGCAACACGTACACGTCTGACTTTACAAGACTTTACATGTTATTAGTGTAACATGGTATTTTTTTCTGTAATTTCGCCGAAGAAAAAGTAAAAAGGTAAAAAAGTAAAAAGGTAAAAATGGAAGTATCATTATTACAGCATGCGAAGGACAAGGCGCCACAACGGGTGACAGTCGATGAGTTGGTAGAACAACTGAAGAATGACTCATGGCCTACGGGCTATCAGCCGTTGGCGCTATTCGGTGCCGTGGTGGAGGGTGGCTTGCAGAAGAAGAACGTCCGCTGGCTGACGGGACTGGCCGTGGCCAGGCTTGGCCTGGGAAGTGATCAGTTAAAAGTGATCAGTGATCAGTTAAAAGTGATCAGTGAAAGAGTGCGGGACGATCCGCATACGCGGCTGTGTTGGACGGACCAGAGCGGGGGTGTGTATGTGGTCTACGAATACGAGCTGAACGACGGGTACGGCAAGGAGCAACAGATTCGCTACTATGGTAAGGTGCAGCACTTCGGCATGGACTACTATGCACAGCTGACGGACTGCGAGGCCGACCGCACGCTGGTGGGCGTCACCAAGCCCGTCGCGCTATGCCGTGCTCCCGACGTGTATTATAATGCCGAGGCGATGGTTTTCCATGCTACCGACATTAGTGGCAAACCACCGGAGAAGCAGGGTGGCAGCGGTGAGAAGAATGCCAAGCCCGGCGAGATCAGGGCCTGGCTCGACTCTCGTGTAAAACTGCGCCGCAACGTGGTGACAGGACGTGAGGAGTATAGCGAATACCTCGGTGCCGACACCAACGACATCTGGTTCGACGTGTGGAAGCCCGTCGACGACGTGTGGCTGAACACGCAGTGGATGGAGATGACCGATGAGCACACGGTGAGGTTCGAGGACATGAAACGGGTGGTCAAGTCGCGCTATGCCTCGGATTTCCACCCCTTCCGCACCTACCTCGACAGTCTGCCCAAATGGAACGGTACGGACGACGGCATCCGTGTGCTGTCGATGACCGTACAGGTGAAGCCGCCCGACGACGGGGATGCCGCCAAGGAGCAGGAACTGTTCTACCGCATGCTGAAGAAGTGGCTCGTCGGCATGGTGGCGGGTTGGCTTGACGAGGAGGAGGTGAACAGCTCCATCCTGGTGCTGCTGGGCCCCCAGGGTGTTGGCAAGACCACCTGGTTTTCCCATTTGCTGCCGCCTGAGTTGCGGCGCTATTTCAACATCAAGACCAATTCCGCCAGGATGACCAACGACGACATCATTGCCTTGTCCAGGTCGGGACTGGTGTGTCTGGATGAGCTGGACTCGATGAAGTCCGAGGAGAACAACAAGCTGAAGACCGTCAGCACGATGCGCTTCTCGGATGTGCGACAGCCGTACGACATCTTCGCGGAGCACCGTAAGATCATTGCCTCGTTCTGTGGTACGGGCAACAACGTGCAGTTTCTGAACGACCCGTCGGGTAACCGCCGCTGGCTGCCCTTCGAGGTGGAGTCTATTGTGTCGCCGCGCGACATCCCGTTCGACTACGAGGCCATCTACGCGCAGGCCTACGCGCTGTATCTGCAGGGCTACGAATACTATTTCACGGATGTCGAGAACGGGTTCATCAACAAGCGCAACCAACAGCGTTTCTGCGTGTCGGATCCTGAACTGGAACTGGTGGAGGAGTATTTCCGCAGACCGACTGAAAATAATCCCGGTGAGTTTATTACCTCGTCAAGGGCTGCTGATATCGTAAGTACCTTCAGCTATCATGTCAAGCCTGTGGCCATTGGCCGTGCCTTGGCACGCTATGGCTTTGAGAGTGGCCGTCAGGGCAATAGCCGGGGCTACTATGTGGTTGTCATCCCGCCCGAAGAGCGCAAACGCCATGCTGTGTCGCTGGCCTACGACGCCATGATCAAAAAGCGCCAGACCAACAGCTCGTCAGAACAAACTGATACGCCGGATCAGCCAGATACGCCAGATGTTTTCTGACATTCGCGTACACACGTGAACTGTCAAAAACGAAAAATCATCATTCCTGCGCGCGTAAGGTGCAAAAACTACTGGCGAATATGGCAATTATGATAAAGTTAAAAGTTAAAGAAGATATGGTTATTAGAAGTTATCCCAAAGTTGAGTTGGCATTGTTGTATTTTCCTGATAGTAATCCGCGTGTGGCAGTCAACCACTTGAACGACTGGATTAAACGCTGTGAGCCACTTTTTGTGGCACTGGAAGAGTGCCATCAGAGCCGCTATGCCAAGTTTTGGTCTGCAAAGGCGGTTAGGCTAATCGTGGATTATCTCGGTGAGCCGTGATGTATGGATGATAATAGGGTTAATGGGCACTATGGGGTTAATGGGGAGTATGAGGTGGAGTGGACCCATTTCGCCCACTCTGCCCATCTTGCCCACCTTGCCCAGTATCATTATAATAGCCGTTTTTACGTTGCCAGTCTTTTCTAGCGCGATACATTTCTTCCTTGATGCCACCATTTTTGATAAAATCTCTTTTTTTCCACTCTATCAGTCCTCGAATTAGAATGTCACATTGATGAATCAGTGTAATAGCGATATTCGCTATGGTCTCATCAGAGCGTTCTTTTATTTTCTCGCGGTAGATGGCAGAGTCAAGGTGGGCTTTACAAAACTTTCTGGCCTGTATACAGCGGGGATCATCGTACTTCCATTGTTCCAGTCCGCGTACACGGAGGTAATCTTCGTAATCAAGCAGCAATTCATGAAGCGATGCACGATTAACGTTGGTCAGTTTCAGTTCCATCTCGCGGGATGTATTTCCATCTATATTTCCTTCGGCCAAGTTTTGTTTACCGGAACGTGCCGCTTGAATCATCTGATCAATAGTGCGATCGCCAGTTTTTAGAAACTTATGGGCAAAATAGAAAGTAACATCAAAGATACACTCAGCCTTTTGGAATGCTTTTAGCGACCGGTAGTTATTATCTTGTCTTAGAAATTCCTTGTTATCTTCCATCGTTTATTGTTTTTTTGCAGACAAAGATACGCATAAGTGAGTAAAAAGCCAAATAATAATGGAAAAAAACATGATAAAATTGGAAAACGCATGGAAAGTCATGAACAGACCTTTTGAAATATCGTACCTTTGCCATGTCAACCACGAGAGCGCGACGGAGTAATGATTAAGAGCAGAAATTGCGGGAATTAATAGTAGCGATTGCTAGCATTAATAGTAGCAATTGCGGGAATTAATAGCTGCAAGACCTCTCTCTAAAGGGCCCGCTTCCGAACAATCCGTGAACTGACGCAGAGATTATTAACTATTCATTATTCACTAAAAAGACAAAGATTATGGCAATTAAAGTTATTGCACAGCGCCGAGTACTGAAAATCGGCAAGAACCCCGGGGTGAAGAAGTTCGTGATACGCCCTGACCTGTACATCCCCGTTCAGGAGAAGAAGGTGTTTTCCGAGGCCTCGACCCATTCAGGCATTAATGCTGGCGTCATCAAGGCTGCCTGGGATGCTGCCGGCGAGGTCATCCGCACGTGGGCTACCGAGGGTCACTCCGTTCCCCTGCCCGGACTGGGCACCATGCGTTTCAGTGTCCGCTCGAAGGCGGTCGAAGATATGGAGGACGTAAAGACCAGCTTGATCACCACCCGTCGTATCGTGTTCACTCCCTCGGTGGATGTGAAGGATGAGCTGAAGAACACCTCCATTCAGATTACCTGCCTGGATGAAGAAGGCAATGTGCTGAAGCGTGTGACCAGCAGCGATGACGGTGAGATTGAGGACACTGAGCAGGAGAATGGAACCACGGATTCTACGGATAATACGGATTCCGGCTCCGGATCGAACAATGGCGGGAACAGCAGCGGTAGCGGGTCGATTACGACCGGTGTAGCGGCTCCGACCATTGGCGGTGAAGGAGCTTTCACCACGTCGACGCAGGTGACCATGAGTGGTCCTGACGGCGCTGAGATTCGCTACACCTCGGACGGTTCCACTCCTACGGCCAGCAGCACGCTGTACACTGAGCCCATCACCGTGAGCTCCTCGGTAACTCTGAAGGCTATCGCCATCAAGGACGGCCAGTCGAGTGAGGTAACGACGAAGCAGTTCGTCAAGAGCGACGGCGGTGCCGACGATCCGAGCGGATTCGAGGGAGCGTAAAAAGGTTTGGCCTCCGGGCCAATCCTTTTTAGCTTGAAGTTAACGAAGTTAGCGAAGTTATCGCTTCGCTCGAAGTTCTCACACCTGAAGGTATGAGTGTGGCGTCGCAATAACGACAATAGAAACGAGAGCTGAAAAAGAGGTAACAATCAATCGCAAGAACTAACGTCGTTAACTTCGTTAACTTCGATAACTTCGAGCGAAGCGTTAACTTCAGAAAATTGAATTAAACATTTAAAGGCTTATGAAAAAGAACAGTTTTTGGGAGACGGTGATTCGCATAGCGATAGCCGCGCTGACGGCGGCGCTGACCGCGCTGGGAACAACCTCGTGCATGGGGTATGGACCGTTTTAAAAGAATGAAAAAATGTAAAAATGTAAAAATGAAAAATGAAAGAATGAAAAAATGAAAAAGCAAAGGATTCCACGGGGAATCAGGAACAACAACCCACTGAATTTGCGGGTGGGGAATAACTGGAAAGGTGAGGTCAGTCAGCCGACTGACCACACCTTTGAACAGTTTACGGAAATGAAATGGGGCGTGCGTGCGGCGTTCATCGTGCTGAGAAACTATATCGTGCGGCACAAGTGCAATACCATCAGGAAGATCATTCCGCGGTGGGCACCCGCGAACGAGAACAACACGCGGGCGTATATCGCCACCGTCAGTCAGCGCGCGAATATCCAGCCCGACGAGCCCATCAGCTTCGACAACACCTGCCAGATGATAGCCCTGCTACTCGCCATGTGCTTCGTCGAGAACGGCCAGGAGATCTCGCTGGACGACGTCGTCGAAGGTTGGCTACTGGCGAATAAAAGGTAAAAAAGTCGGGCTGGCGGTGTGGTCAGTCCGATTTTTTTGCTGAAAATGGTGGATATATGAAATAGTTTTCGTAATTTTGCAAGCGAAAACAAAACAAACTATACTATTATGACAATGAAAAAGATTTTAATGACTTTAGTGAGTGCCTTTGCGCTGCTGCCCGCAATGGCCGGAAACAATGTGGCTCCCTGGGGCTGGGCCGTATGCTCGGACGAGGCAGGAACAGCGTATGCCCTGAGTGGCGGCAACTTCTCGGATGCTACGACGAAGACGCTGACGGCGTTGGGTGGCGGACAGAGCGACGACACGCAGATTAAGCAGGCTATCGGCCAGAACGACATCGTCATCCTGGACGGTTCGAACGGTGATTTCACTATCGAACAGGTGATGAAGCTTTCGGTGAAGAACAAGACCATCATCGGCATTAACAATGCACGCCTGTGTACGAAGTTCTATCTGACGCCTGACGACATTGCTTATCTGAAGGCTCAGAATCTGGAAGGACTGAGCAGCACGGATCAGTATACCGGTACGCTGCCTGACGGTACGGAGATAACCTGCGACAAGCGAGCCTTCTTTACGAAGAAAGCCATGATGGAGCTGCAGTATCAGAAGACGGGCGTCTACTCGCTGCCCAGCAAGTCGGGAATCTTCCAGATTGAGTCTGTCAGCGAGAACATCATCATCCGCAACGTGTCGCTGATAGGCCCGGGTGCGGTAGACATCGACGGCGCCGACCTGATTACCAACCAGGGACAGCACATCTGGATAGACCACTGTACGTTTGCGGACTCGCAGGACGGTGCGCTGGACAGCAAGGTGTGTGACTGGTCGACCTATACTTACAACTACTTCTACTACACTGAGCGCAGCTATTCGCATGCCTACACCTGCGGTTGCGGATGGGCAGAGGGGTCGATGACGCTTCACCTGACCTTTGCCGGCAACACCTGGGGCGAGGGCTGCATGCGCCGTCTGCCACAGTGCGGCGACTGCTATGTGCATCTGGTGAACAACTACTACAACTGTCCGGGAAACAGTGCGGCAATCGCTATCAACGGTAACTGTAAGGCACTGGTCGAGGGTAACTATGCTGTTGCTGGTGTGAAAGACCCGCTGACAGGTAGCGGCGTCAATCGTAACGTCACATCGAAGGACAACAGTTTCAATAACTCACAGATAGGCAGCGTGGTAACCGTCCCCTACCAGTACACGAAGATTGCAGCGGCTGACGTGCCTGCTGCGCTGACAGGCGACGAGGGTGCCGGTGCCACGCTGGGCAGCGACGCCGCATACATCCTCTCGACCATTCCCACAGCAACGCGTAGCGAGTCGGGCGAAACGGTATATGTCATGCAGAAGGAAGATGCTCACATCGGTGGCAGCATCAAGGAGGTTGGCGGCATCACCGTCACCTTCGATCCCAGCGTCACCGACTGGAGAAGCGGTGGCAGTGCCAATGATGCACAAACGGTTGACGGCGTAGAACTCACCGGTTATTATACGCAGAGCGACAAAACCAATGGTGCTCCCATCATCATCGAGACTACGCAGGCCGGCACGCTCACCATCTTCCTGGGAGGCGGTGTGGCTACCAACAAGTCAGTTAATATGACGGAAGGCGAGAATGGCCTCTCGGCTACGGTGCTCAGCAGCGGTGCTGTTATAGAAAATGGTGCTAAGCCGGAAACAGCCATCAATGCATGGGATGGTTTGGTGTTCTCGCTGGAGGCCAACAAAACCTATAAGTTCTTTGTTGGCGGTACTAAGTGGCGTCTGGCAGCCATCCGCTATATTCCTGGCGGTTCGGCAGGCATTCATTCAGTTAACAATGGACAAGTGGCGATTGACAGTTCTAAGGTTTACAACCTTGCTGGTCAGAAAGTCTCCGACCACTACAAAGGCCTCGTCATCGTGAACGGCCGTAAGGTCGTGGTTAAGTGAGCACTTTCACTTCAGCCACGACCAGCGCTGGGCCCAGTCCTGCATGATTTCCTCGCGAACCTTGAGCTGCGTGTTGGCTCCGGCATGTTTGCCCCAGCGGTCGTCTGGGGCATAACTGTCGGTCCACCACTGGTTGCCCACCTGCAAGTCGGTTGCCTTAGGAGCGACATCCCATGTATTCTCGACGGTGATCTGTCCCTTGATGGGCTTGAAGCCTTTGATGGTCGAGGTGATGGTGTAGTCGAGGGTTCCTGTGTAGTAGGTGCTGTGGCGCAACACATAGAGGCCGTTGCCCTTGTAGTAGCCCTTCCATTGTTGTTTGCGGATATCGAGGGTGATGCAGGCAGAGTCGACGGCAATCACTGAGAACCCTCCGTCGGCTCGCCCCAGCCACAGGCGGGTGCCTCGCTCATACGGCCCTGCTTGACCAATGGGCGCAACTGCTCGGGCGTCATCAGCCCCTTGACATGCTGGCTCAACCGGGGCAGATCCTTTTCATAGACGTCTATCATGCGCAGAATCTCACCCTTGTGCCCATCGCCAAAGGAGGGTGACGAGATGAGACCTTCGAGGTCGAACTCGTTCGAGTACATCAGCAGATGAGCCACCGACTGGTTGTCGTCGGGGTCGGTACCACCAATGTCGCTACTGATGATGACACGTGGTTTTTGTGCCTCGATGGGGTTCATGAACAAACAAAAACCAAATAACAACGCAATACGCGCTGCGACACTGATAAGTAGTAATAACTGTTTCATATAAGATAAAGACGATAAAAACATCGAATTGTCATCGTGTCGGTCAATGTGACCTTTTGCGAAAATGGTGAAATGTTTGTGTATTGAAAAAAAATCCTAATTTATTTTGTCTTTCGCTCGTTTTTTCGTACCTTCGCAGGCATGAAAGAAACGAAATGGGAATCGAGTGTCATCTTGGTCGATGCTGATTACATCGACAAGGTGGCATTTGACTTGACAGTGAATTTCGAACGCATGATAGGGCGTCGCATTCCCCAGGCCGATATGGCGCTGTGGCTGGAGTGCGTGGCACTGGACGGAGGAATGCGTCCGGTGGAATCCCAAGTGATCCAAGTCGTGCTGTTGCATAAGAAGGCGCAGATGGACAACTTCACGCCTGGCAACTTCGCTGAGCTGGACGGCAAGGCGTTCGAGGGTAGGCTGGGGGAGTTCCTGATCAGTTGCGTACCCGTTGAGGACTTGACGACGATGGACGACTTGTTTGTCGACTCCATGCAGGTGATAGCAAATGCCGAGGAGGTGCAGCGACTGATTGTTGTGCCCGATGCAGAGCATATATATAATAAGGTGCGCGAAGGGTTGCGTCACGCTGATCCCGACAAGCACGTTACGGTGCTGGCGATGCAACCCATGGAGGGCGGCAATTTCCGTCAGGAGATCCTGGGCTATTCGCTGATGGCTGCGTTGGGAATCCGGTCGGAAGAAATTAAGGAAAGGTAAAAAGGTAAAAGAGTAAAAAAGTAAAAAACGTAATAACCAAATAACTAGATCAACTATGTCAAGGGTATTAATGATTGGCGCCGGTGGCGTCGCAACGGTGGCAGCGTTTAAGATAGCACAGAACGCTGACGTGTTTACAGAGTTTATGATCGCCAGTCGCCGCAAGGCCAAGTGCGACAAGATAGTAGATGACATCCACAAGGCTGGCTACAAGCTGGACATCAAGACGGCACAGGTGGACGCTGATGACGTGGAGCAGCTGAAGGCCCTGTTCAACGACTACAAGCCCGAGTTGGTGATTAACCTCGCTCTGCCTTATCAGGATCTGACCATCATGGACGCCTGTCTGGCTTGCGGATGCTCGTATCTGGACACCGCCAACTACGAACCTAAGGACGAGGCTCACTTTGAGTACTCCTGGCAGTGGGCCTATCGCGAGCGCTTCGAGCAGGCTGGTCTGACGGCCATCTTGGGTTGTGGTTTCGACCCGGGTGTGACGAGTATCTATACGGCATACGCTGCCAAGCACCACTTTAAGGAGATTCAGTATCTGGACATCGTCGACTGTAATGCCGGAGACCACCATAAGGCTTTCGCCACCAATTTCAACCCCGAAATCAACATCCGCGAGATTACGCAGAAGGGTCTGTACTGGGAGAATGGCCAGTGGGTGGAAACCGAGCCGCTGGAGATTCACAAAGACCTGAACTATCCGAATATCGGTCCGCGCGACAGCTATCTGTTGCACCATGAGGAGATTGAGTCGCTGGTCATCAACTATCCCACCATCAAGCGTGCACGCTTCTGGATGACCTTCGGACAGCAATACCTGAAGCACCTGGAAGTGATTCAGAACATCGGCATGAGCCGTATCGACGAAGTGGAGTACGAGGCTCCGCTGGCTGACGGCAGTGGCGTAGCCAAAGTAAAAATTGTTCCCCTGCAGTTCCTGAAGGCCGTGCTGCCCAACCCGCAGGATCTGGGCGAGAACTACGAAGGCGAGACCTCTATCGGCTGTCGCATCCGCGGTATCGGCAACGACGGCAAGGAGCACACCTATTATGTATATAACAACTGTTCGCACCGTGCGGCCTACGAGGAGACGGGCATGCAGGGCGTATCGTACACCACGGGTGTGCCCGCTATGATTGGTGCGATGATGTTCTGCAAGGGTCTGTGGAAGAAGCCCGGCGTACACAACGTCGAGGAGTTCGATCCCGATCCGTTCATGGAGCAGCTGAACAAGCAGGGCCTGCCTTGGCACGAGATTCACGACGGCGATTTGGAGTTGTAATCACCCATAATAAGCCGAATGATGAAGAAGACAATCGTATTACTGACTGTTGTGCTGGCGGGGCTTGCCTGTTGGGCACAAGATGTAAAGATAGAGTTCTTTACCCCGAGCATCGTACACGTAGTGAAGGGTACTCCCACGAAGAGCCTGGTGGTGATAGCCAAACCGGAGGATGTGGCTGTCACCAAGAACGGAAATACGTGGAAGAGCAGTGAACTGACGGTGAAGCAGGACGCACAGGGCAACCTGACCTTCCTGACAGCGAAGGGCAAGGTGCTGCTGCGCGAGAATGGCTGGAGCCTGATTCGGAAAACCATCGACGAGTGGCAGGTGAGCCAGACGTTTATGCTGGACAAAGGCGAGGCCATCTATGGCTTAGGAACCATCCAGAACGGTAAGATGAACCATCGTGGTGAGCACAAGCGCATGGAGCAGTCGAACCTGGAGGACTTCCAGAACGTGCTGCAAAGCATCAAGGGCTGGAGTCTGTATTGGGAGAATTATTCTCCGACGCAGTTCGACGACGGCCCTGAGGGTATGACATTTACCTCGGAGGCTGGTCAGGGCGTGGACTATTACTTCATGTATGGCGACAGTGCTGACGGTAACATTGCGTTGATGCGTCAGCTGACGGGTGACGTGCCGATGTTCCCGTTGTGGACCTACGGTTTCTGGCAGTCGAAGGAACGCTATAAGACTGCACGGGAGACGGAGAGCATCGTCGACCAGTATCGTGCCTTGCAGGTGCCGCTGGACGGTATCATTCAGGACTGGCAGTACTGGGGTTCGAACTATTTGTGGAATGCGATGGACTTCCTGTCGGAGGATTTTGCGACGGGTCAGCAGCTCATCAAGAATGTGCACCAGAAGCACGCTCATTTCATGATTTCCATCTGGGCCAGTTTCGGTCCACAGACCCAGCAGTTCCGTGAACTGAACGAAAAGGGGCTGCTGATGCCTTTCGAGACGTGGCCACAGAGCGGCATCTCGCATGTCTGGCCACCGATGAAGGAGGACTATCCCTCAGGCGTGAAGGTGTATGATGCCTTCAGTCCTGTGGCTCGTGACATCTACTGGAAATACTTGCGGAAGCTGTACGACTATGGTACGGATGCCTGGTGGATGGATTCTACCGATCCCGACTGCTTCTATCCCACAGAAT
Organism: Prevotella sp.; assembly: GCA_016291085.1. Taxonomy (GTDB): domain Bacteria; phylum Bacteroidota; class Bacteroidia; order Bacteroidales; family Bacteroidaceae; genus Prevotella. Next base: position 13,457 of record JAEEVW010000056.1, read on the forward strand.
CCGACTATGAGCATAAGGTGTATGGTGGCACATGGCGTTCACAGCGCAATGCGTTTCCGCTGGAGACGGTGCGTGGCATCTATCAGTCGCAGCGCAGGGATTATCCCAACGCTGAGAAGCGCGTCTTCATTATGACCCGCTCGTCGTATGCCGGACAGCAGCACTACGGTTCGAACATGTGGAGCGGCGACGTGAACTCGTCGTGGGACATGTTGCGCAAGCAGGTGCCTGCCGGACTGAGCTTTACGCTGACGGGTAACCCCAACTTCAATACCGATATTGGTGGATTCTTCTGTAACTCGTACAACACGATGGGTCCGGCTTCAGCTCCCCGCAATCCACAGTTCCAAGAACTCTATGTGCGCTGGATGCAGTACGGATTGTTCTGTCCCGTATTCCGTAGTCACGGTGCCGACGCACCTCGCGAGATATGGCAGTTTGGCAAGAAAGGTGAGCCCGTCTATGACGCTATCGAAGAGGCCATCCGTCTGCGCTATCAGCTGATACCTTATTTATATAGCACGGCTTGGCAGGTGACTTCGAACAATGACAGCTATATGCGTCCGTTGTTTGCTGATTTCGCCAGCGACAAGCGTGTGTGGGACATGACCGACGAGTTTATGTTCGGACGCAGCATCCTGGCTTGTCCCATTGTCGACCCGCAATACACCGAGGAGAAGATTATCCGCACGGATGCCATGACGGGGTGGGATCGTCAGGAAGTGAAAAGTGATGGAGTGAAAAGTGATAAGTTGGACTTCACCGCAACGAAGACGGCAACGAAATATCTGCCCAAGGGAGTCGACTGGTATGACTTCTGGACGGGCAAGCGCTATGCTGGCGGACAGACGGTGACGCTCGAGACCCGGTTCAACCGCGTGCCGATGTTTGTCCGTGCGGGCAGCATCGTACCCATGGGCCCCGTGATGCAGTATGTCGGTGAGAAGTCGTGGGACGCATTGGAACTGCGTGTCTATCCGGGTATTGATGGCTGCTTCACCCTTTACGAAGACGAGGGCGACAGCTACAACTACGAGAAGGGTGCCTACACGCTGATTCCCATGCAGTGGAATAATCGTACGCGTACGCTGACCATTGGCAGTCGTCAGGGCAGCTATCCGGGTATGATCGGCAAGCGCACTTTCTGCATCGTCACCCCCGACGGCCAGAAACAGACCGTAGCGTATGACGGCCAGACGGTAACATGTAAACTATAACAAACTAACAATAGAATCATTATGGCAAAAAAAGAAACTGAAAAACAAAAGGAGAATTTGTCTCCGCAAGAGCAAAAGATGAAAGCCCTGCAGAATGCGCTGGCTCAGATAGAGAAGAGCTTCGGTAAGGGCAGCATCATGAAGATGGGAGAAGAGAAGATCGAGAATGTCGAGGTGATTCCCACGGGTTCCATTGGCTTGAATGCCGCACTGGGCGTGGGTGGTTATCCCAAGGGACGCATCATCGAAATCTTTGGCCCCGAGTCGTCGGGTAAGACTACGCTGGCCATTCATGCTATTGCTGAGTGTCAGAAGGCTGGCGGCGTAGCTGCATTTATCGACGCCGAGCACGCATTCGACCGTTTCTATGCTGAGAAACTGGGCGTGGATATTGCTAATCTGTATATCTCGCAGCCCGACAATGGTGAACAGGCGTTGGAGATTGCCGATCAGCTGATTCGTTCGAGTGCTGTCGATATCCTTGTCGTCGACTCTGTGGCTGCGCTGACTCCCAAGGCCGAGATAGATGGCGATATGGGTGAAAACAAGGTCGGTCTGCATGCTCGTCTGATGTCGCAGGCACTGCGTAAACTGACGGGTACCATTGCCAAAACCAAGACGACGTGCATCTTCATCAACCAGTTGCGCGAGAAGATTGGTGTCATGTTTGGCAGTCCAGAGACCACTACCGGTGGTAATGCCCTGAAGTTCTATGCCAGTGTCCGTCTGGACATCCGCAAGTCGCAAGCCATCAAGGATGGCGATAATGTGATCGGTAATAATGTCAAGGTGAAGGTGGTGAAGAACAAGGTGGCTCCTCCCTTCCGTAAGGCTGAATTCGAAATCATGTTTGGCGAGGGTATCTCGAAGGTTGGCGAAATCGTGACCTTGGGCGTTGACTTCGATATCATCAAGAAGAACGGTTCGTGGTATAGCTATGGCGACACTAAGCTGGGACAGGGTGATGCCGCTGTGAAGGAGTTGCTGAAGGACAACCCCGAGCTGTGCGATGAAATCGAGGCAAAGATCATGGAGAAACTTTCCGAGCAATAAGAAGTCTCACAAGAAAGAAAGGAAAAGGGCCGCATTCTGTGATGCGACCCTTCTTCTTTCCTCTTTCCTCATTCCTCTCTTATTGCAATGGTGTGGCGTTGCCTTTGCTTGAGAAACCGCTTCCTGTCAAGCGTGTGCTGCCGGCACTCTGCTCAGCCATTCTGCGTTTCTTGGTGGCACCACCGTTTCCTGCGGCACGGGCTGCAGCCTTCTTGACGACACCGTCCTCGAACTGAACGACCAGCACGCTGTTGGTTCGCGGATACATCCATTCTGTCACACCGTCGCTGGTGGTAACCTTGCTGGCTGCTTCACCCACGGCCATCTCCACTTCCTCCATCGACATGCCGGGAATGACACGGCCTTCACGAATAGCGGTACGCGTCTCCAGCGTAGTGTTACGGCCAGCTCCTTCACCCATACCGAAGAGATAACCGAAAAAGTCCTCGCGTGGTCCGCGGTTGTCTTCGTTGAAGGTAATATCCTTATAGAAGATACGGCGTGTCTCTACCTCGCGGAGTGTCAGCGAATAGTATCCCTCATGATTCTTGTCCCTGTTGATCTCGTCGATGATAAAACCAGTCAGGCGTGGCACCTTCACGTCGCGGGTCTTGCCGGCACCCTTACTGCTCATAGCTGTGGCATATTTCGTGTAGACAGTCTGGTTCAGGTAGCTTCTGAAGTCCTTCGATACTTCCATCTCGGCACCCGTGAACTCGAACGAACCCTCGAAAAGGTATTTCGCGTTGTCGACGTCGAACTCGTCGTCGCGCATGCCTGAGTTGGTCTTCGACATGGCTACGTTCTGATAGAACTGCTCGCCATTCTCGTCCTCAACGATAATCTTGACGGGGAACGAACGGGTTCCTACGCCAATGGCCTTGACGGTGACGAGCTTGTTCTTGGGATATTTCACCTCCTGGAAGCCGTCGCCATCATACTCCGTATCAATGCGGAAGAACTGGGTACGCGTCAGGAGTGTCTGGTCCATTAACAGCTCACGGGCCTTGTCGACGTCACCCAGATAGGCGAGGGTGGGGACACCCATCTTGCCGTAGCAGTAGTCGTCGAACGTGCCGTTGGGCAGCTCATAGTAGTAGCTTTTCTTGTCGGTCTCGCAATAGAAATTGACGTGGACACGACCGTTCAACATATCCTCATGACCCTTGTAGACCATGATGTGATGGCGTAGACGACCGCTGCTGACCTCCTTGTTGTTGCTCATGTCGCGGAACGTGCCTACCAACAGGTCGTATTTCTCTGGAATCACCATGAAACGCATACCATCCTTCCAGTCACACATGCTGTAGTAACGGAAGTTCTTACCCATAAAGTCCTTAGGCTCGGCATCTTCAGCAACGACGTTCTCTGCGGTGACGGCTTGTGCCACTTCCACTTTCTTCACATTCTTTGTCTTCACAATGTAGTCATTGTCCTGAGCCATAGCAGTGGTCATGGCGATAGCCATTCCTGCCAACAAAATCATTCTTTTCATCATGATGTTTTTTGTCTAATATCGATATTCTGCCGACAAAGATACGAATTATTTTTTATACTTGTGCCAACTTATGCCAAAATGTCATTAGAATTATCATTTTTTTTTGTTTTGGCACACACTTTGCTATTTTGTCAGTGTCAAAAAGGCGAATATTAACAATTAAAAAATATACAACTATGGGAAAGATTATTGGAATTGATTTAGGAACTACGAACAGCTGCGTTGCCGTTTTCGAAGGTAACGAGCCGGTAGTAATTGCCAACAGTGAGGGCAAGCGTACAACGCCTTCAGTGATTGGTTTTGTGGACAACGGCGAGCGTAAGGTGGGTGATCCTGCCAAGCGTCAGGCCATCACAAACCCTAAGAACACGGTTTATTCGATTAAGCGTTTCATGGGTGAGAACTGGCAGCAGACCGAGAAGGAAATCTCGCGCGTACCTTATACTGTTGTGAACGAGGGCGGCTATCCCCGTGTCGACATCAACGGTCGTAAGTACACTCCACAGGAGATTTCTGCTATGGTGCTTCAGAAGATGAAGAAGACTGCCGAGGACTATCTCGGACAGGAGGTGACAGATGCAGTCATCACCGTACCTGCCTACTTCTCTGACTCTCAGCGTCAGGCTACGAAGGAGGCCGGACAGATTGCAGGTCTGAACGTCAAGCGTATTGTCAACGAGCCTACCGCTGCCGCTCTGGCATACGGTGTCGACAAGGCCAACAAGGATATGAAGATTGCCGTCTTCGACCTCGGTGGCGGTACGTTCGATATCTCTATCCTCGAGTTTGGCGGTGGTGTCTTCGAGGTGCTCTCTACCAATGGTGACACTCACCTCGGTGGTGACGACTTCGACCAGGCTATCATCGACTGGCTGGTACAGGAGTTCAAGAACGACGAGGGTGCTAGCCTGAAGGACGATCCGATGGCTATGCAGCGTCTGAAGGAGGCTGCCGAGAAGGCTAAGATTGAGCTGTCGTCTTCTACCAGCACTGAGATCAACCTGCCGTATATCATGCCCGTTGGTGGTGTTCCCAAGCACTTGGTGAAGACCCTGACACGTGCAAAATTCGAGCAGCTGGCTCACGACCTGATCCAGGCTTGTCTGGCTCCCTGCCAGAAGGCAATGGCTGATGCCAAGTTGTCAACAGCTGATATCGACGAGGTGATCCTCGTAGGTGGCTCGAGCCGTATCCCCGCCGTGCAGACACTCGTGAAGAACTACTTCGGCAAGGAGCCCAGCAAGGGCGTGAACCCCGATGAGGTCGTAGCCGTTGGTGCTGCTATCCAGGGTGCCATCCTCAACAAGGAGGGTGGAGTAGGCGACATCGTGCTGCTCGACGTAACCCCGCTGACACTGGGTATCGAGACCATGGGCGGTGTTTGCACCAAGCTCATCGAGGCCAACACAACCATTCCTTGCAAGAAGAGCGAGACGTTCTCTACCGCTGCTGACAATCAGACAGAGGTAACCATTCACGTACTGCAGGGTGAGCGCCCGATGGCTGCTCAGAACAAGTCTATCGGTCAGTTCAACCTGACAGGTATTGCTCCCGCCCGTCGTGGTATCCCTCAGATTGAGGTCACCTTCGACATCGACGCCAACGGTATCCTGAAGGTTTCTGCCAAGGATAAGGCCACAGGTAAGGAGCAGGCCATCCGCATCGAGGCTTCGTCAGGTCTGTCACAGGACGAGATCAACCGCATGAAAGCCGAGGCTGAGCAGAATGCCGAGAACGACAAGCGTGAACGCGAGCGTGTAGACAAGATGAACCAGGCTGACTCAATGATTTTCCAGACGGAGAACCAGCTTCAGGAGATTGGCGACAAGATTCCTGCACAGCACAAACCCGCCATCGAACAGGCCCTCCAGCAGCTGAAGGATGCTCACAAGGCTGGCGACATCGCTGCCATCGACACTGCTATCGCTGCCCTCAACACCGCTTGGCAGACTGCCTCACAGCAGATGTACCAGGGTGCAGGTGCTCAGGCTGGACCTCAGCCCGGCGCTGACCAGCAGCAGGGGCCCTTCTACAACCAGCAGGCCGGTGGCACGCAGGAACCCCCGAAGGACGACAACATTCAGGACGCCGACTTCGAGGAGGTAAAGTAGTAAAAGATAAGAAACAATAAGAAAATCATAAGAAAGTGGTGTAATCCAAGCGGTTACGCCACTTTTTTCGTTTGTTAAATTATGTTTTAATGCTTGC
>JAEEVW010000057.1 GCA_016291085.1 Prevotella sp.
GACTTTCTTCTTCATGATTCACCTCCTTTCAATTTATGACTTCCGACTTCTGATCTCAAACATCCGACTTCCGACATCAAACATCATCCATCATCCATCTTCCATCATCCATCTTCCATCATCCATCTTCCATCATCCATCTTACATCATCCATCGCCCTAGTCCTTCCCGCTTTCGTACGACGGAACTTTGCCCACCAGAAGACACTCAGGCAAAGATCGATGGTAGTAGAGTCGAAGGCAAACGCCTTTCCTTCTATCTCAAAGTCTTTGTTGATTCTCTTCTTTCTCGCAATGTCTATCATATGGTAGGCAAACTCTTCGAAGATACGTGGCTCACGTCTCTCGTTGACTTTTGCGAGATTGCTTCTCGTCACGTTCTTGCCAAAGCCAAGATGATAGGCTTTGTTGGTGTGCGCAGAAACAGTATTGGTCAAATCGCGAAGGCTGTCACGGTTGCTCAGTTGCCCGAACATCATGACGAGCAACTGATTCCAGCAAGTGAAATGTTTCACGTATTTGTTTCCTTCGTATTTCATTACAATTCTATCAAAGATTCTTTGAGGCAAGAACTCTATGAGTTGGGCGAAAATATATTTTCCGGTGTTCATCGAATGACTGATTTGCTTTTGAATTGCAAAGGTAGTCAATTCAAATCGTCACCGTCAATTTTTCGCTCTAAAGATCTATATTTAAATAACTTACAAACATCTCCGAAAACTTTTAGTGGACACTAGTGATAATTTATCATTAATGAATATTTCATGGGCAATTCGTGGCAATTACCTTCTTCTATGCATAATCCCATCAAAAAACCAATACAAAACAATATAACCTACAATAACCGCGGGCAAGAACCACCACGGGGTGATGCACGCAGCTATAAAGATAATCAATGCACATATAATGTAAACGCCACACATATTATAGCTCGTCTGGGCTGTCGTAAAACTCCATAGCCGCTAGGGCCTCATCATCGTTTCTGAGTTCCGTGTCTTCTTCGAAGATGTATTCCACATCCTCAATAACTTCCCTGTCTTCCAATTGCTCTCGTTCCACCTTCTGCTCCTCAGGTGTGAACGAGCCAATCTTACCTGCTTTTATTCGATGTCTCATATTCTATTGGTTATAAGGGGTTAGTTGTTACCCCATGTTCTCAAACTTAATAATTATCGATTGCAAAGGTACAACATTATATTGAAACTTATTACAATATATGTTTGTTTTCTCATTTTTTTTCTTATCTTTGCATGCAGAGTAAACAAACTGTTACGATGGAACATAACAATACATCATATAAGTTTAAGCACATTCGTGAGAAGAACTACGACTCTTCCCACCCTCTTTACGATGCAATGAAAGCTATTTGCAACCCAGAGGATGAGAATAGTGGTCATACCGCTGATTATAATGGTATAACTTTCCATCTTTATATGTGCAAAGATACCTATTACGACGAGCAAGGAATCCCCCTACGTGAAGTTTCCGTAATGGGTCTTGACCAACAAGAAGACAGGTGGGATGTTTATCGGTATAATGCAGAGGATTTTGCAGAAAGAGTCAAGAAAATGGAACAACACACCACACTATACGCTGATATCTGATCTCACATACGAATACGACGAATACGGCAACTGGGTACTCTGTTACCTTCATTGCGTAGACGGCCTACAACCCGACGAACTCACAATTCGGGAGATAGACTATTTATAATCACATAATCCAAATCTGAGTTTAAAGAAAGATGTCAAACGCTTAAACAAACTTTCCTTTGTTGTGGTAGAAACTCTAATCCTATGGACCTCGTTTCCATCAGCGTCCTCATATCTAACCAAATATGCTTTCTTTAGATTGACAACTTGCCATATTTTCGCAGAACACTTTTCATCTACCAACATGAATTGATCCTTGCCATTCCTCATTTTCATACATACAGAAAAACCTTCCTGACTTGGAACAACAAAGCAACGTTTGCAAGCTCTGCGTTCTTTTAAGGAAAAAGCTCGTGTTGATTTTTCACGAAGGATATCTTGGCGTATTAAAAAGGGATCTTTTATATGTGAATCTGCAGATGGAACAATAATTGCAGCGATCAACTTATGATGTCGACCTTCATATTCCAAACCTAACGATAACGTTACGAAAACATCTGAAAGATTATTCAATGCATCAGGATACAGCTCAATATATTGATAAAAGAAAGGGTCAGTTACCGAAAAATCATAAATGGCACCTTTGTGTTTAAATGCCATATAATACTTTGCCCGATTTTTAGATGGATCAAGGCGAAAAGATAATCCATCTGGATGAACCATCATAAGAGAGTAGTCACCATGGGCATATTCATCAATGGAAATAGAAAAATCTGTAGTATAAAATACTGACGAATGAACACCATCAATCAACTTATTGAGAATGATTGGGCTAGACGGGACTCGTCCAATGGTGTACATCCGTTGATAATTGACATCTTCGGAATGAGCCATGTTGGAGCAAGGAATAACCTCAATAATTTTTCAACTGAAAGCAACGGGTATAGATATGCCTCACCTTCGGGTATTTCACCGTATTCAGTATTCTGAGCAATAGGGCGAATCCATTTAGGACTTCCATCTTCCTTGTGTTTAACCTTCCAATGATTATTGCCATCAATATCAATTTCGACGCCAGCAATACAACGTCCTCCACGCTTATATGAATTAGCCAAACAGACAAAATAGGTATCCATGGTTTGATCACTTAATCGGAAAATTCTTCTTGGCTTTGTCTGTACCCGATTTCTTTGTTTTTCAGCCTATATGCATCTGCTAACTGTTGCTCAGATGTATACATTCCAAATAGTTCGTCGACCTCTGGCAACTGTGGTTTACGTGCTCGAAGATAACGAGTTATCATCTGATGCTCTAAAGTTTGCTGACTCTCCACAGAAGCATCTTTTAAGATATGAAAGACCTCGACACTATGCTCATGAAAATAACGGGCAACAAGCGCAAAGCGATGACACTCTAATGGATCTGCTTCAGAACACATTAAGGCTATGTTATTATCAGGAAGCAATTGAAGAATTCTTTCAATACCCTGATGAAACAAAGAGGTGTGAATAGCTAGTTCGAAATCGACTTGTCCTTCAGCATTTATACTATCTACTCGTCGGGCTCCAAGCTCTTTTCCGAAGAATTGGTAATCAATATGATGGTTCCGCAGAAAAACAGAAAGGACATCTTGGTTGAATTGAGGATTATAGTTACTGGCAGGCACACTCCTCACATCAGCCACAAGGTTAATATTGTGGGAAACAAGTAAGCTCAAGAACTCTTCTTGTGTATGATTTGAATGTCCTACTGTATATAGCCTCATTCCTTAAAAAGTATTCTTTAATTCCTCAATTACCTTCACATCCGCAGGCAACCATTTCACGCTATCCAGCTCATTTGTCGTGAGCCAGCGTGCCGCCTCGTGTTCATTCAGGTGTAGCGCTTCCGTCAGTAGAGAGCAGAGATAGCAATGCATGGTGAGATGAAACTGGGGATAGTCATGCTCTACCGTACACAGGAACTCGTCCACGCTAATCTCCGTCGACAGCTCCTCGCGAATCTCCCTCACGAGCGCCTCTTCAGGAGTCTCCCCCGGTTCCATCTTTCCACCAGGGAACTCCCACCAGTCCTTCCACTCACCATATCCACGCTGAGTGGCGAAAATCTTATCACCTTTGCGAATAATCGCTGCTACAACTTCAATTTGTTTCATATCTCAGTGAACCCAAGAGATTTTAAATATTGATATGTGCCATCGTAGAACTCTGGCAGACGAGTTGAATCATCACAATTGCCTTTGGGCACGCAGATAACCATTCCCTGGCGGGCACGAGTAAGTAGCACACGATAGGCATTAAGCTGATAAGCTTGACGCTCTGCTTTCTTTATACGATTCCAACGATTACCACCATTAAACTCGTAATAATCCCAACCGTCATCAGTATGGCGAAAATCGCCATCCCAAACAAGACAAGTCCAGTCTAATTCCAAGCCTTGAACGTCAAATTCACTTGCTGCATCTTCAAGGAACAACGACGAACGCACATCGTTAGCATCATCGAGGAACCAGTGCACAGTATCAGGTTTACAGCGAACATCAATGGCTAGCGGTTTAAGACGATACCCCTTGGAAGAGACAAGCAATCCATAACGTTCTCGAGTAACACGTGACTTATGTTTAAGCCAAGCCTTTGCAGTATCAAGATTACGAGTTATAACAATAGGATAACGCTCACGTATTTCGTTATATGTCTGGCGCACCATTGGAGCATTATTTTCAAGAAGATAATGAACCATACGTGAGAGGCTCTCTGCACGGAAACTTCTCATAGAAACGGCCAGATGCAAGTCAGAAGAGAATTCTACATGCTTATGCCCGGCCAACATCTCAGCCACTTGTCCCTCAGCGTATTCTTTATCGGTGAGTTGATTGGATATGTAGACCTTCCAATCGGGGAAGGTTTCGTTCATGGCTCTAATCCACTCGCCTATTCCTGCCTCACCTGTATTAATCTCTTGTCCGCCACCAACAAGGCAAACTATTACTGCCCAGTCGTCACGCTGATCGAGCGACCATATAAGAAACTCGCCCTCAGACATTGGAAAATCATTAAAGCCTTTCTTGCGCTTTAACCAAGCCGCAAGGTGTTCTTTATCCCACGAACGCTGTGCCTCGTCGAAAATAGCTATATTCTCTACCTCTGCATAGCCTGCGTTTTTATCGCGCAGTTCTTTGGCTGGGTCAATCTCAATCTTCCCGTCGCGCACAGGCGTGCGGAGTTTACCAAGCATCTGGTCGCGATAACGGTGGATAATCTGTATAAATTGCGACACCTCGCGGCGTGCTTCAGTAATATAATAGGTATTACCATTCTCTTCTTCTTGTCGCTTCTTGTCGCGCGCCAAGGCTTCAGTAAGCACAGCTACAAGCGGGCCGTTGCCCGATAGATATACAGCCAAATCGCGTTTGCCATCTGTAAGTTGTTCCGACTGCTGAATAGCAACATTCAATCCAACAAGCGTTTTGCCTGCTCCTGGAACACCTGTTACAAAGCAGATGCTCTTGCCACGACGGGCTTTGGTATCACGTATTACTTGCATCACATAGTCGGTAGTGCGTTGCAATTGTTCGCCTTCGGCTTCGTGGCGTGTTATATCTGCTACGCTGTGTTGGGTATAAAGAGCGCTTGCTGCCTCTACAATAGTTGACGTTGGTGCATAACGGCTACGTACCCAATCCTGTAATGCTACATTATAATGAGTAGTTGGCAGCTGTTGCTCTAACACATTATTTATTACCTCACCAAGCGAATTTTTGTTTGCCACCATTGGCTCATAAATGCCATCGTCGTAATGCGAAAGGCGGCATATGGTTGATGTTTGATCATTCTCGGTTGGCACCAAAATGGGCACAATCATGCGGTCGGCACAGCCTTGATGGAAGTTCTTAAGGTCGAGTGCATAGTCAAGAACCTGGTCCTTATCTGCGTGTTTTATCTCGTCTTCGCCAGCCTTAAATTCAATTACAAATACGCGTTCACGCAGCAGCAAAACTACATCAATGCGCTTGCCAATACGCGGAATAGTATATTCAAATGCAATCCAACCTGTCTCTGATTTATAGCTATCAAGGACTTGTTTCATCACGACAATTTCTTCAGCCCAAGCGTTCTTTTGCGTACGAGCAGATCGTACTCGTCGCGCCCGGCAAGCTTACCAAATATCTGGTCGTCACTTTCATTCAAAAACGTTTGTATTCCGGAATAGTAGAAATATCTAGGCATAAAGTTCTTCGTTTATCACGATGCAAAGATAGCATTTTTCTTAGTATCATGCAAGTTTTACCCAAATTATTCGTGTTATTTTCCTGAATTCCTCTTAACAAGGTTGCTGTCATTAGTTGAAAGATTTCATTCAAAAAACAGTCTTGGGGGAAGGACATTTTGAGAAAAATGCAATAAAATTGTATTTTTTCGTCAGATTTTCCTCCTTTTGGTTGATTTTTCGAAACTTTTATTCTATCTTTGTGGTGAGAATGGTGACGACGGCAGAGGCGTCGAGGTCGTCCTTGATCTTGTCGTGCAGACGGACGAGCGACTGGCCCATGGCATCGTAGAGCGGGGTGTTGCCATGCGGCATGTACTCGCTGAAATACTCGACTGACTCGCCGATGGGCTCGCAGTCGATGAGTGTGCGTACGGAAGGACTGCTGGGGACGCCACTGAAGGTGACCAGCGTGAGATGGTGGTCCTGTGTATCGGCATACTCCTGCTGCGCACAGCGGATGGTGTCGATGGTTTCGTTGACACCCGAGAGGGTGGTCTGACGGAGATGGCCCATAGAGCCACTCTCGTCGACGATAATGAGGTTGAAGACATGTGCTTTAGCGGCATCCTGAATGTGGTTGCTGTTTGCTGTTTCGTTTTTCATATGACTTTGTTGAGTTACTGATTTCGCTTACAAAGATATGATAATCGGTGCAAACGGGATTACAGATTCATATCTATAAACAATGCTCTTTGGCTTCGCCGAATACGTGCTGGATTGGGACTTCGGGTAATCGTTATGATGCGTAAAACATCCGGCCCAGCAGTCCGATGAGTGCCTCTAACTAGTGATTTGCTCAGCAAAGGTAAGCAAAAAAAGAGAAAAAACGAAACATCATGTACTTATTTCTCAAAAGTTTCGTATCTTTGCACTCATGAAACGCAAGATATACGTCGCCAGTAATTAGAAAAATGGCTATACAATTGACATACAGGCGGACAAGCAGATTGTCGATGCGCATCGTAAGAAACGGCGATGTGCATGTATCTGCTCCTTTCGGTATATCGAAAAAGGAGGTGGAAGCGTTTATCAACGAACATCAGGAATGGATAGTTGAAGCCAGGAAGAAAACCGCTGAGCGCCAGAATCAGCGGGCAGCATTCTACAATCAGCTGCCGTTAACCACAAAGGCCCAGAAGGCGGAGGCAATGGAAAAAATCAGAGCGTTGACGGAACCCATGATAGAACGGTATTCAAAGGTGATGGATGTAAGTCCCTCGTCTGTCGGTTATAAACCCATGATATCCCGTTGGGGTATGTGTAACGTAAAGGAACGCAGCATCTGCTATTCTACCTACCTGCTGCTGTTGCCGTATTGGTGCGTCGAACATGTAGTGGTTCATGAGCTTTGTCACTTGTTGGAGCCTAGTCATAACGCCCGTTTCCATGCGTTGATGGACAAGTACTATCCACAATGGAAAGAAGCGCGAAGGGAAACTCGCAAAATAGCAAAGGGCGAACGTAGTTGTAACGTTATATAACTAAAGACAAAAATGAAATAAACGGGAAATAACTGACAATATATGAAAAAGATTTTCAATTGGGTGATGGCCGCCACCCTCACCATCTGCGGCATAACAATGGTGTCCTGCTTCTCGGACACGAAGAAGAGTACGGCGGTCAGCGCGACTGATGATGCCAGTCAGTTTGTAACCCTCAGTGAGGCTGTGCCCGATGTCATCCTCGAGATTCGCTACTTCAGCACGTATAACTTCGTGGGAACCCGCATCGACGGCTACGAGGAGCCGACGGCGCTTTTGACCAAGCAGGCTGCAGACAGTCTGAAGGCCGTGAGCGACGACGTGAAGGCACAGGGCTATCGCCTGAAGATCTACGATGCCTACCGTCCGCAGAAAGGCGTTGACCACTTCGTGCGCTGGGCCGAGGACATCGCCGACACGCTGATGAAGCCCTACTTCTATCCCGACCTCGACAAAAGCGTGCTCTTCGACCAAGAGTATATCTGTGCAAAGAGCGGGCATACGCGTGGTAGTACCGTTGACCTGACATTGTTCGATATGAACACGGAAAAGGAACTGGACATGGGCGGCACCTTCGATTGGTTCGGTCCTGAGAGCCATCCCGACTTCTGTGGTAATCCTGAGACGGGCGAGTACACGGGCGACAACAGCAAGAGTCCAGCCAATCCGAAACGCAGCATCACCCAAGAGCAGTTCAAGAACCGCATGCTTCTGCGTCAGGCGATGCTCCGTCATGGCTTCAAACCCTTCGACACCGAGTGGTGGCACTTCACGCTGAAGGACGAACCCTTCCCTGACACGTATTTTACTTTCCCCGTTAAGCAACATCATGGCACTCGCTTAACTACTATGCAAGGAAACTTTTCTTATTACAATCCCACCAAGCTTTATTTTGGTGATGAGTCTTTGAACTTTCTCAAGGACGAGTTGAATAATTTTGGGCCAGTTGTACTGCTTAACTATGGCAACGGAGTGATCAACGCAGAGATGCCAGATTGTGACGATTCCTCCTGGCGAACCGTCTTCGCATCACGACCTCGCGTACATTTATATAAATGTGGTGGATGAAGATGGCCATCTCTGTCCCACCGCCGATTACACAGTGATAAAATGACAGAAGGATATCATGTAAAAGAGTACGGACAGCCCGTTAAGCGGTATGTCCAGACAATGGATCTGAAAGATGATCCGAAATTGATTGCGGAGTACAAGCTTCATCTCACTTTCCTATAATCGTTGATGCTCAGTCCGCAGCTCGTATGACATGGCACTTTTCATTATAATTACGACGGCATGCTATAGACATGGACGCTGGAGCCTTGGGCTGAGGGCAGGTAATTGATTCCCCACCAACACATCTGCAAGAGCACAAACGAAATGAGCAAGAGCCACAGGGCGAGACGAGGCCGGTGAGTGGGTATTTGCCTGTAATGTATGTACACCAAATATGCGAACCAGGTGATAGCTGCCCACGTCTCCTTGGGGTCCCATGACCAGTAGTGACCCCATGCCTCCTTGGCCCACAAGGCTCCAAAGAGCATGCCGATGGTCATAAAGGCGAGGCCGACGTAGACGAGGTCGTCTAATTGAGAATTGAGAATTGAGAATTGAGAATTATGATTACTGTCTTTGATGAGCATCCACAACGCCATCAGCGTGGCGACGCCAAAGACGGCGTAGGCGAACATATAGACAATGACGTGTGGAGCGAACCAAGGGCTCTGCAGGGCTGGCATCAGTGTCTTGCTGTGGATTTCGGGCTTGAAGAGGTTGATGCAGATAAATACCAACGCAAGGACGGTAGAGAACGAGAGTATCCACTTATAACGCCAGCGGGAATAGACGATGATGCCCGCCAGCGGCAGGAAGAAGGAATACCAGAGGCGCGTTTCGCCCATCGTCCTTAACGGCGGACGCTCCAAGGAAATCCACATCATCAGGATAAAGGTGAAGAACACGACAAGTCCGATGACAGTAGATGTATAGGCCATCGCCGTCTTCTCACGCCATGCTGCCCAGGCACCTACGCCCCACAACAAGACTGCTGCTATTGCGAAATATATAAATTGTTCCCAAGTCACCATAATGATTTACGATTTGACGATTTACAATTTACGATTTATTTGACGATTGGGTGATTTGGCAATTTGGCAATTTTTTCCTGCCGCCAAAGAGGAACATACATACCGCTCCGGCCAACATCATGTAGATGCCTGTATAAACCAGCGGCAGCCACGGGTCGCTCACCAGTTCCAAGATGCTTGTCTGGCTCATGGCACCCATCTGCGTGTCATATCCATACTGGTAGATTTTCCAGCCATCCACCTCTACAGGTTTGTTCACCTCGACGGTGGTCTGGATGTTCTTGCCCGTCTGCGTCAGGATTTGGATGTCGGAGGCAAAGCGGCGGGGCGAGCCGTCGTCGTAGGTCTCCATGATAAAATCCTTTAGTTCGATGGCAATGGGCAACTCTACAATCTGCTGCTGCGAAGTCAGCGCACGCCACTCGGGTTCTCCCTTCACCGTAATCATCTTTAGCCGCTGCATGTCGGCATTGCCCAATGTGGCAGTAGTCATGGCAAGGAATAAACCGAGATGGTTCAGCAGAAAAGGTATATCGCGCTTCCATTGAAAATGTAGCAGACGACGGAGGATGATCTGTCCCAGAATCACGGCGATATACACATAGATCAGCACGAAGGGCCAGAACGACAGCATGTTGTTCAGCCACACGCCATCCACCGTCTGCCGCGTCAGTCCCATGACGATGGTCAGCACGACGGCATAAACCAATGTGGGTATCGCAGCCTTGTAGGTGCCGATGAACTGAAAGCCATACACCCGTTTGCGCAACAGGAAGATGATGGCAATAATCGTGAGGAATCCCGCCAGCACGATGCCGTTGACAGGCCAGCGGAAGGCATCCCAATTGACAGGACCGACGCTCAGTTCTAGCATCAGCCCCGCCAAGATAAGGCCTCCTCCGATGAGGAAGCCTTCTTTTATTCCGTATGGTTTAGTCCACATTAAATCTCTATCAATTTGACCTTCAGTCGAGCTTGTTCACGCTCGGAAGAGTCCAAGCAAGCTTGACTCTTCACTCGCTAAATCACAACCTTGCCGTTCTTCTTGGCCTCGTCAATCCACTTCGGAACAATCTCGTCCATGAACTTCTGCTTCTTCTCGTTCAACTTCTGCATGTCGAGACCGATGGCCTGCTGAGCCTTAGCCTTCGTAGAGTAGTCGGGCACAGGAATCTCGCCAGTATGTCCGTACTTAGCAGCTGTGCGGGCAATCAGGATACGGGCCTCCTTGGCATAGTCGATAGAGGCAGCCAACAGACGGATAACCTCCTGTGGAGCATGGAAGGTGGCGCCATGTGAAGCAATCGAATAGTCCCAACGCCACTGGCTCTTGCGCAGCAGGGCCTGGATGGGCTTCAGCTCAGCTTCGGTAGCACCCTTGTCGATGATGAACTTGGTCTCGAAGTGAGCGCGGGCCAGTTCTTTCTCAGCACGGTTACGAATCTCGGTACACTTGTCCTGACGCTCATAGACGTTCTGGCGCAGCGTCTCGGCATCCTGACGGTGACAGGTCTGACAGGTGCGGTCAATCTTGGCCAGCGGCGACATAATCTGGTGGTCAGAGAACTTCACGCCACCCTCCTGCTTGTAAGGCATGTGGCAGTCGGCACACGACACACCGCGCTGGGCGTGGATGCCCTGCTGCGACATCTCGTAGCCTGGGTGCTGAGCCTTCAGGATAGGTGTCTTGGAGATGGCGTGGATGTAGTCGTAGAAACCGATGCTATCATAGTATTCCTCAGCAGCCTCGAGCGTCAGACCCTTGTCGTGTGGGAACATCAGATAGTTAGCCTTGCCGGGATTGTTGGGATCGTCGGGCTTGATGAAGTAGTACTCCACGTGGCACTGTGCACAGACCAGCGAGCGCATCTCCTGATGAGTCTGCTTCTTCACGTCGAGGCCTCTGCGGGCGAATGCCTCGTAGAGTGCAGGACGTGCAGGACGCAGGTCCATCGTCGTGGCATCGTGACAGTCGGAGCAACCGATGGTGTTCATCTCTTCGGCACCCAGCTCACTCCACTTCTTGGCATAGAAGTTGGCGGGATCAAACACCGACTTCGAGTTGCTCAGCTCACGCATCATGCGAGGAACATCGGGACCCTTACACGTCCAGCAGGTAGCTGGCTGCATGTCGCCGTCACCGTCGATGCCCGGATTACCCGTACGCAGAATCTTGCGCATATCCTCTAAGGCATGCTTGTGTCCGCGAGGTGTGTTGTAATGGCGAGAGAAGGCATAGCCAGCCCACAGCACCACCATCTCCGGACGCTGCTCGAGCACGTCGACCTCCTCAGAGCCGTTGTACTTCGACTCAAAAGAGGTATCCTCGGTCATAGCCCACGTCTCATACTCACGCGGATAGTCGGCCTTGAACTTCTCGTTCTGGGCCACGATACTGTCTTCAAACACAGTACGCTTGTTGTTGAACACACTGGCTACTTCGGCACGGCGCTCCATCAACGACGAGACGAGCAGCCCCAGCACGAAGACCACTGCCATTGAGCCTATAAATAGTACCCAACCTTGCCATTTCTTTAATGTCTTTGCCATAATATCTTCAATTTTTACATTCTTTCATTTTTACATTTTATCATTTACTCAGCATTCCTTGCAGCCAATCAGGAACGGGCGATGGCGGCAATGGGGTTACAAACTCCGCATTCGGTGTAGCCATCAGCGAGTTCATGCCACTGTGGGGCACGTTGCGATGACAGTCCCAGCATACCTTGCCTCCCTGAGCCTGCTGCTGCATGTAACTCATACGGCCCGTCTTCACAAACTCCTGATTCAGTTGGGTGTGACAGCGGATGCAGTTGTCCATCACCACCTGTCCAGTCAACGTCTCAGCCATCGGAGCCTGTCGCTCGGCATGGGTCACAAAATAGGCCGTGTGCTTCAGTCCGTCCATCGCCTTGAAACCATATTTCAAGGCAAGGTTCTGGTGGGGCACATGGCAGTCGTTACACGTGGCGTCTCTTCCGTGTGAGGAATGACTCCACGTGGCATAGTAAGGCGTCATGATGTGGCAGTTGACGCAGGCTGACGGGTCGTCACCTATAAAATACGTATGCGCACGAAGCAGATACATAAACAGTCCGCCAAGACCACATACAACGCCAGCCACAACCAGCAGGCCTATCTTCTGACGATAGGAAAACCAATCTTTGACCTTTGGTCGAGCCTGCTCACGCTCGGCAGAACTCAAGCACGCTTGGTTCTGCTCTCGCTCAACCGCAGCCTTAAAGGATAGTAGTTTGCGTAGATTCATATTAGCAGCTTTGGCAGCAAATATACGAAAAATATTCGGTATTTCCTAACAAGCCCGCGTTTCCTTAACATCATTTAAGGAGTTACGCCTTTTAAGCCCCTCAAAAACTCCTGAATCCAGGAGGACAAGCTGGGCCATCTTGAATAAAACAGCAGGGCGCAGCATCCACAGTGGGTGTTGCTCCGTTTTTGTGTCAGTCCTATGCCTTGTGGTTGTAGTATCTTATCAACATTGCCACACCGCAGAATGTCAGCATGAATTCCAGGGCGACGATAAAGATATAGCTCATAACGGTAATGTTTTAAGTTGATTATAAGTTTGGCGACACGCTGCAAATCCAGTTGTCGGTAATCCATCCTGATGTGCCGGCATAGAGTTGTTCTCCAACGATGTGAGCCCCGTTTTGTCTGAGCTCGTTGAAGAAAGCCTCGGCATAGATACTATTGTCCTTACTGTTGCCCAAAGCAATCATGACGGCAATATTCTTACCACTCAGGTTGGCACCACGTAGCATCTGACAGGCATACTGCCAATGCGGTGACAGCGGGCCGTCAGACTGAAACTCTACGGCAAGTACAAGACTCTGGCAGTTTTCCACCTGCCTGTTGTTCAGACTCTGGACACTGATAGTTTCAGCACCCAGTTTGTCGGCTATCTCATCTGCAATAGCCTGACAGCTGTCGTACACGACAACGATTGATTCATGTTTCATATCCACAAAAATTAACTTACGCCTGCCGACACCATACATCGTGGTGCAGCGGCTTACTTACCGACGAAGGCTGGTCTTCAGACTTTCCTCCACTCCCAAGCGCCTTCTCGAGCAAATACTCAATGGCGTTTATGCTTAGGAGCCATAATAGAGTTCACTGCTGCGGGACAGTCGGGGATTCACACCCCAGTTCCCAATTAAGCACAGCTAAGTGCACCTTCACGGGCGACTCTTTTCAGAATCACAGTGCAAAGGTAGCTATAATTTTAAGCAAAAATCAATCAAAATAGACTGACAAACGAATATTTACGAAATATTAACAGTAGACTTTTTATAAGATTTGCAGCAAAATCCGTATATTTGCCCAGTAATATGAGCAAAGTACGAATCACAGCTATACGTCAAACGGTCTATCCTGACCTGATGGCAAAGTATGAGAATCCCATCGAGCATACATGTGATGTCAAGGAGGGTCAGCAATGGATCTCTGAGAATGGTGAATGTCCTGAAGGAATGTGCCCTGCTGCATGGTACTCCATGCGGGAGTTCGTGGAATCGCTGGCCAGAGGTGAAGGGAACTTCTACGACGGCTGGATGAAGAATCCCATGAGTGCAATGATCAGCTGCAACGATGGTTTCCGTCCGTTCAGCTTCTATATTGAGGCGATTGAGTAATTATCACTCATCTCGCCGCTCCGTCACTTCTCGAATGGCAGCATCATAGCCTGTCAATGCGGCAAAGGGGGCAAACTGGGCTGCACGGTTCCACATCGACATCCTCGGATGATGCTTTGGCTCGTAGTGTGGCAAATTGATAATATCGTCGTAGTCGTGGGTCATGCTTTGTGTCCTCCTATCTGTTTGTTGCGCTCCTTGGCTGTGGCTCCCTCCTCGAAGTTCAGACCTCTGAGGATGGCGTTCTTGCCGAAACGCTGCTTGATTTTCAACTGTGCCTCTTGCATTCGACGCTCCTTGTCAAGCTTGGCTTGCTCTTCCTGACGCTGCTTTTCCAAAGCCTCGTAGTCGGTGAAGAGATCAAGCTGCTGGGGTGCATTCTCCTGTGTGGCCACTGATGCCTCAGATACTACATGGTTCGTTGTCAGGTTCAGCCTGCGAATCAACAAGTCTGGATTCACATGGCGGTCAAACAACTCAGCTCCGCCTTCCATAATGAGCCGTGAGGATGATGTCGGTTTCTTGAAATTGAAGGAGCCATGAGCATGTTTAGGAACTTGTTTGCCGTAATAGTTGGCAGTTATCTCCCCATGATACTTGGCACGAATCTCTGGGTTCGTCAGACTCTCAGCATCATAGCCAACAGTCAACACCAACTGGTCTGTCACCAATCGCTTCGATACCAAATCGAGTGCCATACCTTCAGCCATTTCCTGTATCACCACACGGGCCTTCTTGAAAGTGTATGGCTCCTGTAGCACCTGTCCGCTACTGAAGGAGTTGGTCTCAGGACGATATGCTTTCACTGCCTCCATCGTACATGGTTCCCAGCCCCAGGCATGGTCTATCAGCAGTTCGGCATTCACACCAAACAGCCGATATAGCAGCCCTTCGTTCTGTTTTGACATTCTGGCTAACTTACCCATCGTGTCAATACCATAGACGGCCAGTTTTTCCGCTATGCCACGTCCTACACGCCAGAACTTGGTCAGAGGTCGGTAGTCCCAAAGCTCACACCGATACGACATTTCATCCAATTCGGCTATACGTACCCCGTCTTTGTCAGCTGGAATCTTTTTGGCAACTATATCCATTGCAATCTTTGCCAGATACATATTTGTACCGATGCCAGCCGTAGCCGTGATGCCTGTAGTGGCCAGTACGTCACGGATCATCTTCATTGCCAGTTCGTGAGCCGTCAACTTGTATGTGCCAAGATAGGCAGTCACATCCATAAACACTTCGTCGATGCTATAGACATGAATATCCTCTGGCGCAATGTATTTCAGATAGGTCTCATAGACCTTGGTGCTCACCTCCATGTAGTGAGCCATGCGTGGCGGTGCAGCGATATAGTCGATTTCGAGGCTTGGATTGGCTTTCAGCTCCGGGTCGTTGTAGGATTTACCCGTCATCCTCCAGCCAGCAGCCCTTTTACGCTCATTGTTCACCTCGCGCACTCTCTGAACCACCTCGAACAGTCGTGCACGACCACCTATGCCGTATGCTTTCAGCGACGGAGAAACAGCCAGGCAGATGGTTTTCTCCGTCCTCGACACATCTGCTACGACAAGGTTTGTGGTCAGCGGGTCAAGACCCCTGTCCACACACTCCACTGAAGCGTAGAACGACTTCAGGTCGATAGCAATATATGTCCGTTGCTGCTCCGACATACCTTAATAATTCTCAAAACATCATGCAAAGATAGCAATAATTCAGCATTTCTTGTTACTTTTGTGCACATATTTAAATGTATTTATGTCAAAAGAGCGAAACAAAGCAGACGATTACCGCAAGAAGGCTTATGCAAAGGCCCCTTTTGCTTACGTCGCTTCCCCATTTGGTGGGGACGCTCAAAGGTATTGAACGTATGACACAAACAATTGTATATTATCTTATTGCCCTCAACATCGTGACCTTCTTCGTCTATGGCATTGACAAGTGGAAGGCGAAACGGGCAAAATGGCGTATCAGAGAAGCTGCACTTCTAGGACTGGCTGTCCTTGGAGGTAGTATCGGTGCGTTGCTGGGCATGAAAGTCTGGCATCATAAGACGATGCACAAGAAGTTCAAATATGGATTACCGCTGATTCTGCTAGCTCAGATTGCACTCATATATGTTATAATCCAAAAATAGAAATACAATGAAGAAGATTCTATTTGCATTTACAATGCTACTGGCAATAGCAGCTTGTACTAACAAGCCTGTTACGGCAGTTGAAAAGGGAGGAGTCCGCGATGTTGATAACATCGTGGAGGGAGACCATGAAGAAAGCAATGAACGGGAAACAACCTATTTTCCTGCCATCGACCGTTATCTGACTGATTCTATTGGCAGCAAGTATGCCAAGGGTGAACATTGCGTACCCATCCATAGTATTGTGAGAGTTGACGAGCGTAATTCAGAGGACATCCTTGTATGGGGCGACTTCTGGGTATTCAACTACAATCAGTCGGGCGACACCCTGAAATGCGTCTCTGGCGGCAGCCATCCTGGTCTGATGCACATCCGACAGACTGCAAAGGGCTTTGAAGTGACTGCCTTTGACCAGGTAGAGGATGGCTCCAGCTACTTGCCGACGGCTAAGAAAATCTTCGGTGACAAGTTCAATGCCTTCAAAACCATCAACAGCGATGAGAAGGCTCGTGAAAGATTGAGAGCAGAAGGGTTGGCGACTTATGCCAAGAAGAATGGTCTCGCAGTGACTCTATATCAGGACTATGGCTGGCCAGCCAAGAAGCTGGAGTAATAGATATCTTAATATCTCAAAGGTGCAACTATTTGCCAACTTAATACGTCTAAAAGTCAGAAACTTTTAGAAAGAGAATAGAATGAAGACTTTAGGAAACATCATCTGGATTATCTTCGGTGGGCTGCATATCGCCCTGGAGTATTTCATTGCTGGATTGGTGCTGATGATAACCATCATCGGCATACCATTTGGCATACAGAGCATGAAATTAGGTATGCTTGCCATCTGGCCGTTCGGCACGAAGGTGAAGTGGAAGCTATCCCAGCCTAGCTGCCTAAGCATATTCATGAATGTGCTGTGGTTCTTCGTAGGTGGCATCTGGATATGGCTCACCCACGTCTTCTACGGCCTCATTTTCTGTATCACAATCATTGGCATCCCCTTTGGGAAGATGCACTTCCGTCTGGCAAAGCTGGCACTGTCACCATTCGGTAAGGAACTTGTATAGTCTGGCATGAACGTTTTATGTAGCCGAGAGCAGAGGCCAAATATGTTCGGACTTTGCCTCGATAGCCAACGGTCTGCCCGTGGTATATGTGGAAAAGACGCGGATGACGGATGCCTCGTTCTTAATGCCCGGCATACCAGTGAGCAATGGCGCACTGCCAGCAGTGGAGTAGCATCTGGGCGAGGTTAACGGCACAGCCTGCTCCAGAAATGAAACCTATCCCAGAAGTCCCTTCAGTTTATTGACATTGCTGCGCGAGACGGGGATGGCATCATGGCTATTGCGCATCACGAGCTGCATGGCACGGGAATTAGAGGAGATTTGTTCCACCTGACCGAGATTGACCATGAAGGCACGATGACAACGAACTATCATAGGATAAGCCTGTAGCGAATCCTCCATCTGTTTCATCGTGGCACGGAGCATATTGGTATGCACTTCATTTCCTTGTAGTTGGCAGACCTTTACATAATTGCCAACTGCTTCTATATATAATAGGTTTGAAATATCAAGGGTAACATGCTCGTTGGTGGTTCCCTCGAGTGTTATCTGTAAATTCTGATCAGTACCACCTACTGGAGTGTCATCCTCCGTTTGACGTGGGACTCCAACGTTTGAAATCTGCAATTTCTTCAGCTGTTCGTTCAGCTGACGGGTTTCCTCCAGCTCTGCTGCCAGATAACGGCTACGGAACTTAAAGCGCCAATAAAGTCCAATGGCAAAGGAGAGGAAGGCAATAATCACCAATGTCTCCAGATAGTTTGTCAACGACAGTTTGTTGCCCTCTACCAGATCGCTCATCGCCAAGTGACGATATAAACAGATAAGCAGCGATACTAACGGTGTATTGATACATTGGAAGCGTAGATTACGACCGATGATATAGCTGACGCCACGATCATAAGAGCGAGGCATGCGGACAATGTATCGCAAAATAACTTCCGTCAGGAAACAGCTGAATAAGCCTAATGCAAATATCGCGAGCAAATGAACATAAGCCTGCCATTGCCACGCTTCGAGTCCGAAGGGCTTGAAGATAGCTATCGCCAGCACCATGAAGGCACAGCTGATAAAGCGGATGCTGATGGTTTCTTTATGACCTTTGTTCATACAGCTGGCAAAAGTAATACAATTTCGTCAAATCACCAAAACATTCATCACTTTTCGACGATTTCATCCCACTTTTATGCCCGTTTATCACAAACCTATGCAGAATATCCCAAATATTTGGAGGGTTAGATGATACGTCTTAATTTTGCACCCAGAAACGTTGATCATAAAAAAGTTATAGTTATGAAACCAAGAACGATTATTGGAATAGTGTTGATTGTG
>JAEEVW010000077.1 GCA_016291085.1 Prevotella sp.
ACCTATCCGAATATCCTGAACTACGAGGGTGTCTTCGGTATGGAGGAGTGCCGTTGGGCAAAACGTGATACCGACATGCCGCTCTATGATGTGACGTTCCCCTTCATCCGCATGATGGCAGGCAGCGTCGACTTTACTCCGGGTGCTATGCGCAACGGCACAAAGGAGAACTGGGTGGAGTGCTATCAGAACCCCGTGTCGATGGGCACTCGCTGTCACCAGGCAGCCTGTTACGTCGTCCACGATTCGCCGTTCACCATGCTCTGCGACGCGCCGACCAACTATGAGCGCGAACCCCGCTACACCTCATTCATAGCCCAGATTCCCGACCAGTGGGACGAGACGCGGGTATTGCAGGGCGAGATGGGGAAATACATTGTCACCGCCCGCCGCTTAGATGATATATGGTACGTGGGCGGCCAGACCAACTGGGACCGTCGTAGCATAGAACTGCCACTCGACTTCCTTGGCAAGGGAGCCTACTCCACTACCCTACTTACTGACGGCGTTAATGCCAACCACAACGCCGAGGACTACCGGCTGGATACCAAGTTGCATCACAGCCATGAAACGCTGACAGTGAAGATGGCCAGCGGCGGCGGCTTCGTGATGAAGTTCGTAAGACAAGCAAATATCGATAACAACTAAAACATAAACAATATGAAAAAATTATTTCTGTCATTCATTCTTTGTTCATTGTCCTTTGGCCACGCAGTGGCGCAAAAGGGCTATCCGATAACTCCCGTGCCGTTTACGGCTGTGAAGGTTGCCCCTGGCACGTTCTGGGGCCAGCGTCTGGAAGCCAGTCGCACGGTGACGATTCCCCTAGCTTTCTCGAAGTGTGAGAGCGAGGGGCGCTACAAGAACTTTGAAAATGCTGCCGCCCACTTGGCAGACCCCTCAAAGGTGTTTAAAGTCAATGGCGTGGGTTATTCCTTCGACGATACAGACCCCTACAAGACGCTCGAGGGTGCCGCCTACATCCTGCAGACCTATCCAGACAAGCGGTTGGAGGCCTACTGCGACTCGGTCATCGACATCATCGGCCGTGCCCAGGAGCCCGACGGCTACCTCTATACCGCCCGTACGCAGAATCCTGCCGCCCCGCACCACTGGGCTGGCGACCGCCGCTGGGTGAAGGAGGAAGACCTTTCGCACGAGCTCTACAACCTCGGCCACATGGTTGAGGGTGCCGTAGCCTACTGGCAGGCTACGGGAAAAAGAAAATTCCTCGACATTGCCCGCCGCTATGCCGACGTCTGCATTAAGGAGGTAGGTCCCAATCCAGGTCAGATAACGGTTGTCCCTGGCCACCAGATTGCCGAGATGGCCATGGCCCGTCTGTATTTGGCTACTGGCGAGAAGAAATATCTGGGCTTCGCCAAGTACCTGCTCGACTATCGCGGAAAGACGGAGATAAAAAACGAATACAGCCAGAGTCATCTGCCCGTTGTCAATCAGGCTGAGGCCGTAGGCCACGCTGTCCGTGCCGCCTATATGTATGCCGGTATGGCCGATGTGGCAGCGCTGACAGGCGATGAGAGCTATATCAAGGCTATTGATAATATTTGGGACAATATTGTTGGCAGGAAGCTTTACATCACTGGAGGCATTGGCGCTACTGCCAGCGGTGAGGCCTTCGGCAAAAACTACGAGCTGCCCAACATGAGTGCCTACTGCGAGACCTGCGCCGCCATCGGCAATGTCTATGTCAACTACCGCCTGTTCCTGCTCCACGGCCTGTCGAAATACTACGATGTACTGGAGCGCACGCTCTACAATGGTCTCATCAGCGGCGTCTCGCTCGAGGGCAACGGTTTCTTCTACCCCAACCCCCTGGAGTCGATGGGTCAGCACCAGCGCCAGGCGTGGTTCGGCTGTGCCTGCTGTCCGAGCAACATCTGCCGTTTCATTCCCTCGCTGCCCGGTTATATCTATGCTGTGAAAGACAGGAACGTTTATGTTAACCTGTTCCTGTCGAATAAGAGCAATCTAAAGGTTGCGGGCAAGCAGGTGGTGCTGAGCCAGACGACGGAGTATCCATGGAACGGCGACATCACCATTACTGTCGACAAAACCGCTGCCGGACTGTTTGCCATGAAGATACGCATCCCCGGTTGGGTTCGTAATCAGGTCGTTCCTTCTAATCTCTATCAGTACTCTGATAACAAGCGTCTGGGCTATACCGTTTTGGTGAATGGCCAGGAGCTTGCTGCGAACGTTACCGAAGATGGCTATTATACCATCAGCCGCAAGTGGAAGAAGGGCGATAAGGTGCAGCTGCACTTCGACATGGAGCCACGCACCGTGCGTGCCAACAACAAGGTTACTGCCGATCGCGGCATGGTGGCCATAGAGCGTGGACCGCTGGTGTATTGTGCCGAGCATCCTGACAACAGTTTCGACATCATGGGCGCGCTTATCAATCAGAATCCTCAGTTCCGTCTTGGCAAGAGCGAGATAGCCGGGACACCTGTCCAGACACTTATCACCGATGCCCAGACCCTAAAGTTCAACAAACAGGGGAAACTGGAGGCTCAGGATCAGACGCTGACGCTCATCCCCTATTATGCATGGTGTCATCGCGGCAGTGGTAAGATGCGCGTCTGGGTGCCTCAGGACCTCAACGCCACCAATCCCTCGCAGCCGGCGACGCTGGCATCAGAGAGCAAAGTCTCTACCTCGAGCAAGGTGCCTGCCCTGTCGAGTATCAACGACCGTCTGGTGCCAAAGGACGAGAACGACCGCAGCGTGCCCTACACCCATTGGTGGCCGAAGAATGGCACAACAGAGTGGCTCGGCTACGAGTTCCCGCAAGAGGCTGAGGTGAGTACGTCACACGTTTATTGGTTCAGCGACAAGCCCTGGGGAGGCTGTGACGTTCCTAAGGCGTGGCGTATCCTCTACCAGACAGTCTCTGGAGAGTGGCTGCCCGTCGAGGGTGCTGACAGCTATCCTACACATGTAGGAACGCCCAGCACAGTCCACTTCACTCCCGTCAGAACTAAGGCGCTGCGGCTTGAGGTTACCCTACCTGACAATGATTCGGCTGGATTATTTGAGTGGATTGTCAAATGACACCCTTTTGTCAGTGTCCAATAGGATAAAAATGGCAATTTTGTCACCTTTGGCAACTTTTTGAAAAAGTAACTACTCAGCACCCTGGTATGAATGGTCATCTTACTGTTGTACGACAGCAAGTATAGCGTTGAATTTGGAGTTTCCGTTCTTCATCGTTATTTCTGCAATGGAGTGCAACTTGGCAAAATCGTCTACGTTCCACCCTTCAGACGTGCCCTTGTGGCACGAATTTGATTTTTATTTTGGTGCAAAGATACACCTTTCTGGTGACATAACCAAGGTTTTCCT
>JAEEVW010000003.1 GCA_016291085.1 Prevotella sp.
CACGCTTCATCTTGTTCATCTCACGCGTCGACATCGTGTCCAGCTCCTCGCAGCTGATCAGACCGTACTGCGTCAGCGCCAGCTCCTCGTCCTTGGCATTGTCGCCCACACCGGCCTGCGTACAGAAGTAGCTGCGCAGCGGCGGCGGCAGCAGGTGGTTCATCCACGTGGTCTTGTAGATGCCCTGGCGCCCGATGAACACCAGCACCTCGTGGTTCACCACGTCGGGATTGATCCACCCCGCCACCATCGCCACCAGCCACTTGCGCAGGCACTCCACGAAGCGGCACCAGTCGTCGAAGCCGCCGGCCACGGTGACACCCATGGCCAGGGCGCGGATGTAGTCGTCGCCGTCCCACGGCGGCAACGAGCGCAGATACTCGACAAAGGGGTTGAACTCGCTGACGTAGTTCGAGTCGACGGTCTTGCGGAGCGCCTCGTCCTTCGTCGGCTTGACCTTCTCCAGCCGTCGCCACACGTCGTTGTAGACGATGTCGTCGAAGTTCTCCCATGGCGTGCCATCGGCGCAACAGCCGTCCTCCAGCCAGCGGTATTCCTTGCGCATGGTGATGACGTTACGGCGCAGCTCGATGTGCTGCTTCATCCACTGCTCGATCTCGTCGAGGCTCATATACACCTCACGGTAGTTCGCCTTGCGCTCGCGAAGGCCCTCGGTACTTTTCGGCTGACTGGTCTGCCGGCGGCAGCCCTCCTTGATTTCCCACGACAGGAAGGGTTCTGCCTGTGGATTGTAGTATGCATCCGCATCATGCCCCAGCAGACAGCGCTTGCCGGCATCCCTGCCCTTGCGCACGCTCTGTGCACCCAGCAGGCGCTCGTAGTAGTCGTTGCCGAAGAGGAAGGCCTTCTGATAGAACTGCCGCTGCAGGTACACCTCGTAGCCCACGTCCAGCTCGTAGGGATAGACGATGACGAGGCTGTCGCCCACGGTGTAGAGCAGCAGCGTATGCGGGTCGGCGCGTGCCAACTCACGGATATCGGTTATTGGTTCATGGTTCATGGTTATTGTACATAATGCCAGTCCCGACAGCCGCGTCAGGTCCTGCTGCCGCGTGCCGCCCTCGAACGTGCCCTGCACCAGCAGCACGGGCTGATAACCCGGCGGCCACTGGTCGCCCCGGATCATGTCCACAATCTCACTGATGCCCACCGCCTTCGGACTGGTGTCCCTGTTGTGCTGTAATAATGATACTTCCATAGAGCTTTTTTACTCTTTTACTTTTTTACCCTTTTACTTTTTCGTTGACGAAGTTACAACGATTTTAGGGCACATGCAAGCTTTCGCACCACAAATTTGCAGTGCAAAGCAAAATGACAACCCTACAGGTTGCACCTACTCGTCAAACAGTTCTCGAACTCGTACCTGAAGGGCTTCTGCTATCAAATGAAGTCTTCTTACTGTGAGATCCTTTCTTCCCTTCACAATCGCCTCAACGGCTTGTCTGCTGATACCTCCAAGTCGGCGACCTAACTCTGCATCACTTACGTTTTTTTCATCATCACTCTGCGCAGATTCAACTGCGATTCATACTTTTGCTTGGTCATTTTGTTTTGTTGTTTAACTAT
This sequence comes from Prevotella sp., assembly GCA_016291085.1. GTDB lineage: Bacteria > Bacteroidota > Bacteroidia > Bacteroidales > Bacteroidaceae > Prevotella. The sequence continues at coordinate 1,588 of JAEEVW010000003.1, forward strand.
TTATTTAAATATCGGATGTTAACAAAAACCTGAAAAACCATTTTCATTGCATGATACAGATAGTACTGGATGAATTGTTTTCTCGGTTTTTCCTTCTGTAGACTTGAACCAAGCCATTGGCTGTGGCGAGTGGTGTGGCTCTGGCATAAAAGCGTGCTTTTAAAGACATAGTCATAACACTGGGCACAAAGGTTCTGAAAGAGTATTAAGCCTGCAGAAGGGGTTCTTATTGTTTTTGTTATCATCTGAAGAACTTCATAAAGTTGTATTATCAAATCGTTTTACATTATTTTTCGTTAGGGCACCTAATACCTAACGAACTGCAAAAGTATAAAATATTTAGAATAACTACAAATTCTTCAACAAATATAGCAACTCTATTTAATTCGCAATGCATCAGAAGAAATTGACCGCATAACAAACGTCGTTTCCAACTGGTCTGAATATGCAAAGGATTGTGGCGTAAAAGATACGCATCGCCGATACATAGAATCCAATCTGTTGTACAACATATAAATACCCACAAGAATCAGCATGTATTGCCCTCTACAACGGCATTACCTTCGAGAAAGAAAAAAGCGTTTAGCCATTGCCATGAGCTGCTCGGCAGTCAGGTTGGCAATGCCCGTCTTTTCTATAAGGGCGAACTCTTCCTTATTCTTGCCTATGACGAACTTCCGTTCCCGGCCATCAATCTCGGCCAACAGGTGGTAGTTACCCTTATAGGATTGTTCGATGCGGAGATTACGGACAACATGACCATCAATGATCTGCTCTGCCTTATCGTCAACACCTTCCCATTCGCCCCATGCCTTCAGATGGTTGATAATCGTGGTTTCTACCCTACCCGTCCATTGCTCATTCACACCATGTTTCACTGCGATACTGCGGAACTGCCTCAAAGCCCCAACCACATCGCGAATGATTGCATCAGGTCGACGTATGCCGTTGTCGCGAGCAAACTGAATGACATCATCACGGGTAACATCGCGTAGTTTGGCCCTAATATACATGCAGTGATACTCATGGGGAAGGAAACCACCGCTATTGATAATATAGGTGACGTCGTATGCCGGCGACAGACGCCAAGAACCATTCTCGTCCATGATGAATGAGAAGTTCTTGTTATGGTCGTCAGTGTTGTTGGCTAGGATATTGAAGACCATTCGGCGGAAGACCTCTTGGCAATCAGCCTCTGGGAGATGAAGCTTACGACAAACGTCTATCAGTTGTTCATAGCTTTCAACCTCAGGACTGATGGCGGCCAGCGTCTGGGTATAGAGTTTGCGGTCACCATCACGGTCGAAACGTTTGGTAATAAAATGGTTATTACCATCAACGGCATAAAGGCTTGACGGCATCATCCGGATACCAGCCATCGTGGCCAACTCAAAGTAGGCCATCTCCAGCTCGGCAGTGCAATACTGCGAATCGCCAAACTTCAGCAGATAATAGTCGTAGTCCTTTAATCCCGATATCTGACCACTGCGTATTTCACCCGTCTTTCGGTTGATGGCGATAATGGCTTTCGGCAGGCGGCCACCAGCCGAGGTACCCACCGTCAACAGCGATTGCAGGGTGATAGACTCTTCGGGCATGATGCACGCTTGTTCTCTTTCTATATAGATACGCTCGGCTAAATCAGCCAATGATTTCATGTCGATCTTTTCCGCCTTGCGTTCACGAGAGAACTCTGGCTGAAATTCCAATGCACCCATGCCCCTTTTGCCGATGAACGAAAGTTTGTCAAGCGGCGTTATGTCTGCATTAGACAGATGATTTTGCTGGCGCCAAAGGTCAAACAATTGACTACCCCAAGCGTCAGGAAGGGAGTCGGCCACAAAAGCAGGAAGCTTCTGATAAATCTTGGCATCCTCGCCCCAAACTGGGGTCAAACTCCGCAAATCACCAATCGGAGCAACAAGGGGAGCGATGTTCAACCCCTTTTTTACCCATTCCGGATTATACATAAAATAGGCCATGCGGCGACTATCATGCCAAGCCAACCGTCCAATCTCCTCACCCCACAGAATCACTCTCAACGTTTTGATCATAGCAGATTATTTTTTAGTGTGACGTATCCGTTGCGCCTTTTTCTCTTCCCGACGAATGAGGTAAGGCGACTCCGGCAATTCAGGGAGCAGGTCATCCAAAGCATTAATCTGGCCGACAACCTTGAGCAACAGAAGAAACGTTGACAACGAGAGATTGCCAGCGGTGCCATTTTCAAACTTATGGATAGTTGTAAGCCCTATACCCGACAGCTCAGCCACCTCCTTCTGAGTGAGATTACACTGCATCCGGTATTCTTTGAAACGACTGCCAAGCAATCGCACAAGTTCAGGGATTGAATATTCATAAAAGTCAGCCATAAGATTAAACTTTAATATTTATTATTATGATATTTAAGCGCCATTTCCGATATTTATCTTCACCAAACTGATATTTACGTCTGCAAAATTAAGGAATAATATTCAATCCACCAAATATTTTAAAGGAAAAATAATATTATTTATTTTGCAATTTCACAGAAAAACCGTATTTTTGCACCATAATAATTGTCATGTAAGAATCAAATTTACGACGATAAATTGGGGATTTCGTTTACTTAATATCTGCCCAGGCAAGCCCTGAGTACCTAAAGAGCATTAGAGAATTCTAATAGATTATTCTCAATTACTTAAAATAATCCTTCGATTTAAAATAATTACCTTGGATTATCCATTCTGACATTTCATATTTCTCATTTGAAACAGAGTTAACATAATTGGGATTAAGTAATGTATTTCCCAAACCACGCCAGTCGTTATCTATATTTAACACATCTAGAATTGTTGTAAAAACATCTAATTGATTACAATCCCCAACGTATGCATTGTTTTTTATATTTCCATGAATAATGTATAAAGGAAGGGTATCGCTAATTCGGCCTTTCATACCCAACATTTCCATATGAGGTGCATGATCTGAAGCAATAACGATTAAGCTATTTTCATATATCCCTTTATTTTTGAGATTATCAAAATAACATTTAATTTGTTTGTCCAAGAAATGACAAGCATTAAGATAGACGAGATAAGAAAAAGGAAGAGAGTCACAATGAATTTCAAAAGTCTTGTCTATAGGACTACGATATGGTTGATGGGTTGAAAGACTCAAAACCATCGAAAAAAAAGATTCATCCTTTTTTTTAGGGGTATTCATTGCCATATTGAAAACTACATCATCCGTCATCTCGGAACCTTGATTATCATTTTGGGAATAACAATTATCAATTCCATAGACAATGTTCATATTGTTTTGCTGCCACATTCCTGGATTAGACGGTATTACTATTTCCGTTCTAGTAATACCAAGTTTGTTTTTAAGTATTGCAGGAAGGCTTGGGAGCGTATCATTTTTGGCAACTCCAACGCTCAATTTTGAGCGCAAAGGCAATAAACCTGTCATATAAATCAATTGTCCATCCCCAGACTCTCCTATTGTTATATTTGAATGAACCTTCCCATTATAATAAACATCACTAGAACGTTTTAAAGAATCTAAGAATGGCGTAATTGTTTTGCCATCAATTATTAATTCAGAAGATGCCGATAGATATGATTCCAATAAAAGAAAAATAACATTATCTATTGGACGATTCATTATATGATTAGTTACGCGGTATTGATAATCAGATAATTCGTTTTCTATTTTTTTACGTTTTTCATCTGTCAACTCATAAGGCATAAATAAATCTGCCATATCCGAAAACAGTGGTCTCAAAAAACCAACATGATATCTTAAATAGTTCGGGAAAGCATCTTTATTTCCAAGTGGGCTGAAAACCATATCATTAATTCTACTTTTATATAATTCATAATTATTTCTACATGTAGAATTACATATATGATATGCCGTGTATGAAACTATCACCCCCAAAATGGAAATTATTGGCATACATATTAATAGCACTATATAACGCCGGGAAATTCTCATGTCTATTTTCCAAGTTTTGACAATCAGACCAAAAATGAGAAGAAAAGATAAAAAAAACAACAAATCATTCCACTGAAAACCAGCGAACATGCTATCAAGAACAATACTATCAAATAAGCTATTAACTTGAGTAAAAGCAGACAATGATAAATATTGAGAGAAGAATCTTGCATAAAAAACATTAACAAATGCAACTATTAATGTCGTAATACTTGTAATATACAATGCCTTCTTTATATTAAAAAAACAAATTACATAAAAGAAAAGAAGCAACAAAGATACATCAAAAAAAGTTATACAAATATTGACCGGAAAAGAATAGAGAAACAACTCGTCTTCCATAAACCCAGATATTGCCATATACTGATGCATAATGTATATATTAAATAGGCTTATAATAAAGAAAGCAAATCCAAGAAGTAACAAACGTTTTTCCATTGTTTTCAATAATTTAGATAACTATTATCTTTATTCATCATATTCTTGTTATTTCTTATATTATGATCTCATTTGTTTAACACTTTTCATATTATATTTTATAAAAGATATAATTCCTAAAACTACTATGGTTAGTATGACATATACCAATAATCCCAAATAGACATTATACCTAACACCAATCCAAAGAGTTAACATACGAGTTGTAGGATGAATCACAAATAACAATGAAGAAAAATCACCTACTTTTTTAATATAATTCGCAATGAATTCTGGCAACAATCGACTAATACTAATAGCAAATAATATTACAGGAATAGAGCTAAACAACCACAAATAAAAATATGATTCAAAGACAAGTATTATTATAAAGAATATACAACACAGACAAAAAGCTAGTCTCTTGGTGGGGGAAAAAAACAATTCATGTCTTGCATATATAACTCCTAAACATAATGGCAAACCAGCAATAAAGATGTTATACCGTAACCACTCCAATACAATACTATTATGATAAAATAATGATTGCGATATCAAGCAAAATATAGCAAAACAAAGAACAATAATGTCAGATTTTCTAAATAAAAGAAGACGATATATAATATATATTTCCATTGTTAAACCAAAATACCAATATGGCACTGGGGAGATAGGGTGATTAGGAAACATATTAATAGTAAATGTTAATTGGCCCAAGACCTGCTTTAACGAATAATCATAATCAGAATGACCTAAATAATCAATCAAATGATATGCAATAAAGCCAACTATCATTAGAGACAATAATTTCTTATAATGCGTCCATATAAAGGAGATAGGACTGACATTATCTCTTTTCCCCTCATATTTTCTCACTAAACCATAACCACTAAGAAATACAAAAACTGGAACACCATAATGACCAAGAAAAGACAATGTATTAACTAAAAAATCGTTATATAATAACCCTTTAATATAATGTATACATTGAAATTCATCAAAAGTATATTCATTTTCTTTTATTACGGCAGTTGGTAGTAAATGACAATAATTGTGCAAAAAAATAGACGATATTGCCAAACCCCGCAGAATAGAACAATCACTTCTGGTCATATTTCCAATTCCGTTATTATCAAATAGTCTCAATTCCACATTATTTTCTCTTACTCATAAGTCTTCTAATTTTTGACAAAGTTTGAAACCAACTCCACTCTAGACGTTGAAAATCTGTTGCATAAATATACTTATCTTTGTGTTTCACTACGTTTAATTGATGCACTCCATCTCGATATAACTTCCCACCTGTCGAAAAAACATTGTGCCTATAAAGCTCCTCATGATAATTATCTTCAGAAATGTCACAAATTTTTATCACTGAAACATTCTCGCCATAACGAGTATGACAATCTTGAGAAATACGATAGTAATTATCATCAAGATGAATAATAGAACCTCCACAACGCCCATATTCATTATCTTGACAAATAGGTGATTGGGGATGTTTTTGGAATTTCCCATTTAACAAATCGTCAGTATAGTACAACTCTAAACTATACTTCCAGCGATACGATACTGATGTAAACAAATAATAAATCCCGTCTTTTTTAAGGATATGACTATCACAAAAGTTAAAACAAATATCTTTTGTTCGAGGCTGTTCGACAAGATTACGCACAAAGGTAAACTGTGTAAGATTATCATTGGCTCTATAGAGACAAACTGCATCTGCTTCATTAGATTCGGGTATCATATAAACTTCCCCACTATCCTCGAAAACGAATGGGAATGACAGATGATAGGATAATGATAGAACATCAACAGGCTTCGTCCAATGAACAAGGTCTGTGGTCTTTGTCATAGCAATTCGTCCCCATTCCCTTTTACCAGCATATACCCTTTCAAAAAACAGATATAACGTATCATTTTTGACGAACAAGAAAGGATCTGCCTGTGTAAGCATGGGTTTCCATTTCAACCATATACTATCTATATCACGTGTATAAATCAAATGTAGATCTTGAATATGGTCAAATGAGAAATGATCGCTTTCGTATACTGCGATGCCAAAATCTTCGTTCTTCTTAAAGAATCTATTAAAAATGCTTTGTCCCATAGCACTCTTCTTTTAAATTCTTTGCAAAGATACATTATTTTTTCATATTTGCAGCATTTATTATAAAAAAGGTTTGTCTGTTTCAAATAAAATAGGTAATTTTGCTGCAAAAGACCGGCATATGAAAAGAATCAACTGGATAGATTGGGCAAAAGCACTGGCAGTAACAACTGTCGTGTTTTGCCATTTGCCCCAATCACAGGAGTGGTTCTATTTTCGCTATGTGCAAGTCTGTACTATTACCGTTTTTTTCTTTATATCCGGCTATCTGAAAAAAGACCGAGGCAGTGACAAGGAGAATTGGCGGAGATACTGGCGTGGACTAATATTGCCCTACCTGATTTGGAATGCTATCGTTTATCCTTATTGGTTGTTATGTTATTACATGCTCTATGGTAAAATGCCCGACCTGTTCCATGCAATGAAGCCAATATGGGGAGCCTTACTCTTTGAGAATAATGGTAGTTTTACAGAGCCACTAAACGGACCATTATGGTATCTGCCGGCTATTCTTTTCATGCACGTTCTCATAGACCTCTGCCGAAAGACAAAACATCTGCATCTAATTATGATTTCACTATGCGTAGTATCTTTCTTCTTATATGCAGCAGACAAGCACTGGATGATATTACACGAACTGACCTCAACAGGTATTTTCCGAAGGTTACCATATTATTACATCGGATATGTGATGGGGCAAGCACACATGCTGAGGAACAATCTGCAGTGGCACAATTTTGCTTTCTGTATGATGGGCTTTGCAATCAGTTTGTTCCTGTTTTACCTGCATTTGCATGAAGATCGATTACTCATCCATGTAGCATTGTTCTACCCTGTAAATATCGGCTTCCTCATAGGTGTAATATATGGTTGTAAACTCCTTGACCCAATCAAGTCAAACATCGTTGTAAACCTTTCTGTTGGCACACTCGTCATTATAGGTTTCCATTTTGTTATCATTGGAGCCATCAATTATATCATAGAGAACCAGTTCCTTTTGGGCGAAGAGATCTGCTATCATTGGTATAGCGCTATTCCCATTTCACTTATCATTGTAGCCCTTCTTTATCCCTTGATTATCTTTGGTAAAAAACATGCACCCGTATTATTAGGAAAATAAATGATGAAAGTGCCTATAACAAAGCGAATTGGATATATTGATGCCTTGCGGGGTATGGCCATGATTCTTGTGGTGTACTTTCATATCTCTGCCTATGGATTCTCTTCCTACGTAATGGGATATAATGACATCATCGAACGTTTCCGCATGCCACTCTTTTTCTTCATCAGCGGATGGCTGTTTAAGTATATCGACCGGCCGACGAAAGAAATCATCAAACAAAAATTCATGGTACAGATTGTACCGACAGCTTTTTTCTTGTTACTATATCTATGTATTTTTGACTATTTGAGTTTCGATTCCTTCGGTAGCGACAAAAAAGGCTATTGGTTTACGTATGTCCTTTTTGAGTTTTTTGTCATTTTCTTGGGACTTAAAGCACTTCTCAACAGGCACAATACTAAAAAGGGAGAATTATACATGATGCTTGCCATGCTATTCCTTTCCATTTCGGCCCTCTATTACTCCAAATACTACACACGATATGCAGAAGAATTGGGCATTTGGAAGACCATATTGGGACTTTTCAGTTTTGTGAAATTCAAACACATCATCTTTTTCTGGTTTGGTACATTCGTCAAGAATCACTTCGACAGTTTTATTCAATTGACCAACAGGCCTATTATAATTAGTTCCCTTCTTGTATTGTTTGTCGCACTAAATGCCTACCCTATCGTTTTTTCTGTGAATGGGCTTGAATACATTGCCTTCCTGCTTGTCGGATTATCGGGTGTGGTTGTTTTCTTTACTCTCTTTCGGTATCTTTATACCCTCGTCCACCTTCCATCATCCCTTATTCATCAGACATCTCACATCTTAAAGTTCGTGGGAAGACGAACTTTAGATATCTACCTGATACACTATTTCTTCCTACCTTATCATATAGAGTATATTTCAGACAGTTTAAATCTGCAAGAGAATTCCTTCCTTTGCATGTTAATATCGTTGCCAATGGCATTAGGAGTTACAGCAATTAGTCTACTCGTTAGTTATCTCATCAGGCTAAACCCATTTTTAGGCAAATATCTATTGGGAGCTAAGATCGAATAAGACTTTCAAATAATTCTTCCCACATGGGCATAATGTACTCTTTAGTATAGCGTTGAACGGATTGAACAGCAGCCATACCCATTTGATGGCGAAGTTGTTGGTTTTTTATTAACTTACACACCTGATTGGCAAAGGACTCAATATCACGATTACGAATGACATATCCATCCTTACCGTCTACGATAATTTCAGCAGGTCCAAAAGGACAATTGAAAGCAACAACAGGTAATCCACAACTCATTGCCTCAGGAAGAACAAGACCAAAAGGCTCGAAAATAGATGTCATTAACAACATAGAGCTATTAATATACTCCTCCATGATATCTTGTGTAGGGGGATGAACAATTATTTTTATCTCAGGTATAGATTCCATTTGGCCATTTCCATATACGTCCAACTGCCAATCAGGATGACGTTGATTGACGATTCGCCATACCTTAATTAGATCAGGTATACCTTTTTGTTCCACCAAACGCCCTACAAAAACAGCCCGTTTATTGGTACAATCGCTGTACCTTCCACTATCATTCAAGTGAACAATATTAGGAATCACATGCACATTTCGACTCACTCGTCGCCAATTTATAGCATCAGCATGAGTCAGAGCAACCAAAGTATCCGCCTTACCTATCCAAAAATTATTAACTCTATTTAGTAAACAATGCCACCATGAATCTGGGTGAGAGAAATTGTTATGCGACTCCACAACTAAAGGAATATTTCCTTTGATACGTAATAATCTGTGAACATCTATACTTGTAGTACACACCATCAAATCAGGACAGATCTCTATTATTTTCTTCTTTAACCGCAGAAAATATAAACGTCTTAACCGGTGTGCCTCCTTCAGTCGTTGCAAACCACTATATTGATACTGACTATGAAAGCGAATCTGCAAATCATAAAAACGAATACGTTCGTCCAATTTATATGGAATAGGATGCTGTCCTTGATCGGCCGTTATCATATAGACCTCATAACCATGACTGACAAGATAGTTCATCTTGTCAACAAGAACGCGTTCAACACCGCCCATGATGGCCAAGGAGGAATATAGATAGACAATTTTCATTGGTGGTGCATCATGTTTTCTTCCGAATCTTCATAATGGTCGGTCTTATAGAAGATACGGGATATACCTTTCATCTGAATACGAATCCTATTCCATAAACTTCGCCACAAATTACCCTCATTCAATGTGCCATACCCCGTGATTGGGCGAGCCTCTCGATTATAGAGGAAAGCGATTTTCCCGTATGGTTTCAAGGACAAGGCCAGTGACCCATCTTCTCCACGACGAATATCAGTACGAATCTTCACCTGACGCGCTAAATCGGTTTTAAAGGCGAACACCATACCTCGGACACAGAGTTCAGGGCGTTTGAAATGCTGCACCCAAAGGAAGCTATCACGAATCAGCTCATATAGGAACAAGCCCATAGCGGAATGCTGTTCATCGGGGAAGAAACTCCAGAAAGAACTAACGCAAGAAACATCTGGCCGTTCCAGTTTAGTCATCATCAAGTCCACATACCGAGGAGGATAAAAGGTATCGGCATCGATGCAAAAATGATATTTGCCTTTTGCATGTTCCCAACCACACTGACGGGCAAAACCAGGGCTTTGCTTTGTCTCATTGAAATAAGAAAGCCCCAGACGGCGATATACATCCTCTGTACGGTCCATAGAGTTATTGTTTACACCCAGTATTTCCACAGAATATTTGGTCTGCAATTCGCTCAATGACCATAGGCAGGCAGCCAAACGTTTTTCTTCATTATAGGCAATGACAACAATAGAGATCAAAGGTTCCTCACTTTGCTTTTCAGCCAGTTTTCCTTTGATTTCATCAAGTACATTATCTGGAATTTCCTCAAAGGATTTCCCATAGATAGAAAGATATTTATCGTACCAACTTGACATATAATTATACCGCTTGTCTCATTCTATCATATACGTAATTTCTAAAGAGCCATTCTTTGCTTTGCTCAGTTGGAGAAACATCAATACTCTGAAGGGGTGAGAAAGAAATCAAATTGTTTGAGTAACGAGTCAGATAGTTCACATCCTCAACCGTTTTCACCCGTTTGTTTCGTTTCATTTGACTTACCACACGTGTAACAAAACGGTACTCTTTCTCTGGAAATAGTCCTTGTAGGGCATTCAGCTTCTGGCGCGAATAACGCACATCTACCTGCTCACCATCCACAATGATCAGTCCCACACTGACTTGCTCTGAAATCTCGGGGCGAATCACTGCATATATAATACTATATTTCAAATTACTCATTGCTCAAATTATCGTTTAAACATTCTACAAAATTATCCCATACTCCCGCAGTCCATTGCTCATCAAACAACTGTAGTAGTTTTTCTTCAATCACCTTACTAGGCACATTCCATTCCTTGGGAAGTTCATCTACTATTTGCTTCAATTGTCTTTCACTTCGTTTCAAACATGTAGCATACTGCATTTCCAATTCCCCGACAATAGCATCAATCGTCACTTTGTTTTTATCCTTTACTAAATGTTGAAACAAGTCAGACCAAAGAATTGTGTCCGTCGTAGTCAACTGTGACATTGCATAGTCAAAGGTCGCTGTATTTAAGATACATCCATAATCTATGGAAATAAGTCTTCCGCGTCCCAAGTCATATAGTAAGTTAGCATTGTTTGCATTGCGATCCTCATTGGCTATCCAAAAATCAAATAATGCTATTTTCAACAATTGGCGAAGAGTAGCCGTCGTTGCCACCACATCACTATAGGTAGAAGGAGTTACATCAAACACACCTTCCATCCGTTTACTTCCTAGCGATGGAGCCGATAAACTATGTTGTGCAAACCGACCAGCCCAATGAGTAGACTTGATGCGTACGAAAGCGATGTCTGGCGTTTCTAACTGCCAAGCCATAGCCATACGGGAACCTATTAGTTCACATGCCAACTTAAAAGCTGCTGACGATGACCGCATATACTTACAGATATATGCGTTTTTGTCAGAGCACATAACTAGTACCGGTTCCTCACCAGTTCGATACTGTTGTTCTATCGCTTTTACACTGTTTATGACAGAAATTCCCATAGCTTATCTATTGATAGTTTTGCAAAGATAAAGATTAATTTCGACAATTACAAATAAAAAAACATATTTTTTCAGATTAATCCTTTATGTTTGCCTAATATCGTAATAATACCGACAGAGAGTGACGGAGGCAGGACACCCAACATATATAAGAATAGATTCTCGGGCTTTCTGTTCTTCAGAGAGATTGTTTCCCAGAAGCTCAGAGGTGACTTCATGATATCCCTCAACTCTCGTTTTGAGAAAGATGGTTGTATTTTATCTTTGTTCTTAAGGATATTGCATACAATATAAAAATCGGTCATCATTACTTTCACCATTCGGCCGGGGAAATAAGATTTTTGTTTAATTCTGTCACTATTCTGTTTGACATCATCAATCGCGCCAATTGTTTTCATTATCATCTCTTTAGAAAACTTATTCGAATCGTTCGTATTTGATAATGAATCAAAATGACGATAATAGTAATAGGTCACATTAGACAACAGAACCACCCTAGAGGTATATGTTGCCAAATCCATGGTCAATGCAAAGTCTTCCCAATAATTGATTGGGAGAAAACGAAGTTTTGTACTACGGAACCACTCCACATTTATTAATGCATTCCAGATAGGAGCCTGAATACCTTCGTATTTCCGATAAACATAGGTCGGATATTCATCTGGTAGCAAAAAATGTCGTTGTTTATAAATAGTCAGAGAAACAGGATGCCCCCCTGTAGTCATGTCAATCTGATTATGGGATCCATAAACCATATCCGTCTGGTATTTCTCCGCTGCATCATGAAGTAATTGAATGGCATCCTCAGTAATCACATCATCAGCATCTAAAAAGAACAGATATTTTGTGTTAGTTTCTGCTATCATATGGTTACGAGTCTCACCAATACCCACATTGTGAACATGTCGAATAAGCCGAATATTCTTACCACGAGGGTGTTCAACCTGAATTTGGGATACGATTTCAACAGATCCATCATCACAAGCATCGTCTATTATTAAGAAGTCAATAAATGGATATGACTGAGCCAATGCAGAGTATATACAATCTTTTATATATTTCTCTGATCTAAATAGGGGAATTCCTATGGTTACATCATTACTCATAACAATACTCTTTGCCTTTTGTTAATGAATCAAACAAATCAACCCATTGGTGCATTACCTTATCTCGAGAATAACGAAGAACATTCTTTCTAGCTTTCTTTCCAAAGGTCTTTAACATATCTGGATTCTCAATAAGCATACAAATGCCATCTGCCAAAGCTTGAGTATTCAAATATTCTATTAATAATCCATCCTCTCTATCACTAATAATATCAGATGGCCCATAAGGACAATTAAAAGAAACACAAGGAACACCACAAGCCATGGCTTCAATTAGAACCATTCCGAAACCCTCATATCTAGAACTCATGACATAAATTGAACTTTCCAAGTATTCTTCCATTATATTAGAAACTGGTTCATTTAGCACAAGACTCTTATTAAGACCTTTTGAATTAATCATCTGTTGTAACTCAGCTTTTATTTCCCCCGCCCCATAAACGTCCAACCTCCAATCTGGATGCTTTATAGCGACAAGACTCCATGCATCAATTAAGTATTCATAGCCTTTCTGTTCATTTAATCTCCCTACACAAATTGCTCTTTTATTATCACATTTACTAATCCTATCTGGATAAAAAGGCAATGAATTAGGAATCACGAAAGTACGAGTCACACCTTTCCAACTATCAGCATCTTGATGTGTTAGCAAGACAAGGCCATCTAAACGACTAACGTCTCTTTCCTGCTTTATTCTCCAGATTTTCGCCAGAATTTTATGAATACCACCTTTTTGCTCTAATAAATGAAAATTACGGGAAAACTTCCTTGCTATATGAGATTCACCAATTTTAATGCTCCCATCTTTTACATAAGGAAGAAAATCCAGTTCACGACCTAGAGTAGTTATAACAATATCTGGTCTTTCCTTATAAAGAAGATTGCATAATGCTTTTTTGTATCTTCTCATAAGAATTAAATACCACCAAACTCTTAGAATTAAAATATGGCCATATTCTTGACTAAAATCTATTGCAAGATCATACAACTTAACTTTCGGTGATAAAGGAAACACCGGAGACCTACCTAATTGTGTATCAGTAACAATAGTTGTATCATAACCATGTTCAGCCAACCAGTTTGCTTTTTCTGTCACCACACGATCAGCACCACCTTTTGTTAATAGAGTTGTATAAATATAGAAAACTTTCATCATATAATATTTTACTGCAAAAATAGTAATTTTTTCTTATTTATAATCTTTTTAAAATAAATATTTGCATTATTCTTTTTTTTTTTATATATTTGCAACAAAATGAAACAAATATGAAGAAAATTGTCTATGTCGTAGGTGGATTATATAGTCTGACTGGAATGAACTCAATTCTAACAAAAAAAATCAATTGGTTAGCAGAACACACTGATTATGAATTATACATGATATTGACTGAGAGAGCTGGTAAGCCATGGGTATTTGATATAAGTCCAAAAGTAAAATGGGTTAATTTCAACTTAAACTTTGATGATTTAGACATCATGCCACTGCATAAAAAGCTTTTCCACTATGTTATCAAACAACGGAAATATAAGAACCTATTCTCTCAATATCTTATGGAGATTAAACCAGATATCACAGTTTCAGCACTCCGAAGAGAGATCAATTTTATCAACGACATACACGACGGAAGTAAAAAAGTAGGAGAAATACACTTCATAAGATCCTTCTATCGCAACTTTTATAAATCTTATTTGCCTAATTCCGTCAATGTATATATCTCCAAGTTATGGATGAACAGCCTCATAAAAAAAATACAAAAACTTGAGAAATTTGTCACATTAACAATGGAAGATTATGAGAATTGGCCAGAACTTACAAACAAGACAGTAATACCAAACTTTGTTCCTGATTATAAAGGAATACCTGCTAATCTTATTTCAAATAATGCAATTGCGGTCGGAAGATATTCATGGGAGAAAGGATTTGACCTCTTAATTGAGTCATGGGAGATTGTGGCTAAAAAACATCCAGACTGGATTCTTAACATCTACGGAGTGGGTAATTATCAGCCGCTTCAGGATTTGGCAAACAAAAAAGGACTAAAAGATATTGTTTATTGTCATCCATCGACTAGTGACATTTATAAAAAATACCAAGAAAGTTCTATTTTCATATTAAGTTCACGTCACGAAGGGTTTGGATTAGTACTTTTAGAAGCCATGTCTGTCGGTTTACCACCAGTAGCCTTTGCATGTCCATGCGGACCAAGAGATATCGTGACAAATAAGGTTGATGGATTATTAGCAAAGAATGGAGATGTACAAGAATTAGCAAATGGCATATGCTACTTTATTGAGCATCCTAATGAGAGAAAAGAATATGGAAAAAAAGCAATACAAAAAGCAAAACAATTCCCACAAGACAAAATCATGCAGAAATGGATTGACCTATTTGAAAGTCTGTAATCAACCTATAACCTCTTCAAATAGGTTCCGCCAACGAGTAGCAATTTGTTCCATTTGAAAGGTTACTGCTTTCTTTTGAGCAGCCCTTGCCATAAATTGTCGTTTCTGTTCGTCATGAATTATTGATATTAACTGATGGGCCAAAGCATCAACGTTTTCTTTTTCTACCAAAATACCATCAATGCCATCTGTAATTATATCACGAGGCCCACAAGGGCATGCAAAAGAAACAACAGGCAAGCCACAAGCCATTGCCTCAACCAACACCATGCCAAAACCCTCATATCGAGAACTGAAAACAAATAGAGAACTATTGTTATATTCTTCTTGAATATTTGCAGTAGGGCCATACAAATGACATCGCGAAGTATCCAAACCCAATTCTGCAGCGAGAGTTTGATATGGAGCCATATTACCTTGGCCAAAAATAGCCAGTTGCCATTCTGGGCATACGATTTCTACCATTTTCCATGCCTTCAATAGCAAATCGAAGCCCTTCTGGTAATGATAACGTCCTACCGCAATCACACGTTTTTCTGTTAGTGGACTAATCTTATCTGGTACAAATGATAAAGGATCTGGGATAACTTCTACATCTTTTAATTCTGGCCACGCAGCCCTATCTTCATGAGTTAAAACCACAAATTTATCTAACTTTTTTAGATGAGACACAAGACTTTTCATCCAAAACTTTTCAAACAATTGTTTGAATATGTTCGATGGTTCGCCATCAAAACTGCGATAGTTTGCACGATTGACATGTAATTCTCCTATTTTCTTGCTACCGTCCTTAATTTCAGTAATAAAATTGATATCCCTTCGGAGCAGACTGATGGTAATATCAGGACGGATGCGCATCAGTTCTGCTGTTAACAACTTTTTAAAACGATATTGCTTAGGAAGATAGACCCATATTTTCTTCAAAAAAGAACAAGTCCACAGTTCTTCAAAATTCAAATCAAAATTAATGACTTTCACCTTGGGAGATAAAGGATAAAAAAGAGGTTTATCCTTACCTTCGGTCAAAATAATGGTAATATCATAACCAAACTTCTCGGCAAAATAATTGGCTTTGAGCGTAAGGACACGTTCAACTCCACCCGCCATATAAAGTGCAGGAGTCACGTAGACAATCTTATATTTTTTCTGTTCTTCCATTCTAATCGAGTTGCTGTTCAAATTGATAACACCAATTATGCAAAGGATAAGTCTTTCCCAGAATATCTACTTTCAAACTATCACCCTGGGAATCACGAAGATTACCACGAGGACCTTTCTCCCAACCGCTTTTTAGTGTTTCTCCGTTCACTGCATAACGAACTTTACATCCAGATACTGACTCGGAACAATGAAGAGTTATAACATCATCTTTTAGAAAAACAGACTGAACAATATTTCTATTATCAGTTGTTATGACGCTAAAACCGTAATATGAAGGATTCGTAACCAACAAAGTATCCAATACTAATGGAGGATGAGGGACGTTAAATGATATTTGAACATCATTTTCACAAGGGACAACCTCTTTTGGCACCAATCCACGGAAACGAGCCGCTCCTCGGATAATGCCCAAAGCAGATACAGCTGCCAAATAGCCAAGTCGTTTCTGGCAGACCCCATCAATGTGCTTTAGCTCACGAGCAAAACTGTATGGATAAGTGGGACCACTTGCCCAAAATAGCGTATCGTCACGCACCAACTCCATCATAGCTTGTGGTACTGCCATCTCACGACATTTAAAGCTATCTACTTGAAAATGTTCTGCATTCGTTAACAGATTCGTCTGATAACAAATAAGCCGAATAATCTGTTGTTGATGAGTTATCTGTTTCACATCTTCATTTATATCCAGTGAAAACTGTTTAAGCGCTTTTTTATAATCTGTATCTGTATAGTCAAACAAATCCGACTCTCCCTGCATCCAACATACCGCTGGCACATAAAAAAACCAACCTCTGTTAACCGCCATCTGATAAGCATTTTCAATATTCTCCAGAAAACGTTGGTAACACCAATTCCCTTTGTTCAATCGCATGATTGCAGTACCACCCTGCCCTCCAGGGAAAATGCATATCAGAGTATCCCGTCCTAATTGTTTTACCAATGACTCCGCCATTCCATAAACAGAGAGTTCAAACGTCCGTTTGGTATAATTAAGTATTTTCTTAGCCCATTGTTTCTTCTTGTCATTATCAAAAAAGCCAAAGTCATGTTCAAGATTCTCTGTCACAATTCGACCATCTGCCATCGTAGAAAGAGAATCGAAATTGGTAATAAGCTCCGCTTCTTCTCCTAAAGCTAAGCTCTGGCCATAGACAGGAATACACACAACGACCTTATGCTCATCATATTTAGTACATGAGAACAAACAAGCTATCAAGCAGAAAAAAAAGAAGAATTTTTTCATCATGTTACTGGTTTGATATGCAAATATACAACAAAAATTTGGAACTATCAAAAAAAAATCGTATTTTTGCAAAATATGAAAAAAATATGCTTCTTAACAGACTCTATTTTCTCCTTTGGAGGAGTTCAAAGAGTGACTGCTGTCATTGCCAAAGAACTGGCAAAAGAGTATGATGTAACCATTGTCACGTTAGATGATTCAAAGACAATGGACACTACTATTTACAACTTAAATGAGGCAGATATTAAGTATCGTTTCTTTTCTTTTCCACAAGTAAACAAATTTAAGAAGCTATGTTGTAAAGCCTATAGTGCCTTCTATCGAAAACTACTGCCACAAAATAGATTTACTTCTAATTGGTATAGTCATAGTTCGTTCCCCTCAGAGCTACGCAATGCGCTGAGTATAGAACTCAGTAAAGGTAATTATGATGTTATCATTGGCGACCATGCACCTTTGGCAGTTCGTCTTGCAAATTGCAAAACTCAATTGGGTAGCACTAAACTCATTGGATGGATACATAACTCATACGAGGCGCTGTTTGGAGAAAAATCCACATATATCGGACCTGAACTTAAGAAACACTATGAATACCAATTAGAAACACTGGATGCGACAGTAGTACTATGCCAATTTGATGCACAACAATATCACTTTCCCACAAAGGTCATTTACAATCCTCTGACTCTAGTACCAGGAGAAAGAGCGAAAGGAAACTCAAAAAAATTCCTGGCTGTGGGGCGTTTCTCTCGCTTACATAAGGGGTTCGATCTATTGATAGAAGCATTTCACATCTTTGCTGAAAACAATAAAGAATGGACACTCGATATCGTGGGAGAAGGTATGGAAGAGCCATTGTACAGACAACTAATTAAGAAATACAAGTTGGATAATCGAATTACGATTCATCCCTTTACCAATCATATCCAACAATACTACTCTGATGCTCAAGTTTATGTACTGAGTTCACGTTGGGAGGGGTTCGGTCTAGTTTTAGTAGAAGCTATGGCACATGGTCTACCTGTTATATCATCTAATCTTCCGACTAGTCAGGAAATCATGGGTGATTGGGCACTATATTTTGAAAACGGCAATATCAACCAATTAGCACAAAAGATGCATGAAGCGACACTAATTGATTGGCATCAAAAATCAGAAGAAGCCCTTGAAATTGCAAAACACTTCAGCATTGACACGATTATTAAACAATGGAAAACTGTGATTGACTCATAACAGCATCCACAACCTGTTGCATTTGAATTTTCCAACTTAAGTGTTCAACGGTCTTGCGGATATCTGCAGGCTTTAATTGGTTGGCTTCTATAAAGTCAATAATCTGCTGGATATTGACGGGAGATTCGTCAGCTGAAGCCTTGAGGACATAAGGTTGGTGGTCAAAGTCTGTATCCTGTTCACTATAAACAAAAGGAATGCCACGGGTGGCGTATTCACGATTCTTCAATGTTTTAATATTTGTTATACCACTACGATGGCGCGCCAGACTACCTATAGCGAACTGGCACTGATTGAACACATCATCTAAAGCCTGACCAAACAGCTGTCCGTGGAAGATAACCTTATCTTGAATGCCATACTTCTCTATCAGTTCATGGAATCCGGGAGCATGCATTGAATCGTACATTTCGGAAGGTGCCACTCCACCTACGATATGGAAGATGACTTGTTTGAATGTGGAATGAGGAGTGTGGAGTGTGGAGTGTTTGTAATATTCACCGAGACCTGCAATAAGGCGATCGAAGCCGTGCCAATAGTGAACTTCAGCGACACCGATAAGATGGAGGGCTGAAGGCTGAAGGTCTGATGGCAGATGGTGATGGAGAGGGATACTATCAAAATCGACTCCATTACTGATACGGATAGTACGCTGTCCAAAGATTTCCTGAGCATCGGAGAAGGTAACGACCGCATCCATCTGCTGGTATAGAGCGTTACGAAACGTCTGATCGATTTTCAAATTAAGACGAGTCATACGAGAAAAACCGACGAACTCGGCATCGTAAGGATAAGTAGGTATTTCGGTCACAGCATGAATACCGGCCTTTTTCAATTTCTTAAAGAAACGGATGAGCCAAGGGTTGGCATTCTGAAAACAACGGGCATAAACAAACTGTATTCCTTCACGAATACAATAATCGTAGATACAATTATAACCAACACGCTGACGAATGGCAGCGATGAAACCCTTGCCATAATCTTGGATAATATCGTCGTCAACAAAACGACAGCGATGACCATCATCCTGAATTGTATAATGACTCAAACGGACATCGTGGCCATTTTCACGAAGACCTTTCACTTGATAGTGAATCTTCTTGGAAATGCCACTAAATTCCTCAAAACCATGATATACAAGGAACAGAATCTTCATCTTTTGCCTATTTTGGTGCAAAGATACAAAAATAAATCGATGAATGGTTGATTATTAATATTTTTTGTAATTTTGGCTTTGCCGAAATGACTTTTCTCTTACTTATTTTGTAATTTTGCCACCATGAAAGATAAAGAACAAATACGAGAGGGGCTGAAAGGGAGTCCGAAAGTGAAGCGGATGCTGGACTGGATGATTATGAACCAGCGGGATGCGAGGCCGAGGTGAGGATATTCATTCTGATTTACGCACAAATCTCATGTTACGTTCTTCGATGACACGCTTGTAGTGCCGCTTCATCTTATCGCTTAAGAACGAATTATCAATGAGAGTGTATGTTTCACTGGGTATAGCCATGAATTGATCTAAAACCTGTGTTGTCCTTTTGGAAGGCATCCCAATCTGTTGGGCAAATCGTTCAAAGTCAAGGCGACAAGGATGTCCCTTGGTTTCATAAACATCGCTTTTCTCTATTTCGGGAGAAAGCCCATCCTCTAATGCAAAATCACTATCATTTGGAATATGAATGCCTGTATTCATTAGATCGTAAGCTGGAGCCAGGAAATATTCTCCACCTTTATTTATCAGTGAAAAGTTCTTCATGTGGGCATCTCCGTTAGCATAAAGATAGTTGAACACCACCATCTTGAAGAATTGTTCCATCTGAGGAAGCCATGCAGGAACAAACTGTTTGATAGCATCTGCTATCTGCACATAATTACCCTTGTATTTAAAATTACTGTCATTCCCCTGCTCCGTCATCTCTAACACTGAAGCAAAGTCTTCTTGAATAGAGTCTTTTATACCATGATTCACATCAAAACGCTTAGTGATATAAACGGGCTGTCCATTCGGACTGAAACACAAACCATTCTTTGCAGTCTGAATGCCATAAACCTGAGATGCTATTTGCATCGTCAGATGTTCGTTGGCAGGTATTTGTTTTCTAGTGGAAAGACCGAGGATCATAGGGGCTGGCTTCAGGATATGAGTGGCCTGTTCCCCTTTCTTAGCCAGCCTGATTTTCCCATCATCGACTATGGCTGAAAATTTTTCTTGAGCTCCAGAGATGGACATGACACCCATATTATCCATTGCCAATTGCTGATCCATTTCGCTATCAAAACTGATATCAATAAAAGGCGAGACCTTTTCCCCTTCAAAGAGCTCTTTAATGGCTGTAGGAGAATAGGTGTCATAACCAGTTTTTAAAGTTGACGGACACACTTTCAGATTCTTCATTTTGCTGTTTTCTTCAGTATAACGTTACCAATACTATCCATTCCACAAATCATTTCCAACATACCAAAAAAGTCCTCTTCGTCAACCTTTCTGGCACGACATAGTGCCCTACGATTAGCTCCTTCTGGCAGCATATTGGTGAACACTGGAAATATGTGATCGGATTGATAAACTTTCTGATTCTTTGGCAGATTTACAGAAACAGGCGGGACATCCTTATCAGCCAAATATGAATCATCGTATGAAAAAATGTAGTTGTCTTTACCCAACTCAGATAGAAGCCCGGCATATCTATCTCCGAAATACACTTCAAGTTTTCTCATAACTCATGGTTATACAGTTTTCCTTATTTGCAGTATGATTTCCAATCCTACTACATCTAATATTTTGATGAGAGTGCGAAGGGAAGGATTACCAACACCTCGCTCCAGGTCTTTTATTGTAGAAATACCAACACCCGAAAAGTCGGACAAATCCTGCTGTGAGATTCCCAATAGAGTTCTTCTATCTTTAATCGCTTTGCAAATATCCATACCAGTATGATTTATTGTACTTTCCGTGCAAAGATAGCACTTTTTTCTTAAATACACAATTAAAAGTATAATATATCATACTCTCTTAGACAATATTAACATTTCTACAATTAACAACCAACGGGATACGAGGTCGAGGTGGTATATCCCATTTCGGATTTTCTGTAAAGTTACGACAAAAATTTGGAATAATCAAAATAATTCCGTATTTTTGCAACATCAAAAAGAAAAACTATCATTTGAGCGGCTGATCGATGAAAGATAAAGAACAAATACGAGAGGGGCTGAAAGGGAGTCCGAAGGTGAAGCGGATGCTGGACTGGATGATCATGAACCAGCGGGATGCGAGGCCGAGGTGGTATATTCGATTGTTGGCGCCGCTGTACCAACGCCGAGGGCGCGGGTCGAAGATCTATTGGAGCGTGAGGATGGACACCCCACCCTATCGGAATTTCTCGCTGGGACGGAAGAGCGTCGTGGAGTCGTACTGCTGCATCAACAATGCAGTGGGCGACGTGACTATTGGTGACCAGACACGCATCGGCATTCACTGTACGGTGATTGGACCTGTCAGCATCGGCAACAACGTGAATCTGGCACAGGGCATCACCGTGACAGCCCTGAACCACAACTTTGAGGATGCCTCGCGACGGATTGACGAGCAGGGCATCAGCACGAAACCAGTGGTGATTGGCGATGATGTGTGGATTGGGGCGAATGCCGTCATCCTGCCGGGCGTGACCATCGGCCGGCATAGTGTGGTAGCAGCAGGGGCTGTGGTGACGAAGGATGTACCGGAGTTCTCACTTGTCGCCGGAGTACCGGCGAAAGTGATTAAGAATGTGGAATGAGGAGTGTGGAATGAGGAATTATTCTCGCTTCGCTGCGATGTTTAAATGAAGAATTTTCAATTCATAATTGACCCATCGCCGCAGGCGACCATTCAAAACTCAACATTCAACACTCAACATTCACCATTGAATAGATCGAGGGAGAGGTCCTGAACAGGGGGCTTCTCCTCTTCTTTTTCATCCTGCTGGTCGTTGGTGAATTGCAGCATCAGTTGGCGGGCGTCGGCAGAACCGCTGGTGTTCAGACGATAATAGCCACGACGACCCGTGCTCTCAATGAGCGACTGCTGCGACTTGCTGTTGCGAAGCAGATACTGTTGGACGTAATTGTGGATTTCATCGTAGTCGGGCTGAAAGAAAAAGGTACGGTTCATGTTATAGATGTGCTTCGCAATGGTCTGCACACCTATGCCACGGTCACCCGCCTCGGTGAGAATCTTTAGTATCTGACTATCGTACGTCAAGTGATGAGTGATAAGTGATGAGTGATAAGTGATAAGTGATAAGTGAGAAGTGATAAGTGATAAGTGATAAGTGATGAGTGATAAGTGATGAGTGATAAACGAGTCGAAAAAAGGCTGGTACGCCTTGAAGCTTACCAGCCCTTTTATGCTTTTTCTGATTTGATTAAGCAAGTGTGATCTTCTCGTCAGCAGCGGCGAGCTTACCCTCCTTGAAGAGCCAACCCAAACCGAGCAGAGTCTCCTCCTCGCTGATCTTAGCTGCCTTAGCAATCTCCTTAACGGTCAGTGCCTTTGAAGCAGCTGCCAGAGCCTGATAAACATCACCAGCCTTGAAACCAGCGTTCTCAGCGTTTACAGCAACACCAGCCTTCTTCTCAGCGACCTTCTTAGGAGCTGCGGCCTTCTTTACAGTTGCCTTCTTGGGCTCAGCTGCCTTTGCGGGAGCAGCGGCCTTCTTTGTTGTAGTTTTCTTTTCTGCCATAGTTCTTTAAAAAATTAATACACTATTGAATGATATTTCTATCTTCTTCTCTAATTTGCGTGCAAAATTAAGAACTTTTTAGATATCTTGTTACTTTTAACTACCTCTTTTTGTTGATTTTACACTTATTCTTGACGTAAGTCAAGCGACGAACGAAGCAAGAGTAGTGAAAGCTAGTTTTCACTACCTTGCGAGGAGGAGTTCGAGCGAAGCTCAATTGCTAACTGCAACTCTTCCAATTGTTTAGGGTCTAACTCGCCTGGAGCATCGAGCATGACATCGCGACCGGAATTGTTCTTCGGGAAGGCGATGCAGTCGCGAATGCTGTCGAGACCTGCCATGATGCTGACGAAACGGTCGAGACCGAAGGCGAGACCAGCATGAGGGGGTGCGCCGTACTTGAAGGCGTTGATGAGGAAGCCAAACTGAGCCATGGCACGCTCGGGGGTGAAGCCCAGAATCTGGAACATCTTCTCCTGCAGCTTGCCGTCGTGGATACGCAGTGAACCGCCACCGACCTCGATACCGTTGCAGACGAAGTCGTAAGCGACGGCGCGCACCTTCTCAGGAGCGGTGTCGAGCAAGGGGATATCATCGGGATTAGGCAGGGTGAACGGATGGTGCGTAGCCATGAGGCGCTGTTCCTCGTCGCTCCACTCGAAGAGCGGGAAGTCGACAATCCACAGGCACTTGAACGTGTTCTTGTCGCGGAGTCCGAGACGGTCGCCCATCTCCAGACGCAGCGTGCAGAGCTGAGTGCGCGTCTTGTTGGCATTATCGCCAGAAAGGATCAGTACGAGGTCGCCATCCTTGGCCCCCGTCTTCTCCTTTAGCTGCTGCCAAACCTCTGGCTGATAGAACTTATCGATAGACGACTTCACTGTACCATCGGCATTGAACTTAATATAGACCAGACCCTTGGCACCCACCTGCGGACGCTTCACGAAGTCGGTCAGTTGGTCGAGTTGTTTGCGGGTATACTCGGCACAACCAGGAACGACGATACCACCGATATATTCAGCCTCGTTGAACACGGGGAATTCGCCAGTACCCTTCAGCACGTCCATCAGTTCGACGAACTCCATGCCGAAACGCAGGTCGGGCTTGTCGGAACCGAAACGACGCATAGCCTCGTGCCACGTCATACGCTCCAGCTTGGGCAACTCGACACCACGAACCTCCTTGAAGAGGTGACGGGCCAGGTCCTCGAAGATATTCAGCACATCCTCCTGATCGGCAAACGACATCTCACAGTCAATCTGCGTGAACTCAGGCTGACGGTCGGCACGAAGGTCCTCATCGCGGAAACACTTGGCAATCTGGAAGTAACGGTCGAAGCCGCTGACCATCAGCAACTGCTTCAACGTCTGAGGAGACTGCGGCAGTGCATAGAACTGACCGGGATTCATACGGCTAGGCACCACGAAGTCGCGGGCACCCTCGGGGGTAGAACCAATCAGGATAGGTGTCTCGACCTCGATGAAGTTCAGGTTGTCGAGGAAGTTACGGATGAGAATAGTCATGCGGTGGCGCAACTCGAGAT
Organism: Prevotella sp.; assembly: GCA_016291085.1. Classification (GTDB taxonomy): domain Bacteria; phylum Bacteroidota; class Bacteroidia; order Bacteroidales; family Bacteroidaceae; genus Prevotella. The sequence goes on from JAEEVW010000003.1 coordinate 26,771, forward strand.
TCTTGCGAACACAAGAACGGCGCAGGTCGAGGTAGCGATACTTCATACGAATATCGTCGCCACCATCGGTATTATCTTCGATGGTAAAGGGAGGCGTCTGACTCTCGCTCAGCACATTCAGCTTCGACACCAGAATCTCGATATCGCCCGTATCCATCTTGGGGTTCTTGGCCTGACGCTCGCTGACAACGCCCGTTGCCTGGATGCACCACTCACGGCCCAGTTTGTTGGCCTGGTCGCAAAGGGCTGCATCCTTCGACTCGTCGAACACCAACTGCGTGATGCCATAGCGGTCACGCAGGTCGACAAACGTCATACCACCCATTTTTCTCGTTTTCTGTACCCAGCCGGCCAGCGTAACTTCGCTGCCAGCATCGGTGAGACGCAGCTCACCACAAGTTTTTGTTCTATACATTATTATATATATTATATTATGAAGTCATGAAGTTATGAAGTTATCGCTTCGCTCGTCCTATCGGACAGGAGTTAAGTACTTCAGGGATTATACATATCCTTGCAGTAGAAAGCCATGATATCGTCGAGCATCCGTTTGGCCTCAACAGCCGGACTGTTGGGATCGAGCTCAATGGCCTGAATGTAGCAGTTGATGGCCTCGTGCCACTTCGACTCTTTTCGAAAGGCATTGCCCTGCTCGTACCACTCTTCAGCCGTCATAACTGTCAACTGTCAATTATCAACTGTCAACTACTTGTAGTACTCCTTTTTACCGGCGGCGAGGGTATTCTTCATCAGCGAACAGATGGTCATAGGTCCTACTCCACCAGGAACGGGAGTGATGAACGAACACTTCGGAGCCACCTCGTCGAACTTCACGTCGCCAGTGAGACGGAATCCGCTTTTGCGGGTAGCATCGGGAACGCGGGTGGTACCGACGTCGACAATGACAGCACCATCCTTGACCATGTCGGCGGTGACAAACTCAGGACTGCCGATAGCAGCGATGATGATGTCGGCAGCGCGGCACTCCTCCTTCAGCGTCTTCGAACGCGAATGGCATACGGTGACGGTGGCATCGCCATACTGTTTCTGCATCATGAGCTGGGCCATGGGCTTGCCCACGATGTTCGAGCGACCGAGAATGACGCACTTCTTACCCGAGGTCTCGATATTGTAACGCTTCAGCAGGGTGATGATACCCAACGGTGTTGCCGAGATGAAGCAAGGCAGACCGATGGCCATGCGACCGACGTTGATGGGATGGAAACCGTCGACATCCTTGCGGTAGTCGATGGCCTCAATAATCTTCTGTTCGTCGATATGTTTAGGCAAGGGCAGCTGTACGATGAAACCATCGACATCGCCATTGCGATTCAGGCGGTCGACACAGGCCAACAGTTCCTCCTCGGTCACATCATCCTCATAGCGGATAAGCGTCGACTTGAAACCGCAGGCCTCGCAGGCCAACACCTTATTCTTTACGTAGGTCTCGGAACCACCATCGTGACCCACAAGTACTGCTGCCAGATGGGGCTGTTTGCCACCACGGGCTACTATCTCTTTTACTTCTTCGGCTATCTCGGCCTTGATGGCCGCTGCCGTTGCTTTTCCGTCAATTAACTGCATAATTCTATAATTATCTAGGATAGCCTAGGATAACCTAGGACTGACTAGGATTTAAAATTTGGGCATGCCACCGCGCATTTTCATCGCTGCAGCCATCTGAGCCATTTTTGAGTTACCAGCGCCCGTCACCATACGCATCACCTTCCGGGTCTGATCAAACTGTTTCATCAGACGGTTTACCTCTTCAATCTTCGTACCCGAGCCCTTGGCGATACGCAGCTTACGGCTCTGGTTGATGATGTCAGGATTTGCACGCTCCTTAGGCGTCATCGACTGGATGATAGCCTCAATAGACTTGAAGGCGTTGTCGTCGATGTCGACATCCTTCAGTGCCTTGCCCATACCGGGAATCATCGAAGCGAGGTCCTTGATGTTACCCATCTTCTTAATCTGCTGAATCTGACCCATGAAATCGTCGAAGTCGAACTTATTCTTGCGGATCTTCTTCTCCAGACGCTTGGCCTCTTCCTCGTCGAACTGCTGTTGGGCACGCTCTACGAGCGAGACGACGTCACCCATACCCAAAATGCGGTCGGCCATACGCTCGGGATGGAACACGTCGATGGCTTCCATCTTCTCGCCAGTACCCACAAACTTGATAGGCTTGGTGACAACGGTACGGATAGACAGGGCAGCACCACCACGGGTGTCGCCATCGAGTTTTGTGAGTACCACACCGTCGAAGTCGAGACGGTCGTTGAACTCCTTGGCGGTGTTCACTGCGTCCTGACCGGTCATCGAGTCGACGACGAACAGCGTCTCGTCGGGATTGACAGCCTCCTTCAGGGTGGCTATCTCGTTCATCATCTCTTCATCGACGGCCAGACGACCGGCAGTATCGATGATGACGACATTATAATTCTTGGCCTTGGCCTCACGGATGGCATTGTTGGCAATCTCAACCACATTCTTGTTGTCGGGCTCCGAATAGACGGGCACGCCCACGCTATCGCCAACCACGTGCAACTGCTGGATGGCAGCAGGACGATAAACGTCGCAAGCCACGAGCAGCGGATTCTTATGCTGACGCTCCTTGAGCATCTTGGCCAGCTTACCGCTAAACGTAGTCTTACCGGAACCCTGCAGACCAGACATCAACACGATGGCGGGACGACCTTCCAACTTCAGTTCTACGGCCTTGCCACCCATCAGTTCTGCCAGCTCGTCGTGGACAATCTTGACCATCAACTGGCTGGGCTTGATAGCGGTGAGCACATTCATGCCCATAGCCTTCTGCTTCACGGTATCCGTAAAGGTCTTGGCAACCTTGTAGTTGACATCGGCATCCAACAGGGCCTTGCGAACGTCCTTCAACGTCTCGGCCACATTGATTTCGGTGATTTTTCCTTCACCTTTCAGTATCTTGAACGAGCGTTCAAGTCTGTCACTTAAGTTCTCAAACATCGATATAATTTACTATTTGACGATTTACTATGTACTATTTAACCATGTACCATGTACAAATTAGGCGACAAAGGTACACAAAAAAAACGAGACCTGCAAACTTTGGTCTCGTTTTTACCTATTTTTATAGTCCGCGGGCTTTCCAAATCTTGTCCTTGGCAGCATTGATTTCCTGGAATTTCTTCTCCGCCGCCTTGCGGATATCCTCGCCAAGAGCTGCTACCTTGTCAGGATGATGTTCCAAAGCCAGACGGCGATAGGCTTTCTTCACTTCGTCATCGGAAGCATTGGGCGATACACCCAGTACACGGTAAGCAGACTCCAAATCGTCCTTACCCAAGCCTAACATCGAGTCGACCTCGTCGACTGACATCTGCATCCATTGGGCACACTCCTTCATGGCGGTTACCTCGGCAGGATCCACACGACCATCGGCCTGCGAAATCATAACGAGGAAATTCAATAGTTGCAATCGCTGCGAATGGTCCATGTTACGGGCTATCTGCTGACAACACTGCATGACCGTATTACGGAAGGCCGAGGCCCCTACCCGTTTCTGTTCGTCGAACAACTTACGCAGGATATCATCACCCTGACTACGGCCCACATCACCAAAGTTCTGACGCAACACATTGCGAACCAGTTCCATTTCCGAGTGCATCACCTTGCCATCGGCCTTGATGATATATGAAGCCAAGACCAGCATCGAAAACAGAAAACTGTTGCGCTGTCCCTGATAGGTCTGCTGGCGGGTATAAGCCTGCGACTCAAAACCACTCTGTCCATCGAAGGTTCCCTGTGTTCCAGGGGTATTTACGGCATCGAGCATCGTGTCGAACACACCGCCTAACACAATACCTGCCAGTGCCCCCAACGGACCAGCAGTCATAAACCCAAGAAAACCTCCTATCCACTTACCGTATGCCATAACTATCAACTATCAACTTTCAACTATCAACTAATATTCATGCCACCATACCTTGCCATTCTGCTCTTCGCGCTCCAAATCGTCGATGAGGCACTCGGCCAATTTGATAACCACAGGCTGAGGCAATTGGAAACGCGGGTCATCGCTATGCGGATTGATAGATGCCAGGAAATGGGGGACCTCCTGCTTGTAGACCTCACGCATTCGGATGCTGGTGGGTTCCTCGCCCGCACAGCTGTAAGTGATGTTCGCCAGTCGGTCGCACAACTTAACAAACGGTGCATAAGGCGTCTCACGAATACCTTTATAATACTTCTCGCCGGCACGTTCGGCACGGGTGCGCCCCTTGTCGTTCGTCAGGGCATAAGCAATCTCCGTAGCCATCAGCGCCTGTTCTTCTGTCAGCAAACTCCGTGCCACCCTCAACACATCGTTATAGGTAAGACGGGCATCCTCGATGCTGTCGTGATAATAGCCACCGAAAATCAACGGTAGCACATCGTCCTCACGAGCACATACCAGATGACCATAATCGGTGACACCCTGTACCACCATGTCGAGATGGTAGCCATAGGGCAGTCCGTCGCCATAGGTTTGGTTCACGCTCTGATGTAGTTCGTGGGCCTGCTGGCGTATCGTTTTTATCGTCTCCGCATGCTGCTGGAGACATGTTTCATAATCCTGTCGTGTCATAAAAGTGAAATATTTGCTGCAAAGATACAAAAAAGTTAAGAGTTAAGAATTAAGAATTAAGAAAAAAGTGTATCTTTGCAAGCAAAATATATCATATGATGAAACAAAACATCCAAACAGAGCGAGTTTTCAGCATCTTCAGTGAGCTGAACCGCATACCACGCCCCTCACATCACGAAGAACGGGTGGTTGATTACCTGTGTCAGTTTGCCGAACGGCTGCATCTGGAATACAAACGCGATGCACAGAACTGCGTCGTCATTCGGAAACCAGCCACCAAAGGACATGAGGGAGCAGAACCCATCGTGCTGCTAAACCACATGGACATGGTATGTGTAGGAATGAAGAATCCCCTCACCGACCCCATCGAACCCTACATCGAGGACGGTTGGATGAAGGCTAAAGGTACTTCATTAGGCGCCGACAACGGCATTGGACTCTCGATGGCATTGGCCGTGCTGGAGAGTAACGACATCGTGCACCCAGCTTTAGAAGTGATGACAACTACCAACGAGGAGGACGGTATGTCGGGAGCTGCTAATCTCTCGAAGGACTTCCTAAAAGGACGAAAGGTCATCAATCTTGACTCGGAGGACTATGATACCATTACCACTGGAGCTGCAGGAGCCTGTCTACAGTTGCACCGCATACCCCTAACACGGATGGAAGCTCCCGGCGGCAAGCGCCGTTGGTATCGCATCCGCTTCGAAGGCGGACTGGGCGGACATTCAGGTGTCGACATCAACAAAGGACGGTGTAGTGCCGTGATTCCCGCTTGGGCCATCTTAGCCGCCATATACAACGACTATGATTTCAATGTGGCCAGCATCCATATCGGCGAGGCCAACGCCTCGATAGCCTCGTCGGCGGAGATGATTATCACCATTCCTTCCGGTGAGGGTTCCGAGTTCGTCAAACAACAGGAGGAGCAGATGAACCAGTGGCTGCGGGAGGAATATGGCGACCACGACCCCAATATGCATTGCACTATTGAGAAATGTGAGCGTCAGGAAACTATCATCAATCCTGAGGCCGTGGAGGCGCTGCTGAGTATTTTGGAACAAATTCCGCAGGGCGTGGTCAAGATGAGCGAGACGATGCAGGACACGGTGGAAACGTCGAACAACGTGGGACGTATTAGCACTGAGGAGGATCATATTCTGGTCAGCACACATACCCGCAGTTTTATTGACAGTGATATGGAGGCACTGAGCCGCGACATTGCCAATACGTTCAAGGAGCATGGAGCTACATCAGAAACCATCATGTCAGCCCCTGCCTGGCAAGAAAACCAACAATCAGACTTTTTACGTCTGACCAGCGACACGTTCCAAGATGTGCTGGGCTGGCGTCCACGAATGGTAGCCATGCACTTTGTGCTGGAGGCCGGATTCTTCGTACAACACTATCCCGGCATCCAGATGGCCAGTATTGGACCGCGCATCGTGGAGCCCCACTCTACCAGCGAACGGGTAGAGTTGAAGACCATCGATGACATCTGGCAGGTACTGATAGAAATGCTGAAGAGGCTGGCGTGACAGCCTTATCAAACAACAGATTTCACGGATTCCACGGATTTATCGTTTGATCTCGATATCGCGTTTGACGTTATTGCGAATCTTCGTCAGATAGCCTTTCATACCCTCGGCATCTTTGTTGTCGATGATTTCCAATAGCTCCTTCAGTTCCGTACGGATCTGACTGACCTGGTCGTGGGTATAGGGGTTGAAGAGAATTTCCTGCAACAGGTAGTCATCCTCGTTGAGCACGCCCTTAGCGATGCGCATGTGACGCTTGAAGGTGGTACCAGGAGCATCCTGATGTTTCATGACTGCAGCAAAGACAAACGTCGACACGAAGGGAATTGACAACGAGTAAGCCACCGTCTTGTCGTGCTCCTCGAAGGTGTACTCGTAGATATTCAGACCCAGTTTCTGATAGAGATCCTTGAAGAAGATACGTCCCATGTAGTCACCCTCGCTGATGATGATGGCATTCTCCTCGGAGAGCTGTTGCAGATTGGCAAATGTCGGACCAAACATGGGGTGCGTCGAGACGTAGCGCATGCCCGTGGACTCGTAGAACTCCTTCATGTCGGTTTTTACGCTCGCAATATCGCTGATGATACACTCCTTGGGCAAGAAAGGAATGACCTCCTTGAAAACAGGGATGGTATACTTTAACGTGACGGCATTGATGAGCAGTTCGGGCTGGAAGGCCTGAATCTCTTCGTAGGTCGTGAAACGCTGACAATTATAGGTAAATCGCATGCGCTTGGGATCGCGCTCGAAAACTGCCACCTCATGGTCGAAACTCAGCAGGTCGATGAAGAACGACCCCATCTTACCTGCACCTAATACTAATATTTTCATAAAAACTCCCCTTATTCTATTTATTGACGATTTCGATTTGTTGGCGAACAGACTCTTCGTGGATGCTTTCGAAGACCTTGGCAACAAACTCGGCAGCCATACCAGTGAGCGTACCCTGAACACCACGCTTCTCCAGAATCTCGTTGTAACGCGAGGCTTGCAGCACGGTCATATTATGTTCCTTCTTGTACTCACCAATCTCACGGCATACGGCCATGCGTTTCGACAGGAGTTCCATGAGCTGATTGTCGATTTCGTCAATCTGCTTGCGCAACTGGGTGATACCCTCGGTCGTGACATGTTCGTCGCGGATGATGAGCAATGACAGGATATAGTCGAGCACATCGGGGGTGACCTGCTGTTTGGCATCGCTCCAAGCCTTGTCGGGATCGCAATGACTCTCTACAATCAAACCATCGAAGCCGAGGTCCATAGCTTGTTGACACAGGGGAGCAATCAGTTCACGACGACCGCCAATATGAGAAGGATCGCTGATGATAGGCAACTCGGGAATACGACGATGCAACTCGATAGGAATCTGCCACATCGGTGCATTACGGTAGATTTTCTGTTCGTAGGAAGAAAAACCGCGATGGATAGCACCCAGACGCTTCACACCAGCTTGATTCAGACGCTGTAGGGCACCAATCCAGAGTTCCAAATCAGGATTGACGGGGTTCTTCACGAATACAGGAACATTGACACCTTTCAGGGCATCAGCCAAGGCCTGTACAGCAAAGGGATTCGCCGTGGTACGGGCACCAATCCATAAGATGTCCATGTCGTACTTCATGGCCAATTCCACATGTTCCGGAGTGGCCACCTCGGTAGCGATGAGCATGTGGGTTTCCTCCTTGACCTGCTTCATCCAGGGCAGAGCCTTCTCGCCATTACCTTCGAAACCACCCGGCTTGGTGCGGGGTTTCCACACACCAGCACGGAAATTGTGACAGCCCTTCATAGCCAGTTGGCGGGCTGTTTCCATCACTTGCTCCTCAGTCTCGGCACTGCAAGGACCTGCAATGACGAAGGGGCGTTCGTTGTCACTTGGTAAATTCAATGGTTGTAACTCTAATTCCATAGTTATATTGCTTTTTTGATTCTTTCTAATGCTTGCTGTATTTTATCTTCTTTGGCACAAAGGGAGATGCGGATATAACGCTCGCCATTAGAGCCGAAGATGAAGCCTGGGGTGATGAAGACGCGGGCCTCGTGGAGTACACGCTCCGTGAGATCCTCGACATTCTGGATACTCTCAGGTATTTTGCCCCATAGGAACATTCCCACTTGGTTCTTGTCGTAGGTGCAGCCCAAGACATCCATAATCTTCTCGGCCCACTGACGACGACGGGCGTAGGTGTTAATATTGAACTCGCGGTGCCAAGCCTCATCATTCTTATACGCCTCAGCAGCAGCAAGTTGAATGCCGCGGAAGGTGCCGCTCTCGATGTTCGACTGTACCTTCAGTATCCATTGGATGAACTGCGCATTCGAAGCACACAATCCGACACGCCAACCAGGCATGTTATGGCTCTTCGACATCGAGTTAAACTCAATGCAGCAGTCCTTGGCACCAGGTACCTGCAGGATACTCAGATGTTCTTCGCTGAGGATAAAGCTGTAGGGATTGTCGTTGACAACAACGATGTTGTGGTCCTGAGCGAACTGCACCAAACGTTCATAAGTAGCACGCTGAGCACGACCACCAGTAGGCATATTGGGATAGTTGGTCCAAAGGACTTTGAACTTTGAACTTTGATCTTTGAACTTTAGAATTTCTTCTAACTGGTCGAAGTCGGGCTGCCAGCCATTATCTTCCTTCAAGTTGTAGTAAACAACGTTCGCCCCCAAAATCTTTGAAAGAGAAGTGTAGGTGGGATAGCCGGGATTTGGAACCAAGACGCTATCGCCAGGATTAACAAAAGCCAGCGTGACATGCAGGATACCTTCTTTCGAACCAATGAGTGGCAATACCTCGGTCTTGGCATCGAGATTGACATCATACCAACGCTTATAGAAGCCACACATGGCCTCGCGAAGTTCTGGCGTGCCCTGTGTAGGCTGATAGCCGTGGGCATTGGGTTGACGGGCTACCTCGCAGAGCTTTTCTATCGTCTGCTCTGAGGGCGGCATGTCGGGACTACCAATGGCGAGGCTGATAATATCCTTGCCCTCGGCATTGAGTTGGGCAACTTCCTTCAATTTCCTACTGAAATAGTACTCCTGTACTAAACTCAGTCTGTCTGCTGGTTGTATCATATGCTTTGAACTTTGAACTTTGAACTTTATGATTACTTCAATTTGTTTGCTTACCATCTTTATACTCTCCCAGAATCTTAAAATCCTTAGTAAGAGGAATGATGGCATCAATCGACTGACGATAGCGCGTCAGGTCGTCGTACATCAAATCGACATAGAACAGATATTCCCATTCGCGTCCAATGATGGGCAGCGACTGAATCTTCGTCAGGTTGATTTTGTAGAACGAGAGGATAGCCAAAACATGAGATAGACTGCCCTCCTCATGGGGCAACGAGAAGACGATGCTCGATTTATTGGCCTCTGTCAGGGGGCGCAGCAGGTCGGCCTTGTTGGGATTCGACACCACGAGAAAACGGGTAAAGTTGTGTTTATTGTCCTCTATATGATCCTCAAGCACCTTCAGACCGTAAAGCTTGGCGGCTTCAGCATGACAGATGGCAGCCCAACCACGATGCTGTCCCTCGGCAATCATCTTTGCAGAACCAGCAGTATCCTCAGCCTCCACATTCTTCAGTTGCGGATGCTGGGCGAGAAACTGACGGCACTGCATCAAGGCCACGGGATGCGAGTGAACCTCGGTGATGGTGTCCCAGTTGTCTTCCGGCAGACAGCAGATGCTATGTGTGATGTGCAGCTTATGTTCGCCAACGATGCAAGTACCAGAGTCACGCAGCAACTCATAGTTGTGCAATAGCGAGCCAGCAATGGTATTCTCGATGGCCAGCATGCCAATAGCCGTAGGATCAGCCTTCATCTCGGCAAACACTTCCTCGAACGTGCTACAGCATATCAACTGAATCTGCTCGCCCTCGAAATAGAGGTGGGCAGCAATGTCGTGGAACGACCCTATCAGACCTTGTATTGCTATTCTCTTCATCGAATCAATTTACTATTTATTTGTCTATTCTATTAAAAAACTCCGCTTTCACTGGTTTGTGAAGCGGAGCCTTATTTCAATTTTTCAATTCTTCAATTTTTCAATTCTTACATACGGCCATCCGCTTCACAGGTTGCTGCAAAGTAAAAATAATAACCGTAAAAGTAAGCATTTAACATGTTCATTGTTCTCTGTTTTTTATTTTTCGCTTGCAAAAGTATAACTTTTCCACGAATCCACCAAACATTTTGATAGATTTTTTGTCGTTTTACATAAAAATTGCCACATTCGAAGTCAAAACACTTACTCATCCACTTGGAAAAGCGGATCTTCGGGCATCACCATCACTGGTTTCTGTTCGTAGTCCTTCAGCAACTTCTCGCTGACGTATTTCTTGTTGATTACCAAGCGGAACATATACTCACGGAACCAGGCTGCCGTCATGATAAGACAGCCCTGCTGGCCCCATGTGGCACCCCATGAATTCTCAACCTTCCATTTTAGAGGCTGTCCATGAACATCAAGATCAACAGCCGTCAGTGTCATTGCATGGGTAGAACCACTGTCGAAGGTAGAAATACGCTCGGCCTTATTCATATTAAAAGAGGTGTTGAAGAGTGACTCATAATCGAAATTCTCCAAATCGCAATAGCCTCGCTTGCGGTCTAACTGCTTGCCAACATCATAGCTCGAATAGAGCTTACGACCATCCTTCAAAGAAGCAATAGCCAGTGCCTCGATATCCTCCATGGGCAGGTTCAGATACTTCCAGTTGTGACCGTCGTAGGTATGACGGTCGTATTCTACCTCGTAGGTCTTGTAATACTCACGACGCGGATCGTTCATGACCATGATAAAAGTGCCATTGAGCGGACCACCGACAATTTCCTGATAGAACTCCTTCGGGGTATACTTCTTCGCGGCAGTGATGGCCTTTCCGTTTTTTTCCTTAAAAGCATAGGTAAACTCCTTGACGGGTTCGCCAAGGGTGATGACCAACATGTGATAAACCTCAGAGAGCATCTCGGTCTTTCGCTGCTGAATATCCTTGGCCTTCTTACCGTCAGCCACCATCTTGCGCAATTCCAATCCCATTTCACGCAACTTCGACTTGATGATAGACGACATCTTTGACGTATTCTCAGCTGAATAGGTTTCCGGACAGATATCGGCTGGTACGAGACCATATTTCTCGGCTAGATCGGCTACACCACAGAATGTGCCTCCGTCGTTGATGGGATAATGGAAGAAGAACTGTACACGCTGATCGTCAATGGGTTTCTTACCAGTATCAATAACGCCCTGAAGCATCAGATTTGCCTTCTCCAACTGATCCCAGAAAAACAGGTAGTCCTGCGACAATTCCACACTCAAGGAATCGGTACGCTGGGAAAAATTAGAACGCAACACATTCAGTCCACTAAACATCCAACAACGACCAGAAGATTTCTGGTCCGTAATGGATTGCTTCTTGGTCTCTACGCTAAAGTAGGTATCCAATGCACCGGCAGTGGCCTGATTTTTCGCCAACAGGTCGATGGCGTTGGCAGCCAAAGCATTGCGCAAAGCACGATCAGATGCCGTTGGAGGATTCTGCTTCTCTATCTGCTGGAGCATCTGGGGTGTAATACCTCCTTCTTTAGGCTGGCCTGCGGCTGACAGACAGGCAGTCAGTCCGAGTGCTAATATCAGTTGTTTTCTCATTTTTTCTTCGTAGTTTTCTTTGTTGTAGTCTTTTTCGTCGTAGTAGTCTTCTTGGTAGTCGTTCCCGTCTGGGTAGTTGTTGTCTGAGGCTTATAATACTTCAACGCCTCAGGCATCCAACCCTGAATCTGACTGATACGGGTGGCATCAGAAGGGTGACTGCTTAGAAATTCTGCCGTTTTATTGCTTGAGCTGGCAGCAGACATACGTTGCCAGAAGCTAACAGCTACCTGCGGATCGTAACCCGCCATGGCAGCAAAAATCAGTCCCATATGGTCAGCCTCGCTCTCATGGCCACGAGAATAGTGCAGGTTTTGCAGGCTCAATCCCTGTGACAGCACCTGCTGTCCGACTGCGACAGCATTGTCACCGACACCAATAGCACTGGCAAGCACAGAACCGATTTGCATGCCATACTGTTGGCGCACCTGGGTGCTATACTGTTCTGCAGAGTGACGTGCTACGGCATGGGCAATCTCATGTCCCAGCACGATAGCCAGCGAGGCCTCGTTTTGTGTGACAGGCAACAGACCTTCATAGACACAAATCAGTCCACCAGGCATACACCAGGCATTGACATTCTGATCCTGGACAAGGTTAAACTGCCACTTGTAGTTCTGTACATCCGCTGCCATACCATTGGATTTCAGATATGTTTCCACAGCGGAAGCCAGTCGCTGCCCTACCCGCTGAACCATAGCGGTATTGGTGGCATTGGTTGAAAGTTTGGCCGTCTTCATATAATCCGTATACTGCTGGGTCGACAGGCTCAACATCTCACCATCACTGACCATCAGGGTCTGCTTTCTGCCCGTGATGGGCACTGTGTTGGTAGTTCCGCAACCAACCAGAATGGCTGCCACCAAAGACATCACAAAATACTTCATAGTCTTCATATCGTTAGTTTTTTTAGTTAGTTATAATCGCTGATATCTCTTGAACATCTCCATACGCTGGTGACCATCAAACATTTCCTGTAAAATAAACCGGCCTTCGTGGCCCCATGGTTTACACAGCATCAGGGAACGGTCCATACCCATCGTTTCTCGTAATACCCACATGAGACCACGGGCAAAACGACGGATACCAAACCAACCCAAGAATATAGTGGTCAGACTATTCATCTTCAACGTTTCGTAACGACGCTCTGTCTGACACAACAGGAAATAATAGTCCACAACGACACGCATGTTCAGTCGTTGTTCCAAAAAGAGGCGGTAGAGGTCCTCTATCGTCATAGGTTTATTCTGCAGGTAGTATTCATCAGAAGACTGGCGCAGAAGACGCAAATCCTCATTATAATAGCGGGTCACAAAGGATGGTTTCTTGGACTGTTCATTCTGTTCCCGCATCTCCTCAGCCTCAGCCATCCAGTCGATGCTCACGTCCTGTGGGGCACGAAGGCCGAATTCAAACAGGCGTTCGACACCCCGATAGCATATTCCTGCCACACACTGACGCTGAGCCAGTTCGTGCAACCCCTGCCATTCTTCTGGTTCAGGGCCACGCTCCAGACATTCGCGCTGACCGATGGATACCTGTAACAGTTCAAAGAACAATTGCTTCATACGTTTAGGTTTTTATTTATCAATGGGCAAAAGCGCCAACCCATGAAGAGTCGGCGCTTATACATTATTATATATTAGCTCAATCCTAACAACGGCTTCAGGTCGTCCTCCTTATATAATATATAGGCAGAGGTACCCAAGAAGGCGAGGAATAAGAATACAAGGCACATCTTTGCACGTCCTGGACCAGACTTTTTTACCGGTACCGTTGCACTCTGAAGTGTGGTGAAGGCAGGAGTTTCCTCCTGAACCTTTGCCTGGGCAGCAACCAGCTGTGCAGCGACCTGCGTATAGGCATTATATCGCAACTGCATCTCATTCTCTAGGTCGGTCTGTTTCTGACGCACCGTATACAAAATGACATCATGGTTAGCATCCATATACTCTGAATACTTCTGACGGGCTTTCTCATAATTAGCCTTAGCCTCAGCATAAATCTTCTTATTGTATTCAAGATCAACACGAACCTTAGATGTTCGATAGGCGGTAATAAAATCCTGGAGGCGGTGCTTCACACTATCTGCCATCGTGGCACAAATCACCGGATTTTGGTCTGTGACATCAATCGTAATTACCATTGTTTTCTTATCAACATCACATACAACCTTCTTTTCTAAAGCCTTTACGACATCAGCTTGTTTCTTAGTCAAGCGGAAACGGTCGATTCTACTTATCTTTGTCGAATCATCAGAAGAGAAAAGCATTCCAATGAGTTTGAAAGGGGCTCTGATAACAGCACTCCACCAAGGAGACTTCTGTTCATTCTCCAAATAATCATAATAAGACATAGTACGATCGGCCTCTCCATTCTTCTTATCACCCTCGATTGTTACCTGTACAGGGAACAAGCTCGTCTTGAAATCAGTAGAGTTAATCAACTCTGGATAAATGGTAGGGAACAGAGCTTCTGTGCCCAAACCACCGCCACCCATACCTATGTTTAAGCCGAAATTGCTGGCCAAAGCAGCCAATCCGCTAGAAGATCTGGAACTATTCAATTCAGGCGACAACAGCACCGTACATTTATAATAGTTAGGCAAACTCAAAGCAAAAATAGCCGCAACTACGAATGTAATGGGAAGAACCTTATAATATAGCTTCTTATGCTTTTTTAGGTCCTGGAATATTTTCCCGAAGTCGATGGAGGATTCCTCCTCCATGGCTTCTATGTTCTTAATTTCTTCATTCATATTATTGAATTTTTTAAAGTCGAGAAATGGCGAGCATAATAGCAGCAATACCTGTCAAGCCAGACATAACCCCAGCAACCATTGTCCAGTCAACACCCTTCTTCCTTTTCTTAGAAGGAATAACAATCTCACAACCAGGCTCAGGTTTTGCGCCATCCTTCACCAACGAAGCCTTACCATTCTGATAGACAATGAAGGCCTTCGATTTCTTGGCACGATTGCCGAAGCCACCAGCCTGGTTCACATAATATTTATAGTTCTTGCCACTTTCATAGAACATAGAATTGGGGAACATCACTTCACCAGAAACTCTGACTATTGGATTATACTCAGGTATAAAAATCTGATCTCCCTCACGCATCAAGATGTCCGCATCACAACCTGGCTTTTTCATAGCCTGTTCCAAATCGATGTAAACAGGATAATTATTGTCGAGATCCAACTTTTCATATGTGACAGAGTCACCTTTTTCATGCAACAGGTTTTGGACAGCCTTCATGGTAGCCTGCATACGGGTACGCTCTTCTTCACTCATCTTGCGCATCAGCGTAGCCCCCCTCAGGTAGGCCTGTTCGGTGATACCACCTGCCATCTCAATAATATCACTCAAATGGGTATTCCTTTGTTCCATTGCCACAGTTCCTTCCCAATGCACCTCACCTCTTACCGTCACCATTTTGGACTGATTAAATACAGGACTGGCGTAAATCGTCACATGGTCATAAGGCTCTAACAAGAATTTGCGATCCTGATCGATGAAAAGACCATTCTTCAAATCAAAGTGGAACTTCTGGGCATATTGGTTTGTCTTTTTCGTAGCATACTTGTCACGAAGGACACGGCTGACTTCCACACGCATCAACGATGCCTGGTCGCGCAGACCACCGGCCATCACGATAAGGTCTTCGATAGTCACATTGTCAGCATACTCGTAAGTACCCGGACTCATCACCTGACCTGAGATGGTCAACGTGCGCTCCTGACGAAGATCTTCCTGCGTCATGATAAACAGCACATCCTCGTTCTTCAGAGGAATGTCAGCCACAGTACCGCCCATGATACCCTGAACGTCAACAGGCAGAATCTCCAAAGAACGGTCGGCCTTGAGTCTGTGAAGGACTGCATGCTCTTGGTAGGCATCCTCCGTCAAGCCTCCGGCAGCCTCAATCAAACCACGAACACTGGTTACGTTACCTCCTAATTGGAACTGACCAGGACGGAAAATTGCACCCTTAATCTCAACCATGTTTTCAAAACGATTGATCATACCGTCAACGGTGATGGCATCATTATCCTCCAGTTTAAAGGTCGACATATCAAATTCGCCAATAGTATAAACCTGATAGCGCTCGCCCGTCTGACGAACCAAATTCACAGACGTCTTATGTGCATCACCCGTGAATCCGCCAGCATATTTGAGCAGGGTGGCCACAGACTCATTCTTACGCATCTCATAGAACATCGGACGCTTTACACTTCCCGTTATACCCACAAGGCACTCGTAAGTGGGCACCTGAATCACATCGTTGTCCTGCAGATTGATATTGCCAGCCAAACGGCCATTGAGAATAAATTCATAAAGGTCAACGATGGTCACCAACCTACCATTACGATATACCTTAATATTACGTAATGTTCCCAAAGAGCTTGGACCACCAGCACGATACAAAGCGTAGAACACATTGGCAAAAGCAGAAAGATGGTAGGTACCAGGGGCACGAACCTCACCCATGATGTTCACCTGAATGGTACGCGTGTTACCTATTGTCAGTCTCAAATCACTGCTCTTGTAACGAGAACCTATTGTGTTACGCAACTTCTGCTGGGCTGCTGCTACCGTCAGTCCACTCAGATAGATGGGACCATAGCCAGACACCGTAACGGTTCCCTCAGGACTAATCGTATGAATCAACGTTTGCTGAGAAGCGCCATAAATATCAACCACTACCTGATCGCCAGGGCCCAAAACATAAGTCGTAGGGATAGGCGTATTAACATTGGGCTGGAAATTAGGATTGGCCTGACTGAAGAGGTTACGTCCAAAGACTACCTTACCATTAGCATCAGGAGCAGTGCCCTGTGTAGCCTTCACATCCTGTTCAACGTCCTTCACTTCTTCTGCAGCATCCTGCTCTATGGTACCCGTCGTACCGCGCCTTGCGGTAGTCAACTCCTGAGAGGTACTACCATCGCTATTGCCTTTCATACGTTCAGCGGCCATTGAGACTGCGCCATCAGCAGCTACGCTCAAGCCACGAGAAGAAATCTGCTTGTCGTACTGATTGCGCATACGACGAATCTGGTCAATCTTGACGCCTTTCTGCATCAATTTTGTCACAATCTGAGATTGGGAAGTACCAGCTTTTACCTCTGAAGCAATAAATGAGATCACTTGCTGGTCACTCATACCTTGAGCAGAAACACCCAAGGCCATCATCAAGCCTAAAGTTGTTGCTATTAAAAACCTTTTCATCATTACTATATTATCTATTTTTTAAATATTTTCAAAAGTGGCTACAAAGGTACGACTAAATGTCGAAATACACAAACTTTTTCTTCTTTTTTAATAAAAAAAGAGCCACCGCCCAACTTGGAGCGGTGACTTCACAATTCTTTTCCTTAAAACTACCAAAATTATCTCAGACCTCGATTGAGAAGTGTCATATTAAGCAACAATACATATTTACGATACTGATCACGGCTCAGAATGTAGTCCATATAACCCAAATCCTTCTTAATAGCCTTTTCAACCATCTGCTGACGCTCCTCGTCGTTCAACTGTGCAGCGAACAGCAACTCTGAACTGAAGGTGTTGTAAATCTCAGTAAAGCATTCTACCTGGTCCTTTGACAGGTTCAATGCCTGACAGAGTTTCGTCATATTGACGTTTTTCAAATTGTATGCCTCAGTCATGTTGAGGTTTGCTGCTGTCTCATTCTCTGCGAATGTCATTGTCATGCTCATCAGAGCTACCATTGTCAAAACAATCTTTTTCATTTTCGTTACCCTTTCTTAATTTAATTAATACTAAAGTTATCCTGTGTCTTTTATCAGCTCTCTTGCTGATTGACGGTGCAAAGTTACGACGTTTTTGGATACCTCGCAAGCTTTTTAGCAAAATTGTGTGCGCAAACAACTTCTTTCTTGACCTTTGTCAACGTATCCCCAAAAACGTTGACAAAGGTCAATTCCACGTGTTTTTCAAGGGAAAATTTGGTAGTTCACCTATTTATTTGTAACTTTGCCAGCCAAATGGAAATATAACATCGATTTTATGGAAAAAAAGAACAAATACATGGAAGTGTCCTATCAGCTGTTTGTCGACGGCGAACAGGGCTTGGAGATGATGGAAGAGGCTACCAAGGAACGTCCTTTTCAGTTTATTACCGGATTCGGAGTAGCCCTTGATGCCTTCGAACAACAGGTTATTGACTTAGAAAAAGGAGTCAGTTTTGACTTTTCTATTCCTCAAGACCAGGCTTATGGTGACTATAACGACGACCTCGTACTCGACCTTGACCGCGAAGTGTTCAGCATCAACGGACATTTCGATCACGAGCATATTTATGAAGACGCTGTCATTCCCTTGCAAAACGAAGAAGGCCAGCGTTTCTACGGACGTGTCGTAAAAATTGGCGAAGAGAAAGTGAAGGTAGACCTGAACCACCCGCTGGCTGGCGAGAATCTCACTTTTAAAGGCACCATACTGGAAAACCGTGAGGCTACAACCAAGGAAATAGAACACCTGGTGGCTCACATGACGGGCGGTTGCGGATGTGGCTGTCATCACGACGGCGACTGCGACTGTGACAATGACTGCAACTGCGAACACGACCACCACGAAGGATGTGGCTGTGAACACTGCCATTAAAATATAAGGTAAAAAACAGTGAATACTTTTGGACAGATATTCAGACTGACGACCTTTGGCGAAAGTCATGGTGAGGCCATCGGAGGAGTTGTCGACGGAATGCCCGCAGGCATTCTCATAGATGTCGAATTCATCCAGCAAGAACTGAACAGGAGACGTCCCGGCCAGAGTCATATTACGACCAGTCGCCAGGAGCAGGACAAAGTAGAACTGCTCAGCGGTGTGTTTGAAGGGAAGTCGACAGGCTGTCCCATTGGCTTCATCGTCAAAAACACCAATCAGCATTCTGACGACTACGAAAACATGCGCAACCTTTTCCGACCTTCACACGCTGATTATACTTACGCCTATAAATATGGTTCGCGCGACCATCGTGGAGGAGGCCGTTCATCTGCCCGAATCACTATCAGTCGTTGCGTAGCTGGAGCAATGGCCAAGCTTGCACTACGTCAATTGGGAATCCGCGTAACAGCCTATACCTCACAAGTAGGCAATATTGCCATAGAGAATGATTATACACATTACGACTTAAATCAGATAGAAAGCAACATCGTACGCTGTCCTGACATCAACAAGGCCAACGAGATGATTCATCTCATCGAAGAGGTAAAAGCAGCTGGCGACACCATTGGCGGTGTTATCACTGGCGTCATTCAGGGCTGTCCCGCTGGACTCGGCGAACCCGAATTTGGAAAACTGCATGCCCAGCTGGGAGCAGCTATGTTGAGTATCAATGCCGTCAAAGGCTTTGAATACGGAGCGGGTTTTGCCGGTGTCACTATGCGCGGTTCAGAGCAGAACGACATATTCCTCCCAAGATCCCAGTCAGAAGGTTCGATTCCATTACTCGCCACAGCAACCAACCACAGTGGAGGAATCCAAGGGGGCATCTCTAACGGACAGGACATCTGTTTCCGTGTGGCTTTCAAACCCGTTGCCACCCTACTCCGCGAACAACAGACAGTAGATGTCGCTGGCAATAAGACCATATTAAAAGCTCACGGACGCCACGATCCTTGTGTGCTTCCTAGAGCGGTACCTGTAGTCGAAGCAATGGCAGCAATGGTCATATTAGACTATTATTTGTTGCAAAAAACGACAAAAATTTGATTTTTGAGATAAAAATTTAAAAAAAATCGAAAAAACTATTGTGGTTTAAAAAAATAATACTAACTTTGCAACCAGCTATTGAGGGTTTGTGAAAATCCTGATATGCTTTAGTTAAGTCTAGTTTAGTTTTTGTGTTGGTTGAGGGCGGTCATTTGGCCGCCCTCAAATTGTATTATATACATCCTACTATTTCCGAAACCGACTTACACCCATGTTGGTCGAGCCAATCGTTAATACCATCCCTTACCTTAATAGTAATGGTGGGGTCTAGGAAATTCGCTGTACCAATTTCAATAGCCGTTGCACCAGCCATCAGGAACTCTATAGCATCCTTAGCAGTTGTAATACCGCCTAAACCAACCACAGGTATTTTTACAGCCTTTGCCACCTGCCAGACCATACGCAGAGCCACAGGCTTGACAGCTGGTCCACTGAGTCCCCCCGTATTGATACTAAGTAGCGTTCTGCGCCTCTCTATGTCAATAGCCATTCCCATCAGTGTATTGATCAGCGACACGCTGTCAGCCCCTTCAGCCTCTACAGCACGAGCAATCTCTGTAATATCCGTCACATTAGGTGACAATTTGACTATCAATGTCTTATGAAATCGTTCTCGTACGGCTTTCACCACACTTGAGGCCCCAGCGCAAGTAACGCCAAAGGCCATTCCACCGTCTTTTACGTTAGGACACGAAATATTCAATTCAATGGCGGGAATATGCTCCAACTCATTAATACGTGCAGCACATTCGGCATAATCCTCTGGCGACGAGCCACTGACATTCACTATCATATGAGTATCGATATCTTTGATTTGAGGATAGATATGCTCGCAGAAATAGTCAACACCCTTATTCTGTAGGCCTACACAGTTCAACATCCCCGAGGCCGTTTCAGCCATTCGAGGATAATCATTTCCTTCACGCGGTTTAAGAGTAGTACCCTTTACTATGATGCCTCCTAAACCATCCAACGGAATAAAGTCCTGAAATTCAAGACCATAGCCAAACGTTCCAGACGCTGTCATCACTGGATTCTTCAACGCCAAAGCACCTATATTGACTCTTAAATCTGCCATAACAATCGTTTTACGTTAAAAACCGGTCCTTCCTTGCAGACACACAGATTACCTTCTGTCGTTTTCTCCACACAACAGAGACAAGCACCCAGTCCGCAGGCCATCATATTCTCCAGCGAGACCTCACAATCAACACTCTTTTCCTTTGCATAGCGGGCTATAGCAATCATCATCGGCTTGGGACCACAGGTGTAAATACGGGCAAAATGCTCGGTCAACACACTATGGTTAGTTACAAAACCCTTTTCACCCATAGAACCATCCTCAGTAGTCACGCACACGCGCCCGTTCCTTTTAAATAAATCAAGCTCCAGGATATCAGCCTTTGTCCTACCACCCAACAAGAATGTAGGATTAATACCCATCTTCTTCAGTTGTGCACCCAGATAGAGCATCGGAGCCATCCCCACTCCACCGCCAACTAACAAGTAGGACGGTTTTTCGCTCGTCTGAGAGGGCAAAGTAAAACTGTTGCCAAGAGGCAGCACACAGTTCAGCGTATCGCCAGTCTTCAGGTTTCCCAACTGACGCGTACCGTCGCCTATCTTGGCTACCATTAACCATAATTCGTTATGTACGCGATCCACAAAGTTAATAGAGATAGGACGACGTAGGAAAGTCGTTGGCGAACCATCTACACGAACCTCTACAAACTGCCCCGGCAGCATTTCCGGAAGCGGCTGCGAGTCTGTCAGACGTATCAGTACATGCTTCGGAGTAAGCCGTTCAACACTGTTTACAGTCAAGTCAAGAACAAATTTCTTCATAACGACTGCAAAATTACGCACTTTTCTGCTCATCACCAAATAAAACGATGATTTCTTTGACACGAAACTTTATATAGCACAGACCAAAACCTTACTTCTTGGCAGGAACAAAAGTCTCGTAGGTCTGATCATCATAATAGACTCTGATTTCAGTCACCTTACGAGGCGTTTTGTCAACTATTTTGATTTCTTCTCCAGAAAAAATAGGGTGTGTACTTTTTACACCTTGCTGATAAGGTGGCGTCAAAACTGCATTTTGGGGTGTCTGAGAAACAGATGGAGCAGGGGAGTCGAAATTGATCATCGGTTCCTGAGAAGAATTCTGACTCTCAGATGAACCTTGATTTGAAGTCTCGGAGTGGGAGACATAACGTTCACCAGTACCATAAAGCAACCATTCGATATTGATGTCAGGAATTTTCATTTTTATCGAATCAATGATGTTCAAGGTAGGGCGGGTACGACCATTGAAAATGCTGCTTAAAGTAGCAGGTGACTGTTGGAGGAAGTCAGCGAAGACTTGCTGGGTCATGTGTTGATCCTCCATGATGATGCGAATTCTGTCTTTTGTTTCCATTTGAGTCCGAAATAGGGGCAAAAAGCCCATTTTTGTTTCATTTTACAAAGGTAAAACTTTTTTTTGAATCCCGCAAGAAATCTAAAGAAAATTTTATTATTTAAACTTTGACTTTCAAATTTCAAATTCTAAATTCAAGATTAAATCTGATATCAACAATAGGTTTAGAATTACAAAACCGAATTTGCGGTATTAAATACGTACAAATGAATTGTTTATGGGAATTCAGGTAAATAACTGACTGAAAAAAGGATACTTACACAAACATAAGCAAAAATATACTTATATACATTCGTTTATAGAAAAGAAATGCGATTTTCTGTAGTAAAATGCGATTAAATCTGCATAAACAATTGGTTTTTAACAATATAAGTTCGAATACGCTACAATGTATAAGCATAAATATAAATTTCCAAACACCCCGGTTTGTATTTATATATTTGAATTTATATCTATAATTCAGATTTACAAATGCCGATTTCCGACCATTATTATCTAAATTTCGCACTTTCTGTTCTTGTATTTACATT
Source organism: Prevotella sp. (assembly GCA_016291085.1). Lineage (GTDB taxonomy): Bacteria > Bacteroidota > Bacteroidia > Bacteroidales > Bacteroidaceae > Prevotella. The sequence goes on from JAEEVW010000003.1 coordinate 49,286, forward strand.
CCAAAATCAACAACCTTAAATATTAAAATTGTTTAAACATAAATTTCTCTGTACGAAAACGAACGATTTTTTCCATTTCTCGCGAATTCCGAATCATCGTGCGAAAAACGAAAAATTCGCGAAATATGAGGGCTTATTTTGGGGCAAAACCCTTGTGGGAATCGGGGCTTAAGGGCAAAAATCGCTGTCTGGTAAAATAGTTATTCTAGAAAAAAATGAGCCAAAAACGACTCATTTTTTAGTGTAATATAAAGAAAATTAGTTCTTTCATGAGGTCTCCTGGACCTGTATTTGGGTTATCTAACCCCTTACTTTTGGCATCCATTTCGCGTATCTTGCCAATAATCTGCAGCACTTTCATAGCTGAGTAGTTTTTCATGCCAGTGACATAGTCGCGAGCAGCCCAAGGATTTCGTAATTCAAGCCATTCAGCGAGCGCCTCCTGACTGTTCTTTTGGGGACAGTAATGCGCGATCATCAGATTTTGGAAGTAATTAAAGAGCAACGGGAGAAAAGCATATATACTTCCAGCCTTCGGATTTTCGTCAAAATATTTGATTATGAGATTTGCCTTGTATACATTTCGGTTCACAATGGCATCTCGAAGTTCGAATCCATTAAAGTCCTTGCTCACCCCTATTTGGTCCTCAACCACTTGTGGAGTTACCCGTTTATCCTGTTCAGGCAATGAAAGCAACACCTTATCGAGCTCACTGGTCAGACGGCTAAGGTCAGAACCAATGAAATCGGCAATGAGTTGCGTGGATTTGGGATCAATTGTCGCTCCTTTGGCTTTCAGATAGCGCTCAATAAAGCCCAGCAGGTCACGTTCCTTCAGTTTGATGCTCTCAAACAGCACGCCAGCATCGCGAATCGCCTTCACATAGCCCTGTTTTCTGCCGTCAATTTTTCCGTTTTTGTGGCACATTACAAGTACAGTTGTAGGCATGGGCTGTTTCAGATACTTCTCCAATGGCTCTACATTCTTGATATTTTGTGCTTCCTTGACAATGACCACCTGGTATTCAGCCATCATCGGATAGCGACGCGCAGCATCAGCCACCTGCGACGCATTGACGTCAGAGCCAAACAAAATGGTCTGATTGAAGTCCCTTTCTTCGGGCTGTAGCACGTTCTCAGCTATCCAGTCGCAGATTTTATCGATATAATACGGCTCATCACCCATCAAGTAGTAAATGGGCTTAAAATGGCGAGCTTTCAACTCGCTCATCACGCTTTCGTATGTCACTGCTGCTTGAGCCATAATCGGCTACAAAGGTACGAATAAGCGAGGAAAAAACCAAATGAATTTGAGTTTTTTCGAGCGGAAGTAATTTCGACCAAAGGTCAAAGTTACGAAAAAAAGGTAAAAGTGAAGAGTGAATAATGAAAAATTTGCTCCCACAACGAAAAAAGTTCAAAGATCAAAGATTAAAGTTCAAAGAAAAAATGTAATTTTGCACCCATGAACGAATTAAATCTTCCTGCCTACGACGTCAAGGTACGTGGAACGCGCGAGAAGCCCGAGATTTTCGACTTCCTGCGCAAGCGTTATGTTGCGCTGACTCCCGAGGAGTGGGTTCGCCAGCATTTCACCCATTGGCTCGTCGAGCACAAGGGTTACCCCAAAGGCCTATTAGGCAACGAAATTGCCCTGAAATGTGGCGAAAAGACACTTCGCTGCGATTCTATATTATATAATAAGGAGACCCGCCCGCAGATGATTATAGAATACAAAGCACCCACCGTGTCGCTGACACAGCGGGTATTCAATCAGATTTCGGCTTATAATCTCCTGCTTCACGTGGACTATTTGGTGGTTTCCAATGGTTTGCAGCACTATTGCTGCAAGATGGACTACGAGCACCGGACGTACCATTTTTTACAGGAAATACCGGATTACGCTTCCTTAACTGTCTAATCGCTAACTTTTAACCGTCAGCATAAACCGTTAATTACTCGTCTGCCTCAGGAACTGCGGGAGCTTCTACCTCAGGATCAGCCTTTTTCACCGTCCTGCGAATCGAGCGCTTACGCTTCTTCTCCTCCTGTCCAGTAACCTTGTCAATCTTAACGCCAGCCAATTCCGGATCAATCAGGATACGTCCACAGTACTCGCAGACAATAACTTTCTTGTGCATCTTGATATCAAGCTGACGCTGGGGAGGAATCTTGTTAAAGCAGCCACCACAGGCATCACGCTGCACATATACGATGCCCAGGCCATTGCGTGCATTCTTGCGAATACGCTTGAACGAGGTCAGCAGACGGGGCTCAATCTTGGCTTCCAACTCCTTCACCTTGGCCTTCAGTTTCTCTTCCTCTGCACGGGTCTCTTCCATAATCTCATCGAGTTCACCCTTCTTCTGGTCCAAAGCCTGACGACGGTCTTCGATAATCTCCTGATTCTGAGCCAGTTCCACCTTCTTTTCCTCGATGCGGGCATTGGCTTCTTTGATTTTCTTGTTGCAGAGTTCGATTTCCAGCGACTGGAACTCGATTTCCTTCGACAACGTGTCGTATTCACGATTGTTCTTCACGTCGTTGAGTTGCTCCTTATAGCGCTCTACGCTTACCTTGGCATTCTCAATTTCGCCTTTCTTCATGACCACTGCCTGCTCAAATTCAGCGATGTCGGCATTGATCTTGTCAATACGAGTGGTAAGTCCCTCTATTTCGTCCTCGAGGTCCTGTACTTCCAGAGGCAACTCGCCTCTCAGTGCACGCTTCTCATCGATTCCAGAGAGCGTGGTCTGCAGCTGATAGAGGGTCTTCAGACGCTCCTCAACCGGCATGTCCATTGGGTCTTTCTTTGCCATTTTCTTTTTCTTTTATAGGACTACCTAGGTTTTTCTAGGACGTCCTAGGATTATTAAATATAAACTATCGGGTTGGTATTTGTTTCTGCAATGAAGGTTTTTACGCCTGGACAATCCTTCTGAATGATGTCACGGAAGATTTCTGCAGTATATTGCTCACTCTGATAATGGCCGATGACGCAAATCTGAATCTGCTGCTCAAAGCCAAAATACTGGTGATAGTGCATCTCGCCAGTGATAAAGGCGTCAGCGCCCTCTCCTATTGCATCAGACAACAGAAAATCGCCTGCTCCACCACAGATAGCCACTTTGCTGATGGGACGCTGCAACAGTGCGTTACACTGTGCACACTGCACGCCGAACTGCTTTTTCACCAATTCTATAAAGGCGCGTGCATCCATCTGCAAGGGCAAATTTCCCACAACGCCACTACCCGCCTCGATACCATCTACTGTCTTCTGGGCAAAGAACTTACAGTCCGTCAGCCCCAGTCGCTCGGCAATTTTCCAGTTCACACCGTCCAGTGCATTATCCATATTGGTATGCATCGAGACAATGACGATATCGTGCTTAATCGCCTTGATAACGCTGCGCTGCACATAGTCTGCTCCGCTAATCTGCTTCAGTCCGCGAAACAGCAGCGGATGATGGCTGACGATGAGGTTGCAACCCTTGGCCACAGCCTCGTCGACAATCTGTTCGTTGACGTCCAGACACAATAATGCCCCTGAAACCTCCACCTCCGTCAGTCCCAATTGCAGGCCAGCATTATCCCAACTTTCCTGCAAGGGCAGAGGCGCGAATCGTTCAAGGGCGCTCAGCACTTGCTTTATTTTCACGCTTCAAAAAGTTTATTCAGACTGCAAAGGTACGAATAAATCTTTGAACTTTGAACTTTGAACTTTGAACTTTATGATTTGTTAACGGCTCCTTAAGTAAACAAATCCTTACGTGAACCACTCTTCGCCGTGACGTTCATGACAATAGGACGTTCCATCGAAACAGTGTGTGCAGACACGTTCTTTGGGCAGTCCAATGGACTCTATCAGGTCCTCTAACGTAGCGAACTTCACGCTGGTCAGGCCTAAGCGACGGGCAATCTCGTTGACCATCCGCTGATATTCAGGGGTTCCTGTTTGGGAGTACTTGTCCAGGTTCTTTTTGTCGTCGCCCTCGAAGTCTTTGATGATACGGCGCGTAATCAGTTCCAAGTCGCTCTTTGACGAGGTGAAGCCAATAAACGGACAGCCATAGACCAATGGAGGGCAGGATATGCGCACATGCACTTCCTTGGCACCGTTCTCGAAGAAGGTGCGCACGTTGTCGCGCAACTGGGTACCACGCACGATAGAGTCGTCGCAGAACACAATGCGCTGGTCTTTCAAAATGGCAGGATTAGGAATGAGTTTCATCTTGGCCACCAAGTCACGACGATTCTGGTTGCCTGGGGTAAACGAACGCGGCCATGTGGGGGTATACTTCACCACAGCACGCTTGTAGGGAATCTTCTTGCCCTCCGAATAACCCAGTGCCATACCTACGCCCGAATCGGGAATACCACACACCAGGTCAGCCTCTACGTCCTGGTCCTTTTCGCCCATCAGACGGCCGTTCTTCTCGCGTACATATTCTGTATTAACACCCTCGTAGTCGCTCGTTGGGAAACCATAGTAAACCCACAAGAACGAGCATATCTGACAGCGTGTCAAGGGTTTCTGCAGTACTTCTATGCCATCAGCTTTTATCTTGACGATCTCACCGGGTCCTACGTCGCGCAATATCTTGTAGTTCAGATTGGGGAAACTCGTCGTCTCGCTCGACACAGCGTAGGCCTCAATCAGTTCGTCAGTGCCTATAGGCGACAGACGGTGCACCTTCTTGTGTCCCATGACGATAGGGGTGCGTCCCAGGAAATCGCGGGCAGCAATGATACCATCCTCCGTCAGAATGAGCATCGAGCACGAACCTTCAATCTTCTGATACACTTTGTTGATGCCCTCCACAAACGTGTCTCCCATATTGATGAGCAGGGCAACCAGCTCTGTTTGATTGATGTTGTTAGCCGACATTTCGCTCAGGTGCATACGCTGTTTCAGCAGTTCTTCGGCTATCTCGCGCAGGTTGTTGATTTTAGCTACCGTCACGACGGCATAGCGCCCCAAGTGTGAATTGACAATAATGGGCTGAGGGTCGGTATCGCTGATGACGCCCAATCCCTGATGTCCCTTAAACGAGTCGAGTTCATCCTCAAAGCGCGAGCGGAAATAGTTGCGTTCCAACGAGTGGATAGAACGGTGAAAACCGCTTTCCTTGTCGAAAGTCACCATTCCTGCGCGTTTTGTACCTAAGTGTGAGTTGTAGTCTGTACCGTAAAACAAATCGTTTACGCAATCCTGTTTCGAGATCGTGCCAAAAAAGCCACCCATAACGTTCTTTTTACCTTAATTATATTAATGATGTCTCATTTAGGCCTGCAAAATTACAAAAACTATGGGAAAACGCAAAACGATTGCCTGTTTTTTTTCTGCCTGCCTACGATTAATTGTCCTACAACAAGTCATTTCAGCACCTGCGTGATGCCTTGTTCCCTATGATTGATGCGCACCTCGATGCCGAATTTCTCGTGGATGTGCTCGGCCAGATGCTGGGCACTATACACGCTACGGTGCTGTCCACCCGTACATCCGAAACAGAACATCAGGCTGGTGAAACCGCGCTGTATATAACGCCTTACGTGGGCATCGGCCAGCTTATAAACGCTATCGAGGAAAGTGAGTATCTCGCCGTCGTCCTCTAGGAATCGGATAACGGGCTCGTCCAGTCCTGTCAGTTTCTTGTAAGGCTCGTAACGGCCGGGATTATGCGTTGAACGACAGTCGAACACATAGCCTCCACCATTGCCCGACTCGTCCTCGGGAATGCCCTTGCCAAACGAGAAGCTGAACACCCTGACCACCAAAGGGCCCTGCGCATCGTACTTCGAGAATGTTGCCGGACCGTCCTGCGGATGGGGCTTATAGGGGTTGTTGTCCGTCGTCCTGTATCCGTCGGCACGTGCTGCAGTCACTTGTACCTGCTGGAATTTGGGCATCTCTGTCAACTGTTCCAGCAAATGAACCAGATAGGGATAAGGGAAATTGCGCTCGTTGAGCAGTTCCTTCAGGTTCTGCATGGCTGGCGGTATCGACTCGATGAAGTGCTGCTTGCGCTCGAAATAGCCTCGGAAACCGTAGGCTCCCAGCACCTGCAACTGACGGAACAGCACAAACAGGCTCAGGCGGTCAACGAAATGGTGCGGTGAAGGCACCTCAGTATACATCTTCAATGCGTTATAGTATTCGTACACCAGTTCGCGACGCACCTTGTAGGGATACTTGGCAGACGCCTGCCACAGGAACGATGCCAGATCGTAATAGTACGGTCCTTTGCGACCACCTTGGAAATCAATGAAATAGGGTTTCCCATCGGCATCCAACATCACGTTTCGAGCCTGGAAGTCGCGATACAAGAAACATTGCTCGTCATCAGCTGCCGTCAGGTCTTTCGCCAGCAGACGGAAGTCGGCTTCGAGTTTCAACTCGTGGAAATCCAGCTCGGTGGCCTTCAGGAAACAGTATTTGAAGTAGTTCAGGTCGAACAACACGGAATCGGTATCGAATGAGGGCTGGGGATAGCAGTTCGAGAAGTCGAGTTCGCGGAAGCCTCGCAACTGGATGTTGGGCAGTTCGCGGATGGTGCGGCGCAGCAGCTCCTGTTCCTTCAGCGTGTAGCGTCCCCCTGCCTCGCGTCCGCCACGAATGGCGTCAAACAGCGACACAGAGCCCAAATCGGTCTGAATGTAGCGCAACTCGTCGTCGCTCACAGCCAGAATTTTAGGCACGGGCAGCTGGCGCTTGGTAAAGTGCTGAGCCAAGTACACAAAGGCGTGATTCTCGTCCCTGCTCGTACCCACACAGCCGACCACGCTCTCTCCCGTCGACGAAATCATGCGGAAATACTCGCGGTTGCTGCCGCCACCGGGCAACTTCTCCATTTGCTGGGGTTCCGCCCCACTCCATTGCTTGTATAGTTCTCTTAGCTTCTGCATAGTACCTTATTATAATATGGCCATCAGCTCCGCCAGACTCGTCACTTCGTAGTCAACGGACTCCGTAGCCGGATATTCTGGGAATCGGTTGAAATAGGCAACGTCCAGTCCTGCCCGCTTGGCACCCAGGATGTCTGTCTGCAGGTTGTCGCCAATCATCAACGTCGTCTCCTTCTGGGCCCCCGTCTGGCGCAGGGCATAGTCGAAAAACGCCTGCGAAGGCTTATTGGCTCCTGCATCCTCGCTGAGCACGATAGTATCGAAATAATCCGTCAGTCCGCAGGCACGCAGTTTCTTGTACTGCACCTCGTGGAAACCGTTCGAACACATGTGCATCCTGTAGCCCTGCTCACGCAGATAATCCATCAGTTCGCGGGCACCGTCCACCAGTCCTGGCTTCGACGAACAAAAGTCCAGGAACCGGTCGCTGGCCTCCAGGCACAGCTGCTCCGTAGGCTCCAAACCTTCGCCAAAGCTCAGCGGACGACGGAAACGTTCCACAATCAGGTAGTCGCGCGTGATTTCACCCTTCGAATAGCGCGTCCACAGGTCGATGTTCGCTTTCCAATACTCGTCGTAGAACAGCTGTGCATCAGCAAACCACCGTCCCAACTGCATGGCGTCGAACAACTCGCTCAGCGCTATCACGGCATTGCCGTGCGTGTCGTAGAGCGTATCGTCGAAATCGATAAACAGATCGGTGTAACGTTTCATTCTGACTGCAAAGGTAGTGCAAATCGAAGGAATTTCCAAATTTATTTTGCATTTTCGAAGGAAAATGCCTACTTTTGCAGCATGAAAGTCATCGTATCCAACGAAATAGCAAGCGTCTGCCCCGTCTTTGTCGGTGCCTGCGTCGAGGCAGAAGTGGTCAACACGCCCTATTGTGAACCGCTGTGGCAGGAAATTCATGCGCTTGGCGAACACTATCGCGCCACGCTGACCACTGAGTCGCTGAAAGACATGAGTAGCATTGCCGCCACCCGCGCCGTCTACAAGGCATGCGGAAAAGACCCCTCGCGCTACCGTCCAGCCTCCGAGGCACTCATCCGACGCATGCTGCAGGGCAAAGATCTCTATCAGATCGACACCCTCGTCGACCTCATCAATCTGGCGTCCATCGCCTATGGCTACAGCATTGGTGGCTTTGATGCCGACAAGTTTGTGGGTGACACGCTGACGCTGGGCATCGGGCGCGAAGGCGAGCCCTACGAAGGCATCGGACGCGGCATGATCAACATTCACGGACTACCCGTCTACCGCGATGCTCAAGGCGGTGTGGGCACTCCCACCAGCGACAACGAGCGCACCAAGATTGACATCAACACGCGCCATCTGCTCGTCCTCATCAACGGCTACGACGGCAATCGCGAAAAAGTTGCCGAGAACGCCCAATACATCTTGGACCTGCTCAGCAAATACTGCCAGTGCACTGGTGGGAAGTATACCTTATATTAATTATACAAACTCTATCCTACGGATGGTTAATATACAGATTACTATAATGCAGACGATTAAAGTTGCAATCGACAGGAGTATCGCCTTCCAGAAGTTATCTTCAACATACCAGATATACAGCCAGAAGGGGGCTACAATACTAATAAACCCTGCACAAAAGCAATAATAGAACTTGATGGGTTCCCGTTTCGGACGTAATGCTCTGTTACAATTGGGGCACTGAATGGTGTGAATAGTCCCTTTCAGGAAATACTCCGATATCTGCCGTATCCCTATCTTCGTGTCACAATGAGGGCATACGGCTTGGTCGTGACTTAGTAATGTTGATAATAGTTTCATTTGCTGTCTATTTCTTTATCAGAGAGTTAAGCAAATCGCAGATTTCTTGGGGTGTTTTTGAGAGGCCGCTTACATAGACCTCGTAGGGATAGCCCTGAAGGGCGGCTTTAAAGCGTCGTTTGCGATCTTCAGCTAAATTTCCTTTATGAGCTTCCCACGTGTCCTCCTTATAGCGTATACCAATAAATGTACGACCTTTGAACTTGTCGACGTAGAAAGATTCAACACCCGAGAGTCTGACAACCCATTCCTCCTGAGTCTTTACAATCAGAGACATATCGGTAATAACGAGGCGTGTCCAGCGTCCTAAATAGAAGAAATAGAGGCAATACAATACCATCAGGCCGACGAGATGAATAATTGTTTCTAAAACCTTATGATCTGAACCAGCAATAAAGATTCCCAACATAACAGCAATGTATGCTGCTGTTATCAAGAATACGATAATCAATCTTTTAATGGATACGGTTATTTTTATTTCTTCCATAATCTTTATTCATTTATATTTAATACATTTAAGTCGACAGAAAGTCGAACAATTTAACAAATATTATTCATCTCTATATTCGAGGATATCGCCTGGCTGGCAACCCAGCTCTCGGCAGATGGCCTCGAGGGTGGTGAAGCGCACGGCCTTGGCCTTGCCAGTCTTCAGAATCGAGAGGTTGGCCAACGTTAGGCCGACTTTTTCAGCCAACTCGCTAAGCGACATTTTGCGCTTGGCAAGTTCCACATCTAAGTTTACTACAATTTGTCCCATAGGCCGCTTAAATCGTTAAGTCCTGCTCTTCCTTCAGTTTTCGGGCATCCTTCAGAATCTTGGGAGTAAAGAAGTAGCCGATGATCATCCAGTACAAAGGCCCAACATACAACGTGTGAACCATTCTGGGGAAGTTTTCGACGAACTGGGGCTCGATGTGATTAAAGACGTTTTTGCTGAAGATGCTGGCCCAACCGAAAAACAATAGTGCCGAAACACCAAACAGATAATACACTCTGATGCACCACTTCGAATACTGCTTATTAATATAAGTAAGGAAGACCATCAAGAGGAAGATGCAGGAGAAATACGTTCTGGCAATGTTCTCTATCAGATAAATCAGGTTCTGATAATAATCATACTGCGTCGTAGCCTCTTGCATTCTACAAACGTCACGATACATGAGCCATCCCACATACACTGCCAAAATCAGCAGACATCCCATTGTAAAAAGGTTCTCTCCCTTGCTAAAAAACTTTTTTAATTCCATAATCTTTTATTGTTTTATTTTGTTTATTTATCGTTTTTCGATATGCAAAAGTAGACATTCTTTTTGAACCCACCAAACAAAATCGATAAAAACTTATCGTTTTTCGATAAATTTAACGTTCGTTATATCTTTAACGGCTCCTCCTCTTCAACCGGTAAGCGTTTTATCATCAGATTACGACAAAATAATGCTGGTTTTCCTTGCATTTCTGCCATTTTTTTTGTATCTTTGCATCTTGTAAGGCCAGCGCTTTTTGCTTATAAAGCAGCGCCAAAAGCCCAAAGCTTTATGTCTTTTGGCGACCGCCGCAAGACATTCGCACGCCCGCCACAAGATATTGCCCCGCCCGCCGCAACAATTTGCCACGGGCGGGGCAAATTAGTAACATGCCGTCTCGCTCCCTGCAAACCCTAGGTTTAATCCCTGTAACTACGGGGACTTTTCCCCTTTCTCCCCTAGTATTTATTGCGAACGTTTCCTATGACTTGTTAAGATAGTCCGAACGACGCAAAGAAAAAAACGGAATAATGCATAGGTTACATAACCGAAAAATAGTCAAAAACGCCATTTGCTACCATACTACCATACTTGCTACCATTACGGAAGGCCATTTAAATAAAGGCATCTCGAAAGATTTGTGGTAGCATGGTAGCAAAATCACAAAAAAAAAATTTTTTCAAATTATCGCTTGAACGCCAACAACCCTGCCTTTAATGTTACAAACTACCAAACATCGACGCAGTTTTATCATCCATTGTCGCAGTTTTAGTATCCATTGGCGCCGTTTTATCGTCCATCGACGCAGTTTTAACTTTACACGGCACCTCCCAACCCTTTAGAACGTACTAAACGACTCTTTTGGAAGTACCGCACGATCTTTCTTTGCGTGGTTTGAGTATGAGGATTGGTGTGAGGCTTGAACCCTAAGGCTTCGTGGTTTGAACCCTAAGGCTTCGTGGCTTGAACCCTAATCCTTCAAGACCATAAATAGATGATTAAAAGAAATCCTTGATCATCAGTTTTTTATAAAAACACAAGGTTTTAGTGATAAAGGCACCGCCCTGAAACGGGGCAGTGCCTTATAGATGTTCAGTTTTCAAAGTGGATCACTGAGAACCGTCCCAAAATTTCAGAGCGCAAAATTAGAGTCCCAAAATTTCAGAAGTCTTCTTGAGCATATGCACAGATGCACATGATGTTCATCAGAGTCAGATATAATTGTTTCTTCATACCTTCTATTTATTTTTGTGAAACTTTGTAGGTTGAGCCCGACTCAGTGACAATAATCGTCACACCCTTATTATTTGATGTTACCTCTTGGCCTTTCAGGTTGTAGTAGCGTACTTTTCCTAATTTGTTTGAAAGTGCTGCCTGCTTAATAGCTGATGGCTCATTATATTCTTCTATATTGTGGAAAAGAAAATAAGGGCTTTTAGATTGGTAATAATCAAGTTTCCCCTCATCCACCAATAGTTTTACTTTCCATATATTGATTCCTTCCAAACCGGTAGAAGAGTTAGAATAATTAATTTCCCCTCTTATATGAATGTATTCTAATTGTGGGTTATTTTGGAATCTGTGGGATATTTCGAAAGTGGGTGGAAGTGATACGCTTGTCAATTCAACACAGTTATGAAATATACTTCTTGTCCAACCGCTTGTGACTTCCCTTTGCAGTCCGTTTACAGTTACGTAGTCGGGGACATAGATATCACCCTTATAGTATTCACCATCGGGTAGAGGACACAATGACACAGCATAATCATTATAATGATAATACAGACCATCTATCATAATATATCCTTCATCCTGTGCCGTTGCAGCAAGGGCGAATAGTATAAAACAGCATAATGATAATAGTTTCTTCATATCTATCTCGTTTTTATTTTGTTTCGTTTTCAAATCCTCGCGGCCAGTCGCAGGAGGCGAGGGATTCAATTATGAAATAAACAACTTTCTTACTGCTTTGTCCTACACGTAGGACCTTGCAATGAGAATGAGAATAATCCGTTTAATCAGTTCAATCTGTGCCCGTAATATATGCTCCATATAACTAGAACCCTTCAAGAGGATTATTCAATGCATGTTTTTTGGTTTCATATAGTTTAGTCACCTCATTTTTTGCATTCTTCAACCTATTATTAAATTTTTTTGCATAGCTCTTGCTCAGCTCCACATCCTTGAATCCTTCACCAAGCCAAATTCTGTATTTGACATAGTTATTGGCGAGGAACTTATCAATATCGGGTATGTAATAGATGAGCCTTGTAACGTATCTACCCGGCATCCATACATTCATGGAATAGTAGCCTTTAAGATAGCTCTTGTGAACGGGTTCTTCACCATCCATCTCCAAATCCACGATCTCTCCATTATCTGTTTTTAGATAAAGATGTGGCAAGGTCTCGTTGTCGATAGAGTAATAACCATTTCGGTTATAAAGGTTCACAACACAGTAATAACCTTCCTTGTCAAGTGCAATGTTGAAAGTAGGTTTCCAATAACTCCCCGCGAATCCAGCTTCTGCCTGGAAAGCTTCAGAAATTGACCAACTGGCAAATTTGACGGGTTTGTTAATGGTGTCATTCGGCTCGTCTTGTGCTAACGAAGCAATACACACCATTAAGAAGGTAAGTAGAAAAATGTTTTTTTTCATAATCGTATAGTTTTAGTTATTATTATTGTTCGTTTAAGTATGCATAAAAAGAAAACGTGGACTAATTACTTCGTCTACGTATTCCAGGCATCGGCAAACGCCCATTTATCTTAAACGAGTAAAAGTCCACGCCATCCGGCGCGAACTCCAACTTTCGTTCTTGATAAATTCTTTCAATTTTGCCGATTTAGGAATACAAGAATCTAAAAGCGGATATTCATCCTATATGTTTTTTTTATTTATCTCAGCCCATAGGCATCTGCGGTTTTTAAGGGTTCAACAATTATTTGTTTTCTATAAGTTTTAAGCCCTGCTTTCGATAGAACGGGAATTTTGTATCAGAGCTTATTAGCGTCATCTTATGAGATATTGCTTGAGCAATAATGATGTGGTCGAAAGGATCTTTGTGGTCTTGTTCCTCGTTAATTCGTAATGCAGCAAGAGTCCTTATGACATTAATGTCTGAATTGTCGATTTCAACCGAAGGATCATTCAGTACGAAAGAAATCATTTCAGCCTCAGATTTCCAGACGTTTGACAGCAATTTCTTAGTACGAAACGCTATGATGAGCTCCTGAAGACTGAAAATACTCAAGTATTTCAAATTCTCAGGATCTTCGAGATAGGCACATACATCTTTGGACAACGACTTTTGATCGCTGACCATGTATACATAGATGTTAGTGTCGAGGAGTAAACGCATTAGTCCAAAACTACGGGATCTGTAATTGTTATTGTACCTTGAGTGGCTTCGTAGTACTCCCAAAACTCTTTCGCCTTTTCTTCTTTTTCTTTCTTGCTCATAATCACAAATTATAATTCGTTCGCAAAGATAGGAACTTTTTCTGAAACTTCCAAATTAAACAAAGAAAAAGTAGAAAAGAAGGAAATAAAAAGAAGACCTAAGCAGAATTGCTCAGGTCTTCCTTGTATGGCGAAAAGACGTAACTACAGCGGACTTACGGTACCCTCGTAGTCGATGTAGTCGCGGTCGTCGGGTGTCACGCGGATGCGGGCACTGCCGGATTTGTCGACATTGATATAGAACTTGTATTCGCTGCCTTGGTAGTCCACCTTGAAGGTAATGATGCCACACGCCTTCTTAGGTTGGTACTGCAGCACATAGTCCTGTGCCTCGGTTCTGAACTCGAGTTTGGAGTCCATGCGAATCTCGCCACGGGTCTTCATGTGGGGAATGTCGTCACGTCCCACGTAGGGCAGCGAGCAGTCGACCATATTGCCTTCAATCTTCAGCCAACGGCCCATTACCGGATTGCTGACGCCACGCTTGGGTGTCATCTCAGTGATACTGATTCTGTACTTCTGATTGCCTATGCTGGTCTTCAACATCTTCAGGGCCTCAGCCTGTCGGGCTGCACGCTCTTCGGAGGAAAGGCACGCTGTCAGCAACAGCACGCTCAGCAACATCAAAAAATATTTCTTCATAGCTAAACTTTCTATTTTTCTACGCACGAAAGGCGCTCAAGTGTTTTGTTTATTAAGAAGGCCCGAGCAATTGATGCTCAGGCCTCCTCATATAGTAGGTAACCCCACTTTATCCCTTATGCGAAGGGGTTCTCGGTGGGATAGTAGTCACCCTTCGGGAAGTTGTAGTCAATCTCCTCAACGGGGATGCCCATGTACTTCAGCACCTCCCACATATACTTACCAGCGTGCTCGAACATAACGGCAGCGTGGTGTGGATAGTGCTTCTCGATGAGGACGTGACGATAGAAGCGACTCATGTTCTTGATACCGAAGGTACCGATAGAACCGAATGAGCGTGTAGCTACTGGCAGGATCTCACCCTGAGCGATGTAAGCGCGGAGCTTGGTGTCGGCAGTAGACTGCAGACGATATACAGTAGCCTTGCCAGGCTTCAGGTCACCCTCGAGGGTACCGTTGGTAACCTCAACAGGCAGAGCGCGAGCCATAATGCGCTGGAAGCACATCTGGCAGTTGCAAACCTTAGAAGAAGCGGTGTTACCACAGTGGAAGCCCATGAAGATCTCCTTGTCTGTGTACTCGTCGCACAGGAACTTCTTGCCCTTGATGCTCTCCTCGTACATGTCGCGAGGTACAGAGTTGTTGATGTCGAGCAGCGTTACGGCATCCTGAGTGATGCAGGTTCCGATGAACTCACTGAGAGCGCCATAGATGTCAACCTCACAAGCTACGGGGATACCGCGAGAGGTCAGACGGCTGTTGACATAGCAGGGAACGAAGCCGAACTGAGTCTGGAAAGCGGGCCAGCACTTGTTAGCCATAGCCACGAACTGACGAGAGCCCTTGTGAGCCTCAATCCAGTCAGTCAACGTCAGCTCATACTGGGCGAGCTTAGGCAGCACCTGAGGAATCTTGTTGCCACCGCCAAGCTCAGCAACCATATCCTTCACAACATCGTCGATGCGTGGGTCGCCAGCGTGCTTCTGGAAAGCCTCGAACAGGTCGAGCTCAGAGTTCTCCTCAATCTCAACGTCGAGATCATAGAGGGCACGGATAGGAGCGTTACAAGCCAGGAAGTTGTTGGGACGAGGACCGAAGCTGATGATTTTCAGGTTCTGCAGACCCACGATAGCGCGAGCGATGGGCAGGAACTCATGAATCATCTCAGCGCACTGGGCAGCGTCGCCTACGGGCTCCTCAGGAATGTAAGCACGAGTCTTGCGCAGCGACAGAGCCTGGCTGGCATTCAGCATACCGCAGTAAGCGTCACCACGACCGTCAATCAGGTTGTTCTGAGTCTCCTCAGCAGCAGCGCAGAACATCGTTGGGCCCTGGAACCAGTCAGCAATCATGGTCTCAGAAATCTCAGGACCGAAGTTGCCAAGATATACTACGAGGGCATTACAGCCAGCCTTCTGGACATCAGCCAGAGCCTGCTGAGCGTGAATCTCACTCTCAACGATACAGATGGGGCACTCATAGATATCAGCCTTGTCGAATTTCTTTTCATACTCGGCAATCACAGCCTTGCGGCGGTTTACGGCCAATGACTCGGGGAAACAGTCGCGAGAAACGGCGACGATTCCAATCTTAATTTTAGGTACGTTGTTCATAAAAAAAATGTTATATAAAGTAATGTTTAGTCAGATACGGATGCAAAGATACGAAAATATCGTGAAAAGCGAATCGTAAAAGGGAAAAATCTGCTAACGTATAGTTTTTTTTAACGTTCATATCTCCCTATTGCAGCGTCACAGCCATCAAACCTATCACCACATCGTTGGAAAGTGTACGCAACGTAAGCGACTGCAACTTCTTCTGGCGGTTCAATGGCATACGCAACATGGTGGCTGCACCACCAGGAATCTCTCCACCATCAGCTCCCTTGGGACCAATCTCGCCACCCTGAGCATGAGTGAAGGGCAGATTCAGGGTCTTACCCAAGTCGCGACTGACCTTGCTCGATGCTAAAGCAATACGATAGGGACGCGGCTGGGCGGTACGAAACGCAAGATTGTCGACATAGTAGTCGCGCTCGATGGGACACCAGTTGTCTGGATTCACCAGTTGCAGGGTATCGGACGTACCGTCCTGATACTGCGCCACAACAATGCCATTGGCAATGCGACTCTGCATGTGGTTGGTAGTACCCGCCAACAGGAGCCACGCCTGACGGTAGCGTCCGCTCATGGGAATGCTGATGCTGTCAGGATAGTTGTCCCACAGCGAGGTGAAGGCAATGTTTCTGCCCTCGGCATACGTGCGGAACGGCACACCCATCGCGACGAACTCGTCCTTGGCGATGAGCGAGCGGAACACAGAGTCGTTGATTTGGGGCAGATAGTCGGGATGACACCAGTCGCCCACGCCCTGCAACGGAATCTGCAATGTTGTATATGGCGGACGGGGCGAACGGTATTCGTGGCGGAAAATGTTAGTCACGCTGTCGTTCAGCACGCGGTCGATGTTCTGCTTGTGAAACTTCTCGATGAAGGCGGGCTCGTCAGTATCATGTCGTTGCGAATCGGCCATCACATAGCCCTTGTAGGTAACCTCCGGGTACTTGACAGGCACTTTGACACGGATTGTCTGATGCGCGTCGCTGTTGCCTACAACGTCGCGATACTTTCCCATACCGAGGTTCTGACGGATAATTATCTTTTGAGGTTGGGCGAAGTGCTGCGTGACCTCGTAAACAGCCTCGTCGCCTTGACGCTGATACTTATAATATATATAAGGTGTACGGACTGATGCCGAATCCCACGCCTCAGGGAAGCCAGGACGGATGATGCAACGCCCCTCGAGAGCGTCGGGCTGGATTCCGAAAAGACCCTGAATGAGTGTGCGTGCCGAGATGCCGATGCAGTCACCAAAGTCGCGATAGCACTCCCCACGAGCAGCATCATACTTGCTAATCTGCCCGAAGTTGGCAGGCGACTGCCCGTCGTACATCTGGTCCATCACGTTGGCCATCATCAGCTGATAGCCCTCCTCCGAACGTCCCGCTTCGAAATAGGCCAGCGCCGTATGCATCACCTCAGCAGCAGCCACATTATTGACGCTCCAGGAATAGGGCAGCCAGTTGCTGGTTGAAATAGTTGACAATTGAGAATTGAGATTTGAGAATTGAGAATTATGATTAGAACTAAGGGAGGAAAGGGGGATATGGGGAATCTCGTTGTCGACATACTTCGTGGCCTGATAAGCCTGTTCTGGTGTGCAGGCGCCGCAGTCGATGGGCGTATAGACACTCCACACGGCAGCACTCTCATGAACGCGCTTCAACCCCATCAGGTCCTGATACTCAGCCCAGTGACCTGCATCCTTCAGCCACAAACGGGCATTCATAGCTTCCAAAATAGCATCTGCCTCTTTCTGGTAGGGGGTGCCGTTCTCACCAATGAGACGAGCGATACGTGCTGCCAGTTTATTGGCACGATAGTTATAGGCAGACGAGTGGGTCACCGCCCCACCACTATAATAGAGGGCATCGCTGGCCCAAATGCAGCAATAGGCATCGTAGAGGTGGTCGCCATCTGGGTCAAAGTTACGTTTCTCCCAGGCCAGATGTCTCGTCAACACGGGCCACATCTTTTTAAGATAGGCTTTGTCTGCATCATATTGGAAGTGCCACAGCAACTCGTCAATGTAGTTCAGGTTCATGTCGTAGTGGTGCATCTGGTCGTTGCGCTCTGGATTCCGACAGATATAGCCATTCGAATACATCTGTGTCCCCCACTCTTTCTTGGCACGAGCCAGGCGCTGTTTTTCATCCTGCGTAGGATGGGCATATTGGGCAGGAACGTTGTCGACCTGACTCTTGGCATAAGCGTCGAAATGGCTGACAGCACGCTCGGGCCAACCCAGCACGTCGCCCAAATAGCCTGCACGCCAGCCTGCCAACGGCATTCGCCAGCCAATGCAGCCATGCAACCACGTCTTGCCGTCCCAGTCGCCCTCGGCAGCAATCACCAAGGCGCTACCCAGCGTGTTGACATAGGGATCGGGCGTATTGAACTCTATACGGGAGCCCAGCTCTCGCATCGCTGTCTCCAGTTCCTCAAAACGCTCAGCACCTTCTCGTTCGTGGGTTTTGTTTGTTGTGATACCATCACAACATACGTAACACTCCTCATCGAACGTCTGCGACCACTGCTGGACGGGTGTCTTGCCATCAGCCTCGAAGGCCTCACGCGGATCGACACCCAAATCGCCATTACGCGACAGTTTGGCATTACGAATGCGGCTCACCACCACATCCAATGTGACGTCACCATCGAAACCCGTTGCCTGAAAACGCCACATAGTCTGCTCTGCCTGCAAAGATGCTACTACTTTGACACGCAGTGTGGCTTTCTGACCCCACGATTTATGGCGCAGCAAGTAACTACGCATCCCGTCTTCATAACGTGCTTCGCAAAAGTCGGTCTTATCAAGCAAAACGCCATTCACACAAAACTGCACATTACGGCAATCGTTCTTCTTGTATAAAGCAAACACTGGACGGTCACTGGTTTCCACACGCCATTCGGTATGACCACCATATATTGCTCGCGTATAGCGGTGCTGGCCATTCACACATACGAAGGCACGCCCCTCAGGACGATAGTGCTGAGCCGACATGCTCAGCGACAGCATCAAGGCTGACAAAACAAACACGATTCGTTTCATGCCGACAAAATTACAAATTTGCTGGGACAATGCAAAATAAAACGCACAAAAAAAAATCCGACTGTCATCACGACAATCGAATTTCAAAACAAACTACTTAAAAACTAATCTACTAAAACAAATCAAAAAAATATCTCTTTCTTATAGAATTCTAATACGATATTATCAAGAGTTTTAACGCTCCGACGATGCAAAGTTAGGAACTTTTTCATTACATTGCAAGCTTTTTGGCAAAAATCGACACCTTTCTTGATTTATATCAATGCGTAAGTATGTATTTTTGAACGCTTTAGCATTTTTTGCCAACCTGGGATTACAAAAAAGTATCATTAAAGGGCAAGAGAGTAATACCAAAAAGAAAGGTAGCAGGACGCTCTATGCACCCTGCTACCCCTTATGATAATATCCTTTAGTCGATACTACATCATGCCTCCCATTCCTGGGGCACCACCCATCGGCATAGCGGGTTCCTTCTCGGGCTTGTCGCAGATGAGACATTCCGTTGTCAGGAACATGCCAGCGATAGAAGCAGCATTCTCCAGAGCCACACGAGCCACCTTAGCAGGGTCGATGACACCAGCCTCGCGCAGGTCCTCGTACTTGTCAAGACGGGCATTGTAACCGAAGTCACCCTTACCCTCGCGAACCTTCTGCACGACGACAGCACCTTCAGCACCGCCATTAACGGCAATCTGACGCAGGGGCTCCTCGATAGCGCGCTCCACGATGTTAATACCAGTCTGCTCGTCAGCATTGACACCCTTGATGTCCTTCAGCACGTCGAGAGCACGGATATAAGTGGTGCCACCACCTGCGACAACACCTTCCTCGATAGCTGCACGGGTAGCGCAAAGAGCATCATCGACGCGATCCTTCTTCTCCTTCATCTCAACCTCGCTGTTAGCACCGACATAGAGTACTGCTACGCCACCAGCCAACTTGGCCAGACGCTCCTGCAACTTCTCTTTGTCGTAAGAAGAGGTGGTGAGCTCGATTTCCTTCTTAATCTGAGCGATACGATCCTTGATGGCCTGCTTATCGCCAGCACCGTTGACAATCGTAGTATTGTCCTTTGATACAGTCACCTTATCGCAAGTACCCAGCATCTCCAGAGTAGCCTGCTCCAGTTTCAGACCCTTCTCCTCGCTGACAACAACACCACCCGTCAAGGTTGCGATATCCTCGAGCATAGCCTTACGACGGTCGCCAAAGCCAGGAGCCTTCACAGCACAAATCTTCAGGCCACCACGCAGACGGTTGACAACCAGTGTAGTGAGCGCCTCTGAATCAACATCCTCAGCAATCACCAACAGGGGGCGTCCACTCTCTGCAGCGGGCTGCAGGATGGGCAGGAAATCCTTGATGTTTGAAATCTTCTTGTCGTAGATGAGAATATACGGATTTTCCATCACGCACTCCATCTTCTCTGAGTCTGTTACGAAATATCCAGAGAGATAGCCACGATCGAACTGCATACCCTCGACCACACCAATATGTGTGTCGCGGCTCTTCGACTCCTCGATGGTGATGACACCATCCTTAGATACCTTGCGGAAGGCCTCTGCCAGCAGCTTACCAATCTCCTCGTCGTTATTAGCACTGACGGTAGCCACCTGCTCAATCTTGTCGTAGTTGTCATCCACACGCTCAGCGTTCTTCTGAATAAAGTCGACAACGCTCTTCACAGCCTTGTCGATACCACGCTTCAGGTCCATGGGGTTGGCACCAGCTGTGACGTTCTTCAGACCCTCGGTAACAATAGCCTGAGTCAGAATGGTAGCAGTAGTCGTACCATCACCGGCATCGTCTCCAGTCTTCGAAGCCACGCTCTTGACGAGCTGTGCACCTGTATTCTCAAACTTGTCCTCCAACTCGATTTCCTTGGCTACGGTCACACCGTCCTTGGTAATCTGTGGAGCACCGAACTTCTTCTCAATCACAACGTTACGTCCCTTAGGACCCAGCGTTACCTTTACTGCATTGGCCAACTGGTCGACACCGTTCTTCAACAGGTCGCGGGCCTCAATATTGAATTTAATATCTTTTGCCATAATACTTTATTTTTTGTGTTATTACGTTATACCGTTATCACGTTATTACGAAAATTATTTCTCAATCACTGCGAGCACGTCGCTCTGACGCATCATCAGATATTTCTCGCCCTCGAACTCCAGCTCTGTGCCGCTGTACTTACCATACAACACTTCATCGCCTGCCTTCAGCACCATCTCTTCATCCTTGGTTCCCTGACCAACGGCCTTGATGGTTCCATGAAGGGGTTTCTCTTTTGCGGTATCAGGAATAATGATACCACCAATCTTTTCTTCAGCCGGTGCAGGCACTACCAACACGCGGTCTCCTAATGGTTTGATGTTCATAATACTTAATATTTTATTAAATGTTTATTTTACGTCTGACCACATCACTGCCAAAACTGTGCCAATCGTGTCAGTCTGCCACATTGGCAGAAAAAAAGCAGGCATTATTACAAATGCCCGCCTTTCTTTATTTAAATAAAACCATTAAAAATATCTTATTGCATATCGTAAACCACCTGCATCAGTTTCTTGCCAATCTCATCGGCAGCTTCCATCGTAGCTGCTTCGCTATATACGCGAATGATTGGCTCCGTATTCGACTTACGCAGATGAACCCAACGGTCGGGGAAGTCAATCTTGACACCATCAATGTCGTTGACTTGTGCCGTAGGATCGTTAGCATACATTTCCTTCACCTTTACCAAGATGGCATCAACATCCGTATCAGGAGTCAGATCAATGCGGTTCTTGGCAATCTGATAGTCGGGGTACTTTTTGCGAAGCTCGCTGACCTTGCATCCCTTCTTGGCCAAAGAAGTCAGGAAGAGTGCAATGCCTACGAGGGCATCACGCCCATAATGGCTCTCAGGATAGATGACGCCACCATTTCCTTCGCCACCAATGATAGCATTCACCTCTTTCATCTTGGTAGTGACATTGACTTCACCCACAGCAGCAGCGGTATATTTGCCACCACGCTTTTCGGTGACATCACGTAAGGCACGTGTCGAACTGAGATTGCTCACCGTATTACCTGGCGTTTCCGACAGCACATAGTCGGCTACGCTGACCAATGTGTATTCCTCACCAAACATTTTGCCATCCTCGCAGATGAAAGCCAAACGGTCAACGTCTGGGTCAACAACGATACCCAGATTGTACTTTCCTGTGCGCATCTCATCCATGATACCCTGCAGATTCTTCTCCAAAGGCTCAGGATTATGGGCAAAATCGCCCGTCACCTGATCATTCAGAAACTTATAGCCTACACCCAGTCGTTCGAGCAGTTTGGGAAGGATGATGCCACCCACGCTGTTGATGCTGTCGACACAAACAGTGAAATGAGCCTTGCGAACCACTTCCGCATCAACCAATTTAAGGTCGAGCACTGACTGAATGTGACGGTCGTCGAAAGAATTGTCGACAATCACGTGACCCAGTTTATCAACTTCTGCATAGCAGAAATCCTCCTTTTCAGCCAGTTCCAGCACCTTCTGTCCGTCGGCAGCAGTCAGGAATTCTCCTTCGCTATTCAGCAACTTCAGCGCATTCCACTGACGCGGATTGTGAGAAGCCGTAATGATGATACCACCATCGGCACCGCTCATGCGTACTGCCAACTCCGTGGTAGGTGTGGTGGCATAACCAATGTCAATGACGTCGAAGCCCATACCCACCAAGGTACCACAAACTACGTCGCGCACCATTGGGCCAGAGATACGTCCATCGCGACCTACGACAATTTTTCCTGTCTTGCGGGGAATGAACATCGCATAGGCTGTTGTAAACTTGACGATATCCAACGGATTGAGGGTATCGCCAGTGCGTCCGCCAATAGTACCGCGGATGCCTGATATAGATTTAATCAGTGTCATATTATCTTAATATTATTATTTCTTTGAGGAAAATTACTTCGCCCTCACGTATGTAATCTCGTAATAACAGGGATAGACGCTCGACGAAGCGTCAGCCGTTCCCTGCGAATGGGGTACGATAAGATTCACCCTGGCAATCTCGTCGTTTTCCGATTCCGGACGTCCGATATTGATGTAGTTCAGAGGAACGAGCCAGCCTCCAGGCACACTGGACGATGAACTGTGGTAAAGCATCATCAGGCCAGACACGAAAGACGCTGTAATCGTGGTACCTGTTCTCGACACATTCATCTTTTCATAATACTGCGAAGCATCGATAGTCTTACCTGTTGACTTATTATAAATGTAAAATGCCGGCAACAGATTGGACAGTAGTACCGAGTCAGCAAGGATGTTGTACTCTGTAAAACGACATATGATACTAACAGACTTTTTCTCCTCCAACTTACTGCCACACCCTTTGCGCACAATCTGCATATAGACACCAGTACGCGACATACGAACATATTGGTTCTGGGTGGTATCAGTGGTATAGCCCTGAGCCTCAAACTGGTTTTCGTCAATGACTCGGATATTCTTCTTTGAAATGAACTTTTCGATGGCATCACGCTCCTTTGCCTTCTTGTCACCATAAGTTTCGTAATCATCGCAACTCATGTAGAACAGGGCGCAAAGCATCATCAAAATGGGATAAATCAGTCTCTTCATTGCTGTCGTTATGCTAAATTCGGGCACAAAGGTACGAATAAAAAATGAAAAACGCTGATAATTAGACTACTTTAACTCCTCTTCAAAGGCTTGGAGTGCCTTTTTCACCACCTCGACAGCCTCATCGATGTTGCCATAGACACGTCCACCCGAGGCATTCAGATGTCCTCCGCCATTGAAGAACTGCTCCGCCACCTTGTTGCAGGGGAATGCGTCAACGGAGCGCAGACTAACCCATACCAGATTGTCGCGTTCGGTGTCTTCACGCAAGGAAATACTGAATTTGAGGCCTTTAATCTGTAGCGGCATATTAACCAGTCCTTCAGCGTCACCCTTGACAAAATGGAACTGTTTCTGGTCTGCACGCGTCAACGTGTAGTATGCGGCATGGCGTTTCTCGTCGACTACCAGACGGTTACACAGCACGAAACCCACCATACGCAGACGGTGCTCAGAGTAGTTGTGATACACATTCCTGTAGATCTTGTCCTTGTTGATGTGCTTGGTCAGCAACTGGCTGATGATAAAGAACACATCGGGATCGTTGGAGTTAAACGTAAAACCTCCCGTATCAGTCATCATTCCACAATAGACAGGCACTGCGAAATGCTTACCCAACTCCTCGAAAAGTCCCAATTGCCAAACGACGCGGAACACCAGTTCACTCGCAGA
This sequence comes from Prevotella sp., assembly GCA_016291085.1. GTDB lineage: Bacteria > Bacteroidota > Bacteroidia > Bacteroidales > Bacteroidaceae > Prevotella. The sequence continues at coordinate 73,305 of JAEEVW010000003.1, forward strand.
CGATGCCTCTGGGCGTGAAATGCAGAGCGTTGTATCGACATCCGGATTGGGGTGATGGTCAATGAGCACTTTCTTGGCAGGAGAGTTTTTTAGTGCCTCTTCCATCGTGTCCGTACGCGAAAGACTGTTGAAGTCCAGACAGAACACCAAGTCGGCAATCTTCAGCACGGTGTCGACAAAGTCCTTACGCTTATCATAACGCACCACTTTCTCGGTATTGGGCAACCACTGCAAATAGTCAGGGAACATATCAGGCACCACCATCAGCGGCTCTTTGCCCATATGCTGCAACACGGCACCCCACCCTAACATGGAGCCCATTGCATCGCCGTCTGGATTCTGGTGACAACAAAGCACGATGCTCTCTGCTTCACCAATGAGGGAGCGCAGCTTGCTGCACTCCCCGTCTGTCATTATAGGATTCAACATCTGTTTAGAACAATTTGTTGGGATAGACGCCCTCGTCAACGAGTTTCTGAATACGAGCTACCGTTTCATCGCGGTCAGCAGCGTAGGTTACGCCAAACCACTTACTGGTTGTATCGAGTACCTCACAGGTTGCCGTTCCGTCGTTAATCAACTTATTGACCATCAGCGGGATAAAGAACTCAGCCTTCAGGTTCTCCATGTTCTTCGGGTCGCTTAGGAACTCCTTGAAGTATTCCTCAGAGTACTCGAAATAGTCGGGAGTGAAGCCCCAGACGTTCATCGATACGGGGGCATTCTCCTCCAGAGCCTGCCACTCACCCTGCTCGTCCTTATACTTGATGACGCCGTCCATACGCAAAATCTCCGTACGCTCTACAACATCCGTCAAGTGACGTTTGTCATCATAAGCACAGACGCCACGAGCCACACTTCCGTTTTCGCTCAGCGTATTGCAAACACGGAAACCCACCATCGCATACTGATTCTTGGCACCCTCGGGCAGATTGCTCAGGAACTTGCCAATCTGCATGAAACAGTCGCGACCATAGAAGTCGTCACAATTGATAACGCAGAACGGCTCCTTGATGATGTCCTTACCCATCAGCACGGCATGGTTGGTACCCCAGGGCTTCTGACGGCCTTCAGGCACACTGAAGCCTTCGGGCAGCGCGTCAAGAGCCTGAAAGCACAGCTCACACTGCACCTTACCCTCATACTTTGACAGGATCTGCGTGCGGAACTGCTCCTCGAAATCCTTACGGATGACCCACACAATCTTGCCGAAGCCTGCCTGAATGGCGTCATAAATACTATAGTCCATAATGGTCTCACCATTGGGGCCCAGACCGTCGAGCTGCTTCAAGCCACCATAGCGGCTTCCCATACCTGCAGCTAAAAGGAATAATGTTGGTTTCATTTCGTATCGTTTTTGTTTGTAACTGTCTGCAAAGGTAACACTTTTTCCCGATACATTACAATAACGAAAAACTTTTTTAACATTTCAATGCCCGCATGGCATTCAGTACAGCCAATACCGTCACACCCACGTCGGCAAATACAGCAAACCACATCGTGGCCACTCCCAAGGCCGCCAGCACCAGTACTGCCAACTTGATGCCAATGGCGAACCACACATTCTGACGGGCAATAGCCAGTGTGCGTCTGGCCACACGCATAGCCAATGCCACCTTAGAGGGATGGTCGTCCATGAGTACCACATCAGCGGCCTCAATGGCAGCATCACTACCTAAGCCACCCATCGCAATTCCGACGTCAGCACGTGCCAACACAGGAGCATCGTTGATGCCGTCACCCACAAAGGCCACACTGTGTTGCTCAGAAGCGTTCAGATATTTTTCCACGTGCTCCACCTTGTCGCCTGGCAACAGTTCTGCATACCATTCGTCGATACCCAGCTGCTTTGCGACATGTGCACCCACCTCCTGGCGGTCACCCGTCAGCATCACGGTATGACGGACACCCAATGCCTTCAGCTGAGCAATAGCCTCCCGACTGTCCTCCTTCACCTTGTCACTGATGACGATATGTCCTGCATATTGTCCGTCAATAGCCACGTGGATAATAGTCCCGGCGTGACTGCAATCGTGCCACTGGGCTCCGACGGCATCCATCAGTTTCGTATTACCTACGCAGACTATCATCTCTCCCACCTTAGCTCTGATACCCTGTCCTGCTATCTCCTGAACGTCAGTCACTATACAACCGTCTGTAGCCTCATCTGGGAATGCATCACGTAGGGCAGCACCAATGGGATGGGTAGTGTAGTGTTCCACATGGGCCGCCAGATGCAACAGTTGGTGCTCGTCGAAACGATCCGGGTGGATAGCCTCTACGGCAAACTGGCCGTGTGTCAGCGTACCTGTCTTGTCAAACACTACGGTATCGATTTTCGACAACACATCCATATAGTTGGCACCCTTGATAAGGATACCGCGACGCGACGCCCCGCCAATACCGCCAAAGAATGTCAGCGGCACACTCAACACCAGCGCACAGGGGCACGACACGACGAGGAACATCAGCGCTCGGTAGAGCCATGTAGCAAAGTTACCTCCAAAGCAGACAGGAACCACAGCCAACAAGAGGGCCGCCACCACCACAATAGGCGTATAGATACGGGCAAATTTGGTGATGAAGCTCTCACTCTGCGATTTATGTTCGCCAGCATCCTCAACCAAACGGATTATCTTTGAGACAGTACTCTCGCCAAAACTCTTGGTAGTCCGTACTCGTAATACACCCGACAGATTGACACAGCCCGACACCACCTCGTCGCCAGTCTCTACCGAACGAGGTACCGTTTCCCCCGTCAGGGCGATGGTGTTCAACTCACTGTTACCCTCGACGACAACACCGTCCAAAGGTATTTTTTCGCCTACACGTACCAAGATGGTCGCACCCACCGTCACGTCTTCTGGACGGACGTCATTCACTTCCGTGCTCTCACTTACGACGTGAGCCACATCGGGGCGTATATTCATCAGATGCGAGATGCTTTCCCTGCTCTTGCCCTCTGCATAACCCTCGAAGAGTTCACCCACTTGGAAGAACAGCATCACAAAGACGGCCTCGGGGAATTCGTGCTCAGCACCAGGCAGAAATCCAATTCCCAGTGCTCCCAGCGTGGCGATGGCCATCAGGAAGTGCTCGTTGAAGGCCTCGCCCTCCATCAGCCCCTCGACGGCTTCCCTCAGCGTGCCCCAGCCCACAATCAGGTAGGGTACCAGATAAATCAACAGCAGTTGCCACATGGGCAACACAAAGGTATGCTCTATAGCGACGGCTACTGCCAACAGCGCCGCAGCCGCCAAAATGGTGATTAACTGTCCACGCGGGCTTTCTTCGTGATGATGCTCGTGGTCGTGATGGTGTTCATGCTCGTGATGATGTTCACTACAACTACACTCGTGATGATGATGTTCATGTGCCATATTTTTATCTTTCTTTTTGTTTCACGCTGCAAAGGTACGGCAAATAGCTTGCAACTTGGTTGCAAACTCACTTCTTACCGCTTACATCTTACCTCTATTTTATATATATTAATGTACGCGCGAGAAAAATTTCCCCTTAACGATGGTGTTTTGAAGTTTTTTTTGTAACTTTGGCTTTGCCGAACTTACTTAGCACTCGGAAATGAAAAGAAAAGTTAACTTTTCTTTTGCATTTCGCTCGTTTTTTCGTAACTTTGCAACCACTAAAATCCATCGATATGCTACAAATACGCTGCAAGAACAACAACGTGACCAAGAGTTTCCCTGAGGGTTGCCCGCTCATAGACGTCTATCAGGAGTTCCAAAACGACATTCAGTTGCCCTTCCCTGTCATCAGTGCCAAAGTCAACAACGTGTCGCAGGGCCTCAAGTTCCGACTCTATCAAAATCGCGACGTCGAATTCCTCGATGCCCGTGCAGGATCTGGGCACCGCGTCTATGTCCGCTCGCTGAGTTTCGTACTCTACAAAGCCACACAGGACGTATTCCCTGGCTCCAAACTGTTTATCGAGCACTCGCTGTGTCGCGGGTATTATTGTAACTTCAAAAAGAAAGGCCTTGAACCACTCACTGACTCCGATGTCGACCAGATTCGTCAGCGTATGAAGGAGATTATCGACCTCGATATGCCGTTCCGTCGTACGGAGGCCACCAACGAGGAGGCCATCCGTGTATTTACGGAGCGTGGCTTTACGGACAAGGTGAAGCTATTGGAAACCAGTGGTCAGATCTATAGTGACTATTACACACTGGGCGACACTGTCGACTACTATTACGGTCCACTGGTACCCAGTGCCGGCTATCTGAAGGTGTGGGGACTGGAACGCTACGAACAAGGACTGTTGCTTCGTGTGCCTGACTGGAACAATCCTCTGAAACTGGCTGAGAAGGCAGACCAGCCCAAGACCTACGAGATGTTTGCTGAAAAGACCCGCTGGGATATCATCATGCGTCTGTCGAATGCTGGCGACGTCAATCGTGCCGTCCAGCGCGGCTATGCCTCCGAACTCATTCAGGTCAGCGAAGCCTTGCAGGAAAAGAAAATCGTACAGATTGCTGAGGAAATCGACCGTCGTTTCCACCGCAAAAAGGACCCCGTGCGCATAGTGCTCATCACCGGACCGTCGAGTTCAGGAAAGACGACCTTCTGCAAACGCCTGAGCGTCCAGCTGCTGGCTTGCGGGCTGCGTCCCCTGTCATTCTCTACGGACGACTATTTCGTCAACCGCGTGGATACGCCCAAACTGCCTAATGGCGACTACGATTTCGACAATATCGAAACCGTTGAGTACTCGTTGCTCGAAGACCATCTGCAGCGTCTCATGCAGGGCGAGAAGGTGGAGATACCAGAGTACAACTTCGTGACTGGCAAGCGCGAATGGAACGGCAAGAAACTGAAGCTGGCTGGCGATACGGTACTGATCATCGAGGGCATCCACGCCCTGAATCCTTTGCTGACGAAGAAGATTTCCGACAAGGTAAAGTACAAAATCTATATCTCGGCCCTGACCAGTATTTCGCTCGACGACCACAACTGGATTCCCGTTCGCGACAACCGTCTGCTGCGACGCATCATCCGCGACTACAACAAAGGCGCCTTCACAGCCCGCCAGACCATAGCCCAGTGGAAGAACGTACTGGACGCAGAGGAGCAGTGGATATTCCCGTTCCAGGAGACTGCCGATGTCATGTTCAACTCGGCGCTGAACATCGAGTTTGCCGTCTTGCGCACCCATGCAGAGCTCATTCTCTCGCAGGTTCCCAAGAACTGTCCTGAATACGGTGAGGCCCACCGTCTGCTGAAATTCATCCGTTTCTTCCTGCCTGTGAGCGACAAAGAAATACCTCCCACGAGCATCATGCGAGAGTTCGTAGGAGGCAGTTCCTTCAAATATTGAACAAGGACGTTACTTGAACAGCGAGTACTCTGGCACTTCCCATGCCAGGGCTGCTGCTCCCAGCACGTCGCGTTCGCGGTTGTCCATTCTCGATACTACAATCTTGATTTTTCCGCGCATATTGGGGAACACGTGCTCCTCGAATGACTCACGGCATGAATTCAACAGGAATCGTCCTGCGTGCGAGATACCTCCCGTCAGGATAATGGCTTGTGGATCAATCAAACTAGCATAGTTTGCCAGTCCAAGGCCCAATATATAGCCTGTTTTACGGAACGTCTCAATAGCCATCGCGTCGCCCTTCTCACAACATTCATAGATGGCCTTTGATGTCAGTTTCTCTATGTCGCGCATTAACGACGGCTCATCCGACTCCAGCATCAGGTCCTTTGCTGTGCGCACAATACCGTTGGCACCCACATACGACTCCAAACAGCCTCTTTTGCCACAGCCGCACTCGCGTCCACCGTCGACAATACAGCAATGTCCGAACTCACCAGCAAATCCCTCTGTTCCTGTATGCTCACGTCCCTGCGAGAAGAAACAGCTGCCCACACCGATTCCCAGACTGATGATCATGAAGTCCTTCATGCCGTGTGCCGAACCATAGGTGTATTCACCCAATGCTGACACGTGGGCGTCATTGCCCACAGCGACAGCCATTCCCATGCGGTCACGCACCAATGCTGCCAAAGGTATCTCTCCCTTCCATTGCAGGTTGGCTGCATTGGTAATGCAACCGGTAACAGAACTTACACTCGGCGCACTGATACCTATCGAGCGTACCTTCTCGTAACCTCCGTTAGCCTCCATCATTTCGTACAGTCGATCCGACAACACCGTCACATACTCGTTAGCGTCGGCATAGTCAGACGTCACGAAACTGTCCTCTGCAAGAATGTTTCCTCGGATGTCGACAATGGCATAAGTCGTACGCTCGATACTGATGTCGACACCAATGACCTTACTTTTTACTTCCTCTTCCATAACAGTAATGATAGTTCAATATATGTATAGTTAATAAATCCTAGTTACTTGAACAGCGAGTATTCCTTTACGTTCCATGCCAACACGCTGGCACCCAGCAGGTTTGCCTCGCGCTCATCGAACTGAGAGGGCAGGAACTTCACCTTACCCTGTATATTATGGAACACGTGCGAGTTGAAACTCTCCCAAGCAGGATCCAACAGCCAATCGCCGGCATGTGCAACACTGCCTGTAAAGATAAATGCCTCAGGATTGATGATGCTCGCATAGTTCGCCAACCCGATACCCAGCATTTCGCCAGTACGCCGCATGGTCTCAATGGCCAGTTCATCACCCATCTCACAGAACGAGGTAATGAGATCCGCTGTTAGCGCCTCCGTCAGACGCATCTTCGATGGTTCTGTGCGCTCGGCCATCACTTCCTGCGCCGTCTGCAGAATACCCTTCTTTGAACAATACATCTCCAAACATCCCTCGTTGCCGCATCCACATAGTCTGCCGTTATGTTTGGCACAACTGTGGCCTATCTCACCGGCAAAGCCGTCGCGTCCGGCATAGTACTGTCCGTTGATGAAAATACTGCTGCCAACGCCACCGCCCAATGTCAACAACACGAAATCCTTCATGCCATGAGCCACGCCAAATGCCAACTCGCCCAAACCACGGGCATGGGCGTTATTGCCCAGCGCAACAGCCATTCCCAACCTGTCGCGTATCATAGCAGCCAGAGGTACTACACCCTTCCAAGGCAGGTTGGGGGCATTCTCAATGCAGCCCGACATGAAGTTTGAACTCGGACAGCATACACCCAGCGAACGAATGCTTTCGTAGCCTCCGTTGGCCTCGACAAGACTCAGCACATGCTCACTCAGCACCGACGTGAAGTCGCCAATGTTAGGATTTGTTCCCGTGGCAAACTCTTCACGCGCCAAAATATCCCCCCTGACATCGATTACGGCCAGAGTGGTGGTTTCAATCTGTATGTCTACGCCTACTACGCGGGTCTTGATGGATTCGTGTGTCATATTGTTTGAAGTCATTGTGTTTTATGCTACAAAATTAGTCATTATTCTTGAAACTACCAAATTTTTGTCAAGAAATTAGCAATTATTTAATGTCAAAAGTAAATATTTCCTAATTTCTAATTCCTAATTCCATATTTCTTCGTACCTTTGCAAACGTATTATGAACATATATAAATACAAGATATGAACGTATTAGAACTCAGTGAACAAGAGATTGGCAGACGCGAAAGTCTGCAACAACTGCGTCAGATGGGTATCAACCCCTATCCCGCTGCAGAATTTCCCACCAACGCATTTTCAACAGAAATCATAGAAAGTTTCCAGGACGACGCGGATCCTCGTCAGGTCGTTATTGCCGGCCGTATGATGAGCCGCCGTGTCATGGGTAAGGCTGCCTTTGCCGAATTGCAGGACTCCAAGGGTCGCATTCAGGTGTACATCACCCGCGACGACCTCTGCCCTGACGAGAACAAGGACCTCTATAATGTCGTTTTCAAGAAGTTGCTGGATATTGGCGACTTCATTGGCGTCAAGGGTTTCGTATTCCGCACACAGACGGGCGAAATCAGCGTCCATTGTCAGGAACTGACCCTGTTGTCGAAGGCTCTGAAGCCCCTGCCTATTGTAAAATATAAAGATGGTGTGGCTTACGACAAGTTTGATGATCCTGAACTGCGTTATCGCCAGCGCTACGTCGACCTGGTGGTCAACGAGGGCGTCAAGGATACTTTCCTGAAGCGTGCCACCATCATCCGCACCCTGCGTCGCATTCTCGACGATGCCGGTTATACGGAGGTCGACACGCCTATCCTGCAGAACATTGCCGGTGGTGCTTCGGCCCGTCCGTTCATCACCCACTTCAATGCGCTGAACCAGGACATGTACATGCGCATCGCTACAGAACTCTACCTGAAGCGCTTGATTGTAGGTGGTTTCGAGGGTGTCTACGAGATGGGCAAGAATTTCCGCAACGAGGGTATGGACAAGACCCACAACCCCGAGTTCACCTGCATGGAGCTTTACGTCAGCTATAAAGACCTGCTGTGGGGTATGACCTTTACCGAGAATATGCTCGAGCAGATCTGTACCGCTGTTAATGGCAAACCCGAGGTCGAGATTGATGGTAACATCATCTCGTTCCGTGCACCCTTCCGTCGTCTGCCCATCCTCGATGCTATCAAGGAGAAGACGGGTTTCGACTGCGACGGCAAGAGCGAGGAGGAGATTCGCGCGTTCTGCCTGTCGAAGGGCCTGGACGTCGACGAGACCATGGGTAAGGGTAAGCTCATCGACGAGCTCTTTGGCGAATTCTGCGAGGGCACGTTCATCCAACCCACCTTCATCACCGACTATCCTGTCGAGATGTCGCCGCTGACCAAGATGCATCGTTCTAAGCCCGGACTCACCGAGCGTTTCGAGCTGATGGTTAATGGTAAGGAGCTGGCTAATGCCTATTCCGAGTTGAACGACCCCATCGACCAGGAGGAGCGTTTCATCGAGCAGATGCGACTGGCTGATAAGGGCGACGACGAGGCGATGATCATCGATCAGGACTTCCTGCGTGCTTTGCAGTATGGTATGCCTCCCACGTTTGGTATCGGCATTGGCATCGACCGTCTGGTCATGGTACTTACAGGCAAATTCGTCATCGGCGAGGTCATGCTGTTCCCACAGATGAAACCCGAGAAGAAAATTCCACAGTCTACGCCTGCAGAGTGGGCCGAGATTGGTGTCAGCGAGGAGTGGGTTCCCGTACTGCGCAAGGCCGGCTTCAACCTCGTCCAGAACATCGCTAACGAGAAGCCTCAGGGCCTCCAGCAGAAGATTGGCGACATCGTCAAGAAATACAAACTGGAGATGACCAAGCCATCAGTCGACGAAGTGGCTGCATGGATTGAAAAGGCGCAAGCCTAGTAATCATAAAGTTCAAAGTTCAAAGTGTACGACTGCGGACGCATAGCCATCATTGGCGGAGGCTCGTGGGCCACGGCTATAGCCAAGATTGTGGTGGGACACACCCACCACATTGGATGGTATATTCGCCGCGACGACCGCATCGAGGACTTTATGCGCCTGGGCCATAACCCTGCCTACCTGCAGAGCGTGCGATTCAACATCGACGAAATCACCTTCTCCAGCGACCTCAATAAGATTGCCCAGCAGTACGACACGCTAGTCTTCGTCACCCCCTCGCCCTACCTCAAGAGCCATCTGAAGAAGCTCAAGACACGTCTGCGCGACAAATACATCGTCACCGCCATCAAAGGTATCGTGCCCGACGAGAACCTTGTCTGCTCGGAGTATTTCCATCAGGTCTACGACGTACCTTACGACAATCTGGCCTGCATCGGAGGTCCCTCACATGCCGAGGAGGTGGCACTCGAGCGACTCTCCTACCTCACCGTGGGCTGTGCCGATCGCGACAAGGCGCAGGCCTTTGCCGAGCTGCTCGCCAGCGACTACATCAAAACCAAGACGTCCTCCGACGTTATCGGCATCGAGTATTCTTCTGTGCTAAAAAACGTCTACGCCATCGCTGCGGGCATCTGCAACGGACTGAAGTTCGGCGACAATTTTCAGGCCGTCCTCATGGCCAATGCCGTGCAGGAAATGGCCCGTTTCCTGAAGGTTATCAACCCCATGGAGCGCAACATTGCCGACTCCGTCTACATGGGTGACCTGCTCGTCACGGGCTACTCCAACTTCTCGCGCAACCGTACCTTCGGAACCATGATTGGCAAGGGCTACAGCGTCAAGAGCGCCCAGATTGAGATGGAGATGATTGCCGAGGGTTATTTCGGCACCAAGTGCATGAAGGAAATCAACCGCCACTGCCACGTCAACATGCCCATCCTCGATGCCGTCTACAACATCCTCTACGAACGCATCAGTCCACAAATCGAGATCAAACTCCTGACCGATTCGTTCAGATAAGAAGGGTTCAGGCCTCGAAACCTTAGGGTTCATTGCCTCCGACTCAAACCATACAAAGTACAGAACCCTTCGTGTTACTTTTCCCCTAAATTATTTGGAAGATTCGAAAAAAGTTCCTATATTTGCAAAAAATAAAGGATATGCCTAAGATATTTGAATATTTTGGATTTATTTTCTATTTCTTTTCGAATGAGCATGAACCTATTCATGTGCATGTAAAGCATAGTAGTACAGAATGTATCTTCGATTTGATTATAGAAGATGGAAAATTGAAAGATATTGTGCGCCGTGAGAAACAAGGTGCAAAGCCTCTCGATAGCAAAGACGAGAAAGTTGCCATAGAATTCATTAACAAGTATTGGCAGCGTATCGTCGAGAAATGGATTGATTTCTTCGTCATGAAGAAAGTGGTTAAGACTACTTATATTAAAGAAAAAATTTAGCGATGGATTATATTTATGTTGTTTCCGCTGAAGATGCTGGTAACCTCTGTGTGAGGCTGACCTTCAACGACGGCCATCAGAGTGTCGTCGATATTGGTGAGTTTATCCGCCAGCACCCACATCCTCAATATAATAAGTACCTTGACCCCGAATTGTTCCGTACGTTTACTGTTGATGACGGCAATGTCGTATGGGGAGAGGACTGGGACTTGATATTCCCTGTAGAGAACTTGTATTCAGGCAAGGCAGCCTAAAGCGTATATAATAATGTATAACCCTTAAAACCGCAGATGCCTATGGGCTGAGAGAAATATAAAAAAGGACATATACGTTGAAGCGTCCGCTGAATCTTGTTATCTGAAATCGGCAAAATTTCTAAAAACTCACAAGAGAAAGTAGATGATTCACGCCTGAGGGCGTGGGCATTGCTCGTTTAAGTGAGTTGGGTGTTTGCCGATACCTGGATAACGTAAGCGAAGTACTTGCTCACGTTTTTGTTTCTGTTTAATAATTGATTGGAAAAATATTCGACTAAATATTTGGCGGTTTCATTTAAAATTCCTATCTTTGTCGAAAATTACTAATAACTTGAACATTATATTTATGAAGAAACAACTACTATTACTCGTAATGATGCTGTTGCCGATGGTGGCAATGGCAGACGAAACGGTGCTTGTCATGGAATTGAACAGCGGAGAGACTGCTCAGTATTTGTTGCTGGACAAGCCAAAGCTGACGATGGACGGTACACAGATAAAGATCTCAACAGCCAGTGTGCAGGCAGGGTTTGAAAGGAGTGAAGTGAAGAGGTTCTATTTCACAAAAGAGGCGACAAGTGTAAAAGAGGTTGCCAAAAACACATTGATATATCATCAAATCAACAACGACCAATTGGAGATTATCGGTCTTTCAAAGGACGATCATGTCAATGTCTTTAACATGGCTGGAACGCCCACAGGTCAAATTGCACGCTCAAAGGAAAAGGCCGTGGTGAATCTCAGCGGTCATCAGAAGGGAGTTTATCTCATTCAAGTAAGAAACGGTCAAACCATTAAATTCATCAAGAAATGAAGAAGAGAATGTTTTTTGCAATAGCAGCATTGGTTTCGGTGACCCTGTCGTTTGCACAAGAATATATGATTTTTGAGAATATCAACGGAGGAATTGCACGTTTTGATGTTAGTGTAATCACTCAGGGTTATTTTAAGACCTATGAAGCAGCAGGTGCAGGAACGGCAGAAAACCCGTTCAATGTGGCTGGGGCTAATGCAAAGTGTAAGGAGATAGGCACAGTGCCGTCAACGGAGCAATATTATGTCAAGGGTTATGTTATTACGTTTTCTAACAAAACCTTATATATAGCCGACGATATGAGTGGTATCAATAGAATCTATACAGACGCATCTATACCTGCCTCATACGAATTGAAGAGCGGTGACGAAGTTGTCGTTCTAGGCAATCTCTACAATTACAATAATCTGACCCCCAATATAGTATCAGCCCAGATAACCTCTATTAATGGACAGACCATTGAATTACCAAAGCCTCAGGGCTCAGGAACACTTGAAGACCCCTATAATGTTCAGGCCATTAGTGATATTATCAAAGCTTTAGCTGCAGATACGCCATTAGAAAATGCATATTATGTAAAGGGTGTCATCACCAACATATCTGATGTCTCAACAGTTGCAACATATAATAATTGTACTTTCAATATTTCAGACGATATTTACGGCACAAACGCATTATTACTCTACCGCTGCAAAGGATTGGGTGGAAAAGATATCACTGACGAGAATTTTATCAAGGTTGGCGATGAGGTGGTTATTTACTCCACGTCCTGGGTGAACTACAAAGGCGTAACACCTGAGACTAAAATGGGGGCAGCTTATATCTACTCTATCAACGGCAATACATCAGTAGCCAGTGCCAGTCCCAATGTTAACAAGAATACTTTTGGACCTGCAGAGGCTCAGTATCGTTTGGAGTTCCCAAAACTGAAAGGTGGGAACAGCGTGGCAGTTATTCATCGTGCCGTCTTGAACGATAAAACTAAAGAAGAAGGAGTGAACTATAGCGTAGAATGGGATACCGATTTGAGTTCCCAGCGTTGGAGCTGCTATCAGTTATATAATAGCATCAGCTATAATTCCTCGTCCAACGTAGCACGCTATTATGCCGAAAACGATGGCACATTGTCGCCAACATGCCAATATCCTAACGATCCCGATCTGCCTGAAGCATACCGTTTTACGGAGGATCCATACAAGTTTTCGGGTTATGACCACGGACATCTCTGCCCTTCTGCCGATCGTCTGAGGGCTACAGAGTGCAATTACCAGACGTTCTACATCACTAATATGCAACCGCAATATAATAAGTTCAATGCGGGTCTCTGGGCAAAGATGGAGGAAGACGTTCGCAACTGGGTCCGTCTAGGCGATACCTTATATGTCTGCAAGGGAGCTACTATCGATAAATCGGAATATATTCTTGAATATGTCAATCGCAATAGTCATCAACCGACTCGTGTTAATAAGTTTCATATTCCTGTACCTCGTTTCTTCTATATGGCAATTGTGTGCAGAAAGGGTAATGTGTGGCAGGGTATGGCCTATTGGGTGCAACAGTATAACGAAGATCATAGCAATGACAATCGTAAAGGCTATGCTATTACCATCGACCGTTTGGAAGAGCTGACCGGTATTGATTTTTTCTGCAATCTGCCTGATGACATAGAGGAGCAGGTGGAAAAGGAAATAGTTCATAGTTTTTGGGGCTTAAATTAACAAAAAGGAAAGGTATTTGATATGAAGACAAAGTCGTTTCTCTTATTAATTGGATTAGCCGCTGTGGTGCAAGTTGCCTCGGCGCAGACTACCATCTACAGGATGCACGTAAAAATGAAGGACGGGTCGACACATACCGTAAAGACTGATGATGTGGAGGAAATCTACTTCACTTCCTCGCAACCATACGACCCGTCAAATCCTGTCACAGCCGATGTGGAATCGATTCATGCTCCCAAAGAGGGTGGGACATTCTACGTCCATATCAATACGAATATCCCGTTGACGACAAGCGGACCAGCAGAGGATGTTAATCCTGTTTATTTCTTTGACCATTTCTTAAATAACGGGCCTGTCAGTCTGTCAAGGACCTATAGTGACGGTTTACTTACCATCACCGTCAACCCTACAACATATCATTCCGTAGATAGCCGCGAAGTAAAACTGTATGACCTCGAAGAAACTGAGGCATTCTCACTCACTGTGTCGCAGGACGGAGACCCTAATGCAACGCTTATCAGCCAAAATGCCAATAACTATATTGCCGATTTGGCTCGGATGTTGTATAACAGTCATGCAGAATATCGTAAGGCTGATGTGGAATACACGGGACTGGTGGAATTCGAAGGTTTCAAGGCACCATTGGATCCATATAACCACAGGGTTGAGGAGATATGGAATACACAATATCAAGGAATCGCTCGAAATACTGCGCTGTTACAGCATTGTGACGCGGAGGGAATGGAAATCTTCCGTCCGATGTGCTACGTTCTGAATGCCCTGTTGTATTATGAATTGGTGACTTTCTTCGGTGGTGTTCCATATTATACAGGTATGGATTCTTTTGAACAAATGATGATGGCTTCCTTGCCAAGAACTGAGCCCAATGTAATCTTCGGCAATCTCATTGAACAGCTGAAAACGGCTATGGGAAGCATGGAGGAGAAGGTGACTGGCTATGTGGACAACTCGGAAAAGATGTACTCGGTGTCAAAGGATGTTGCCCGCGTGCTGCTCGCCAACTTCTATATGTATCAGGGCAGATATATGGAGGCAAAACCGCTTTTGGAAGAGATTGTGAGCAGCAATCGCTATTTGTTGGCGCCTGCCACTGACAATATAGATCCACAGTGTTCTGAGATTATATGGAGCCAACAAGTCGGTATGCCAACCCGTACCCAAGCAAACATATGGATTGGCGTATCCTACAATGATTACCTTTGCATATATCAAACATATAGCGACGTGCTCCTTTCGCTGGCAGAATGCGAAACCAAGCTGAACAATGACACAAAAGCCAAAGAATACTTGAACCAAGTGACCTCAACTAAGGGCATTAGTACTACCTCATCGGAAACCCTTGCGGCTATATCAGAAGTTCGCCAACGGATTCAAATCGATTTTGGAGGCTATTTCGCGTTCTTGAAGCGTACTGGTCAGGCACAGAGTGCACTTGGACTCGAAGAGTATCAGTTGCTGTTCCCAATTCCAAGGAGTGAACTCGATAGGAACCCATACATGAACCAAAACCCAGGTTATGGGACAATGACCAGATAAATCTCTTGCAATGTCTCGGGGACAAGTCAATGACAATCTGATAAAAAAAGAAAAACTATGCTATGATAGCTACAATTCCCCTGAAACCCTTTTGTACAGGGCGTTTAGCCTATAGCATAGTTTTCGAAAACTATGTTATAACTATGCTATAACTGTGCTATAGTTTTGTCACAGCAAAAAATTGACGGCTGTTTTCGAGCGGGCGTTTATGTAACATTGAGGGGAGAGGCACGCTGTGAGGTTGTTCCCATGATATTGGCCTTAGGGGAAAAGGGACTGGCAGGAATAAGGAGAGGTGCCTGCTAAAAGGTTTTGAGGTGCAAGGTAAAAGGTTACGAGGTCCCTTGTAAAGTTAAAACGGCGTCAATGGACGTTAAAACTGCGTCAATGGATGATAAAACTGCGTCGATGGATGATAAAACTGCGTCGACGTTTGGTACTTTGAAGATTATTTCATGGGGTTGCCTTATTAAGGAATCACGAGGTTACACTTCCGATTTCGTTGAAGGAAAGCTGCGGTTCGCTGAAAGAATTCGTCGGGCGATTAAACTTTTCATACCTTTGCAACGTCAAAGAACTGAAATTTCCCGATAATCGGGAGTTCAGTATAAGCAAAAAAAGAAATAATTCATTTTATAACAACAAACAATTCAAAAACTAAAAAGAGTATGAAAAAGATTGTGATGACAATGGTGGCTCTGCTGACAATGACAGCAGCCGTAGCACAGGATGGTGAGAAACGTGAGCGTCGTGAGTTCAAGAAGCCTACGCCCGAGGAGATGACTAATCGCATGAGCGACCAACTGAAGCTGGACGACAAGCAGAAGGCGAAGGTGCTGAAGCTGAACAAGGAATACGAGGGAGTGTTGATGGGAGGCCCTGGAATGGGCAGAGGCATGGGCAGAGGTCCCCGCGGTCCTCGTCCTGACGGCGAGACGGGAGCAACCCAGAAGAACGACGAGCAGAAACAGCGTCCGCAGCGTCCTGAACTGACTGACGAGCAGAAGGCCAAGATGAAGGAGAACATGGAAAAGCGTCAGGAGTACGACAAAAAGCTGAAGGACATTCTGACCGACGAGCAGTACAAGACTTTTAAGGAACGTCATCAGCGTCACGGTGGACGTGGTGGTTTCGGAGGCCCTCGCGGACCACGCGGTCCCCGTCCAGAGACGCAGCAATAAATGGTATATTTTTCAGGATAACAATGAAAGCCACCTTCGGGTGGCTTTTTGTTTTGGCGGCAGGTGGATGGTAAAAAAAACATAAAATGCCTCATTTATTTTGTTCTTTGCGGGTTTATTTGTAACTTTGCAATCTAGAACAAAATAAACTATCGTATTACACAAACAACACATTATAATATATAAGATTATGAGTAACATCAAACTTGACATCACAAAGGCTGCCTGCTTCCTGGAGGCTGGCGCTGTGAAGGTTTTCGAGCCAAAAGTAAAAGAGGCACAGAAGGCCCTGGAAGAGGGCACATGCCCTGGTAATGACTTCTTAGGATGGCTGCATCTGCCCAGCAGCATCACTCCCGCTTTCCTCGACGAACTGCAGGCTGCTGCCAATACGCTACGCGAAAAGTGCGAGGTTGTGGTAGTGGCTGGTATCGGTGGTAGCTATCTGGGTGCCCGTGCCGTTATCGAGGCTCTGGGCAACACGTTTGCCTGGCTCATCCAGGACAAGAAGAACCCCATCATTCTGTTTGCCGGCAACAACATCGGCGAGGACTATCTGTCGGAGATGACTGAATTTCTGAAGGACAAGAAATTTGGTGTGATCAACATCTCGAAGTCGGGTACGACGACGGAGACCGCCCTGACCTTCCGTCTGCTGAAAAAGCAATGCGAAGCCCAGATGGGTAAGGAAGCTGCCAAGGACGTCATCGTGGCTGTGACCGATGCCAAGCGTGGTGCTGCCCGCACCTGCGCTGACAAGGAAGGTTACAAAAGTTTCATCATCCCCGACAACGTTGGCGGACGTTTCTCGGTACTCACCCCAGTAGGCTTGCTGCCCATCGCCTGCGCCGGTTTCGACATCAAGGCACTGGTTCAGGGTGCTCAGGACATGGAGAAGGCCTGTGGCAAGGACGTTCCCTTCGAGGAGAACATTGCAGCCCAGTATGCCGCTGTTCGCAACGCACTCTACGGCAAGGGCAAGAAGATTGAGATTCTGGTGAACTACCAGCCTAAGCTGCACTTCGTCAGCGAGTGGTGGAAGCAGCTCTACGGAGAGTCTGAGGGTAAGGACCTGAAGGGCATCTTCCCTGCCAGTGTCGACTTTACCACCGACCTGCACTCTATGGGACAGTGGATTCAGGAAGGCGAGCGCACCATCTTCGAGACCGTTATCTCGATTGAGGAGCCTGAGAAGAAGCTGCTCTTCCCCAGCGACGACGAGAACCTGGACGGACTGAACTTCCTGGCTGGCAAGCGTGTGGACGAGGTGAACAAAATGGCTGAACTGGGAACCCGTTTGGCTCACGTCGACGGTGGCGTGCCCAACATCCGCCTCAGCGTGCCCAAGCTGAACGAATACTACCTCGGACAGATCATCTACTTCTTCGAAATCGCCTGCGGCATCAGCGGCAATCTGCTGGGTGTCAACCCATTCAACCAACCTGGTGTGGAGGCCTATAAGAAGAACATGTTCGCCCTGCTCGAAAAGCCCGGCTACGAGGCTGACACCAAGGCCATCAAGGAGCGCCTGGCTAATGAGCAGTAACTAGTAGAACTAGTATGACTAGTAGAACTAGTACGACTAGAGGATGAAAAAAACAATTCAAGAATACTTAGAAAGTCACGGCTTCGGGCAGTTCAGCCCGAAAGCCGTGCTTTTCGATATGGATGGCGTCATCTACGACTCGATGTCGAACCACTCTGTTTCGTGGCACGATGCCATGAAGGACTTCGGGCTGGACATGCCTTACGAAGGGGCTTATACCTACGAAGGCATGCGCGGTGTGGAGACCATCCGAACGCTGGCCCGTGCACAATGGCACCGGGAACTGACTGACGACGAGGCGCAGAAGATGTATAACCACAAGGCAGAGTTGTTTGCCAACCAATGCAAGTTAACGCCCGCCCAGATTATGCCCGGCATCAAGACGCTGATGCAGCAAATCAAGTCCGACGGGCTGAAAATCTGCGTGGTGACAGGTAGCGCCCAGCACGCCTTGCTCGATAAGTTGCTGATAGATTTCGAAGGATTGCTCAGCGAAGAGCTCATCGTAACGGCCTTCGACGTAAAACACGGCAAGCCTAACCCGGAACCCTATCTGATGGGGATGAAGAAATGCAGCGTGGAGCCTTGGGAAACCATCGTGGTGGAAAACGCTCCGTTGGGTGTACAAGCTGCCGTAGCAGCACGCTGCATGACCATTGCCGTCAACACAGGACCACTACCCGACCAACAATTGGCTGACCAAGGAGCCAACCTGATATTCCCCACGATGACGGCATTGAGCGACGCCTGGGAAATACTCTATGAAACTTGGAATCAGACGCCGTCCTCTTCGTCGTCAGCAATAGGCTGAGCGCCTTCGGCATCAGAATTCGTATCGAGCTGGGTGTCAACCTTCATGTCGATATCGCCCATGCGCGACAGACGAACCACCAAAGGAATGTACTCGTCGGTTTGCGGACGCCCCACACTGGCACCAAATTCGAGCCAGTCGCCATTAGCCTTGTCAAAGACAAAGCCCTCGAGAATGCCTGTGCGACGGAAATCATCGCCAACCAAACGTGCGAAATCGGTCTTGACGAACTTACGCGTAAAGAACACCGAGCCATCCTGACGCGAGACAGTCAGCGTAAAGACATTGTCGACATACTGCTGCCCCGTGTCGTCCTTCACCAGAGAGAGCGTATCGGCAGGCACGCGATGGATGGCGACGTGATAGGTTTTGCCAATCCAGCTGACATCGCGCTGATCCAAATTCTCAGGCATACGGATGGGACCTTGAGGAGCTGCCTTTACCACACGCTGGGTAATGATGTCCTCGTTTTTCTTCTTATTGCCGCACGAGCCCAGAAGCAGGGCTGCAACCACGACAGAAAGGGCTATTGTAACTCGTTTCATTTGACAAAAATACTATTTGACGCAGCAAAGGTACGAATAAGCGAGGAAAAAGCCAAATAAATTTGAGCTTTTTCGAGCGAAAGTACCTTCGACCAAAGGTCAAAGGTACGAAAAAAAAAGAATATCCCACCATCACTGGCGGGATATTTTTTGTTATCCAATCTATACCTTCCATTATTATGGTTAGAATAATACCTATACTTTTCAACAGACGCTCTCGTCTATTTTTGATTTTTTCTAAATTCTAGAAAGGAGGAAAATGTTTTCGTGCTGCAAAGGTATAAAAAAAATAGTAGCCAACAAAAATAATACCGATTTATTTTCAGTGTTTTGAGTTTTTTTAATATCTTTGCACTATAAAAAATGAAAAAGAGATGAGAATTTATTTAAAAATCGTATTGGCTACACTACTCATCACCGCCTGTTCAAGGGAAGGAGAGCCGCGGCAAGAAGAACGACCCGTAGCGACAGACACCATCCCCATGCTGGTGATGCAGATTCAGAAATGTGCCCGTTTGTACACCACAGAATACCACATCCACAAAATCGTGACCCACGACGATGTACTGAAGTTGAAGGGCAACTTGCTGAGCAAGGACATCGACATCACCCTGCCCATGGGCGAACGTAAGATAGCCATCCCCATGGATGCCACGCTGAAGGCATACATCGACTTTGCCGACTTCTCGGAGCAAAACATCGAGCGTAACGGTGATAAAATCACCATCTTGTTGCCAGATCCGCAGGTGGTGCTAACCAGTTCGAAGATCAACCAAAACGAAATCAGAGAATACGTAGGGCTGACACGCTCGCACTTTACCGACAAGGAACTCTCGAACTATGAACAACAGGGTCGTCAGGCCATTCTGAACAGCGTGTCCCGACTGGGCATCAAGCAACAGGCTCAGGCCAATGCTGCCCGTGTACTGGTACCCATGCTGACAGAAATGGGTTACCGCGAAGAGAATGTTACCATTGCCTTCCGCAAGAACCTGGACATTATGAAACTCATTAACTCTAATCTGGAACGGAAATGAAATGGAAATATAAAATAACTGCTATCGCTGTGGCCATTCTGGCAATTATCATCATGCTGTGGTGGCTGAAAGGCTGCATCAGCGAAACGGAAATCAGCCTGGACGTCGACCAGAGCATCGACATCACTCCAGAGCAGATTACCAGCATCAAGGCCATTGGTGAATGGGAATTCCTGGCTGTGGCCAGCGAAGAACTGGTGGACACCGTGCGCAAGGGAATCTTCAAAGACGACCACTTGGCACGCATTTACTACGGTACAGTGCGACTGGGCATCAACATGCATCAGGTGGAGCCCAGATGGATTGTGGCAGAGGGTGACTCCATCACCGTCACCCTGCCCCAACCTGGACTGTTGGACAAAGACTTCATCGATGAGGCGCGGACGAAGAGTTTCTACGAGAGTGGCAAATGGTCGCACCAAGACCGCGAGAAGCTCTATCAGAAGGCCTACCGCCAGATGCTGCGTCACAGCATGACCCAAGAGAATCTGCACAATGCACGAGAGAATGGTGAGGAGCAGTTCCGTAGAATGATGAAGACTATGGGCTTCGAACACGTCAACATCATATGGAGGTAAGAAGCCTCACCCCCTAACCCCTCTCCAATAGGCGAGGGGAACTTAGCCTCCGATTTCAAGAACGTAGAGGACGCCATCGGCCACACGAAAGCGGACATCGTACCCCATGAAAGGCATGCCATATTCCCGACTGTCGTCGCGATGATAGTGAGGACGGGGGTCGAGTGACAACAATTCACGAAGCACCTGCAAGTCGGCATCGCTGAACAAATTGGCATACCGGCCATCCATCGACACCTCGAGGCGTTGCCACGAATGCTGGTCGGTGAATCCGCCACGAGCCTCAGCATGACTGTCGACATAGGGCAGATAGGGCTTGACGTCGTAGATGGGCGTGCCGTCCATCAAGTCTGCGCCCCACACCTCGATGACTGCTTCGTCAGCCAATACGCGACGAATGCGAACCGACGAGAGTCCCAGATTATTGGGACGGAAGGGCGAACGCGTGGCCCATACCCCTACCCTTTCGTTGCCGCCCAACAATGGAGGGCGCACCGTCGGGTGCTTATCAGCATCGACATTCTCGGAGAAGCCCCAAATAATCCACAAATAGTCGTAATCCTCCATGCCGCGCAGAGCTTCGGACTGGGTATAAGGAACCACGAACTCAATTCGGCCAGGCAACTGACTCACGATGCCACTCTGACGCGGGACGCCAAATTTGGAGGTCAGCGGAGAGTGAAAAAATGCTACGGGCTCGATAATCATGGGGACAAAGTTACGAAATTATTATCAAAATATCAAATAAATTTGTTTTTTTCCTCGATTTGCACTATCTTTGCAGCATGGAACAAAAGAAAATAACATTTGACAGCTTTGTACGTGGTTTTCTGGGCGTTATAGCCATCATAGCCATCATCATGCTTTTGAACAGACTCAGCAACGTATTGCTGCCGTTCTTTCTGGCGTGGCTGGCAGCCTACCTGCTATTCCCGCTGGTTAAATTCTTCCAATATCGCTGTCACCTGAAATTCCGCATTGTGGGTATTCTTTGTTCATTCCTTGTAGTCGGACTTGCATTGACTGGGCTCTTCATACTGATGATCCCCCCGATTATTGAAGAAGGGGCGCGCGTGAAGGAATTGGCCGAGGTATATATTGCGAACAACGTCAACCTGACCAACATCCCCGACATGCTGGAAGATTTCATCCACGAGCACTTCACCATAGACGACGTAAAGGCGTTTATCACACAGGAAGGCTTCATAGAAACCGTCAAGCAAGGGCTGCCCAAGATATGGGACATGATTACGCAGTCGCTAAGCATCGTGTCGAGCATGATCTCGCTGACGATGGTGGCCATCTACACGCTGTTCATCCTGCTCGACTATGAGGAAATAACCGGAGGTTGGGTGTCGTTCCTGCCCGAGCGCTACCGTCCCTTCGCCCAAAAACTGGTGAAAGACGTAGAACAGGGCATGAACCTGTACTTCCGCGGACAAGGCATGGTGGCTTTCTGCGTGGGTGTGCTGTTCAGCATAGGATTTCTCATCATCGACTTCCCTATGGCCATCGGATTAGGCATGTTCATCGGACTGCTCAACATGGTGCCATACCTGCAACTTGTCGGTTTCATTCCTGCCATCCTGCTCGCGGTGGTCAAAGCAGCCGATACGGGACAGAGTTTCTGGCTCATCATGCTTGGAGTACTCATCGTCTTCGCAGTGGTGCAAGTTATCCAGGACACCATCCTGACACCAAGAATCATGGGACACGTCACGGGGCTCAACCCTGCCATCATCCTGCTGTCACTCTCTATCTGGGGCTCCCTGTTGGGCATTCTGGGCATGGTCATTGCACTGCCCATGACAACACTGCTCATCACCTATTACCAACGATACGTGATTAAGAATAAACAAGTAAAAGAGTAAAAAAGAATTAATTATTTTGTTATTTGCATTCTATTTCGTACCTTTGCAAAATATTATCAAACTATAAACAATTATGAAAGAATTCCTGAAGTACGTTTTGGCAACCGTTACAGGCATTATCCTCGTAACAATTATCATGGGAATCCTGTCAGTGATTTCACTGGTAGGTCTTGCTGCATCGAGTGCCAGCACAACCAATGTGGAAGAGAACTCCGTATTCACACTGATGCTGTCCGGACAACTGGACGAGCGCACGGCTATTGACCCGCTGTCCACATTGACTGGGCAGGTAAGCCAGAACCTGGGACTGGACAACATCGTCAGTGCCATCCGCAAAGCCAAGGAAAACGAGAACATCAAGGGTATCTATATCGAGGCAGGTCTGTTCTCGTCAGACACCCCAGCCTCATCACATGCCATCCGCGAAGCCCTGCTCGACTTCAAGAAGAGCGGAAAGTGGATTGTAGCCTATGCCGATTCGTACGAGCAGACCACCTATTATATATGTAGTGTGGCCGACAAGGTATTCCTGAATCCTCAGGGCATGATCGACTGGCACGGACTGGCCTCCAACCCGTATTTCGTAAAGGACCTGCTGGCTAAGTTTGGCGTGAAGTATCAGCTCTGCAAGGTGGGCAAGTACAAGAGTGCTCCTGAGATGATGACAGCCGATGGCATGAGCGAGCCCAACCGCGAACAGGTGACAGCCTACATCACCGGCATTTGGAACGTCATGCTGAAAGACGTTTCCGATAGCCGCAAGATTCCCGTCGACTCACTGAATGCCTATGCTGACCGGTTTGTTACGCTGAGCGAGCCCACAGAATACGTCAAGATGAAAATGGTCGACAAACTGATTTACACCGACGAGGTAAAGGTTGAAATCAAAAAGTTGCTGAAGATTGACGAGAAGGACGACGTGAAGCAGTTGACGCTAACCGACATGGAGGGCGTCAAGGGTAAGAAGGACGAGGGCGAGCAGGTGGCAGTCTACTATGCCTACGGTGATATTGTAGACTCCGAGACGGGCGGGCTGACATCGACTGAACACAGCATCGTGGCCAACACCGTCTGCAAGGACCTGGAGCGTCTGGCGAATGACGATGACGTCAAGGCTGTCGTGCTGCGCGTCAACTCTCCTGGCGGTTCTGCCTATGCATCTGAACAGATCTGGCGTTCCGTCATGAACCTCAAGGCCAAGAAGCCCGTCGTGGTTTCCATGGGCGGATATGCTGCATCAGGTGGCTACTACATCAGTTGTGCAGCTAACTACATTTAT
The DNA here is from genome assembly GCA_016291085.1 of Prevotella sp. GTDB lineage: Bacteria > Bacteroidota > Bacteroidia > Bacteroidales > Bacteroidaceae > Prevotella. The sequence goes on from JAEEVW010000003.1 coordinate 97,226, forward strand.
TCTGAGCCCACCACTATCACCGGTTCTATCGGTATCTTCGGTATGTTCCCCGACTTCAGCGGACTGCTGACGGATAAGCTGGGTATCAAGTTCGACGAGGTGAAGACCAATAAGTTTGCCGCCTTCGGTACGATGGCCCGTCCGTTCAATGCCGATGAAATGTCACTGCTCGAAAAGTATATCGGTCGTGGCTATGAGTTGTTCCGTAAGCGTGTTGCTGACGGACGAAAGCAGTCGGTAGAACAGATTGAGGAGATTGCCCAGGGACGTGTATGGTTGGGTAACGACGCGCTGAAAATCAAACTCGTCGACGAGATTGGCGGACTTGACAAAGCCATCGAAAAAGCAGCAAAACTGGCTAAGCTCGATGAGTACCATGCTACCAACTATCCCGAGGAACCCAGTTTGTGGGAGGAGCTGATGAGCAGTCTGGATTCCAAGGGTAGTTATCTGGACGCTCAGATGAAAGAAGCGATGGGCGAATACTATGAGCCGTTCAAATTTGTCAAGAACATGAACCGCCAGAATGCCATTCAGGCCCGAATGCCCTATTATGTGAACATTAAATAAATCTAGTGAGACTAGTATGACTAGTAAGACTAGCAGAAAAAGATAAAAGAAGCGTGGAAGGCGATTTCATTAAAATCAACAAGTGGCTATTGCCCCTGAGCTGGTGCTACGGAGTGGGCGTCAAGTTGCGCAACCTGTTGTTTGAGACAGGGGTGCTGAAGTCGCGTTCCTTCCAGGTTCCCGTCATTGCCGTGGGTAACATCACGGTTGGCGGAACAGGCAAGACGCCCCATGTGGAGTATCTGGTCCGCGTACTGAAAGACTCGTTCAAGGTGGCCGTGCTGAGTCGCGGCTACAAGCGCGACAGCAAGGGATTCATCATAGCTGGTTCCGACACGTCTATGCATATGATTGGGGATGAGCCATACCAGATGAAGGAGAAATTCAAGAATGTCACCATAGCTGTCGACAAGAACCGCTGTCATGGCATAGAGCGTCTCGTCGAGAACGACAAAAAGCTGGATGTCGTCTTGCTCGACGATGCCTTCCAGCACCGCTACGTCAAGCCAGGCATCAACATTCTGCTGGTGGATTATCACCGACTGATTATCTACGACACTTTGTTACCTGCCGGACGACTCCGTGAGCCGTTGCAGGGCAAGGATCGTGCTGACATCGTCATTGTGACCAAATGTCCAAAAGACCTGAAACCCATGGAATATCGTGTTATCACTAAAGCCATGAGTCTCTATCCCTATCAGCGCCTTTTCTTCTCCACGCTCGAATACGACAACCTCCGTGCGATGTTCCCGGACGCTCATAATAATAAAATTCAACAACTGAGCGACCTGCAGGACCATCATACCCTGCTGTTAACAGGTATCGGGTCGCCCCAGCAACTGGAACACGACTTATCGCCCGTCATTACCCACCTTACGCCACTGACCTTTGCTGATCACCACCAGTTCCGCAAGAAGGACATCCAACTCATCAATGAAACCTTCAACGCCCTGCCTTCACCCCGTTGTATCATCACCACTGAGAAAGACATGACGCGTCTGAAGGATACCGAGGGACTGAGTGAAGAAATCAAGAAAAACCTTTATGTATTACCTGTCCGTGTTAAATTCATGCAGGATCAGGAAGAATTGTTTAACCAACAAATTATAGGCTATGTACGAAAAAATTCAAGAAACAGCATCCTGGCTCAAAGCAAGGATGACAACAAGCCCGACAACGGCAATTATTCTGGGGACAGGCCTCGGACAATTAGCTTCAGAAATAACTGACAAGCTGGAGATTCCCTACAAAGACATTCCCAACTTCCCCGTATCTACGGTAGAAGGCCACGCTGGCGCACTTATTTTCGGAAAACTGGGTGGTGTCGACATCATGGCCATGCAAGGCCGCTTCCACTACTACGAGGGATATAACATGAAGGAAGTAACATTCCCCGTGCGTGTCATGTACGAGTTAGGCATTAAGACCCTCTTTGTGTCGAATGCCGCTGGTGGCATGAACCCCGCCTTCAAGATTGGTGATCTGATGGTTATCACCGACCACATCAACTTCTTCCCCGAGAATCCGCTGCGTGGCAAGAACTTCCCCACAGGTCCACGCTTCCCGGATATGCACGAGGCTTACGACCACGAGCTCATCAACCTGGCCACACAAATTGCCAAAGAGAAGAAAATCCGTCTGGTATACGGTGTCTATGTGGGTACCACAGGTCCTACGTTCGAGACTCCGGCAGAATATAAGATGTATCGCACACTGGGTGGCGACACCGTTGGTATGTCCACCGTTCCCGAGGTTATTGTAGCTCACCACTGCGGCATCCGCACCTTTGGTATCAGCGTTGTTACCGACCTGGGCGGCTTCGACAGTCCTGTTGAGGTAAGCCACGAGGAAGTGCAGGAAGCAGCTGACAAGGCTCAGCCGCTGATGACTGAAATCATGCGCGAAATGATCATCCGCTGTGAGAAAGTCGAAAGTACCTCCACCGAGAAATTCAATCAAGATCACCCAACTGAAGAATGGAAATAGCATCATTAGGAGAATTCGGTTTGATAGACCGCCTCACGCAGGACATCAAGCCAAAGAATACATCAACCAAGTACGGCGTAGGCGACGACTGCGCCGTACTTCACTATCCCGACTCAGAAGTGCTCGTCACCACCGACATGCTTATGGAGGGCGTACACTTCGATCTGACGTATATCGACTTGCAACATCTGGGTTGGAAGTCAGCCATGGTCAACATCAGCGACATCTTCGCCATGAACGGCACCCCACGCCAAATGACCGTCTCGCTGGCACTCAGCAAACGCTTTACAGTCGAGGACATGGAGCAGTTCTATAGTGGATTGCGCATGGCGTGCGATAAGTGGGGCGTAGACATCGTAGGCGGAGACACCACATCATCATATACGGGTTTGGCAATCTCGATTACCTGTATTGGCGAAGCCCGCAAGGAAGATATCGTCTATCGCAATGGAGCCCGCGAAACCGACCTCATTTGCGTTTCAGGTGACCTCGGCGCCGCCTATATGGGCCTGCAACTGCTGGAACGCGAAAAAGCCGTATACTATCAGATGGTCGAAGAAGCAAAGCGCAAAGCCACCAGTGGTAGTGTGCCCAGCGGTTCTTCCGCTGGGGCAATTACCGACTTCCAACCCGAGTTCAGCGGCAAGGAATACCTCTTGCAACGCCAACTGAAGACTGAAGCCCGTGGCGACATCATCCAGCGCCTGCACGAGGCAGGCATTCGTCCTACGGCCATGATGGACATCAGCGACGGACTCTCCAGCGAACTGATGCACATCTGCAAACAGAGCCACGTGGGTTGCCGCATCTTCGAGAAGCAGATTCCCATCGACTACCAAACCGCAGTCATGGCTGAGGAGCTGAACATGAATGTCACTACCTGCGCCCTGAATGGCGGCGAGGACTACGAGCTGCTCTTCACTGTTCCCATTGGTGATCACGAGAAGATAGAGCAACTGGAGGATGTCCGCCTCATTGGACATATCACTCAGGAGAGTCTCGGGCACGTCCTCGTCACCCGCGACGACCAGGAATTCGAGCTCAAAGCCCAGGGCTGGAATCCACTTTAGAGGTAATAAGTAAGAGGTAAGAGGCAAGAAAACTGGGAAATTTCTTAAAAACTGCAAAATAATTGGCTAAAAGTTTGGCCAATTATTTTATTTGTTGTACCTTTGCACCCGCAAATGAACAAAAGCGTTCTTTTACACATTGTTGGTGCCTTAGCTCAGTTGGTAGAGCATCGGACTGAAAATCCGTGTGTCCCCGGTTCGATTCCTGGAGGTACCACTTTCCTCCTTTCATTATGAACCCCTGTCTCAGAGATTTCTCTAGCAGGGGTTTTTTATTTGATATAAATTTGGTTATTCGTTCGCTTATTCGTAACTTTGCACTCAATTACGAACGAAAACTGATGAAAAAAATAATTTTAGCAGTGGTTTGCGCGCTGGCGATAGCTGGATGCAAACAAAAACAGGGACAAACAGAAGGCGATTCCAACATGGCAGACTCGCTGTTGGCAGACTCTTTACGGGCAGATTCCATCATTACACAGGTGGCCAGGTTCTCGCCAGAAGATATCGAGGTCGACTGGGCCAACAAAGAGATTCCCGTTGAGAAGGGTGGTCAGAAACCCGAATTGGTCACACTGCTTGAGGCTTTCAACAAGGTGTGGCCCACGGAGGTTGTCGACATGCTGTTGGACTATGCCAAAGATCAGAAGTTCACCGAAAAGATGAACGAAGAAACGGGTGGTGCCATCGTCGTCGACCGCAAGAACGGCTATGCAGAGGTGGTGCAGGGCGACGCTCCCGGCGACAACATGTCTGCAGCTGTGTGGGGGCGCAAGGACGGAGACTTGCTCTTCATCATCAATATTGTCCGCCCCGACAAGGAGAATGCCGAAAAAGCCCAGCAGTCCATCTGTGCCTACGACTATAATCCCGCCACCCAGACGCTTACTCCCGAGCGCAATGCCGTTATCCGGTTCCGTCAGACGGCAGGCATGACGACTACCTACAAGCTGCCTCGCGAAGGCAAGGACATCAGTATCGTGGAACGTGACAAGGACTTTCACGGCACCTTCCATATCTTTGCTTGGGATGGCCAGTATTTTTCGAAGGAAACAAGCATCTCCGAGGAAAAGCTGGCTAAGGCGCTGAACGGCACTTGGACATGCTATGAGGAGGGGAAGCCAAAACTGTCCTTCAAGATTACCAACAACGAAGAGACCTACTGTGGCATCACCGACTGTAATGTCGACGGCATTACGGATTACGAAGCAGCAGCCAACGCCTACGACGGTTTCCTAAATATCTACGAGGTCAGCGCTGCCGAGGAAGCTAACACCTATCCTGCCATCAAGTGCAAGTTCAGACTGCTCAAGAACGGCAAATTGCAGGGCACCTATTATCTGCGTTCCGATGAAGGCCAGGAGCTGAAGGGCGAGATGACGCTCCAGAAAGAAAGCGCACTGAACCAATACGCTGAATAATATAATAAGGTAAAAACAAAAGAAAACGAAATAAACACTATGGGAATCATCATTGGAATTGACGTGGGCATATCCACCACGAAGATTGTAGGATTGCGCGAGGGACGTGTCCTGTCGCCCATCCGCATCACGGCAGCAGACCAGGTTACGTCACTCTATGGCGCCTTTGGCAAGTATCTGCACGACAACAAGGTCCAACTGAAGGACGTCGAGCAGATCATGCTAACTGGCGTGGGGGCAGGCTATATCGACGAATCGCTTTATGGCATACCCACCAGCAAGGTCGACGAATTCATTGCCGACGGCCTGGGCGCACGCTTCGAGAGCGGTCTGTCGAAAGCCATCGTCGTATCGATGGGAACGGGAACCAGCTTCGTACAGTGCGAAGGCGACGACATCCGCCACATCGGTGGTATCGGCGTTGGCGGAGGAACCCTGATGGGACTGAGCCGTGTGATGCTCAATACGCGCGACCCGAAACAGATCCAGAGCCTGGCCATGCGGGGCGACATCAGCCACATCAACCTCCAGATTGGCGATATCTCGACTCATCCCCTGCCCGGCCTGCCCATGGACGCTACCGCCTCGCTGTTCTCGAAGGCGCAATACGACGCCCCCAAGGAGGACTTGGCCTTAGGACTGATTGTCATGGTGCTGCAAACCATCGGTTCTGCCACCATTCTGGCCGCCCTCAACTCCGGCATCAAGGATTTCGTGCTCATTGGCAACCTGACGCTCCTGCCCCAGTGCAAGGAAATCTACCCCATGCTCGAGAAAATGTATAAGGTACATTTCCACATCCCCAAGCACGCCGAGTTCTGCACCGCCATCGGAGCAGCGCTAAGCTATAAGAAGTAAGAGGTGAGAGGAAAGAGGTGAGAAGTCAAACGTGCTTCTCATCTCTTTTTTTGTCAATTTTGTGGAGGAAGTAGTTGAAGGCTTCCAAACCAAACAGCACCAGCACCGTACTGGCTGTAGCCAACACATACATGCCACCGCCACAGGCCAGACCGATAGCGGCAGTCACCCAGAGACCCGCAGCTGTGGTCAAACCACTGACCATATTCTCTTGTTTGCGGAAGATGATGGTACCGGCACCAATGAAACCAATGCCGCTAACCACCTGAGCAGCCACACGACTGACATCCCAGCGAGATGTCATCCCGTCCATTTGGACGTCGCTAAAGCCATAGGCCGAGACAATCATAAACACTGCAGAGCCCAGTGCCACAAGGAAATGGGTACGCAGACCAGCCTCCTTGGCACGCCATTCACGCTCCAATCCAATCAGTCCGCCCAGGATGGCAGCAATGAAGATTCGCAGGATAAATTCGTATTCCATAGTTAAATGTTGTTTATTTGCCTGCAAAGATACGAACTTTTTTTGTATCTTTGCAAAATAATAACCCAAAAACAATAATAAAAATGATGAATTTACTTTTGTTTGGATTAGGCATGCAGGAAATCATCGTCATTGCACTCATCGTATTGCTGCTGTTCGGTGGCAAGAAGATTCCCGAGCTGATGAAAGGCCTCGGCAAGGGCGTGAAGAGTTTCAAGGACGGCATGAAAGAAATAGAACCAGACGACGAAAGAACGAATGAACAGAACGGAAAGTAATCATAAAGTTCAAAGTTCAAAGTTCAAAGTTCAAAGAGATGAAATGACCTTCTGGGACCACCTGGACGTGCTGCGCGCGGCACTGATTCGCATGGCGGTGGCCGTCGTTGTCTGTGGCATCGTGGCCTTCGTGATGAAGGAAGAATTGTTCAGCGTGGTGCTAGCTCCACGGAGTAGCGACTTCGTCACCTACCAGCTGTTGGGCGTCGAGTCCTTCTCGCTGCACTTGATGAACACCGGACTGACGGAGCAGTTCATGATTCACATGCGCACGGCGCTGTATGCCGGCCTGCTGGTGGCGTCACCCTACGTGCTGTACGAGTTGTTCCGCTTCGTCTCGCCAGGGCTCTACCAGAACGAGCGGCGCTATGCCGTCTGGATTGTGGGAGCAGCCTACCTGATGTTTCTCGTGGGCACGTTGGTGAATTACTTCTTGGTGTTCCCCCTGACGGTACGCTTCCTGGGAACCTATCAGGTGAGCCCCGATGTGGCAAACATGTTGACCTTGCAGTCGTACATCGACACGCTGCTGGGAATGAGTCTGGTCATGGGCGTGGTGTTCGAGCTGCCTGTCGTCAGCGGACTGTTAGGACGCATGGGCCTGATTACCAGCCCGTTGATGAGCGAATACCGCCGGCACGCCATCGTGGCCATCCTCGTCGTAGCGGCCATCATCACACCGACAACCGATGTGTTCACGCTCTTCGTCGTGGCGCTGCCCATCTACCTGCTCTACGAACTGAGCATACTAATTGTAAAAATCGCGAAATCGAAAAATTGAGGAATAAATCGTAAATTGTAAATTGTCAAATTGTAAATCAATATGGTGCTAAGAAAAATCAGAATCATACTCGCGGCAGTGATGTTTATCGGCATCACGTGGCTGTTTCTCGACTTCACGGGAACGGCTCACCACCTGGTGGGTTGGATGCCGAAGATACAGTTGTTAGAAGCCCTGTTGGCAAGCAGTGTCCTGATTGTTGTGGCAATCACCATTCTGACACTCATCTTCGGGCGCATGTATTGTAGTGTCATCTGCCCCCTAGGCATCATGATGGATATCTTCGGATGGCTGGGCAAGAAAGCTAAGAAAAACCGCTACACCTTCTCGAAGGAGGTGAAGTGGCTGCGCTACCCCATGCTGGTGGTGTTCCTCGTGGCTCACTTGGCAGGACTGGCCGTGGTGGTGCAACTGCTGGCCCCCTACTCCACCTTCGGACTCATCGCCACCAACCTGTTGCAACCCATCTATCAGACAGGCAACAACGTGCTGGCATATTTTGCCGAGCAGATGGACAGCTACGCCTTCTACCACTCGGAGGTATGGCTACGCTCCGTCGCTTCACTGGTCATTGCCATTGTGATGCTCATCGTGATTGCCGTGCTGGCTTGGCGCAACGGGCGCACCTGGTGTAACACCATCTGCCCCGTAGGTACGCTGCTGTCGCTCATCAGCCGTTTCTCGCTGCTGAAAATCCATTTCGACACCGAGAAATGCCGCAACTGCTCGTTCTGTTCAAAGAACTGCAAGGCAGCCTGCATCGACTACAAGACGCACACCGTCGACGCCTCGCGCTGCGTAGTCTGTGGCAACTGCATCGAGAGTTGCAAATTCGGAGCGCTGAAATATGCCCGGAAAACTAGTATAACTAGTACAACTAGTCAGACTAGTCAGACTAGTGAGACTAGCCCCGAGAACGGCGGCCGCCGCGCGTTCCTCATTAGTAGCGCTCTGCTGACGACGGCTGCCTTGGCCCAGCAGAAGGACAAGATCATGGACGGCGGACTGGCTGACATCGAGGACAAGGTAGCCCCTGAGCGCCAGACGCCATTGACACCTCCAGGCTCACTGTCGGCCCAGAACATGGCGCAGAAATGTACCGGTTGCCAGCTGTGCATCTCGGAATGTCCCAATCAGGTGCTGCGTCCCTCCGACGACTGGCTACACCTGATGCAACCCGTCATGTCGTACGAACGCGGCTACTGCCGTCCTGAGTGCAACCGTTGCTCTGAGGTGTGCCCGGCAGGTGCCATCCAGCCCATCCAGAAAGAGGACAAGGCCTCGACGCAGATCGGTCATGCCGTATGGATCAAGAAAAACTGCATCCCCCTGACCGATGGTGTGGAGTGTGGCAATTGTGCCCGCCACTGTCCCTCGGGAGCCATCGAGATGGTACCCTCCGACCCCGACGACGAGGAGAGCCCCTATGTTCCCGCTGTCAACGAAGCACGCTGCATTGGCTGTGGTGCCTGCGAATATCTGTGTCCCGCCCGTCCCTTCTCGGCCATCTACGTCGAAGGGCACGAGGTGCATAAGGAGATTTAAGAATTGAGAATTGAGAATTGAGAATTATGATTACCAAAAAGCATAATGATATAAGCCGTAGGAATTTCCTCAAGTTATTCGGCGGAGGAGCACTGGGCACTGCCGCTGTCCTTACGGGCTGCAAGTCGAAAACCGAGTCGAAGGCCGTCGAGGAATACAAGCAACAGGTGGAGCCGCCCGTGGGCAAGATGACCTATCGCGAAAATCCCAAAAACCACGATAAGGTGTCGCTGCTGGGCTATGGCATGATGCGCCTGCCGTCGAAGACGGAGAATCAGGACGACTACGACCAGGAAATGATCAACCGCCAGGTGGACTATGCCATCGAGCACGGCGTAAACTATTTCGACACCTCTCCCGTCTACTGTCAGGGCAAGTCGGAAGCCTGCACGGGCATTGCGCTCAGTCGCCACAAGCGCGAAGAGTATTTCGTTGCCACGAAACTGTCTAACTTCCACCCGTCGACGCAGAGTCGCGAGGCCAGCATTGCCATGTACCGGAAATCCATGCAGGACCTGCAGGTCGACTACATCGACTACTACCTGCTGCACGCTGTGGGCGGTGGCATGAACGAGTTCAACAGCCGCTACCTCGACAATGGCATGATGGACTTCCTCTTGCAGGAGCGCGAGGCGGGGCGCATCCGCAACCTCGGATTCTCGTTCCACGGCTACAAAGAAGTGTTCGACGAGGTGCTGGCCATGCACGACAAGTACCACTGGGACTTCGTACAGATCGAGCTGAACTACCTGGACTGGGACTATGCCAACGAGATCAACAGCCGCAATGTCGATGCCAGCTACCTATACGAGGAGTTGCAGAAGAAAGGCATCCCTTCCGTCATCATGGAACCCCTGCTGGGCGGACGTCTGGCCAACCTGCCACAGTATCTGGCTGCCGAGATGAAGAGTAAGGCTCCTGAGCGCAGCGTGGCCTCGTGGGCATTCCGCTATGCCGGTACCCCCGAGGGCGTGCTCACCGTGCTCAGCGGCATGACCTATATGGAACACCTGAAGGACAACCTGCTGTCCTACTGTCCGCTCGTTCCGCTGACGGTCCCCGAACAGGATTACCTGCAGCGCCAGGTGGCCGAGCGCATCGTGGGCTTGGAAAACATTCCCTGCAACGACTGCAAATACTGCATGCCCTGTCCCTACGGCATCGACATTCCTGCCATCTTCGTACACTATAACAAATGCAAGAACGACGGCACCCTGCCGCGTATGAAGATGGACGACGAGTACTTCAAGTTGCGTCGTAACTACCTGATAGGCTACGACCGTGCCGTGCCCAAGCTGCGCCAGGCTGACCACTGTATAAGTTGTGGACAGTGCGAACCGCACTGCCCACAGAATATCCGCATTCCTCGCGAGCTGCAAAAGATCAGCCAGTTTGTCGAGGACCTGAAGCAAAACAAGGTTTTGGAGGAGGGCAAAGAGGCTTAGAAGCCTCCACCGCCTCCGAAACCGCCACCGAAGCCACCGCCTCCGCCGAAGCCTCCACCAAAGTTAGGCATCTCGGGGGCTGGTTCTTTACCTATCTTCAGCAACAGCTTCACCAGAGCCCTGCGGCGCTGCGACCACGTCGGATAGTCATCGGCACGCAGCACACGGGGTTCCATGCCAGGCATCCTCATGCCACCCTGCCCCATGAAGTCCATCGAGCTCGTCGTCATGACCACGGTTTTCGTCTTTCCCTCAGCCTGCATCTTGTCGGCAATGGCGTCGGCACCACCCACCTTGAACCAGCTCTCCATGGTGTCGTTCTCGCCGGGAACCAGCTGGATAAACACAGGCATCGTGAATCCACCGCCTCTCATGGAGGCGTTCATGGGCATCATATACCAGGCCTCCTGTCTGTCCACGTCGTACGATGTATGTCCGTGCTGGATATCGCCCTGCTGGGCAAAGCTGAACGGTCCGTAGGGGTTGTCGGCCACACTGTATTTGAATCCTCTGTCGGGCGACAGATACATGTTGCTGGGGTCAGCCACACGCATGCCGTCCACCACAAAGCAATATTTGAAGGTCTCCGTCACGAAGTCTTCCATCTTCACGCTCCAAACACCGTCGGAGTCCTTCTCCATCGCCAGCACGTCGGGCAGAATCTCGCATTCCAGCTCCACCTTCTCGGCATCGGGGGCCTTGAAACGGAACGTGATGCTCTCCTCGGTATATTCCGGCGAGATGATGGGACGCGGGAACAGACGGGCCATCACGCCCGGCGTAAACTGCTGTTCCTGACCGGTCTTGGCAGGGGCCGGCTGACCGGCAGCCATGGCAGCCTCCGAGGCCTTCTTGTTGAACAGCAGGGGCAGGGTCTTCGACAGGAAGTACTTCGCATTCATCCACGTGTGTCCGAACTTGTCGCTGGTAAACTCCTTCACGCTGCGGATGCCCTTCTTGTCCAGAAACTCCATGTAGTCGCGGGCATTGCCGTACAGGAAGTCGTCGGTGCCCACACCCAGCCAGAACAGGCGGATCTTCTTGTTCGTCTCCTCGGCCTGGTCGTACACGTTGGGGATATCCGTCGACGTAAACGAGCTGTAGGAACACAGGTAGGCAAACTTGTCGAGATTCGCCAGACCGTTGTACAGCGCCTGATTGCCGCCACGCGAGAAACCGCCGATGGCACGGTGCTCGCGGTTGGCATCCGTGCGGTAGTTCTTGTCGATGTAGGGCATCAGGTCCTCAATCAGGTCCTTGCTGAACACGTCGCCACCGAATTGCACCTGGGGCGCGCCGGAAGCGCTCTCGGCCTTCGCGGGCTTCAGCTTCGAGGGGTTACCGTAGGGCAACACGACAATCATCTCCTTGGCGGCTTTCTCGGCCAGCAGATTGTCCAGGATATAGTTCACGCGACCCACCTTGTAGTACACCTCCTCCGTGTCCGTCGTACCGCTGATCAGGTAGAACACGGGGTACTTCTTCTGGAAATTGGTCATGTACGTCGGTGGCAGATACACCACGGCCTGATTCGTAGCCCCCAGGCTCTTCGAATAGTAGTGCACATACTCCAACCTGCCGTGGGGCACGTCCTTGATGTCGTGCGCCAGCGTGCCGTTGCCGGGAATCTCCAGCAGGCTGTTCTTGAAGCCTTCATTCGGGAAGTACTGGTCGTTCTCGGGGTCCATCACACTGATGCCGTCCACCACAAAGCAGTAGGGATACATGTCGGGGGCGGCAGGGCCCAGCGTGGCCGTCCACAGGCCCGTCTTCTCGTCGCGCGTCATGGGCTTACGGCCTGCAAACTGCACGTCCACCAGCACCTCCTTGGCATGGTCGTTCTGGTAGGTGAATGTCACCGTGCCGTCCTCGTTACACTGAATCGATCTCGGCGTCTGTTGCTGTCCCCAGCCACAAACTGCCAAACATGCAGCAAATGCTGCTAAAAACAATCTCTGTTTCATTGCGTAATAAAGTTTATGTTGTTAGTTAGTAAATGATTGTCTTCTAATGACTTACAAATGCTGCAGGCAACCGTGTAGGCGGTAGTCCAGGCTGCCTGGAAATTGAACCCGCCCGTCACTCCGTCAATGTCCAGCACCTCGCCGGCAAAATACAGGCGGGGCACGTGGCGGCTCTCCAGCGTCGCCGGATTGACGGCCTTCAGCGCGATGCCGCCACAGGTCACGAATTCATCCTTGAACGGCGCACGTCCTACCATCTGCAGCGTGTCGTTCACCAGCACGTTCACCAGCCGGTTCACATCCTTTTTGTTCAGTTCCGACCACCGAATCGTGGCGCGCCCTGCCAGCGCCTTCTCTGACAGATAGGCCCACAGGCGTTGCTGCACACCAAAGGGATTACACGTCGTCAGCTGTTTCTGCGGCTCACGCACCGCCATTTCCTGCAGCGCCGCCTGCACCTCGGCCTCGTTCTGCTGCACCCAGTTGACGCTCAGCGCAGCCTGATAGCCGGCATCAGCCAGATGACGTGCCGCATAGCTCGACAGTCGCAGCGCTACCGGCCCGCTCAGTCCCCAGTGGGTAATCAGCAGTGCGCCCTCGGCACGCAGCTTCGTGCCCTGAATGTGCACTTCAGCATTGTCCACCACCAGCCCCATCAGTTCGTGCAGGCGGGTGTCGTCTGTCGACAGCGAGAACAGCGACGGCACGGGCGCTTCCGTCTCGTGCCCCAGCTGCGCCAGCCATCGCAGACCCTCGCCCTTCGGTGAACCGCCCGTGGTGACGGCCACGAAGTCGTAGTCGCGCAAGTCTGAAAGCGACTGCACCTTCACCCCTTTCCGAATCCTGATGCCGTAGCGTCGGGCCAGTGCCAGGAAACAGTCGATGATGGCGTGCGAGTCCTGCGCCTGCGGAAACACGCACTCATCGTCCTGCGTCACCAGCGGCACCCCGTGCTGCTCGAACCAGCGGTAGGCATCCTCATGGTCGAACACGTTAAACAGCCGTTTCATCAGCCTATGGCCCCTGGGGTACACCTGCGACAGGTCGCTGACCCCGGCAAACGAGTTGGTACAGTTGCAGCGTCCGCCGCCGCTCACCTCCACCTTCGCCAGCACCCGCGGGCTACGCTCGAAGATGGTCACCTCCATCTCGGGCACCATCTCCTTCAGGTTCACAGCCAGGAAAAATCCCGCTGCACCGCCTCCCACGATTGCTGTCTTAGTTGCCATAAGTCGTTAGATATAATACGCTTTTCTGATTATCAGGGGCAAAGATACGAATTATTTATCAATTATCAGTTGTCAATTATCAATTATTTTGTAACTTTGCAGCGTATTTGCAGAAACGAAGATGAAAAAATTGAATTCAAAAGTCTATTTATATGTGGCTGTAGTGGGTTTGCTGCTCGTGGCGGGACTGGTGGGATTCCACCTGATGGCTACTGTCTCGGGAAGCGAGAGCACCGTATACCTGTATATTGACGACGACGACACGCAGGACAGCGTACTGGTGAAGCTGCAACCGCTGACGTCGACGACAGGTTTTGCCAGCCTGTCGACCCTGCTGCGCCACAGCAGCTACAGCGAGCACGTTCGCAGCGGACGCTATGCCATAGAACCCGGCGACGGGCCCATCACGGTGTTCCGCCGTCTGAAGAACGGACAGCAGTCGTCGTTCAACCTGACCATCCCCGAGGTGCGCACGATGGACCGTCTGGCCGCCGTGCTGGGTCAGAAACTGATGCTGGACTCGGCGACCATTGCCGATGCGCTGTACAGCGAGGAGATGTGCCAGCAGTATGGTTACGACACGACGACGATTGCGGCGCTGTTCGTGCCCAACACGTACGACGTGTATTGGAACATGAGCGTGGACAAACTGTTGGAGCGTATGCAGAAGGAGCACGACCGATTCTGGGAGGGCACGCGTGAGGCCAAGGCAGCGCAGATGCAGCTGACACCCGTGGAGATTTGCACGCTGGCGAGCATCATCGACGAGGAGACGGCAAACAATGCCGAGAAGCCCATGATAGCCGGCATGTACCTGAACCGTCTGAAGCAGAACATGCCCCTGCAGGCCGATCCGACCATCAAGTTTGCCTTGAAGCAGTTCGAGTTGAAGCGTATCTGGCAGAAACTGCTCACCATCGATTCGCCTTACAACACCTATAGGAATGAGGGTCTGCCTCCCGGCCCCATCAAGATTGCCTCGATCAAGGGCATCGACGCCGTGCTGAATGCGGTGGACCACGACTACTTGTATATGTGTGCCAAGGAGGATTTCTCGGGTACGCACAATTTCGCCACGACGTATCAGGAACACCTGAAGAACGCAGCACGCTATGCCAAAGCGCTGAACGAAAGGGGAATCAAGTAGTTTTCTCGGACTGACGCTGCTGGCGGTTTTTCTTCAGGAAGCGCAGACGGTTCAGTGCCTGTCTGCGGGCACGGTAGATCTGGAAGCGATAGACGCACAGCGTCAAGAAGAAGTAGCATGCCACATGAATCCATAGGATGCGATACTCCGTGAGCACGTCGCCCAGACTGGCTCCCATGGAGTTCAATCGCACATAAGCTCGGGCGCCAAACGTGGAGGGGAACAGCCAGCTGACACCCTGCCACATGCCCGGAATGTTGGACTGGGGCCAGGAGACACCCGTCATGAACAAAAGCGGAATGGACACGAAGACCATGAGCAACATGACATTCTCGCGATATTTCACCATGCACGACACCATCATGCCAAAGAAGATGCACGCCAGCACGTAGGGAATCATCAGCACCAGGAGCGTAGGGCCACTGGCCAGCTGCGGGAAGTGGAACAGTCGCGGCACGATAACGACCAGCCAGGCGCCCATGACAGCATAAATCATCAGGTAGCACATGGCCTTGCCCAGCACGATGGGCAGCGTCTTGTTGTAACGGGAGTCACCCACGGGAATCAGGTTGCGATAGGCATTCTCGTCGCGGGCAGTACCTGCCGCAAGACCAATGCCCAGCACCAGTGTCTGTTGCAGAATGAGCATCAGCACGGCAGGCAGGATGAACGAGCCGTAACCACCCTGGGGATTGAAGATTGGCACATCGGCATAGTCCAGCGGGCGGGCGGCAATGGCCTCCTCGCGGGCTGTATACTGCCGGCTCAGCTTCGTCTGGATCTGCTGTCCCATCTCCAAACTCACCAGGCGCGCCGTCTGGAAGATGGCCTTGTAGGTGAGCATGAGACTCATGTCGCAATAGACGCTGATGACGCCCTGCTCCATGCGCAGCACATTGGTCTCGAAATCGCTGGGAATGAGATAGACGCCCTTAACCAGCTGACGGCTTACCAACGACTTCGCCTCGTCCAGGTCCTGTGCATAATAAGCCACGCGGACGTCGGCAGAAGCGTCGCACATATGGATGAACTGTCGCGACAGCGCGGAGTGCGACTGGTCGACGACACAGACGGGCACGTCGTGTACCGTCTCGTTGTTATAGATCCACGAGTAGAGCAAAGGATAGACCAGCGGCACGATGATGAAGAAGATGAGCACACCCTCGTCCTTCACCACCTGCGTCATTTCCTTTCGCCAGATGTAGCAGGCATTCTCTATGTCTTTATATAAATTACGGAATATAGACATAAGTGAGCATTGCATTCTTTATTTTCCCCACCACGAGCCAGGGCAGCAGCATGAATGCCGCCAGGGCAGCCAAGTGGAACCACGCCTCGATGAGCGGGAAGCCGTTGAAGACGCAGATTTGATATATCATATAGTAATGGCGCAGAGGGAACAGCCACGACAGCGACTGCAGCGGGCCGTCCATGCCCATCACCGGGAATGCGGAACCAGCCATCGAGATGCTCAGCACGGCCCATAACGAGCAGATGCTCAGCGACATACGTAACGACGGCAGCAGTCCGAAGGCGAAGATGCCAAAGCCCTGACAGGCCAACACATGCATCAGTCCCAGCAGGACCAACATCCACGGGCTGCCCAAATGTGGGAATTCAAGCACGTAGAACACATAGTATTCGTAGCCGTAGACAATGGCCAGCCAGATGAGCGTCTGGGGCAGGAATTTCCCCAGCAATGCCGTCATTATATGGTTATCGGCCATCTCGAGCCAACGCTTCGACGAACTGAACTTCAGCTCTGTACCCAGCGAATAAGCTGAAATCAGGAAGATGAACAGCATGATCATGCCAGGCACAATCATCGTCGTCAGATAGGAATTATAGCTGGTCCACGGGTTGGCAATCTGGTGCAAGTCCAGCGTGACGGGTTGCAGGAACGTCATGATCTGCTTGTCTGTAAAACCCTTAGCACGCATCGTCGCTTGTCCGACGGCAGCAGAACCCAGTGTCGAGATGGTCTTCAAATCCTTCATCAACAGCGCGCCAGCGGCCAGCGTTGTATAGGAGTAATAGTAGGATATCTTGGGTTGGCGGGATGACAACAGCTTCTCGGTAGTACCCTTGGGAATATAGAGGAATCCGTAGATTTCGTTGCGCTGAATGGCTCGGCGGGCCTCAGCGACACTGGGATAGTGGGCCACAATGCGCGACATCTGAAAGCCGTCCAGCCGTTGCGACAGCGAGCGCGACGTGGAGGTATTGTCCAAGTCAACAATACCCACAGGCATACTGGTAGGCAGGCCGTCGTCCATCAGCGAGGTGAAGAAGAACATCACCAGCAACGGAAACAGCACCATGCAGAAGCGGTAGATGTGATTCTGACGCAGAATCAGCAACTCGCGCATCATGATATCGTATATCTGCCTAAGCCTCACGCCCATAGTTTATCGCTTATCACTTATCACTCATCACTCATCACTCATCACTTATCACTTATCACTCATCACTTATCACTCATCACTTTATGATAAGCGACATGCCCGGGCGAAGGCCCTCGAACTTCTCTGTCGGACGAGCCCTGACCTCGAAGGTCTTTAGGTCGTACTGGCCATTGGCCTTGGTGGCTTTCCATACAGCATACGAGCCCTGGTCCTTCAGGTAGTAGACCTTCATCTCGACCTCCTTGTTGAAGGCAGGCACGAAAGCCTTCACCACAGAACCGACCTGCATGCCGTTCAGCTGGTCCTCGCGGACATTGAACGAGCCCCACATGTCGTGCATCATCGAGATGGTCATGATGGGTGAACCCGTACCAACCAACTCGCCAACCTTGGGATAGATGCTGCTGACCTCGCCTTCCATCTGGGCTATCTGAACCGTTTCGTGGATGTAGCTGTTCACCTCCTGCACGGCACCCTTGGCGCGTCCCACCTGAGCGGCAGCAGCCAGCTTGTCCTCACGACGGGCTCCGTTCTGAGCCATCTGATACTGGCTCTCGGCAGCCTTGCACTGGGCCTCCATGGCCTTGTAGTTGGCATAGACCTCGTCGCGCTTCTGAGCGGACACCACACCCTCGTCGAACAGACGCTGGATGCGCTGGTATGACTTCTCAGCAATCTCAAGGCCGGCCTTGGCCTGCTGCCACACCTGATAGGCGCCCTGAATCTGCTCCTGGCGGGCTCCGTTCTGAGCCTTCAGTTCCAGAGCAGCAGCGGCATTCTCGGCACTGCGGGCCTGTTCCATCTTGGCACGAACCTCGGGGGCATCGAGAATGGCCAGCGTATCGCCAACCTTCACGTAGTCGCCCTCCTTGACTCTGATTTCCAAGATACGTCCGGGCACCTTACTCGACACACGGTATTCACTGACTTCCACCTGTCCCTGAATCAACTCGGGATCACGTCCCAAAGCGAAGAAACCAATCAGAGCCACGATAATCACGACTGCTGCAAATCCGAGAATTGCATACAGAATGTTGTTATGTTGTGTTTTTGCTGACATCTTAAATATACTATTTGACGATTTACAATTTACTATTATCTTATTCTCCCAGGACGCCAAGGGCCTTCTGCAGGTTCACCTGGCTGAGTTTGACTTCAATTTCTGCGTCTATCTTCTGCGACTGGGCCTGTAGCCATGCCGTCTGGGCTTCCATGACGGTAGTCGACGAGATGACACCCTCGCTGAATCCGAGATTCGCCGTACGCAGGTTCTCTTCTGCCTTACGGATATTGGCTTTGCTCATCTCCAGCGTCCTGTTAGCCTCGCGGACCTGGAAATTGCTCTGGTTTACCTGTAAGGTAATTTTTTCACGAGCTTCGTCCATCTGCAGGCGGGCAATGGTTGTAGCACCCTTTGAGGCACGCACCTTGTAGGCCACGTCACCCCAGTTCCAAACGGGAATGCGCACCAGCACACCGACGTTCCACATGCCTCCGAACTTACGCTGGAAGCCATTGAACAGGTTGGGATTCGTCACCATATAGCCACCCATCAGCGCCACCTGAGGCAGGTTTCCTGCCTTGAGGATGTTTGTCAGCTGCTTGCTCATATCGACCATGTTCTGCAACTGCTTCAGTTCCGGACGGTTAGCCAAGGCCTGCTCCAACTCCATTTGCGGGGCCAGCTCGGGAGCGCTCAAATCCTCGCGCTCTTCGTCAGTCAGCACGATTTGCTCGGAAATGGGCAATCCACACAACTGGCAAAGCAGCATCTTCGACAGCACCAAACCGTCGTCGACCTTGGTAAGCATCATCTCGGCCTCGTTGACCTTCACACTGACGCTGAGTCCCTCGCTACGCGTGGCAACACCCTCATGAATCATCTTCTGCACGTCGCCGTCCAGTTTCTTCACCAGGTCGAGATAGCCCTGAGCAAGCTTCTGCTTGTGGCGCAACGACACCACCTGCCAGTAGGCCTTGTCTATATTATATAAGGTAACCTGGCGTTTCTGCTCCATGGCATTGGCAGCCATATCCTCACCAATGTCAGCCATCTTGTTCATGGCAATGATGGCACCACCCATAAATACGGGCTGTGTCACCATGACGGCTCCGGCAAACATATTGCGCGTATCGGTATGGAACGCATCGACAATGCCCTGCCCTACTCCGTTGATGGAAGTGCCAAGGCCACCTAACGCAGTTCCCAGATTACCTCCGATGGCCTGCAAGTCGATACCCATGGCACCTAACAACTGCTGTACACTCGCAGGAATCTGCTGCATAGCCTGGCCTATCTTACCTTGAATCCCCGTCGACAACGAGGTCCCCAGGTTCGACAGTGTCTCTTTCTGCTCGTCGTTGAGCAGCGAGATCTCCCTGCTGGTCCATTCGTAGCCTCCCAGCGCGCTGACGTGCGGCAGGTACTTCGTACGCGCCGACTTGCGCAAATTGGCGGCTACTTCCTGTTTGACTCGCGACATGCCCAGCTCCTTATTGTTGCGGAGCGCCATAGCCCTGCAACTGTCCAGCGAGAGCAACTGTTGTGCTGCTGACCCCTGCGCCAGCCCTGTCGTGAACAGGAAGAATGCAATGATTCTATTCTTCATGCTTTATTTATTATACGTAAAGTTTCTTGATCCGATAGCCTGACCGTCGCAGAAGATGCTGACATTATACTGTCCGCCTCCTAAGTATTCGTTCACCGTCCAATAAAGGGTCAGTGCGGTCTCCTCACCCGTGTATTCCACGTCTTTCTTCATCGACCAGGCCAGCTGTTTGCCACTATATTCGAAAGTACCGCCGCCATTGAGCACCTCGCCTTCAGGAGTCGTCACACGGACATACACCGAACGGGTGCCATTGCTGGCAGTGACATTCTTGGTGATAGCAAACGATACGGCCAGCGTCTTGGCATTCTTCATGTATTTCTCAGCCTTGCCCTTCTTGCTCAGCGGGGTCAGCGAGATGTTGGTAGCATCCAGCTGGGCTGCAATAGCCACCTTCTCAGACAGGGAAGCCTTCTCGGAGGACAGCGCCTGGTTCTGCTGGTTGCTCTGGGCCAATTCGGTACGCACACGGTCGTTTTCCGTCATCAAGTCCTGATTCAGACGGTTCAGCGAGTCAATCTGCAACACATAGGAGCGCAGGACGGCACGCACAGTGGCCAATTCCTTCTTCAAACGGGTAATCTCGGCAGCATCGCTGGCATGCGTACGCTTCAATTCCTCCAGCAGTTTCTGCGTGCGCTCCTGCTCCTGAGTCAACTCAGCGATGATGGAGTCGTTCTTGATGTAGGTTTTCATCTCGTTGTACTGCAGGGCGAAGTTCTGATATTCCTTCTCCATTTCCTGCTTGTCCAACTCGGCCAACTCCTGCATATCCTGATTGGTCTGCTTCTCCTGCATCAGGCTATAAACCAACCAACCCATGCCTAACAACAGCAATACGATGATGCCTATCAATACCTTTTTATCCATATTTTTTCAATTTTGGCTGCAAATTTAATCTTTTTCTACGAAAAAAACAAAGAAATGTTGCGAGTTTTCAATTTATTCACTATATTTGCATCATTATTAACGCTCACAAAGCCTAAAACGGATGAAAAAAGGCAGTTTTCTGTACAAGGTCTATGACCTTTACTACGACGGATTCCGTTCCATGAAGCTGGGGCGCACGCTGTGGACCATCATCCTCATCAAGCTGTTCATCATCTTCATCGTGCTGAAGCTGCTCTTCTTTCCCAACTTCCTCAAGGAACACACCCAAGAGGGCGAAGAGCCAGACTTCGTTGCCACGGAGATGATTGACCGAGCCAAATAGACTATACTTAAAACCAAATATTATGACAAACGATTTATTTCTAAGCATCGACACCAGCTCCATCGATTGGGCAAGGGCACAGTTCGCACTGACAGCCATCTACCACTGGCTGTTCGTCCCGCTGACCCTCGGTCTGGCTGTCATCATGGGCATCTGCGAGACCCGTTGGTATCGCACCCTCAAGCGCTCCAACGGAGCAGTTGTCGACACGTTCTGGCGCGATACGGCACAGTTCTGGCAACGGCTCTTCGGCATCAATTTCGCCATGGGCGTAGCCACAGGCATCATCCTCGAATTTGAGTTTGGCACCAACTGGTCGAACTATTCGTGGTTCGTTGGCGACATCTTCGGAGCGCCACTGGCCATTGAGGGCGTCGTGGCCTTCTTCATGGAGTCGACTTTTGTGGCGGTGATGTTCTTCGGTTGGAAGAAGGTGTCACCGGGCTTCCACCTGGCATCCACATGGCTGACGGGTCTGGGAGCCACCATTTCCGCTTGGTGGATTCTGGTGGCCAACGCATGGATGCAGTATCCCGTGGGCTGCGAGTTCAACCCCGACACGATGCGCAACGAGATGGTGTCGTTCCTCGACGTCGCCCTCTCACCCTTTGCCATCGACAAGTTCTGTCACACCGTCATCTCCGCATGGATTGTCGGTGCCATTTTCGTCGTTGCAGTATCTGCGTGGTATCTGATGAAAAAACGCGACACAAAACTCGCTGTCGAGAGCATGAAGATTGCAGTCATCGTAGGTCTTATCGCTTCGTTGGGCGCCGCTATGACGGGACATAAATCAGGCCAGAGCGTGGCTCAGGTGCAGCCCATGAAGCTGGCCGCTATGGAGGCACTCTACAATGGCGGAACAGACGTAGGTCTGACAGCCATCGCCTGGGTAAACCCCTTCTGCCAACCCGACTACAAATCGGAAGAGTCGGCCCCGTTGAAGATTGAAATGCCCTACGCACTATCAATGATGGCCACCAACGACATTCACGGCTATGTGCCTGGCATCAACGACATTCTGAACGGCTACACCCGTCCCGACGGAACCCGTGAGCCATCAGTCGACGAAAAGATTCAACGCGGAAAGTTAGCCATCAATGCCCTCGCCAACTATCGCAAGGCCAAGAAGGAAGGCGCCGACGAGGCAACACTCAGCGGTCAACTCTCGATTATCAAGGAAAATATGCCTTACTTCGGCTACGGCTATGTGAAGGACAAGGACGACGTCGTGCCGCCCATCCCCGTCAATTTCTGGGCATTCCGCATCATGGTGGGACTGGGGTGTATCTTCATCCTGTTCTTTGCCATCCTTGCAATACTGGCATTCAAAATACCGTTCCTGTCGATATTCACCCGTCGTCTGCTGGCTACCTTCGCCATTATTCCTGAGACTGCAGCTGACGAATACCAAGTGACGAACCTGCCTGCATGGCACTACTGGGTAGCCATTGCCCTCGTCCCACTGGCTTATATCGCCTCTGAGAGCGGATGGCTGGTCGCTGAGTTCGGACGCCAGCCCTGGACCATTCAGGACATGCTGCCCACATGGGTGGCTGTCAGTGACATCGGAGGGTTCAGCGTAGCATTGACCTTCTTCCTGTTCCTGTTCCTCTTCACACTCATGCTCGCTGTGGAAATCAGCATTCTCCTTAAGCAAATCAAAAAGGGACCGGAGTATACGAATAAATAATTGACAATTGAAAATTGAGAATTGAGAATTATGATTACCTATAGTTTTTTACAGCATTACTGGTGCTTCCTGGTATCACTGTTGGGTGCATTATTAGTTTTTCTGCTATTTGTGCAAGGTGCCAACTCCATGGTGCGCTCGCTGGGGTATACCGATGAGGGCCGCCGAATGATCATCAATTCCACGGGTCGCAAGTGGGAGTTCACCTTTACCACACTGGTCACCTTTGGCGGAGCATTCTTTGCATCCTTCCCCCTGTTCTATAGCACGTCGTTTGGTGGAGCATACTGGTTGTGGATGATTATCCTCTTCACCTTTGTGGTACAGGCCGTCAGCTATGAATTCCAAAACAAGATTGGAAACTTCCTTGGTCCGAAGACGTTCCAAATGTGTTTGGTGATCAATGGTCTCCTGGGTCCCCTGCTCATAGGCGGAGCCGTGGCCACCTTCTTCGAGGGCAGCAACTTCATCATCATGAAGGAGAATCTGGTAGACACGGGAGCCATCACGCCCATCATCTCGCGCTGGGCCAACGCGTCGCATGGTCTCGACGCACTGCTCAACCCCTGGGTTCTGGTATTTGGACTGGCCGTTATGTTCCTGGCTCGCATCCTGGGCATACTCTATATTATTAATAATGTGAACGACGAGGATATCCGCTCGCGGGCCAGCGTGCGACTCATCGGTGCTACCGTGCCATTCCTCGTATTCTTCGTGGGCTATCTCATCCACCTGCTGCTGAAGGACGGCTATGCCTACGACGATGCGGGTGTCATCAGCGTCGTTCCATATAAATATCTTAACAATTTCATCGACATGTGGTATCTCACCATCGTGCTGCTGATTGGTGTCGTACTGGTGCTATATGCCATTGGCAAGACCATCGTGTCGAAGACATACATCAAAGGCATCTGGCCCGCAGGCATCGGTGTCGTATTGGTCGTACTGCCCCTGTTACTCATGTCAGCATGGAACCACACGGCCTACTACCCCTCAACGGCCGATCTGCAGTCGTCGCTCACCATTGCCAATTCGTGTTCCAGCGAATTCACGCTGCGCACCATGGCCATCGTCAGCTTGCTCATCCCCTTCGTCCTGGCCTACATCGTCTACGCATGGTGGTCCATCGACAAGAAGAAAATAGAGAAGCAGGATATTGCCGACGACCACGCCTACTAATGGGCAATGCAGCAAAACGAACTGCCATTTTATCTTAACAAACTAAAGCGGAGCATCCGGATGCTTCGCTTTCTATTTTACCCACAATTAATTTGCGTAGTATAACATAAAACGTTACATTATCAAAAAAATAAAGTTTATGTTACACCAAAAAAAGTGCAGTACTACAAAATGAGTTAAATTTGCAGCCAAAATAATAATAACAACTAACGCGATATAACTAACGTGTACAAAAGCAACTATACATTTTTAATAAATAACTATTTACTAATTAACTAATTTTATTTATGTGGAACTTTAAAAAGTTACAAAAAAACTTAGGTTTGTTGTTCCTGTTTTGCATGCTCCCACTGTCTATGGCCAGTGCTCAGAGCATCGTCAAGGGAACTGTGAACGACGAGGCTGGTGACCCGATTATCGGTGCCACAGTCAAAGTGCAAGGCACCAACACCGGTGCAATTACCGACATGGACGGTAATTTCAGTCTTCAGGCTGCAAGCAATGCAACCCTTCTTGTTTCTTATGTAGGCTATATGCCCCAGACGGTGCCCGTAGCTGGCAAGAGCAATCTTACGATTGTTCTGAAAGAAGATGTAACCACTCTGAACGACGTCGTCGTCATTGGTTATGGTACGATGAAGAAGAGCGACATCTCTGGTTCTGTTGCTTCTGTGAACACAGCAGACATGTTGAAGCGTACTCCGACTAACATTGCTCAAGGACTGCAGGGTGCAGCTCCTGGTGTGATGGTAACCATGCAAGATGGTGCTCCTGACGCCAATGCTGCTGTGCGCATCCGTGGTGTCGCCACCATTAACGGTAATGCCGCTCCTCTGTATGTAGTGGACGGTGTGCAGGTAGGAACAAACGCCAACTTCCTGAACCCCACCGACATCGAGAGCATTGAGATCTTGAAAGACGCCTCTGCTACAGCCATTTACGGTGCTGCTGGTGCAAACGGTGTTGTCATGATTACCACCAAGCATGGTACCAAGGGCAAGACCAATATTAATATTACCGCAAACTGGGGTCTCCAGACCGCTCCTGGTAATCTCGACGTAGTAAGCCTCGATGGCTATGCCAAGACGATTCGTCAGGCACGTGCTAACGACGGTTCTGACATCTGGAACCAGGTTTGGAGTGAGCAGTATGACGGAAAGCGTAAGTACATCGACTGGCTCGACATCATGACTCGTACCAGCCTTAAGCAGGATTACAACCTCTCTGCTTCAGGTGGTAACGAAAAGACACAGTATAGTGGTTCTGTTGGTTTCCTCCGCAACGATGGTGTAGTTGTCAACACACAGTTCCAGCGCATCACCGCTCGTGCCAACATGAAGACTCAGGTGAACGATTTCATTGAGTTTGGTGCTGACGTTAGCTTCGTACACACTGACTCTCATGGTTCTAACAACTCGGTAGGTAACTTCGGTAACCTGTCTTCTTATCGTGACTATGCTTTCGCATGTCCTACGATGGACTTCGTAACCCGTGGTGATGCCACTTACGATGGTGTTCCTGCTGGTACTTATGTTTCTCCGAACGTGGTGAACCCCGACGGAACCTTTGGCGAAGTATTGAATGGTAAAGATACCAATGATGGTTTCTGGGGAACTACCCTCGGTAACATGTATGCTAAACAGATGGAGAAGGCTGGACGTAACCGTTCTAACCGTGCTCTGGCAAGTGCTTACCTCGCCATCACCCCGATTAAGGGCCTGACCTGGAAGACTCAGGTTGCTTACGACTATACTGGTTCTTCAAGCAATGACGTATCGGGTGCTATCACTCGTTACAATATTGTTGGTGGCAAGTACATCAACGTTACTCAGGGTACATCCGCATATGTAAATCCTGGTAACAATAATGCTATGAGCTTCAGCGTTTCTAACAGCGATGGTCAGACTCTGGACATTCAGAACACCCTGACCTATAACTGGAGCAATGACATGCATGATTTGACCGTCATGCTCGGTAATGAGGTTTCACGCTGGTATGGCCAGTATGCTTCTGCAGGTGCACGTGACTTCTGGAGCACCCAGAACCGTAATGTCAGCCTGACCAAGGATCCTTCTACTCTCAGCGCAGGTGGTGCTCTCAACCTTGAGACACGTGGCATCTCTTACTTCGGCCGTTTGGCATACAGCTTCATGGGCCGTTACAACCTGACTGCAACAATCCGTCGTGATGGTAGCTCGAACTTCGGTTCTGGTAACCGTTGGGGTACCTTCCCCTCTGCAGCAGCTTCTTGGCGCATCAGCGAGGAGTCATTCATGAAGGACGTTAATTGGATTAGCAATCTGAAGCTCCGTCTCGGTTGGGGTCAGACTGGTAACTCTGGTGGTGCTACCGACTTCGCTGTAGCTGGTCTGTCAACTACCAATGTTAAGTATTCATACTATCAAGAAGGACAGGGCATGGGTGCCAACAATCCTCTGGTATTCTCTACAGGTTTCTATTCTCCGCTGGTTGACACGAACCTGAAGTGGGAGACCAACGAGCAGTTGAACTTCGGTCTTGACTTCGGTCTGCTGAATGGTGACTTGAACATTACTTTGGACTACTTCATCCGTACATCTAAGGATCTGCTGCTCAACCGCCAGATTCGTCCTTCTCAGGGTAACACCGCTATCTACACCAACTATGGTGAGATTGAAAACAAGGGTCTTGAGTTCGGTATTTCTTACAACAAGCGCCTGAACCAGGATTGGACCATCAACGCTCAGCTGACTGGTTCTACTCTGAAGAATAAGGTAAAGAAGATGGGTGAGCCTCTGTACAACACCAACTCCGACTCATCTGGTCAGGGAACTGGTGACGGTTCTAACACAGGTGCCGTAGGTGCTGCTTCTGGTTACTATTGGGGCAACCACTCAATCTGTATGGAAGGTGAGGCTGTAGGTTCGTTCTACGGTTATCGCTGCATCGGTATCTACCGTACACAGGAAGACTTGGCTAAGTATCCTCACGAGGGTGGTGATGCTGCTGCTAAGCTTGGTGACTACATCTTCGAGGATGTCAACAAGGATGGTGCACTCGATGAGAAAGATATGGTTATCCTGGGCAACGGATTCCCCTCATTTAACTTTGGTTTGAATCTGGGTGCCACCTGGAAGAACTTCGACATCTCTCTGTATATGTATGGTGAGCTGGGCAAGGATATCTTCTCTTATTCTGCCATGCGTCTGAGCAACATGTTCTCTTCTGATGACGGTACTGCTCCTCGTATCCTGCAGGAGGTTGCCAACAATGCTTGGTCTGCTGAGAATCCTAATGCTGCATACGCTCGCCTGTCAATTAAAGATACAGGTCACAACATGCGTGCATCAAGCAACTGGGTAAAGAACGGTAACTTCCTCCGCATTTCTAACCTCCAGATTGGCTATACACTGCCTAAGGAGATTGCAAAGAAAGCATATCTGCAGAACGCTCGTGTTTACCTCTCTGTTTCTAACCTGGCTTGTATTTCTCCTTACAACAAGTACGGAGATCCCGAAATTGGACAGGGTAGCGTACTTTACACTGGTCTTGACACTGGTCGTTATCCTATGCCTCGAACCTACACATTGGGTCTTAACGTAACATTCTAATAACGAAAAGAACAAGTAAGGTAATATAATAAATTTTAATTAAGATAACAGATATGAAAACAAAATATTTCATTTACGGAACAGCGTTGTGCGGTCTGATGGGGCTTGGACTCACTTCCTGCGATAATGACAAGTTCCTTGATGTGCCTCATGGAAACATTCTTCCTGCAGATGCAATCTTTGATACAGATGAGGCTGCTATTGCAGCACTGACAGGTTGCTACGATTTGATGCTCCCTAGTCAAACTAAGGACTTTGCGGGTAATGCCGTTCACAATGACGATCCCTTCAAGCCTTATGTGTTCACGACTTCTCACCCCACAATGGACTCGCAGGCCTCTGGTTGGGATGCCGCTTTCTGTCGTCAAGGTTGGAATGCCCAGACCACCGAGTTGCTTTCAGGCTGGCGCCACGCTTATGCAGCCATTTCTCGCTGTAATGAGTATCTTGCCGGTATTGAGACTGCCGAGGCTTTGACTCCTTCGGTTAAAACACACCTGCAGGGTGAGGCTTTAGCACTTCGTTCTTATCAATATCACTGGTTGGCTACCACCTTCGGACGTGTACCCTGGCTGGATGCTGGTGAGACCTATGTGAACACCCCTGCTAAGGCTCGCGTGAAGACCCATGAGGAAATGTGGGACAAGATCATTGCTGACTTTGAGAAAGCATCCAGTTTGCTTGACTGGGAACCCATGAATGGTGAGTACGGACGTTGCACGAAGGGTATGGCTCTGGCTTACTTGGCTGACTCTTATATGTGGAAAGCCTATCGTACAGGTGATAATTCATATTACAATAATGCCAAGACTGCCCTGAAGGATATTATCAATAATGGTCCATACGAACTGAACCCCTCATTCTCTACGCTGTTCGATGCTGACGAGGCTTGGGGTAAGGAAGCTATCTGGCAGGCTGTCCTCAACGAGGGCGACCAGTGGGGTGGCTGGGATGGCGCCAAGTGGTCCGAAGCTCATGGTTGGGTTGGATTCTACTTTGGTGCTCCTGCCAACGGTGCTTGGGGAACCTACGCTTGTTCTTACGAGCTGTATGATGCTTACGAGGATGGTGACAAGCGTCGTGACGCTTCTCTCGTAACTGCATGTATTCCTGAGTCTGAGCTCGATCGTATCAGCAAGCTCGAGGGTCGTGACATCAAGAGCCATTGGAAGCAGACCTTCAAGCCTACTGCATGGCTGAACAACGAGGCAAACCTTTACGAAGAGATCAAAGATGCAGATGGCAAAGGTACTGGTACGTATGACCACAGCAAACCTAAATATGTTGGTAAGGGTACTGTTGACTTCGAAAACTACAACAATAACACGGTTAAGTACGATCCCGATTGTCCTATCGGCTTCAATCCCTTCGCACAGGAGTGGGTTAACTATAACACCTTCCATCGTGAGCCAGGTGACATTCAGCCTACCGTCTATTCTACCAAGCACTGGCGTAATGGCCGTGGTACTCACTGGGCTGGTGACCAGTGGCTGCCTGACCACATCTACATGAAGCGTCTGGCAAATGTCTATCTGGACTATGCAGAATGCTGCTTCCGCACTAATGATGCTGCCGAGGGTTGGAAGTATGTGAACATCATCCGTAACCGTGCATTTGGTAACCTCGAGGTTGGCAAGAAGACTGAATTAACCGCTAAGTATAATAATTATTATAAGTGGTTGAGCACAGTCTATAAGGACAACGGATTTGGCGAATATACCATTTCAGAGGAGTATCCTATCCCCTTCAACGAGGCACCTGTTGCTGTTCCCGATGCAGAGACCTACTATGCTAAGCTGAAGGCTGACAAGGGCTTTACTTCTGAAGTATGGAAGGTTGCTGTCAACGAGGAGCGCCGTAAGGAGTTCAATGCTGAGTGGAGCTTGAAGACTGATATCCAGAAGTCTGGCTATCTGGTTGACCACATGGATCACAACTATCCGAAGGGTTATGGTTATGAAAAGGGTATGGAGCAGATTTACACCTGGCGTACCTATCGTGACTTCGACTTCGACGAGGGTAAGATGGACATGCCTATCCCACAGGATGAGCTGACAAAGAATCCGCTTTGTGACCAGAACGAAGCTTATACCAAGTAGAATTAATTTGGTATATTTGCAAATAACCTAACAATTTAAAGATGCTGCATCGTTATGGTGCAGCATCTTTTGTTTTCTGTTTGCAGAAATGAAAATAAATCCTAATTTATTTTGCATTTCGTTCGGTTTGCACTACCTTTGCACTTGCAAACGGAAAACTCATGAATTTAAAGAACAGCATATTCAAGTATTGGGAGCAGATATCGGTGGCTATTCTGGCCATCATGGTGTTCTGTTTCTGGTTTTTCCTTTATCCCTTCATACCAGTGGTTAGAGAGATGTCGCAGTTGTTCCTTTGGACTTGTGACTACCTGACGGAACGCCTGGTGGTACCAGGAGGAGCGGCCCAATATCTGGGAGAGTGTATCGCCCAGTTTTTCTTGAATCCTGCCAATGGGGCGCTGACCTATGCCATCCTGTTTGTTGTTGCCCAGCAGCTGTCCTCCAAACTACTCCGACAGTTCTTCCCCACCATCAAAAGCAAAGTGCGTTTTCCGCTCTCACTGCTCCCTCCCACCCTGTTTTGGTATGTGGCCACGCTACCTCACATTCCTTTGACACCAACAATAGCTGCACTACTCGTAATGACGGCAGGATGTGCGGTCATGAGCATTCAGACAAAGCGGATACGACTCGTCGTACTGTGTCTGGTGATTCCCGTCATGTACTGGCTGACAGGTCCGATAGCCGCTCTTCTCGTCCTGTGTGCTGTCCGATGGATACCCCTTACTGCCACCCTGTTCGCTGCTTGCCTGATAGGCAGTTCATACGTAACACCTTATCCACTGGAACAAATCGCTAAAGGTATCGACTACGATTGGAGCGGTGTCAAGGAGATGGGCACCTACGAGGAAATGGAGTGCGACATGCTGATACGTCAGCAGGAATGGGATAAGATCCTGCGGAATTTTCCCGCACCCCAATCTCCTGCTGTAAGGAGTGCCGTCCTATTGGCCTCCTATCAAACGGGGCAAATCGGTTATCAGGAACTGATGTCCAGACTAGTCGTACCAGTCAGCATGTATGAAAGCGAACCCTCTGTGTTCTGCATGGGCGACATCCACTTCACCGTGTATTTGGGCAGTTTATCGTCTGCATTTATCGTCAGCGAGTTGGCTTCCCAGCTCAGCTGGACTGCTATTTCCCAGCGTGCAGCCTTCGAGGCCATGGAGTATATCCCCAACTATAACAAAAGCGGCAGGGCACTGAAGAACCTGACGGAAATATGTATCATTACAGGACAATATGCCTTGGCAGAGAAATATCTTTCCATCTTGGATAAGACGACTTTCTATCGCCGATGGGTTCGTAAAATGCGCCCCCTGATTGACAATCCCAAGTTGATTGAACAAAATCCTTTCATGAAGAAATCACAGGAACAGTATCAGCAAACCAAAGACTATTTCTTTATCTGACTGCCGTATGAGACACCAGCTATTACATATCACCCTATTATCCCTGCTCGTCACTATCCTGACGGGATGCCATACCGCGCCTACCAATGTTAGTGAGAACAACGAGCTGCCTGACATCTATCCGGACTATGTGAACGTCACAATTCCTGTGGGTATCGCACCTCTCAATTTCTCGATGGCCGACGATAAGGTCGAGACCATCGATGTCGAGGTGAAAGGCTCGAAGGGCGGTTCGCTGCATGTCAACGGCAACTTTGCCGACTTCGATATCGACGAGTGGCACCAACTGTTGCAGACCAACAAGGGTGGAAAACTGACATTAACCGTTTGTGCCGAGAAGGACGGACGTTGGACGCGTTATCGCAGTTTTGATATTTTCGTAAGCAGCGAGGCACTCGACGAATGGGGTATCACATACCGCCGCATTCCTCCCAGCTACGAGATATACAGTAAGATGGGACTCTACCAGCGAGACCTCGCGACCTTCGACGAGACGGCGCTGATAGAAAACACTCAGATTGCCAATCAATGCATTAATTGCCATACTGCCAATCGCACCAACCCGGACCAGTATGTCTATCATGTACGTGGGTCGCATGGTGCCACTGTCGTTCACCGCAACGGACAGGACGAATTGCTGATGGCCAGAAACGATTCACTGGGAGGCTCGATGGTTTATCCATACTGGCATCCTGGTGGCCGCTACTGCGCCTTCTCCACGAACAAGACATCGCAAATGTTCCACGCTGCAGGCAAAAAGCGCATCGAGGTCTACGACAGTTCGTCAGACGTCTTCGTCTACGACACAGAGACACATACCATTCTCAAAGATACGCTGACCATGAAACTGCTATGGGCAGAGAATACGCCAGCCTTCTCGCCTGACGGACGCTGGCTCTACTACACCACCGCTCAGCGCCAGATTTACCCTACCGACTACGACAAAGAGCGTTACAGCCTCTGCCGCGTCAGTTTCGACGACAGCACTGGTCGGCTGGGAGAACAGGTCGACACACTCATCAATACCGCCACAACAGGCAAGAGCGTTACCTGGCCACGTCCTTCATACGATGGCCGTTATCTGATGTACACCCAAACAAACTACGGCTACTTCTCCGTCTGGCACCCAGAGGCCGACCTATGGCTACTCGACCTGACAACAGGCGAAAAGCGGGCGTTGGACGAAGTAAACAGCGAACAGGCTGAGAGCCTACACAACTGGAGCAGCAACAGCCGCTGGTTCCTCTTCACCAGCCGGCGCGACGACGGGCTCTACACCCGCATCTATCTCTCAATGATGGACAACAACGGACGAGCCACCAAACCATTCCTGCTTCCACAGCACAATCCTAAAGATTACTATTGCAAGCTGCTCTACTCTTACAACACCCCAGACTTTACCGCGCGACGTATTGAGACCAATGCCCGACTGACAGGTCGTCGCATCGAAAGCGATCAACGCGTGGCAACGAAATTAAAACGCGAGTAACAATATGATAGTATGTATTGCAGAGAAACCCAGCGTGGCGCGCGATATTGCCCGAATCATCGGAGCGACGTCGAGCCACGACGGATATATGGAAGGCAACGGTTTTCAGGTTACATGGACCTTTGGTCACCTGTGTACGCTGAAGGAGCCCCACGACTACACACCCATGTGGCGTTCGTGGAGCCTGACGTCGTTGCCCATGATTCCCGAGCGCTTCGGCATTAAGCTCATCGACGACCAAGGCATCAAGAAACAGTTTGCCATCATCGAGAGCCTTATGCAGAAAGCCGACCGCATCGTCAACTGCGGCGACGCCGGACAGGAGGGTGAACTCATCCAGCGATGGGTCATGCAGAAGGCGGGTGCCAAGTGTCCCGTCAGTCGCCTGTGGATATCGTCGATGACCGACGAAGCCATCCGCGAGGGCTTTTCTAATCTGAAAGACCAGCAGGACTACCAGCCACTCTATCTGGCAGGCCTCTCGCGCGCCATCGGTGACTGGCTCTTAGGTATGAATGCCACCCGACTCTATACGCTGAAATACGGACAGAACCGTCAGGTGCTCTCCATCGGACGTGTGCAGACCCCCACCCTCGCCCTCATCGTCAACCGCCAGAAGGAAATCGACAATTTCAAACCCGAGCCCTACTGGGTACTCGCCACCGTCTATCGCGATACGACATTTACTGCTGTTGTCAAAGAAGAAGAGGACGAAGAAAAAGAGAATGAAACAGAAGAAGGAAAAGAGAAAAAAGGGCAATCCAAAAGAGGTTTCACAGACAAAGAAGAAGCAGAAAAAGCTTTAGCTAGCATTGCAGGGAAGCCCTTTACAATAACCAGCATTCAAAAAAAGAACGGAAAAGAGGCTCCTCCGTCTTTATATGACCTAACGTCATTACAAGTTGATTGCAACAAAAAATATGGATATTCCGCTGAAATGACTCTTAACCTCATTCAGAGTCTATACGAGAAGAAGTTTACCACATATCCTCGTGTGGACACAACATTTCTTTCCGATGACATTTATCCTAAATGTCCACAGACAATGAATGGATTATTTCAGGTCAAATTCGGTGGAATTTCCCCATATGCAGAGATCATAAAGCCTTTAGGAGGTAAAGCTTTAACTAAATCAAAGAAAGTGTTCGATTCGTCGAAGGTCACTGACCACCACGCCATCATTCCCACCGGCATCATCCCACAAAGCCTAAGCGACGCCGAGCAGAAGGTCTTCGACCTCGTGGCACGACGTTTTATTGCTGTGTTCTATCCTGACTGCAAATTTGCCCAGACGATTGTCCTAGGAACAGTTGATGACATTGAGTTCAAAGTTACTGGAAAAACCATTTTAGAACCAGGATGGCACATGGTATATCCTAAAGAACAAAAAGGAACAGAAGAAGACAGCAAGAAAAAAGAAGAAGAGAAAATTCTCCCTGCATTTGTAAAAGGGGAAAGTGGAGAACATACACCTACCTTAACAGAGAAATGGACTGTCGCTCCTAAGCCATATACGGAGGCTACCCTACTCAGAGCAATGGAAACAGCAGGAAGATTCGTTGACAATGAAGAACTTCGCTATGCCATGAAAGAAAATGGTATCGGACGCCCTTCTACGCGAGCTGCAATTATTGAAACATTATTTAAACGACATTATATCAAGCGTATACGTACAAGTATCGCTCCGACACCAACAGGAACAGAACTCATAGATCTCATCCATGAAGACCTTTTGAAAAGTGCAGAGCTCACCGGCATCTGGGAGAAGAAGCTACGCGACATTGAAGCGAAGAAATACGACCCACAGCAGTTCATCAACGAACTCAAACAGCAGGTCACCGACATTGTCCACGACGTCATGAGCGACCCCACCAACCGCCGCATCACCGTCATGCCTCCTGAGGAGGGGAAAAAGAGCAAGAAGAAATCATAAAAAGGAGCATCCGAATTTGGATGCTCCTCTCGCATTTATCCTGGCTGTAGGTCAGCATATTCATGCGCTACGTTCTCGTAACCGGGGCAGTCCTTTGCAGGATTGAGGTCGCGGTGACCGACAATCAGCGCGCGAGGATAGCGCTGGTGCAACTGTTCGAGCAGCGTGCGCATGGCTGCCTTCTGTTCAGCCGTTCGTGTATCGGCGGGTTGTCCGCGGATGTCCAATCCGCCCTCGTAGCAGACGCCTATCGAGTGGGCGTTGTGGTTCACGCAGTGAGCGCCGACCTGCCATTCCGGACGGCCCAGCTCTATCGTTCCGTCACGACGGATGACGTAGTGGTAACCGATGCACTTAAACTTTCGGTCCTTATGCCACTCATCTATCTTCTTGGCCGATGACGTCTGGTCGGGCCGTACTGCACTGCAATGAACAATGATTAATGTAATCGTTCGCATTTCATTTTAATTTTGAATGTTGAGTTTTGAATGTTGAATGATTCTCGCTTCGCTGCGATGTTTGAATGTAGAATTCTCAATTATTCATTGAGCAATCGCTGTAGGCGACCATTCCTCATTCCTCACTCCTCATTCCTCATTTTTACATGCAACTGGCTGTGCCCAGTGCGGTCAGCGCCGCCGTCAGTGCGGCTATCGCTATGCGAATCACCGTCTCCCAAAAATTGTTCTTTTTCATAAGCTTCAAATGTTCAATTATAGTTCCTATTTTTACAAAAACCTTAAAAACCCCTTTCTGATAAAGAGACTCTTGTCAGAGTCTTAACGCCATTAGTTGAAATTCTGCTTGTATGCAAGCATCCAGACAGCCTTACAACTAATATCGTTATCCCTTTCAGGGACTCTTTCTCAGAAAGGAAAAACCAAAAAAACATTTTTCATCATGCTTGCCTCGCAGTAATAATTGTTTTTTAGCGTAAGCGATGTTTTTGCTGTTCCAGCGAACACCGGATGCACCTCGGCAGAATGAAAGCAAACTTTCTTCTGCTCTCGGTTTTCTCGGTTTTTCCTTCATTCTGATTGAATCCGAAAGGATTGATGGTGTGAATGCAGGCTTTGACTGTGAGCTTGCTCATGAGGCAAAGGATGCAGACATAGCATCAGAGACAAAGTCTCAAGCAGAATGAAGGGGTTTTTCTGGTTTTTGTCTTTTTTTGGAGTGCGGTAGCAAATTTTTCACTATTCACTTTTCACTTTTCACTTTAAAAGGTGTTGGCCCGAAGGCCAAACCTTTTTAAACTACGCTCCCTCAAATCCGCTCGGATCATCGCCACCGCTGGTGTTCTTGACGAACTGCTTGGTGGTCACCTCACTCGACTGGCCGTCCTTGATGGCGATGGCCTTCAGAGTCACCGACGAGCTCACGGTGATAGCCTCAGTGTACAGCGTGCTGCTGGCCGTAGGCGTCGAACCGTCTGAGGTGTAGCGAATCTCAGCGCCGTCAGGACCCGACATCGTCACCTGAGTCGACGTGGTGAATGCTGCCTCACCGCCAATGGTCGGAGCTGCTACGCCGCTCGTGATCGAACCCGTGCCACTACCGCTACCGCTTCCTTCGCCGCTGCCGGAACTAGAGCCTGACCCACTGCCTGAACCTGAGCCGCTACCGGAACCTGAGCCGCCTCCGTCGCCGCTGACCACGGTTCCGGGATTACGGAAGTCGTCCAGGGTGGTCAGCATCTGCACCTTCGTGATCTTTCCGTTCACGGTGCGCTTCTCGACCTCGACGATGTTCTGCGACTCGGGGGCCACGTTGCGTGCCAGGAACTGCTTGGAAGTCAGGTTGTCCAGCTCGCTGCTGTCGGGGGTGAAGCGCAGGCGGATGCCCTTGATGATCGACGTGGGGTTGAACGTCTTGTCCTTCATCTGCGCCTCGGTGGCGCCGCCCTTCTCGTTGAGTACCGAGGGGTAGAAGATGCCCAGTCCGTCGAGCTTCACGCCCACGCCCTGTGCCACCAGCTCGGGCACGCACTCGGAGAGCTTGATCAGCACGGCCATGATGGCGTCGCGACCGACCATACAGTTGTGGTCCTTCAGGTGCTGTGCCAGTCCGCGGGTGGAGAGGGTCTTCTGACGGTCCACCTCGGCGTAGTACTTGCCGTTCGACGCCAGCGTGCTCTTGTTCTTGCGATAGTTAATCGACATTGAAATCTTGTTTACTGCCATAGTTTTTTTACTTGTTTTTTAGTTAGACATAGGATTTTTGTTTTCTCTTTCTTGTCGCTCGCCTGCTGTCGTGTCGGCGGCTCGCCTGTCGTCTGCTCCGAGTTCGTGGCCTTTGAGCTCCGAGCGCGCGCCTCACGAGGTCCGAGCGCGTCAGCTTTTGATTGATACTGCGAAGGTACAACATTTTTGCGGTATTTCCAAATTATTCGCGTTTTTGGGCGACAAAACGCCGTTTTCGTGTTGAAAATCGGCCAAGTCGATTTTTGATGGCAACTTTTTAAAGTTAACAGTTCTCTCTTTGAGAGTGTGGCGTTGCGAGGATAGTTATATCAAATATCAGATATCAGTTTTCTCATGAGCAGATTACCCGCGAAACGAATAATCTTTACAAAATATTTTTACTAAATATATAATATACATATTATATATATTAGTAACATTCAAATTCACTCATTACACTCTCACTCAAATAAACTGATATCTGATATCATCAGCAAAGACCAAGCGAAAATCGCAGGAAGGTCGATTTTCTAAGAACGTAACAGGTCGCCGTCAGAACATCATGGTGAAGCCGAGGCGGATGCTGTTTTTGGCTCCGTAGGTGGCGGGGTTGTAGTTCATGCGGCGGACATACTCAATCTGGAAGAAGCGGAGGATGCCGCGGACACCAGCGGAGATTTCCCAGTAGGGCACACGGGGATTCATGATGTGGGAGTCTTCAGGGAACGCCATGAGCACGTTGCTGCCGGCATTCTGAGTGAGGAAGGGGTTGTTCTTGTCGGACAGTGCGCCCCACAGCATCTTGACACCGATGTATTCGCGCAGACGGGCCTTCTGGATGAGGGGGATGCGGTTGAGGATCTTGCCCTGCATGTCCCAGTTGAGGTCGACGCTCCAGAAGCGGTCGTTGAGGAACTCCATGTTGGCAATCTGGTTGAACATCTGCTTGCGGCTGATGTAGGAGAGGTTGGCAGCGGGCATACAGAGCAGCGGGAAGGGCACCTGGCTCCACTGTACGCCGGCCTTTGTCAAGAGGTCGATGCGTCCCCAGCTGTTGAGCCAGAAGCGCTTGAAGATGCTGGCCTCGGTATAGTGATAGTGGTAGTCGCCGCCGAGGAAATTCTGGATGCCCATGGTGTGGCTGAGGGTGAGGATGGGTGCCTCGCGATTGACCTTCAGACGGCGTATCTTGGAATTGGCATAGAGGGCGCCGGGGCTGTACTCGATTTCGGCCTTCAGCTCGGTGGTGCGGAAGCCATCAAACTGCATGTTGCCGGCGGCTTCGTTGCGCTCGGCCTTCAGGCTGAGCAGGGTGCGCAGTCCCCAGCGCTGCTCGTACTCGAAGGAGAGCTGCTGGCGGTTATAGTACATCATCTTGTCGACCTTCATCCAACGGAACGCGGTGAACATGTTATCCTTGTCGGAAGACAGGAACTTGTCGGAGGGCGACATGACGTCGTAGGTGGACTGGAACGTCAGGTTGCGCTTGGGAAACTCCTCGGGCAGGTATTTCTTACGGTTCAGCGACCAGGTGGCCTGTGCGTTGTAATACCAGTTCTTGCTCTTCCAGCCCCGGGCCACGAAGCCCTTCAGGAACAGGTGTGGCGAGAGGTTGGCGGTGGTCTGTGCGCCAAGACGGGTGCGCAGGCCATCGATGAAGTTGGAGCTGATCATGGAGGTGATGGGTCCGATGTCGAGCTTGCTGTGTTCGCTGGTCTCGATGAAATTCTCGCTGAGAATCTTCAGTCCCATGAGGATATAGCCGAAGCCGCCCATGGTCTTCATGCCTTTCAGGAAGTCGCCCATCTTCGCCTCGCTGGCCGTCAGCGGCACCTGGCGCTGTTGCGCCCAGTAGGCATCGTCCTGTCGTTCAGCATCGGGGTCGACGATGGTCTTGTCGAGGCCCTTGAAGAGCTTGTCTGGAATCTCGGAGAACTGATAGTCCGTCAGTCGCGTCGTTCGGATGGCTACGCCCTTCTGGATGAAGTCGAAGAGGACGAGTTCGACAACCATATCGTCGACGGACAACACCCATTCGCCCGTGGGCAGCTGGGTGAACTCCTGGATGATTTTCATGTCCTCGACGAAGTTGACGTCGGTGCGGTTGGGCAGGATGATCTCGCAGCGCTTGACCTGATAGCTGGAGTCCTTCAGGATGTAGAGGTCGCCGCGGAATCCGAAGTCCTGCTGGTTGTTGGGCAGGAAATGGACGTGGATGCACGAGTCGCGCCCTACGGCCAGGGTGTCCTCGATATAGTAGCGGTAGAAGGAGATGGCACCGTCGCCAATGGGCGATGTAAAGGGATGCTGCAGCACGCGTACCTGGTTGTCGTAGATGTTGACATCGGTGAAGACGTCCTTCGAGGCGGTGTTGATGATGTCACCGGTCTGGAAGAAGTTGGTGATACCCACGGAGCGCTGACCAGTGATGATGTCTTTCTCGTCGTGCGGACTGCGACGGTAGATTTTCTGCGTCACCGTCTCGTCGATGCTGGCAGGAAGAATGAGCTTTCCCGTCTGCTGGCACTTCTCGACCTGATCGGTCAGCCAGGGGAACTTCTTGAACTTCGGATTGGTGAGCATGTCGGGCTTGACGTCGTTGAGCGCCAAGGTGAGCTTCTGATATTTCGTGTACTGATAGTAGTCGCGGTTGTTCAGATTGGTCTTGCGCTTGTTGGCAATGACCTTGCGCATGAGTTCCACCGCGGGGTTGCCCTTACGGCGATAGCGCCCACGCTTGGCACGGACGGTGACCTCGTTGAGCGTCTTCATGTCGGGCTTGAGGGCCACCAGCAGGCGATGGCTGTTGGGACCGATGCTGACGCTGCGCGTCTTATAGCCCACGCCGCTGAACGTCAGTTTCCAGCCGACGTGCTTGGGTATGGAGAAATAGCCGCGATGGTCGGCCATGGTGGTGATTTTCTGACCTTTATACTGCACGGTGATAAACCCGATGCTATCGCCAGCCTGGTCGTCGATGACATATCCGGTAATCATTTCCTGAGCGTGTGTGGGTAACGAGAAAGCCATTACCAGCAACAGCATGAGGAACTTACATGTGCGTGTGAACATTATTAGAAAGCTTTTGTCCTGCGGGACTCTATTAACGTGATGCATAAACAACTGATTCTTTGCTCAGCTCCACCCAGAAGATGGAACCCTTACCGTATTCCGACTCCACGCCGACGCTGCCGCCCAGGGTAGAGGCCATGCTGCGACAGATGCTGAGACCCAGTCCGGTGCCGTGAACGAATTCGTCGACCTTGGCGAACCGGTCGAAGAGCTGGTCGTTACACTTATCGGCGGGAATGCCCTTTCCGGTGTCGCGAACCCAGATGCGAACGGTGTCGTCCAACTCGCTGACACCCACCGTCACCACGCCATCGGTGGTGAACTTGAGGGCATTGGAGAGGTATTGGTTCAGTATCTCGCGCATACGGTCACGGTCGGTGTATAATGTCGGGAGCTGACCGCCATCGGCCATCTCCAGGCGTACGTGGACTTCCTTCGCTGCAGCGTCGTACTTGTCGAACAGTTCGTCGACGACTTCCTTCAGTTCAAAATTCCGCTTGGTGATATCGCCACCGCCTCGAGCCTCGAGTTTCGACATATTGACAACATCGTCGAACAGCGTCAGCAACTGCGTGTTGTTCTTCTGAATGAGGGATACCAGATGCTGGCGTTCATCCTCGCTTTCAGCCATACCAAGCACCTCGCTGAAGCCCACGATGGCATTCAACGGCGTACGGATTTCGTGACTGATATTGGTCAGGAAGGCCGACTTCAGACGGTCGCTCTCCTCAGCGTGGAAGAGGGCTTCCTTCAATGCGGTCTCTGTCTCCTTCTGCTGGTCAATACGCATGGTGGTCCCCACAACGGTCTCCGGATGTCCGTTCAGGTCGCGCGACTCGATGGTAAAGTAGCTCTCGCTCCAGTAAGGCTTCGAGCTATGGCTGCCTATCATCTGATATTGAATGTGGAACTGTTCGACCACACCTGCCAGCAAGTCGTCCCAGCCTTCTTTGAAGGTCTGCCGGTATTGAGGAAGCATGTGACTGAAGACATCCTCGAGTGTTCCGCCTGGCGGCAGAAACAAGAGGTCGCCAGCATCGCGATAGTCGCTGTCGAAAGTGACAACAAGGGTCTTCACGTTGACACGCCACACGCAGAGGCGCATGGTTTTCAGCACCAACTCGTGTTCCACGGAGAGTGTCTTCACCTGGTCCAGCTCATCGAGTTCGGCCTTCAGTTGTCGTGACTGACGATACTGTCGGTATAACACAACAATCAATAACATCAGCACGGGAATGCCGACAATCCATGCGAGAACATCGAGTTGGAACAACGATTCAATCGCAAAAAGCACAGTCACCAAGGTTACGGTCATCGCTGTAATCTTTAAATTATTGGGCAAAATTACATAAAATTTCTGAATAATGCAGCAAAAATTAAATATTATTTGTAACTTTTCGCAAGCGAGAAGTTACTTTCATTCGAAAATGAAAAGAAAAATCCGTTTTTCTTTTGCATTTTGCTCACTTATTCGTAACTTTGCACCATATTTTTATAAAGACATCATGACACAGACATTTGAAATGATCGCCAAGACCTTCATGGGACTGGAACCTGTCTTGGCGAACGAACTGACGCAGTTGGGCGCTGAGAATGTAACGATAGGACGCAGAATGGTGTCCTTCACGGGCGATAAGGAGATGATGTATCGCGCTAATTTCCAACTGCATACGGCCATCCGTATTTTGAAACCCATCAAGCATTTTAAAGCCCTGTCGGCAGACGACGTCTACGAAGGCGTGAAGGACGTCGACTGGACACAATATCTGGCACTGGACAAGACTTTTGCCGTCGACTCGGTGGTATTCTCGGAAGAGTTCCGCCACTCGAAATTCGTGGCTTACAAGGTAAAGGACGCCATTGTCGACCAATTCCGCGAGAAGACGGGCAACCGTCCGAATATCAGCGTCAGCAATCCTGACATGCGCCTGCACATCCACATTGCCGATGTGGCACCGGGACAGAGCGAATGCACGCTATGCCTTGACTCGAGCGGTGAGTCGCTGCATCGTCGCGGCTACCGTCAGGAGAGTGTGGAGGCTCCGCTGAACGAAGTGCTGGCAGCGGGTATGATTCTGATGACGGGCTGGACGGGCGAGACAGACTTCATCGACCCCATGTGCGGCAGTGGCACCCTGCTCATCGAGGCAGCACTCATTGCCCGTAATATGGCTCCGGGCCTGTTCCGCAAGGAGTTTGCCTTCGAGAAGTGGCCTGATTTCGACGCCGACCTGTTCGACGAGATATACAACGACGACTCGAAGGAACGCGAGTTCAAGCACCACATCTATGGTTACGATGTGGACATCAAGGCTGTCAACACCGCCCGTCTGAATGTGAAAGCCGCTGGTCTGACCAACGACATCACCGTCAGCGAGCAGGACTTCAAGGTGTTCACCCAACCCAAGGAGAAGAGTATCCTGGTGACCAATCCGCCCTATGGCGAGCGCATAT
The DNA here is from genome assembly GCA_016291085.1 of Prevotella sp. Lineage (GTDB taxonomy): Bacteria > Bacteroidota > Bacteroidia > Bacteroidales > Bacteroidaceae > Prevotella. The sequence continues at coordinate 139,338 of JAEEVW010000003.1, forward strand.
CGACACCCGATCTGCTGGGAACATACAAGATGATTGGCGAGCGGCTGAAGCACGAATTCACAGGTAACGACGCCTGGATTTTGTCGTATCGCGAGGAGTGTTTCGACCAGATCGGTCTGAAGCCCAGCATCAAGATACCCTTGTTCAACGGTTCGCTGGAGTGTGAATTCCGCAAATACCAGATGTTCGACGGCAAGATGCGCGACTATCGCGCCGACGGAGGTGTCGTCAAGACCGACGACGAGAAGCGCCAGATGGCCGAGAAGCACCGTTTCAAGAAGGAACGTGAGTTTAAGAAGCGCCTGACCGAACAGGAGGAGAACGAAGGAGCCGACATCCGCTCGTTTAAGTTCCACTCGCTGGAGCGCAAGGAGCCCCGCAAGCCCCGTGAGCCCAGAGAAGACAGGGAGTCCAGGGATTTCAGGAACACTAGAAACACGAGAGACTCTAGAGATACTAGGAATACTAGAGATACTAGAGACTTCAGAAAAAACAGGCCTCAGAAAGATTTCCGTAATTCGAAGGATTTTAAGAAGTCCTTCAAGAAGAACAACGACAGACGATTCGACGATGATGAAGATTAAGCAAAAACTGGTCCGTCTAGTCAAACTAGTCATTCTAGTAACCCTTGCCACGCCCATGACCGCTCAGAACAAGCTTTTCTCTCTTGAAGACCTGAACTTCGGTGGCACGAACTACCACAACATGCAGCCCAAGAACCTGTTCCTTACGTGGTGGGGCGACCAGTTGGTAGAGACGGATGTCGAAGCGTGCAACATCGTTGACGTCAAGACGGGCAAGAAAACAAAAATTTTCACCCTCGACGAGATCAATAAATGGGCAGACAGTGACGAAGAGGCTGACCGCTACGTGCGTCATCTGATGAATGCCTCGTTCCCCTACCCCGACCAGCCTCTGGTGGCGGTGGGCAACAAGAAGTCGTTCCTTTTGCTGAATTTCATGACCCACCAGATTGTGTGGCAGGACAGCATCTCAGGCCAGGAGGCCAACGACTGGTGCCCAGCATCCAAGGCAACGGCCTACGTAGAGGACCATCAGCTGTTTGTCGCAGACGGTGAGGGCCGGAAACACCAGCTAAGCACTGACGGCAGTCGAAACGTGGTATACGGTTCTGCCGTACACAGAAACGAGTTTGGCATCCACAAGGGCACCTTCTGGAGTCCCAGCGGACAGCGACTGGCGTTCTACCGTATGGACCAGAGCATGGTACAGGACTATCCGCAGGTTGACATTTTCCCCCGCGAGGCAAGCTATGAACCCGACAAATACCCCATGGCGGGAATGACGAGCCACAAAGTGACGGTGGGTGTCTACGACCTGAAGATAGACAAGACGGTCTATCTGAAAGCCGGTGACCCTACAGACCGATACTTCACCAATATTGCGTGGAGTCCTGACAGTAAGACCGTTTACATGTTCGAACTGAACCGCGGACAGAACGACTGCCGCCTGGTGTCGTACGACGCTGAGACGGGCGAGAAGACGTCTGAGCTGTATCGCGAGACGAGCGAGAAATATGTGGAGCCGATGAACCCCATCCTGTTCCTGCCTTGGGACGATACGAAGTTCGTGATGCAGAGCCAGAAGGACGGCTATAACCACCTATACCTGTTCGACAAGAGCGGAAAAGAGTTGAAACAGCTGACCAGCGGCAAATGGGTCGTGATGGAGGTGCTGGGATTCAACAAGAAACAGAAGACCATCGTCATCAAGGCCAACGCCAATCATCCGCTGTGCCATAACCTCTATGCCGTCGATGTGAAGACGGGTCGTATGACCGCCCTCGACAATGGCCTGGGTGTGCACAACGGCAAGCTGTCGGCATCGGGCACCCTGATGTACGACCGTTACACAACGCCTGACATCCCACGCAACATTGACGTCTTCAATGTGTCGCGCGGTTATGCCGCTGGGAAAACAGTCCGCCTTCTTACCGCTGCTGATCCTTGGAAGGATTACCAACAGCCCATCTTCGAGAACGGCAGCATCAAGGCCGCTGACGGTACGACTGACCTCTATTATAGAATGGTGAAGCCTACCGACTTCGACGCCACCAAGAAATATCCCACCGTCGTCTATGTCTATGGCGGTCCTCACGCCAACAACGTACAGGCTTCGTGGCATTGGTACAGCCGAACGTGGGAGACCTACATGGCGCAGAAAGGCTATATCGTCTTCATTCTCGACAATCGCGGCAGTCAGTATCGTGGACGCGACTTCGAGCAGGCCACGTTCCACCAGCTGGGACAGATTGAAATGCAGGACCAGATGAAGGGTGTGGAGTTTTTGAAGAAACAGCCATACGTTGATGCTGACAGAATGGGTGTCCACGGCTGGAGCTTTGGTGGATTCATGACCATTTCACTCATGCTCAACTACCCCGATGTTTTCAAGGTAGGTGTTGCCGGAGGTCCCGTCATCGACTGGAAATGGTACGAGGTGATGTATGGTGAGCGTTATATGGGCACCCCGCAGAACAACCCCAAAGGCTATGAGAAGACCAGCCTCATCAGCAAGGCCGGCAAGTTGAAGGGCAAGCTCCAGATTATCACGGGATATAACGACAACACCGTTGTGCCGCAACACTGTCTGTCGTTCCTCGACGCCTGTATCAAGGCTGGGACACAGCCTGATTTCTTTGCCTATCCAGGCGAGGAGCACAACATGCGAGGCCATGCCAGCGTGCATCTGCACGAACGTATTACACAATATTTCGAAGACTACTTGAAATAATTACTAGTATCACTAGTATGACTAGTACAACTAGAAAAGACTAGAAACAATATGAAGGAAGAACAGATATTAGTCCGTATCACCGGACAAGACCGCCCGGGCTTGACAGCCAGCGTCATGGGCATTCTGGCCAAGTACGATGCTCAGGTGTTGGACATCGGCCAGGCTGACATCCACAGCACCCTGTCGCTGGGCATTCTGATCCGTATGGACGAGATGAAGTCGGGACTGGCCATGAAGGAACTGCTGTTCAAGGCCACCGAGCTGGGTGTCAACATCGGATTTTCACCCATCAGCGACGAGGAATACGAAGACTGGGTGGGCCATCAGGGCAAGAACCGCTACATTCTGATGGTGCTGGGCCGACAGTTGGAAGCCCGCCAGATTGAGGCGGCCACACGCATTCTGGCTGACCAAGGTCTGAACATCGACTCCATCCTGCGTCTGACGGGTCGTAAGAGCATCAAGAATCCTACGAAACACGTGCGCGCCTGCATCCAGTTCTCGCTGCGTGGCGAACCCGTCAACCGTCAGGAGATGCAGTCGAAACTGATGAAGCTGTCGCAGGAGATGGAAATCGACTTCTCCTTCCAGCGTGACGACATGTTCCGACGCATGCGCCGTCTGATCTGTTTCGATATGGACTCGACGCTCATCCAGACGGAGTGCATTGACGAACTGGCCGAGCGCAATGGCGTGGGCGCCGAGGTGCGTGCCATTACGGAGAGTGCCATGCGTGGTGAGATTGACTTCAAGGAGAGTTTCACACGGCGTGTGGCCCTGTTGAAAGGCCTCGACGTCAGCGTCATGCAGGACATTGCCGAACACCTGCCCATCACAGAGGGCGTCGACCGTCTGATGAACATCCTAAAGACGTGCGGCTACAAAATCGCCATTCTCTCGGGTGGTTTCACCTATTTTGGTGAATATCTGCAACGACGCTACGGCATTGACTATGTCTATGCCAACGAACTGGAAATCGGTGAGGACGGCAAACTGACAGGCCGCTATGTAGGAGAGATTGTCGACGGACATCGCAAGGCGGAGTTGCTGAAACTCATCGCACAGGTAGAGAAGGTGAATTTAGCACAGACCATTGCTGTTGGAGACGGTGCCAACGACCTGCCAATGATCAGTAAGGCTGGTCTCGGCATTGCTTTCCACGCCAAGCCTCGTGTGGTGGCCAATGCAGAGCAGTCGATCAATACCATCGGACTCGACGGTGTACTCTACTTCCTCGGCTTCAAGGACAGCTATCTTGGCGAGCAAGGGAAACTATAAAAGTTCAAAGTTCAATGTTCAAAGATATGAAAATACTATTGTTAGGCAGTGGCGGACGCGAGCATGCACTGGCCTGGAAAATCGCTCAAAGTGAGAAATGTGAGAAACTGTATATCGCACCGGGTAATGCCGGAACGGGCAACTGTGGCGAGAACGTAACCATGAAGGCTGACGACTTCGAGGCCATTAAGGCATTCTGCGTCGAGAAAGACATCAACATGGTGGTGGTTGGTCCTGAGGACCCATTGGTAAAGGGTATCTACGACGAGTTGAAGGCAGATGCCCGCACGAAGGATATCCCCGTCATCGGTCCCTCGAAGGCTGGTGCCGTGCTGGAAGGCTCAAAGGACTTCGCCAAGGACTTTATGGTGCGTCACAATATCCCCACCGCACGCTATCAGACTTTTGATGGCGAGCACGTGCAGGAAGGTTTGGACTTCCTGGAAACGCTCCAGCCACCCTATGTGCTGAAGGCTGACGGTCTTTGTGCCGGCAAGGGTGTGCTGATCCTCCCCACCCTCGACGAGGCCAAGAAGGAACTGAAGGAAATGCTGGGCGGTATGTTCGGCAATGCCTCCAGTCGTGTGGTCATCGAGGAATTCATGAGTGGCATTGAGTGCAGCGTATTCGTCCTGACCGATGGCCAGCACTACAAGATTCTGCCCGAGGCCAAGGACTACAAACGCATTGGCGAGCACGACACAGGTCTCAACACCGGTGGTATGGGTTCTGTCACTCCCGTTCCCTTTGCCACGAAAGAATGGATGCAGAAGGTCGAAGGCCGTATCATCCGCCCTACCGTTGAGGGACTGGCTGCTGATGGTATCGACTACAAGGGATTTATCTTCTTCGGGCTCATCAACCGGACTAACACGCCCACTGGAGAACCTGAGCCCTATGTCATTGAATATAACTGCCGTATGGGAGACCCTGAGACTGAGAGTGTCATGCTACGACTTAAGAGTGACATTGTCGACCTGTTTGAAGGTGTGGCTCAGGGCAATCTTGACCAGCGCGCGATTGAATTCGACCCCCGTGCTGCCGTCTGCGTCATGCTCGTCTCTGGCGGCTACCCTCAGGAATACAAGAAAGGCTACCCCATTGCAGGTATTGAGAATGTCGAGGGCTCTATTGTCTTCCATAGCGGTACGGCACTGAAGGATGGTCAGGTAGTTACCAACGGCGGGCGTGTCATTGCAGTATCATCGTACGGAAAGAACAAGGCCGAAGCCCTGCAAAAGTCGTTTGAAGAGGCACAGAAAATACAGTTTACCGACAAATATTTCCGCCGCGATATAGGCGCCGATTTGTAAGAAAAAAGTGAAGAAGTTTCTGCAGAACAAAATTGCCGAGAGCAAGCTGGCTTTGCCCCTGACGGCAGCCTATGGCGTTATCGTATGGTTGGCCAGCGGACTCATTGGCGAACAGTGGTGGATACAGTTCGCCTGCTTCGCTCTTGCGGCGTTTCTGATGATGGAACTGAACACCATCCACGCCCTCATCCGCATCTATTCGCGCATGGTCAGCTGTGTGTTCATCATGTTCCTATGCATGCTCTGTTTCCTGTTTCCATCCATTCCAGGAGCCATTACGCAGGTTTGCTTCATCGCCGCCATGACGTTGCTATTCAATAGCTATCAGGACAAGACGGCAACAGGATGGACCTACTACAGTTTCCTGATGATGGGCATCGCATCGCTGGCATTCATCCATATTTTGTTCTACCTGCCCATTCTGTGGCTCGTTATGCTCTTCCAACTGCAATCCTTATCCTGGCGCACATGGACGGCGTCACTGCTTGGTATCATCACGCCCTATTGGTTCTGGTGCTGTTGGTTAGGATGGAACGAGGACTTCACACCACTCTTCGACCATTTTGTTCCGTTGGGCGAATTCTCTACACCATTCGACCTTTCCTCACTTTCAGAGCACCATCTTATAACCCTGAGCTTTGTCGTCCTAATGGCTGTCACAGGAACCATTCACTATATCCGCAAACACCACGACGACAAGATCCGCATCCGTCTGCTTTACGGAGGGTTTATGTGGATGTGTCTGACAACCACTGCCTTTATACTCCTGCAACCGCAGCACTACGACGTGCTCATCCGCATCCTCATCATCAACACCGCACCACTGGTCGGACATTTCCTGGCGCTCACACATACCCGACAGACCAACATCGTCTTCTTCGTCATTATCGTCGCCACCTTAATCGTCACAGGCTATAACCTATGGATGTAATCATTTCCCTGCTCATCAGTTACGGCTATTGGGGCATGCTCATCACGGCATTCGTCGCAGGCTCCTTCTTCCCGTTCTCCAGCGAGGCAGTAATGACCGGGTTGCTCGCGGCAGGACTCGACCCGTGGTTGCTCATCGTCTATGGAACCATCGGAAACGTGGCCGGAGGAATGTTCAATTATTTCATTGGTAGAATGGGACGTCTCGAATGGATCGAACGCTACCTGCATGTCAAGCAGAAAGACCTCGACCGCGCCACACGCTTCATGGCAGGACGCGGTGCATGGATGGGCTTCTTTGCCTTCGTACCCGTTCTTGGTTCGGCTATCACCATCGTACTTGGGCTGATGCGTGCCAACATCCCCATCTCGCTTACCAGTATCGCCATCGGCAAATTCCTTCGCTACGTCCTCCTCGTTTACGGAGCATCACTGTTCTTATAGAGCAAATAATTTCATTAGAAGCATTTTTTCTTCATTTTTTTTGCACAGTTCGTGGGAAAATACGTACTTGACCTTTGGTCGAGCTACTTTTTCGCTCGAAAATAAAAGAAAAATTGTTTTTTTCTTTGTATTTTACTCACTTATTTGTACCTTTGCAAGGTTAAAGACAATTGTAACTGATGAAGCAAAAGATATTCATTGCCGGACCGTGCGTGATAGAATCAGCGGAGCTGTTGGACCAAGTGGCATCTAAACTGGTGGAAATCAACGTCAAACTGGGCATTGACATCATATTTAAGGCTTCGTTCGACAAGGCCAACCGCACATCGATAGGCTCGTTCCGAGGGCCAGGCATCGACAGAGGGCTGCAGATGCTGAACGATGTAAAAGAGAAATACGGACTGCGCCTGTTGACGGACATCCACGAAGCCTGGCAGGCTGAGCCGGCAGGACAAGTGGTGGACGTCGTGCAGATTCCCGCCTTCCTGTGTCGACAAACAGACCTGTTGCTGGCCGCTGCCAAGACGGGATGCGTGGTGAACATCAAAAAGGCTCAGTTTCTGAGCGGACAGGACATGCGATACCCCGTCGAGAAAGCCCGCGATGCAGGAGCCAAGGAAGTATGGCTGACAGAGCGCGGCAACATGATGGGATATAACAACCTGGTGGTGGACTTCCGTAATATTCCCGATATGCTGGACATCTGCGAGACGGTTATCATGGACTGTACACATAGCGTGCAGCGACCAGGAGGAGCCGACGGCAAGACAGGAGGTGACAGGCGATTCGTGCCACAGATGGCACTGGCTGCCAAAGCCTTTGGAGCCACGGGTTGGTTTTTCGAGGTGCACCCCACCCCAGACCTTGGACTGAGCGACGCAGCAAACATGCTGGAGTTGGAAAAGCTTTACGACTTGGTCGCAAAGCTAGTTGAGAGTTGAAAGTTGAAAGTTTAGAGAGAATTGTGACAGTAAAAGAATACGCTATACAATGTATTAAGGACGAGGCACAGGCGGTGCTGGACCTGATACCAAAGATGGACGAGGACTTCGACCGCGCTGTAGAGCTAATCATGCAGTGCCAAGGGAAGGTAATCGTCACAGGTGTAGGCAAGAGCGGACATATCGGAGCGAAGATAGCAGCGACACTGGCCTCAACAGGCACCCCGTCGTTCTTCATCAATCCGCTGGACGTCTATCACGGCGACCTCGGCGTGATGTCGAGAGGCGACGTGGTGGTGGCCATATCGAACTCAGGACAGACTGACGAGTTGCTCAGATTCATACCGATGGTGCTTCACATGGAGATTCCCATCATCGCCATGAGCGGCAATCCGAAATCACTGCTGGCCAAATATTCGACCTGCCACCTGAACGTAAGCGTAGAGAAAGAGGCCTGTCCACTGAACCTGGCCCCCACCAGTTCGACGACAGCAACACTCGTCATGGGTGATGCATTGGCCGTAGCACTGATGGAGCGACGCAACTTCCAGCCTCAGGACTTCGCACAGTTCCACCCTGGAGGCGAGTTGGGCAAACGACTGTTGACTACCGCTCAAGACGTGATGCTGACGGAGAACCTGCCCCTGCTATCGGAAGAGATGCACTTGGGCGAGGCCATCATCTTGGTGAGCAAAGGCAAGCTGGGACTGGGCGTGGCCATGAAGGACGGACGCATCAGCGGACTCATCACCGATGGTGACATCCGCAGAGCAATGGAGAAATGGCAGGCTAAGTTCTTTGACAGGACGGTGGCTGACATCATGACCCGCAACCCCAAGAAGGTGAGTCCGCAGACTAAGATTGCCGAGATACAAAAGACAATGAACGAACATAAAATTCACAACGTGCTGGTCGCAGACAACGAAAACCGACTACTCGGAATTGTCGACAGATATGCATGTGTGCTTTAAAATAAACAGACTATGAACAGACTGAAAAAAATATTGTTAGTCATTATGCTGGCACTCCCGTTGACAGCAGCAGGCGTTTATCTGTTTAAGACCCTGGACTCCCGTAACGGACTGATCAGCAGTCAGATCAACTGCGTGCTGAAAGACCAGCGAGGATATATGTGGTTTGGTACCCCTGCCGGACTATACCGCTTTGACGGCTACACCTTCAAGAATTTCCAGAGCAACTCGCAGGACGGCTCGTCACTGCCCGACAGCTACATCATCAGTATTCAGGAAATGCTGGACGGCAATCTGTGGATTGAGACGTCGGCAGGATTCTGCGTGTATCACCCGCAATCGGAGAGTTTCGAACGCGACATGAAGCAGATCTATGCCAGCATGGGTATTGAAGGCAAACCTAACGTCGTATTCATAGACAGACACAAGAACTTCTGGGCTTCGATTCCGAACAAGGGTATCGTGGCCTACAACATGCAACAGCAGACCAGCTACGAGTTCGGTTATACCAACGACGCACACGGTATACCACAGGGAAACATCTGCTCTATCAGCGAATGTCGCGACGGAGCCATTGCCGTCTATGAGGACGGACGAATGGTATGCTGCGACATCATGCGACAGCAGAACACCGTATGGCAGACAGATCACATCGCCCAGCAGCACCTGCGCAAGAGCAAGACGCTGAAGGCCTTTGCCGACCAGATGGACAACATCTGGCTCTACGGACAGGGCACATTGATGGTTTACAACAAAAACGCCAACACATGGAATACCAGCATTGGCGACCAGCTGGGACTCACCAGCGTGGCCGTAGACCACATCGTAAACAGCATGACTGGCGACCGCACCGGTAACATCTGGGTGGGAACAGACCGCGCAGGACTGGTTCGCATCAATGTGAATACCCACGAAATGGAAAATGTCCAGCCACGAGGCATTAACCCGCGCCGCATTGACAGCGAGACGATGGCCATACAAAGTGTCTACGTGGATGACACCGACCTGTTGTGGGTAGGAACCGAGAAATCGGGCGTGGCCTATTACGGCAACAATATCTACAAGTTCTCCAGCAATCTCATTGGCGACATCACAGCCATTGCACAGACCAGCGACACAACCATCTGGTATGGTACGAGCAATCACGGCGTCATCGGTTATAGCGGCACATTAGCCAGTACAAAGGTATCGTGCATGGCCACCACGCCGGACGGAAGCCTGTGGGTGGGTTCGAAGCAAAACGGTCTGACACGCATCCAGAACGGAACTGGAAAAATATACTCTGCAGCACGTGACAGTTCGAAGACACTCATCGACGACCACATCAACGCCCTCTGTAGCGATAAGTCGGGTAACCTATGGATTGCCACCAACGGAGGCTTGCAGGTGTATAATCCGAAGATGGACACCTTCTCGGCTTACACCCGCGAAAACGGTATGCTGAACACCAACAACATCACTGCACTATTCTACGGGCAGAACAACCGCATGCTCATTGGTACGGCAGAGGGACTGGTTATTCTCGACCTCTCGACACGTGAAAAAATGGTGTTGACAGGTAACTCGACGAATATCCAGACCTTTACGAACAACTATATTACCCAGATTTATGAAGACTCGCGCGGACTTATTTGGATTGGAACACGTGAAGGTTTGAACATCCTGAATACCGTCAAGGATGAACTGAGTCACCTGACGGAGAAGGACGGACTCTGCAATAACCTGATTTGTGGTATTGCTGAAGACAAGAACCACAATATATGGATATCAACCAGCAATGGTTTGAGTCGTGTGGTGACACAACGCGACTACGAGGACGGCTCATTCAACTACGGACTCTACAACTACAGCATCTACGACGGTTTGCAGAGCAACGAGTTCAACATGGGCGCCATTCTGGCGAAGACGAACGGTGAGGTGCTGTTTGGAGGTCTGTATGGTGTGAACTGGATTCGCCATACTGCCAAAGACGATCAGGAGTCATTGCCACGCGTCATGCTTACACAGCTGTTTATCGGTGAGGAAGAGATTCTGACAGGTCACGAATACGATGGACGTATCATTCTGACATCGGCCCTGAACGAAATCAGTAAGATTGAACTGGGAAACAGCCAGAACACGCTGACCATCAAGTTTGCCGCAGGTAACTACAACCAAGGCGAGCGTCTGCAGTTCATGTACTGGATGGAAGGACTGGAGAACGACTGGCGAAACGGTGATGCCCTGTTGCATGGTGTTAAATTCCGCAACCTGAGCAGTGGCACCTATACGCTACACGTCAAAGCCGTTAGTGCCGACGGAGCGGTAAGTAACCAGGAACGTACACTCGAAATCACCATTGAACGCCCATGGTGGATATCATGGTGGGCCTTGACGGTATATGTTATCATCGCCATCCTGGTATTGGCCGTTTGGCGCTATGGCATCAAGAAGCTGAGGAAAATCTGGAGAAGCAAGCGTACCGTCATTGACGAATTGAAGCGCCAGCGCGAAGAAATCAAGAACACCAGTGACGAGCTGCGTCAGCCTATGGCCCGCATGACAACCATCATTGGTTCGTTGGCTGAGAAGGAACAGTCGATGGAGGGTCGCGAACAGCTGAACTCGCTACACTTCCAGTTGCTGCAGGTCATCACACGCATCTCGGAGATGCAACAAACGCTGGAGAATCCTGAGAAGAAGGCCGAATCGACTGCCAAGGACCGCATGGAACTCAACGACCAAGGCGAGGTGGCTTTGATATCAAGCTCTACTGCGAAGGAATTGACCGCAGAAATCAGGCCTTTCAAAGTCGACTCGCAGGCGAAGAAGTTCAGCGTGGTATTCATCGATTCGAACCACGAATTCCTGAATTTCGTCAATGCCCATCTGCGCGAAGTCTACGATTTCCACGTGTACGACAACATCAAGAATGCTCTGCCCGACATCGAGATGCTGAATGCAGACCTCGTTGTTTGTAAGCAGGACATGGACGTGATGACAGGTAGCGAACTGTGTTCCCGCTTTAAGATGGATCCACGCAGGAAAAAGACCAAGTTCGTGCTGCTGACGGACGGTGTGCTGTCACAACAAGATATGACCGACCAAAACATCACGCTGGCAGCAGACGACTATCTGGCCAAGCCCTTCAATATCCAGGAGGCCGTCATACGCTTCAACAAGCTGATGGGTCTCGGACCTATTGAAATGGAGAGTAACGCCATTGAGGGTGAAGAGACACGCCGACTGGAGAGTCACAACGCCAGTATGACCACAGCTACCTTCCACTATGACGATGAAGGCACAGAACAGCGTGCTACCGTTGAAGAAACGGAGACCATTGCACCCCACGAGCAGGAAGAGCAACAGCCCGAACAAAGCGACCCTCAGAATACGGGAGGCGAGCTGATGCGTCAATACTATGGCGGCAACACCATTGGCGACTATTCGATGAGCGACGCTATGGACCAGCAGTTGATGCGTAACATCGAACAGTTCGTGCTGCAGAACATGAGTCGCGGACAGATCAGTCTGGAAGAGATGGCCACAGCAATGGGTATGGGACGCGTGCCGTTCTACCACAAGGTGCGTGCCATCACCACAAAGACGCCAGCCGAGATTGTACGCGACCTGCGACTGAAACATGCCTGCACCCTGTTGGTCAACACGAATATCAATATGAGCGAGCTGGCTATCAATGTCGGCTTCATGACAGCCGAGAACTTTGCCAACATCTTCAAGGACAAGTTTGGAATGACGCCGCTGGAGTATCGTATGAAATACAAGAAATAGTCAATGATTCGTACGTTTTTCAGCATTCTTCTTACTAACATATGCCTGTCAGCGGGTGCTCAAACGAGCGACTCGCTGATTGTTCAGACCCTGCGCGAGAGCCATATCCGGTTCAGCAACGACAACAGCGTAACCCTACTGATGTCAGGACAGGAGAAATTCGACGACATGTTCCGAGCTATCCGCCAGGCCAAGAGCAGCATACACCTGGAGTACTTCAACTTCCGCAACGACTCCATTGCATCGTTACTGTTCGACCTGTTGCGCGAGAAACGCAAGGAGGGTGTGGAAGTGAGAGCCATGTTCGACGGATTCGGCAACGACTCGAATAACCAACCGCTGAAGAAGTACCACCTGCAATCCTTGCGCGAAGACTCCATCGATATTGTGGAGTACTCCCCCATCCGCTTTCCCTGGGTGAACCACATTTACGGACGCGACCATCGCAAGATTGTGGTTATCGACGGCAAGATTGCCTATACGGGTGGCATGAATGTAGCCGACTACTACATCAAAGGCACAGAACAGGTCGGTGAATGGCGCGATATGCATTGTCGCATTGAGGGCGATGCTGTCAACGAGTTGCAACGCATCTTCTTCCGCATCTGGAACCGCACGACGGGTGAAAATGTCTCAGGCATGAAATACTATCGTGGCGGAACACCAACCGTGTTCGAAGGATTGAAACCCGACACTACCAGCACAACCAGAAAGAAACTAGTGGGCATCATCAACCGAGAACCTGGCGTGACGCCCAAAATCATGCGTACTTTCTATATCAACGCCATCAATCAGGCGCAAGACTCCATCCATATCATCAACCCCTACTTCACCCTCATTCCCAGCGTTACCCGTGCCTTGACACGAGCCATCAAACGCGGTGTGAAAGTGGAAATCATGTTATCTTCGAAGAGCGACATTCCCCTGACACCAGACTGTGCACTCTACCAAGCCCGCAAACTGATGAAACGTGGCGCAAAGGTATGGCTCTACAAGCCGGGATTCCACCATTCGAAGATTATGATGGTCGATGGGCTCTACTGCACGGTGGGCAGTACCAATCTCGATGCACGCAGTCTGAAATGCGACTTCGAGGAAAATGCCGTCGTCGTGGACAAGGCTACCACAAAGGAACTGGACGACATGTTCTGGCGGGACAAGCAAAAGAGCTTCGAGCTGACCGACGAGACATGGGACGAATTCCGCACAGGCTGGCAGAAATTCCGCGGATGGTTTGCACATTTGCTGCAGCCCTTCCTCTAAGAACCTACAGGCACTCCTTTCTCTCTAAGAGCGTACCAAGGCTGTCATCATTCGGATTTGCAGGACGTCAATGCCCCGTTTCGACAACCACACGGTATCAGGAAACTTACTGGGAATATTGGACTCCCGGAAATGCGCTGCAGCATCGTCAATGCGGCCCAACAGCCATAGGCAATAGCCGTAATTCAGGTGATCCTCGGCAATCACTTTTTCCCCTTTCATCAGCTGCTCGTATATTTTCTCTGCCTGCTCCAACCTGTTGTCACAAGTCAGCGTCCACGCCAGCACACGCTGGACATTCACGTCGTCAGCATACTCATAGTCAAGCTGATAGAGCAACTTCAGCGCTTCCTCGTAATCCTCTAACTGCACCAGACAGATGGCATTGTTCAGCATGTAGTTCTTCTTGCCGGGACACAGCAGCAGCAAACGGTCATAATAGTCGTTAGCCTTTTCATATTGATGTAATTTGAAAGCATAACGTGCCGCACCGCTCAACGCATGTTCGTTCGTGGGTTCCATCTCGACGGCCTCGTCCCAACAATCCAGCCACATCAGGCACTGTGCATCGGTGTATTCCTGCGGAATTTTCGATAGCAGCCCCTGAGCCATCTCGTCGAAATGGTACTTTTTCATCATGCGTACCACGCTGTGCTTCCGTCGGTCGAGGGGCGAACGGAAGAACAATAGTGAACCAAAGAAATTCAGCGTAAAGTATCCCTTCGTGCTGTCTTCAAAGGGATTGTTCAACCCCGAGCGATTGGGGAACAGACGGAAGAACCGGTAGAGGTCCATCAGATAGATGCGGCGCAGATAGGGCGCCGTCTGGTTCTCGCTGATTTCCAGTTCACCCAACGAGGCCTCGTTATGCTTCAGCATTTCGCGCACAGACGCCGGCAACCGCCCCAGCACCTCCATCGAAGCTATGACGAACGAATACTTGTCGCTGTTGCAGAAAGGTCCCCTGTCGACTATCGACATCACAAACCGCTGGAACTCCAAGCGTTCCACGAACTGGGAAATGTCGGGATGATGAATATAGAATGGCACCAGCCAGTTCGACATATCGTAGAAAAACGGATAGCGCTTCATCTGCGAGAATCCTCCGAAATAGACGTCCGCCCCCTGTTTCTGCATGTCAATCATGCGCTGCATGGTGGACTCCAACTGTTCCATACGCCGCTCTGAAGCATCGGGATGCAGCACGTCCTCCAAGGGGTCTTCCGCGACTTCCTCTATGCCATTACGCGTAATCTGGAACGCGTCGTTCTTCATCAGGTCGGGCATAATCTCCCTGCGTATGATGTCGTTGTCCTTCTCGGCATTCAGCGTCAACAGGAGCTGCATCTGCAATTCGGTGAGTTCCTTGCATACCGCCTCCGACGTCAACAGCTCGTCGATAATGGCTCTCTGTTCCGGATAGACCGAATGTAACACTTCGTCTATCGAGAACACCCAGCCCACCAGTGCCCGCTGACGCACATGTTCATCCAGCGACTGCCGATAGACATCCGTCAACAGGCGGAACTTTACCATGTCGAACTGATTCATCAACGACAGCATGATGGCCGAGACGATGAGTTGCTGGTCGATATTGTCAACAGTAGGCGACAGCAACAATTCAGTGAATTCCCTCCCTACACCCTCTGTCCACATGTGCGACACAACGATGTAGTTGAACAGCGCATTCATCTGCTGATGGTGCGCTTTGTATATCGCTTTGCGTTTCTCTTCGCGCTTGTTTTCCGCCTCAAACTCAAGCATGGCGACGTCGGTGACGAAATTCTCCATTTCATGACGAATGGCCGACAGCGACCTGTCGCGCTGTTGCTGACGGGCGCTCTGATACACGGAAGTCAGAAAGGAGGAAGCCTGTATGCGACGATGAGTGGCCAGATTGGCAAAAATCAGATACACCTGTTGCAGCAAACGCTGGTACTGATTCTGCCGCTGCGGGTCGTCCATACCCTTACGCCAATAGTCCAACATCAGGTTGTACTCTTCCTTCAACCGATGCAGACGCTCTATGGATTGTCCGTCAGGCCATGCCGAAAGATAGACTTCCAGCTCCGCAATGGCCAATCCGCAGTTGCCTTCACGAAGCCGCTTGAAAACCGGTTCCAACGAGTGATCTAATGTCTTCATTTCTCTTTCTTTTTAATGCCCAGCCACTTCTCTACCAGCGCCACATCTTGCTCACGGGGGCCTCGCGCGCGTACATATTTAATATTTTTCGGCAGCGAGTCCACCAAATTCGCCTTCATTTTGCAGCGCTTCACGATGAGGTCGCGATAATGACGCACACCATATTTATTGATCGAGTCACAAGCCTGATTATAGGCCTCGACGAAGAGTTCCAACTGCTTGCCACGTTCCTGGTGGCGCATCTCTTTCTCATTGAATGCCAGCACACCCAGTTGTACATCCTCCTTCTGCGTGTCATACACCACACCGTGCTTCATCGTCCGCGCGGCAGTGGCCTGGGGTTCCATCAGCCACAGGGCGTCCATCTCGTTGTTCTGCAACATCAGCAGGCGCACGCTCAGGTCGTTGATCTGCACTTTATACACACGGTCCTTGTCCAGCTTCACCGAGTCAATCACCCGGTCCGTCAACAGGTCTGTAGCCGAAAAGCGTGTCATGGCCACCATCTTGTCGTCCAACTGTTTCAACTGGCGCACACGCGCATTGCGGTTTGCTACCAGCTGCCAATGGGCATTGGTCACCGTCGGATAGCGTAGCTTCATGCCACGCATCTCCAGGCGCTTGGCACGCACCAGGTCGGTCACCATACCTTCTACCCTGCCCCGTTCCAAAGCCGTGTCACAGTCCATCTGTGCCATATAGAACTTCAGACGCACACCACCACGCAGCGTGTCGTAAAGCTGGTAGTGCTCGGCCACATACAACGGCAGACAGTCCAGCGTAGGCATGACGGCCACCTTCAGCGCGGCAGAATCCTTCTTCTGAGCCTCCTGCCGACTCATGCGCTTCTGGCTCTTCGTCTCCTCATACGACTGATGGCAAGCTGCCAACAGCAACAAGGCGGTTATCATTATTATCAAATGTTTCATAATTCGTTGCAAAGATACTAAAAACTTTGAACTTTGAACTTTGAACTTTGAACTTTTTTCTTGAAGATGACATTTTTTACCTTTTTACCTTTTTACTTTTTTACTTTTTTATTATCTTTGCATCCGATATGGCAAAAGACAAGATCATGTATGTCTGCGACAACTGCGGACAGGAGTCAGCCAAATGGGTTGGCAAATGTCCGGCATGCGGACAATGGAACACGTATAAGGAAATCAAGGTAGCCGACACCAAGAAGAAGGTGGTAGCCACATCGGCAGCAGCGTCGGCTGGTCGTCAGTTACGAGAAAACAAGGTGTTACGCCTGAAGGACATCTCTGCCCACGACGATCCTCGCATCGACATGCACGACGCGGAGCTGAACCGCGTGCTGGGTGGTGGACTGGTGCCAGGTTCCATCGTCTTGCTGGGTGGCGAACCGGGCATCGGCAAGTCGACACTCTCGCTGCAAACCATGCTCAACCTCACCGACAAGCGCATCCTATACGTCAGCGGCGAGGAAAGCGCCCACCAGCTCAAGATGCGCGCCGAGCGCATTCTTGCTGTCGGTGGTTTCCCCACCGACGATAACTTCATGATTCTCTGCGAGAATTCCCTCGAAGCCATCTTCGACCATATCAAGGAAGTACAGCCCGAACTCATCATCATCGACTCCATACAGACCATCTCTACCGAGGATGTCGAGTCCAGTGCCGGTTCCATCGCTCAGGTACGCGAATGTGCCTCGGCCCTGCTCCGCTTTGCCAAGACCAGTGGCGTGCCCGTCATCCTCATCGGACATATCACGAAGGAAGGCACGCTGGCAGGTCCGAAAATCCTCGAGCACATCGTCGACACTGTCATTCAGTTCGAGGGCGACCAGCACTACATGTACCGCATCCTGCGCAGCATCAAGAACCGCTTCGGTTCCACCTCCGAGCTGGGTATCTACGAGATGCAGCAGACGGGACTCCGTCAGGTCAGCAACCCCTCGGAACTGCTGCTTACCGAAGAGCACGACGGGCTCTCGGGCGTCGCCATCTCCTCAGCCATCGAGGGTGTCCGGCCCTTCCTCGTCGAGACGCAGGCCCTTGTGTCGTCTGCCGCCTATGGCACGCCCCAGCGCACGGCCACAGGTTTCGACCAGCGCCGTCTGAACATGCTCCTGGCCGTGCTCGAGAAACGCGTAGGATTCAAGCTGATGCAGAAGGACGTCTTCCTCAACATTGCCGGTGGATTGCGCGTCACCGATATGGCCATGGACCTCAGCGTCATTGCCGCCGTACTCTCTTCCAATGTCGACACCCCCATCGAGAGTGGCTGGTGCATGGCTGGCGAGGTTGGCCTGAGTGGCGAGGTGCGCCCCATTGCACGCATCGAACAGCGCATCTCCGAGGCCGAAAAGCTGGGCTTCAGTCATATCATCATTCCGAAGTACAACCTTTCCTCGCTGAACCGCAAGAAGTTCAACATCGAGCTCGTACCCGTCCGCAAAGTAGAAGAGGCCCTCCGGGCGCTGTTCGGATAAGAAGTTAAAGGAGTTAAAGAAGTTATCGCTTCGCTCGAAGTTAACGACAATAGTTCATTCCCAGAATAATCCGCCTCTAGACTAACGTCTTTAACTTCGTTAACTTCTTTAACTTCGTTAACTCCGTAAACTACAATAAATCGTAAACCGTCTGATCGTCGATGCCTGCTTCGGCAAAGGCTTCGCGACGTTCCACGCAGGTGCCGCAACGGCCGCAATGGTGTTCCCCACCCTTGTAGCACGACCACGTCTCGCTGTAGTCGATGCCTAATGCTTTACCGCGACGGGCTATGTCGCCCTTCGTGATGTTCGTGTAAGGCGAGCGCAGATGCACGTTGACAAAGGTTCCTGCCGCGGCAGCGTGGTCGAAGGCATCCACGAACTCTGGACGGCAGTCGGGATAGATTGTATGGTCGCCGCCGTGATTGGCCATCATGACGTACTTCAGGCCGTTCGACTCTGCAATACCTACGGCAATGGACAGCATGATGCCATTGCGGAATGGTACCACCGTCGACTTCATGTTCTCGTCGGCATAGTGGCCCTCGGGAATCTCCTCACCGCCCTCGAGCAGCGAACTCTTGAAATACTGCGTCATGAAGTCCAGGGGAATCGTGATATGCTTGATGCCCAAGCGCTCACAATGCAGACGGGCAAAGGGAATCTCACGGGCATTGTGCTTCGAGCCGTAGTCGAACGATACGGCCAGCGCAATGCGGTCCTGCTCGTCATATAATAAAGTGGTGGAGTCGACCCCACCACTTAATATCAATACCGAATCTTTCATATACGATTACATATTCATGCCACCGTCGACCTGAATGACCTGTCCGCTCACGTAGCTCGACATGTCGCTGGCCAGGAAGGTAGCCACGTTGGCAATGTCCTCGACCTGTCCGCCACGACGCAGGGGAATCTTGTTGCACCACTCCTTGCGAACCTCCTCGGGCAGGGCAGCGGTCATAGCCGTCTCGATGAAGCCAGGGGCAATGGCGTTGGCACGGATACCCTTCGGGCCCATCTCCTGGGCAATACTCTTGGCCAGCGCAATCAGACCAGCCTTCGAAGCGGCGTAGTTAGCCTGTCCAGCATTACCGTGAACACCAACGACAGAAGCCATATTGATGATGCTGCCACCGCGCTGACGCATCATGATGGGCACACAGGCATGAACGAAGTTGAAAGCCGACTTCAGGTTCACGGCAATCACGGCGTCCCACTGCTGCTCGGTCATGCGCAGCATCAGACCGTCCTTCGTAATACCGGCGTTGTTCACCAAAATATCAATGCTTCCGAACTCTTCCTTCACAGCCTTCACCACCTCCTCGGTCTGAGCGAAGTCGGCAGCATTCGAAGCGTAGCTCTTAGCCTTCACGCCCAGGGCAGCGATTTCCTTCTCAGTCTCCTCGTTGATCTCGAGGTCAGTGAATGCAATGTTAGCGCCCTCAGAGGCATACTTCAGTGCGATAGCCTTTCCGATACCGCGTGCAGCACCCGTAATCAGCGCTGTCTTACCTTCTAATAATCCCATAATTTCTTACCTTATTATATATTAAAATAAATGTTCAAAGTTCAAAGTTCAAAGTTCAATGTTCAAACCTTCCTCTTACCCAGTGCGCTGTACACAATCTTCGCCACCTGGGGCTTCGTGGCCTCCGCAGTCATACCGTGGGCAATACGGCCATAGATGTACGGCACCTCCAGGCCCTTGATACAATAGTGCGTGATGTCAGCCACCAGGTCTACGTTGTCGATGTCGAACTCACCGTCCTCCTTGCCTTCGCGGAACACACGACGGAACAGCTCTATCTCCGCATCATCGAAATTCTTGCGAATCTTCTCCACCATCCAGATGTTACGGAAGAACTCCGCACG
Source organism: Prevotella sp. (assembly GCA_016291085.1). Classification (GTDB taxonomy): domain Bacteria; phylum Bacteroidota; class Bacteroidia; order Bacteroidales; family Bacteroidaceae; genus Prevotella. The sequence continues at coordinate 159,481 of JAEEVW010000003.1, forward strand.
CAGGTTACCATTGCGCACCACCGTCTCGCGAATCATGCTCAGGTGCATGTAAATCAGTTCGATGATCTTCTCCTGCGGGGGAATGCGCTTGGCGGCCACATCGTCCAGCATGTCCGACAGACGCTCCAGCTCGCTTTCAATCACAGCATAATAAATCTCGTCCTTCGACTTGAAATAGGTGTACAGCGTGCGACGACCCTTTCCCGACGCCTGAGCAATATCGTTCATCGTCGTGTTTTCAAGTCCGTTTTTTGCAAACAACTGTCGAGCAACGTCAACCAGTTTCTGTCTCGTTTTCGATATAGACATAATTCTCTGCACACCGATACTTTTAAAAAACTGCACAGTACCAGTAGCGTGTGCAAAATTAGGAAATACTTCGCAAACAGCCAAATTTTTCTGCCGAAAATGTTCGAAAATACCTATTTTTGTTGAAAAATGAAAGAAATATTTGGTAGTTTCGAAAAATAGTCGTACCTTTGCAGCCGCTTAAGAGAAAACATCGCGGAGTGGAGCAGTTGGTAGCTCGCCAGGCTCATAACCTGGAGGTCGCATGTTCGAGTCCTGCCTCCGCAACTAATAGCAGTCCCAACAAGGGCTGCTTTTTTGTTGTGGCAGGGCTCGACATGCTCCCGTTTTTAGCAACTCGGCTTTTCTCTGACAGAGAAACGGCTTCTCGCTATTTTACAATGAGTTGAAGTCCATGGGGCGGCCGTCGACGAAGAAGTCGACCAGCTCGTATTTATTGGAGGTCTTCACATCCCACATGGTGGCAGCCTCAACCTTGACGTTACGGAACTCGACATTGTTGCAACGTGACAGCGGCATGTCCTTGCGGTCGCCAGGTTTGAAGAACTGTGTCCAGGGACGGATGAACAGCAGGCGTCCGCAATGTCCCGTGATGTTCTCGACGCGTATGTATTCATAATGCTGGGGGGTGTCGGGGCGCATCTTCAGCCACAGCACACGGTCGGCACGCTCGCTATAGCAGTTGCGCAGGATGATGTTGCGGTCGTGTAACGACTCGGAACCCAGCGTCAGGCATCCGTGCACCCGGCCGTAGCGGCAGTTCTGGACGAGGATGCGCTCGCAGGGGCCGTTGTTCTCGTCTTGGTCGGCCCACGTGCCCTTGCCGCCCTTCAGCACAACGGCATCGTCGTTGACATGCATGAAGCAGCCGTCGATGAGCACATCGGTGCAGGCGTCGATGTCGATGGCATCCGACGATGGTGCGCCACGTTTAGGATCCTGAGGAAAAATATTCTCCGTGGGAGCAAAGATGTAGCAGTCGAGATAGCGCACATGATGGCTCTTATAAATGTGGTTCGTCCAGAACGGTGAATTGATGAGGTGGACGTCCTGAATAGTAACGTTCTGGGAATTCGACACATAGGTCAGTCGCGGACGCTGGGCATCCTTGTTGGTGCACTGCGGATTCCACTGACGGCGAATCCAGAATTCCTGCCAGTAGTGCAGGCCGTTGCCGTCGATGGTGCCACGACCACAGATGGTGAAACCGTCCAACCCGTCGGCATTGATCAAGGCAGAGAAGTACTTGCACGTCTCACCCTCGATGCGCGTCGTCAGAATCGGATAGTCGGCAATGCGCTCGGAGCCTTTCAGCACGGCACCCTCTGAGACCTCCAGATGCGTGCCCTGACGGAAAAACAGTGCACCGGTCATAAACGTGCCCTGAGGAATGACCACCACTCCCCCACCCTCCTGGGCGGCACGGTCGATGACGGCCTGAATCTGTGGCGTCTGCACCTGCGTGCTTCCCATCATCACGCCATAGTCGGTGACAACATACCGATGGCCCAACGTGCTGACATCCACCTTCTTCGTGTTTTGGAACCAGGCATCCATCGCAGTGCCATCGGGCCACGTTTCTTTCACTGAGGCGGTATGGGCGGGAATGCACAGGGTAAACAGGCTCAATACTATCAATGCAAAATGTTTCATGTGCGTAGTTTGTTTGTAATCGCAGGCAAAGGTACGAATAAGTGGGTGAAAATCCAAAGAAAATAACGAATTTATTTTGTTCTTTGCTCGCTTATTCGTACCTTTGCCCCCATATTTATAAATATGTATGAAGGAATTTGTAATTTCTGAGGTCAAGGCCGAGACTGCGGTGCTGGTAGGACTGATTACCCAGCAGCAGAACGAAGCCAAGACAAAAGAATATCTGGACGAGCTGGAATTCTTGGCCGATACCGCTGGAGCCGTGACTGTGAAGCGTTTTACGCAGAAGGTGCAGGGACCCAGTCAGGTGACTTATGTGGGTAAGGGTAAGCTCGAGGAAATCAAGCAATATATCAAACAGCAGGAGGATGCCTACGACGATTGGATGGACGCCCATCGCGGGTTCGACGGATCGATTGTCGTGACGGGCGATGAGGACTGTCCCCAGCCCGTGGGAATGGTGATCTTCGACGATGAGTTGAGCGCCAAGCAGATCCGTAACATCGAGCAGGAGCTGAAGGTGAAGATATTGGACAGAACATCGTTGATTCTGGACATCTTCGCCATGCGTGCCCAGACGGCAGAGGCCAAGACGCAGGTGGAACTGGCACAATACCGCTACATGCTGCCCCGCCTGCAGCGTCTGTGGACCCACTTGGAACGTCAGGGCGGCGGCTCCGGTTCTGGAGGCGGTAAAGGCTCTGTGGGACTTCGCGGTCCTGGTGAAACGCAGTTGGAGATGGACCAGCGTATCATCCGTCAGCGCATCTCGTTGCTGAAAGAACGCCTCGTGGACATTGACAAGCAGAAGACTACGCAGCGCAAGAACCGCGGACGACTGATCCGTGTGGCGCTGGTGGGATATACGAACGTGGGTAAGTCGACCATGATGAACCTGTTGGCCAAGAGCGACGTGTTTGCCGAGAACAAGCTGTTTGCCACGCTGGACACGACAGTACGCAAGATGACCATCGACAATCTGCCCTTCCTGTTGGCCGATACCGTAGGATTCATCCGTAAGCTGCCCTCGGACCTGGTAGAGAGTTTTAAGAGTACCCTCGACGAGGTGCGCGAGGCTGACTTGCTGGTGCATGTGGTGGACATCTCGCACCCCGATTTCGAAGAGCAGATTCAGGTGGTGGAAAAGACGCTGGCCGACTTGGGCTGCGCCGACAAGCCGTCGATGCTGGTATTCAACAAGATTGATGCCTACACATGGACGCCGCAGGACGAAGACGACCTGACGGAGCCCACGAAGGAGAATATCTCGTTGGACGAGCTGAAGCAGACATGGATGGCCCGCACTGGCGAGAACCAACACTATTTGGAGTGCCTGTTCATTTCGGCAAAGAAGAAAGAGAACATCGATGAGCTGCGCGAAATACTGTATAAGCGCGTAAGAGAGTTGCATGTGCAGAAATATCCGTATAATGACTTCCTCTATCAGATAGAAGAGGAGTAAAAAGGTAAAAGAGTAAAAAGGTAAAAAATAATTGAACCATTAACGATATATTTTATGAGAGATTACAGACAACTGACACAAGAGGAGATTCAGGTGCTTGAGAGCAATAGCTGTTGGGCCGAGGACTGGAACAGAGTTAAGGTGGCTGAGGACTTCCGCCCGTACAACTTCCATCGCGTAGTGTTCTACGGCGACATTCGCCTGGGTAAGTTTGAGAAGACTGTCGAGGTGGCCAAAGGCTTTACAAAGCATTCGGGCATCAACGATGCTACGCTGCGCAACGTGACGGTGGGCGACGACTGTCTGATTGAGAAAATCGGCAACTTCATTAACAACTATAACATTGGTGACGACTGCTACATATCGAACGTGTCGACGATGGAAACCACCGAGGGTGCCACGTACGGCGAGGGTCACCTGGTGAGTGTGCTGAACGAGATGGGCGACGGCAACGTAATGCTGTTCCACGACCTGAACTCGCAGCTGGCGGCTTTCATGGTGAAGCACTTCAACGACAAGCAGCTGAAGGACTCTATTATCCGACTCATCAACGAAGAGATTCGTTTCTCGCGTCCAGAGAAGAGTACGCTGGGCAATGGTGTGAAGATCATCAATTCGAAGGAGATTACCAATACGGTGGTGAAGGACGACTGTGAAATCAACGGTGCAGCACGCTTGAGCGACTGTACCATCCTGTCGACGAAGGATGCCAGCGTATATATCGGCACGGGTGTCATCTGCGAGAACAGCATCATCTCGAATGGCTGCTCAATCACCAACTCGGTGAAGATGCAGGACTGCTTCGTCGGCGAGGCCTGTCAGATCACCAACGGATTCACCGCCGAGGCCAGCGTGTTCTTCGCCAACTCGTATATGGCGAACGGTGAGGCGTGTGCTGCGTTCTGCGGCCCGTTCTCAGCATCGCACCACAAGAGCTCGCTGTTGATTGGCGGCGAGTTCTCGTTCTACAATGCCGGTTCGAACACCAACTTCTCGAACCACGCCTACAAGATGGGCCCGCTGCACTACGGCACGCTGGAGCGCGGCACGAAGACGGCCTCGGGTGCCTACGTGCTGATGCCTGCCAAGATCGGTGCCTTCTCGGTGTGTTTCGGCAAACTGATGAACCATCCCGACATGCGCTGTCTGCCCTTTGCCTATCTGATGGCATACGGCGAGACCATGTATATCGTGCCTGGTCGTAACATCACGACGGTAGGTCTGTATCGTGACATCAAGAAATGGCCGAAGCGCGACAAGCGTGCCCCGTCGTGCCGCAAGAGCGTCATCAACTTCGACTGGTTGTCGCCGTTCACCGTTGGCGAAATCGTGCAGGGCAAGAAGATTCTGGAGGCGCTGCGTCAGGCTGGTGGCGACAACGTGTCGTCGTATAACTACCACGAATACATCATCAACGCCTCGTCGTTGCGCAAGGGCATCAAATACTACGACATCGCCCTGCGAATCTATATGGGTGCCGTGCTGAAGCGTGCCGTGAAGGGCGGATGGCTGGGCAAGCCCACATCGACCATAGGTGAGGGCGAGTGGATCGACCTCTCTGGTCTGCTGCTGCCTCAGAGCGAGGAGCAGCGACTCATCGACGACATCAAGAACGGTTCGCTGGAGAGCATCCAGGATGTGTTGCAGCGCTTCTATGAGATTGACGAGCACTACCGTGTTTACCAATGGGCGTGGACGTACAAGCTGATTCTGGACTACTATGGCATCGACGAGTTGACGGAACAGGCCATGCAGCGCATCCGCGAGGACTATGTCAAGGCCCGCCGTGCTTGGATTGCCGAAATCCGCAAGGATGCCCAGAAGGAGTTCGACATGGGTGATGTCGAGCAGGAGGTGTACGACGACTTCATCTCGAAGCTCGACCACGAGATCGATTACGAAGAGTAAATAACGAACACGAATTATACGAATTAAACGAATGACAATGAAACTCTTTTTGACTGGCTTGTTGATGGTGCTCGGAATGAGTGTCCAGGCCAAAGACTATCAGTATCAGACGGTGGATGCGGATCAGACCAAGACGAGGATTTATACCCTCGATAACGGTTTGAAGGTGTATCTGAGTGTGAACAAGGAGAAACCCCGTATTCAGACCTACATCGCCGTGCGGACGGGTTCGAAGAACGACCCTGCCGAGACGACCGGTCTGGCACACTATCTGGAACACCTGATGTTCAAGGGTACCAAGCAGTTTGGCACCACCAATCCCACGGCCGAGGCTCCGCTGCTCGACGAGATTGAACAGCGTTACGAGGCCTATCGCAAGCTGAAGGACCCCGAGGCCCGTCGTCAGGCTTATCACGAGATCGACAGCGTGTCGCAGGTGGCTGCCCAGTACTTCATCCCCAACGAGTACGACAAGCTGATGGCTGCCATCGGTGCCGAGGGTACGAACGCCTTCACGTCGAACGATGTGACGTGCTACGTGGAGGACATCCCGTCGAACGAGATCGAGAACTGGGCAAAAATCCAGGCCGACCGTTTCCAGCACATGGTGATACGTGGTTTCCATACCGAGCTGGAGGCCGTCTACGAGGAGTATAACATCTACCTGACGGACGACGGCGACAAGATATGGAATGCGATGGGCAAGAAACTGACCCCCACACACCCGTACGGTACTCAGACCACCATCGGAACGCAGGAGCATCTGAAGAATCCTTCGATCACCAACATCAAGAACTACTTCAACAAGTGGTACGTGCCCAACAATGTAGCCATCTGTATGTCTGGCGACTTTGACCCCGACAAGACCATTGCCGTCATCGACCGCTACTTCGGACTGTGGAAGCCCGGTGCCGACGTCAGTCAGCCCGTGTATCCCGCACAGCGTCCGCTGACGGCTCCTGCCGACACCACCGTCATTGGCCAGCAGGCTGAGCAGGTGCTGGTGGGTTGGCTGGGCAAGAAGGCCAGCGACCTGCAGTGCGACACGCTCGACGTCATTGCCTACATGCTCTGCAACGGCAAAGCCGGACTCTTCGACCTGAACCTGAACCAGACGATGAAGGTGCAGGGCGCTGACACATGGATGCAGGAACAACAGGACTATTCCTGCTTCATTCTTGTTGGTATGCCAAAGCCTGAACAGAAGTTGGAAGAGGTGCGTGCACTGATGCTGGGCGAGATCGAGAACCTGAAGAAGGGCCGGTTTGCCGACGACCTGTTGCCATCGGTCATCAACAACCTGAAGCTGAACTACCAGCGCGGACTGGAGAGCAACCAGTGGCGCGTCAGACAACACATGAACGCCTTTATCAACGGCAAGTCGTGGGAGCAGCACGTGGGCAAGATGGACCGTATCTCGAAGATGACGAAACAGCAGATTGTGAGCTTTGCCAACCGTTTCTTCACCAACGGCTATGCCACCGTGTTCAAGGTGCAGGGTACCGACACGCTGCAGAAGAAGATTGACAAGCCTGCCATCACGCCCATCCCCACCAACCGCGACCTGGTGAGCCGCTTCGTACAGGACATCCAGCAGTCGAAGGTGGAACCCATACAGCCCGTTTTCGTAGACTTCAAGAAAGACCTGACGGTCACCGAGACCAAGCGCCATCTGCCGCTGATGTACAAGCAGAACACGGAGAACGACCTCTTTACGCTGATATTCCGCTATGAGTTCGGAACACAGGACGACAACCGCTACGACATTGCAGCCGGCTATTTGGACTATGTGGGCACGCAAAAGCACACGCTGGCCCAGATTCAGCAGGAGTTCTACAAGATGGCGTGCAGCTACTCCGTCAATGTGAATCCCGACAACATGAACATCACCCTCACGGGTCTGCAGTCGCAGATGCCACAGGCGCTGGCTCTGTTGGAAGAGGTGCTCAATCAGTCGAAGGGCGACAAGGCCTCGTACGACCAGTATGTCGACCTGGTGCTGAAAGGCCGTGACGATGCGAAGAAAGACCAGAGAACCAATTTCCAGTATCTGGTGAATTATGCCATGTATGGCCCTCATAACGGCACGCGCAATGTCATGTCGGAAGAGCAGCTCCGTCAGACCAATCCTCAGCAGTTGCTTTCGCTGTTGGCCGGACTGAAGAACTTCAAGCACAGCGTGCTGTATTACGGCAAACTGACTCCCGAGGAACTGTCGAAAGTGCTCGATGCCAAGCACCAGACTGCCAAGCAGCTGGCCGATGTGCCCAAGGGTAAGCCTTACGTGCGCCAGCAGGCTACGGAGAACGAGGTGCTGATAGCACCTTACGACGCCAAGAACATCTATATGATGATGTATCACAACGAAGGTCTTGACTGGAATCCCGAACAGGAAGGTGTCGTAGACCTGTTCAACGAGTATTACGGCGGAGGCATGAACGGCATCGTGTTCCAGGAACTGCGCGAGGCCCGCGGACTGGCCTACAGTGCTGCGGCCTACTACGTGACACCCGACAAGAAAGGCAACAAGGAGTTCTATCAGACCTATATCATCACTCAGAACGACAAGATGATGGATGCTGTCAACCAGTTCCATGTCATCCTGAACCAGATGCCTGCCAGCGAGGCAGCCTTCCAGATTGCCAAGGATGCGCTGACCAAGCAGCTGGCCAGCCAGCGTACCACGAAGTCGGGCGTCCTCAACGCCTATATCGTGGCCCAGCGCAAGGGCATTGACTACGATCTGAATGAGAAGGTGTACAACGCCCTGCCCGCCATGAAGCTGCAGGACATCGTGAACTTCGAACAGCAGCACATGGCCAACAAGGCCTATCGCTACATCATTCTCGGCGACGAGAAGGAGCTCGACATGAAGGCATTGGAAAAGATAGGTCCTATCAAGCGCCTGACACAAAAAGAAGTCTTCGGATATTAACCGAAGACTTCCTAAAGTGCTTTGGGGCTTTTCCCCAAAGTGTTACTTCTTCACGCGATAGATGCGGAACGACATAGGAGGCAGTTGGTCGGTAATGACCAGCTGCTTCTTTTCGCTGGTGCAGGCCACGCTGCCCTCCTTCGGCGTGATGAGTTCGGGCTGCTGGATGCTGTTCTCGTCGTCCATGCCACTATGGCTCAGGGTGATGGTGCGGGCCGAGGTGGCTCCCGTCATATTAGCCAGGTTCAGCTGCACGGGCTGGGCGGTGCGCGACGTGTTGGCCACCTTGACAATCACTTCATTCGTCTGGCTATCGAAGGCAGCAGAGGCAAACAGACCATTCTGGCCTTCTAAGTTTGCTACAGGCTGGGGCTTGGCTTTCTTGCCGGCAGGCGTCATCGTCAGCGGCAGCACGTGGGTGCCGGCATTGGTGGCATACAGCTGCTGCACGTAGTAGCTCACCGTCTTGAACATCTGCGTCTGGTCGTACCAGATCTGGTCCGGGCGCCACTGCCAGCCGTCGACATGGGCGAAGAGTGGGGCAGGGGTCGTCATGTGAACCACATCGGCATTACGCTCGAAACCCGTCATGAAGGCAGCTTCCAGGAGGGCTGCTTCATAGTGGTTCCACTTCTTGCCCTTGCCGTGACAGGCATACTCGCCGGCAAAGACCTTCGGACCCTTGCGGTCGTATGTGTCGTAACGCAGACCATGCGTCAGGAACCACTGCTCGTCACGGTAGTAGTGTTCGTCCACTAGGTCAGCCTTCTGGGCCTTCATGGCTTTCCAGCCGTCTTCGAAACGGTAGGTGTTGTTGGGCACGTCCTCAGGAACAGGACCGCTGGTACCCACAATCTTGATGTCGGGATATTTGGCGCGGATGGCAGCCACGAAGGGCTTCAGACGCTCGTAGTAGAACTCGCCCCACTGCTCGTTGCCCACACCGATATACTTCATGTTGAACGGTTCCGGGTGGCCCATGTCGGCGCGCACCTTACCCCATTTGGAATCGGCAGGACCATTGGCAAACTCGATGAGGTCCAGACAGTCGTCGATGTAGGGCTGCAGCTCGTTCATGGGAACATGGGCCGACTCCTTCTCCCAGTTCTGATACTGGCAGGCCAGACCCACGCTCAGGATGGGCAGCGGTTCTGCACCAATGTCCTCTGAGAGCTGGAAGAACTCAAAGAATCCCAGTCCGTACGACTGATAGTAGTCCGGATAGTAACGGTAGTCGAACGTGTGCTCCCAACGGTTCTGGTTCAGCGGACGGTTCTCGACGGGGCCCACCGTGTTCTTCCACTGGTAGCGAGTGTCCAGGTCGGTACCTTCTACAATACATCCGCCAGGGAAACGGAAGATGCCGGGATGCAGGTCGGCCAATGCCTGTGCCAAGTCGCGACGCATGCCATTCTCGCGGTTCTTGAACGTGTTGACGGGGAACAGCGAGATGTGTTCCAGCGCCACGCTGTTGGCACCCTTCAGGAAGATGCGCAGCTTGGCATGTTTCAGCGTCAGGGGCGACGTCAGCGTCAGCGTATACTTCTTCCAGTCTGCAGAGGTAATGTTCAGCGCCTGTTCTACAAACTCCTGGTGTTCGTCCATCGAGTTCTCGTTAATCAGCTGTACGCGGATGGTACCATTGCCCTTGGGAGCCTTTGCCCAGACAGAGAAACGATACTGCTCGCCTTTCTTCAAGCCAATGCCGAAGTATCCCTCGTTGGTCAGACCCGTGCGGCGGTCCTTGTGGTCGGCTGCACTCAACTCCACATAATGCGGACAGCGCGCAAAGGGACCGTCGTTCTTCACGTCGACACAACCGAAGGCCTGCCAGCCCATCAGGTGCTGCGGAAATTCGAACGAGCGGTTCTTGATCATTTCGCCATAGAGTCCGCCGTCGGCAGCGTAGTTGATGTCTTCAAAGAAGATGCCGTACATGGTCGACTGAATGGGTGCCCCCAGTTTCTTGGTGTTGATGTCCATGACGTTTTGGGCGGTCGTCGCCAGCGTCACTGCAGTAAGCAGCAAAGTCGTTAATAGTTGCTTTTTCATTGTCGTTTTTGTCTGTTTTGTTAGTGTTTTATGCTACAAAGGTATATAAAAAGAATCATATTTCAGTAGTTTTTAATTAGATTAACAATAAAAAAACGGATTCTTGCTCATTTATTTGTAACTTTGCAAAATACAAACTAAAAACAAATACTTAGAAGAATATGGCAAAATCAGTTGAATTCAAGTATGCCCCCATGTTTCAGGTGGGCAAAGACGAGACCAAGTATCGTCTGTTGAGTAAGGAAGGCGTAACAACCGCCGAGTTTGAAGGTAAGACAATCGTGAAGGTCTCTAAGGAGGCCCTGACCCTTTTGGCCCAGCAGGCTTTCCATGATGTGGAGTTCATGCTGCGCAGAGAGCACAATGA
>JAEEVW010000019.1 GCA_016291085.1 Prevotella sp.
GGCGACGTCAAAGCCGAGCACTACTAATTGCCCGAACGCTTTCGCAGCTCAGCAGTGAACTGCTGAGAACATAACGAAGTCATACTGTCAGGTGTTGGTATTGAGTCCAATCGAGGTTTTGCTTGTGGAGATAGTCAATAACCTATATTCAGGTGGTTATTGCGGCGGGGTCCCACCTCTTCCCATTCCGAACAGAGAAGTTAAGCCCGCCTGCGCCGATGGTACTGCAATGCAATGCGGGAGAGTAGGAGGCCGCCACTTTTTCTGAAAGAAGCCCTTTCATCAGCAATGATGAGAGGGCTTTCTTCGTTTTTATACTTTGTAACTTTTTGTTTCTTCTTTTTATTTTCCGTACTTTTATGCATAAAATCAAAATTTAATGTTTATCTTTGCAAACAAAATGGTTTATATGATGAAAATAAAACACGTTCAGTATGAGACTCAAGGCACTTGTTCGCGTTTAATCGACGTGACAGCTGATGAGAATGATGTAATCCAGCAGGCATTCTTTGTTGGTGGTTGTAACGGTAATCTTCAAGGCATTAGTAAGTTGGTTTGTGGCCATAAGATAGACGACGTTATCGCTCGTCTTGACGGCATCCGCTGTGGAACGAAGGCTACTTCGTGTCCTGACCAGTTATGTCGTGCCCTCGAACAACTGAAAAAGGCGCCAGTTGAAGATGCATGAGGTTAGATGTAAGAGATTTGAATTGTGGAACAAATGTAAATAGAGACTATGGATTGGTTACACATTATTGCAGTCATTATACTGGTAGTCGCTGGTATTCTGATTTACCTGAATAAGCGTAAAAGTTGACAGCAGGACTTAGACAACACAAAAATAACCTAAAACGAAGACAAAGATGAAGAAAGATCAAACTGACATGAACCGGCGTCGGTTTCTGCAACGACTGGGCGTTGGAGCGGGCTCTGCTTTGGCTATGATGGCTATGGGGCCTTTGAACGTGTTGGCTGGCAACAAGAAACCCGACGATGTTGTGGGCGGTAGCGATCAGGTGAAAATGACTTATCGTGTGCAGCATGGTTCTGGCGAGAAAATTTCCTTGTTGGGTTTCGGTATGATGCGTCTTCCTGACGACCAAGAGGATGTTGATCGTTTGGTGGACTATGCGATTGCTCATGGCGTGAATTATTTTGACACTGCTCCTATGTATAAGGGTGGTAGGAATGAGGACCAGACAGGGCGTGCACTAAGCCGTTATCCCAGGGATAAATACTATGTTGCAACAAAGATGTCCAATCAGAATCAGCGATTGTGGGATTTTGACGCAGCGAAAGAAATGTATGAACGTTCCTTCGAGCGTCTGCGGGTCGATTATATTGATTACTATTTGTTGCATAGCATTGGCGGCGGTGGTGTAGATGGTCTGAAAGGACGATTCCTCGATAACGGGCTTCTTGACTTCCTGCTAAAGGAGCGCGAGTCAGGCCGTATCCGCCATTTGGGATTTTCGTATCATGGCGATGTGAGTGCTTTCGACTGGTTGCTTAACCGTCAGGATGAATACCATTGGGACTTTGCACAGATACAGATGAACTATCTGGACTGGCGCCATGCCTCTCTGAACAAGGGTGGATGGCGGCGCGATGCTGATGCGGAATATCTGTATGAAAAGCTCGAGAAAACTGGAGTACAGGCTGTGATTATGGAACCCCTGCGCGGTGGTGCTTTGGGCAGGATGAACGACGACCTGATGGCACGTCTGCAGGCTGTGCGCCCTGATGATACCCCTGCATCGTGGGCATTCCGTTGGGTTGGCTCCCATCCGAACATCCTGACCACGCTGAGTGGTATGAACCAGATGGAACACATGGAAGAGAATGTACGTATCTTCTCACCGCTTGAACCCTGTACTGAGGCAGAAAATGTGCTGTTGGCTGAAATTGCCGATGTCATGGCGGGATTCCCCACGATACCATGTACTACCTGCAGCTACTGCATGCCTTGTCCCTTTGGAGTCGACATCCCCGGCAACTTTGCCTGTTACAATGATGCTGTCGATAAGCAGATTCTCCCGTTACCCGACAAGACGTCCGCTGATTATATGGCTCGTAAGCAACAGTTTGCCGACGGACTACTCAAGGCTCTGCCCGACAAGTCACAATGGGCGAACCAGTGTACCGACTGCGAAGCCTGTTTGCCGAAGTGTCCACAGCAGATTCGTATTCCGAACCAGATGGCTCGTATCGTCGAGACCTTGAGTAGAAGGACATGAACAAAACAATGAAACAAGATCAGATACTAATGAATGTCGATGATGAGAACCATGAGGATGATTTTGGCCGGAATGATGATGGCCGTAACCTGCGCTGAGATGCAGGCTGATGACGGGGTGCAGATTCGCTGCAATCAGGTGGGTTGCTACCCGCAGCAGGAGAAAGTGATTGTGGTTGAGGGTGTGAACCCCAGTGGTAAGGTGCGCATCACGATGCCCGACGGCAAAGTGGTAAAGGCAAAGGCAATCCGTAAGGCGGTGTCGCCTTTGTCGCAGAAAACGCGTTATGTAGTGAACCTTGGCGAACTAACGACTCCCGGCGACTACCGTGTGTCGGTGGGTAAGGATGCGTGTATGCTGCATGTCAGCGAGCATGCCTATCGCGACATTGCGACGGCCTCACTGCGTCTCTTCTATCTCATCCGCTCTGGTGTGCCTATCGATGATGCCGTATATAGCCGTCCGTTAGGACATCCCGATACGCAGGTGCTGGTTCACAACTCTGCCGCGTCGCCGCTGCGACCTGCTGGAACGGTCATCAGTTCCCCCTACGGCTGGTACGATGCCGGTGACTACAATAAGTATGTCGTGAATTCGGCGTTCAGCATTGGTCTGATGTTTGCAGCCTACGAGATGCAGCGCGATTACTTTGCTAACCTCAAGACCAACATTCCTGAGAGTGGCAACCAGACCCCCGACCTGTTGGACGAGATGATGTTCAACCTGCGGTGGTTCCTGACGATGCAAGACCCCTATGATGGCGGCGTCTATCACAAACTGACCACACCCAACTTCGAAGGCATGTTCATGCCTGCCGACTGCCACCAGCCTCGCTATGTGGTGGCGAAGAGTGTGACGGCGACGCTCGACTTTGCTGCCGTTATGGCCGATGCTGCACGACTCTTCGAACCCTACCAGACAGACTATCCTGGTTTCTCGGCTCAGGCTGCAGCCATGGCTGAGCGTGCCTATCAGTGGGCGAAAGCGAACCCCACAGCGTTCTACCACCAGCATCTGCTAAAGGATCCTGTGGTGACCACTGGTGGCTATGGCGACGGTTCAGCTTCCGACGAATTCTTCTGGGCGGCAACAGCCCTCTACCGACTGACGGGCAAGCAAGCTTATCTCGATGATGCGTTACAATATCAGCCCAAGCAGTTTACCACACCGTCGTGGGGCAATGTCGCCACGTTGGGAGCCTACGACTGGCTGTCAAGTCCCCTCGTCGGTTTGCCTGAGCAAGCAGGGCGTTTGTATGGCGAGATGCTGAATCAGCTGATGGCCTATTGTGATACAGTCATCGAGGGTGTCGACCAATCGTCATTCCAGTCGCCCTATGGCAACAAGGCCCGTGACTTCGGCTGGGGTTGTCTAGCTGAGCACTGCTGCTGTCAGGCCATGGCGCTGCTTTATGCCGACAGGTTGATGGGTACGGAGCGTTACCGCCGTTATGCCATGCAGAATGCTGATTACCTGCTGGGTCGTAATGCCACGGGCTACTGCTTTGTGACGGGCTTCGGCGACAAGAGTCCCATGCATCCCCACCACCGTCTGTCGGAGGCTGATGGCATCGTGGCTCCCTTCCCTGGTATGCTGGTAGGCGGCCCGAATCCTGGACAGCAGGACCGTCGCGAGGTTGGCCCCGACGGCTATCCTTCGAACTTCCCAGACGAGTCGTATGTCGACATCATGGCATCGTACGCTTCGAACGAGATTGCCATCAACTGGAATGCCTCGCTTGTTGCTTTCCTCTGCTGGCTCGACGCCCTCGCTGAATAAATGCCAGTCGGTTGGCTGACCGCTACCGTTAAATTTCTGAAAACAAATGAGGACGTAACACCCGTTGTTACGTCCTTATATATATAAGTAATATGGTTAAGAACTACTTAAACGGCTCTATATATGACAGACAAGAAATACTTTTTTGCCGTTGACCTGGGTGCCACCAGTGGACGAACCATTATTGGCAGCATGGCCGACGGACGACTGGAACAGGAAGAGATAACCCGTTTTCCGAACAACCTGATAGAGACGGGCGGTCATTTCTATTGGGACATCTATGCCTTGTATTTAGAGATGATACGCGGTCTGAAGGAGGTTGCTCGACGGGGGCTGGACATAGCTTCGATAGGTATTGATACCTGGGGCGTCGATTTCGTCTTTATCGGCGATGACGGTGCCATATTGCGTAATCCGATGGCTTACCGCGATCCGCACACTTTTGGACGCATGGAGAAGTATTTTGAAAAGGTGATGGATAGGCAAAGTGTCTATGACATCACTGGTATCCAGTTTATGAACTTCAACTCGCTATTCCAACTCTATGCCATGCAGCAGGATGGTAACGTGGCTATGAAGATGGCGAAGGAAGTGTTATTCGTGCCCGATGCGCTGTCGTGGATGCTGACGGGCGAGGCAGTGTGTGAGTACACCATTGCGTCGACCAGTCAGATGCTTGACCCGCGGACTGGAGACCTTAGCGAGAAACTGATTGAGAGCGTGGGCATGAAGCGTAGCCAGTTTGGCCGTATGGTACAGCCCGGCACGCAGATTGGTGTGCTGACCGAGGAGGTACAGAAGATGACGGGGTTGGGCCCGGTGCCGGTAATTGCCGTTGCCGGTCATGACACGGGTGCTGCTGTAGCTGCCGTGCCCGCCAAGAATGAGCAGTTTGCATATCTGTCGAGTGGAACGTGGAGTCTGATGGGTATCGAAACGAAGAATGCCATCATCAACGATCGAAGCTATGAACTGAACTTCACCAACGAGGGTGGCATCGAGGGTACTACGCGATTTCTGAAGAACATCTGCGGCATGTGGCTGTATGAGCGTTGCAGGAAGGAATTTAAGGACTCAACTGGAGAACCGTTGAGCGCGAGCCATCAGGAACTGCAGGGCTCGGCGATGCAGGTGGAGGCGTTCCGCAGCATCATCAACCCTGACGACAAGGCCTTTGCCAATCCACCATCGATGATTGAGGCTATCCAGACCTATTGTCGCGAGACGGGTCAGGCAGTGCCTGAGACACCGGCGGAGATATGCCGCTGCATCTTCGACTCGCTGGCGCTGAGGTATCGGCAGGTGTTCCAGTGGTTGAAGGAGTTTTATCTCTCGACGGGAAAACCGTTGAGCACAATAAACGTGCTGCATATCATTGGTGGCGGGTCGTTGAACAAGTATCTGAACCAGTTTACGGCAGATGCCTGTGGCGTTGAGGTGCTGGCCGGTCCGCAGGAGTGTACCGCCATTGGCAACATCATGTTGCAGGCCAAGGCCATGGGACTGGTAAAGGACATTTGGGAAATGCGTCGCATCATTGCCAATAGCGTCGACTTGGTGGCTTACCATCCCTCAGGCGACAAGGCCACGTGGGATGCTGCTTACGAGAAATATCTGAAAGTAACAAATCAAAAATAAAAGATTAATATGGCTAAACCATTAGTAGAAACCAAAGCAAGGGTAGGTGTCTTCAGTATTGCACTGCAGGCTTACCTGCCACAGTTCCCTCAACTCGTTCCTGAGTTCGAGGCTCAGTATGAAGCATTCAAGAAGACGTTGCCCGACACCATCGAGATTATCGATGGCGGTATGGTGACCACCAAGGAGCAGTCGATGGCTGCAGGCGACAAGTTCCGTGCTGCCGATGTCGACCTCGTCATTCTGCAGATGCTTACATATTGCACATCTTATAATATGTTGCCTGCAGTGCGCGACCTCGATGTTCCCGTCGTCATCGTGAACCTGCAGAAGAAGTTGGCTCCCGACTATGCCAAGACGGACATCCCCACGTGGCTGGGTGAGCTGTACGCTTGCGGTGCCATTGGCGAGATGGTAGCTGACTTGAATCGTGCCGGCAAGCGCTCGGCAGTAATTACCGGTGTTGTAGAAGGTGGTGATCCTGGTGTTCAGGCAGAAATTGAAGACTGGTGCCGTGCTGCCCAGGTGCGTCGCCGTTTCCGCGATACCAACATCGCACAGATTGGTCGTCCTTATCCTGGTATGATGGATCTCTACATCGATGAGACCAATCTTTATCACCGTATGTTTGTATATACCAAGCAGTTTGACTGGGAGAAGATGTGGGCTATCGCTGATAATATTACTGACGAGGCTGCTATCAAGGCTAAAGCTCAGGATATTCTCGATACCTTCGATATTGAGGGTGGTGGTACCATCGAGAAAGTCTGGGATATGGCTAAGTACGTCGTTGCCTTCGAACAGTGGGTGAAGGACGAAAAGCTGGGCATGATTGCTTCTCACTATGCTGGTTTTGCCCAGGGCGTTGCCGGCAAACTCGACTCCATGCTGATTCCTGCGTTCTCTATGCTCATCAAGCAGCATACCGCTTGTGCTGTTGAAGGCGACATGAAGGTGGCTATGGCAATGTCTATCCTGAAGACCATTTCTGGCACGGGAACATTGGCTGAGATGTACTCTATCGACTTCCCGAAGGACATCTGCATCATTGGTCACTCTGGTTCTGGCGACTTCGACATCTCGCAGGCCAAGAAGCCAACGATGAAGATTGTGCCTGTGTTCCACGGAAAGACGGGTGGTGGCTATCTCACGCAGTTCTATCCTCCCACGGGTCCTGTCACCTATCTGGCTATCACGCAAGACAAGAACGGCGTCTTCAAGTTTGTAGTTGCCGAGGGTGTCAACGAGGATGGCGAAATCTTCACCTTTGGCGATACCAACATGCGCACTAAGTTCTCATTGTCGTGCCGCGAGTTCGTCAACAAGTGGAGCGAGGCCGGTCCCACGCACCACATGGCAGCTGCTGTCGGACATCATATCGATACCATCCTGAAGGTGGCCAAGATTTTCAATATTGAGTGTGATGTAGTTTGCAGATAAGGTTATGGCAAATTCTGGATCTTTAAAGAGCACCATTGCGGTGTCTCTCACCAATTACCTCGATGCCGGTGCCATTGTGGCTGGTGCCGTTGGTCTTACATTGTGGCAGAAATATTTGGGACTATCAGAAGTTCATCTCGGATGGTTAAATTTCATCTCTGCCAACTGCCTTGGTGCAGCCTTGGGTGCTATCATAGGTGGTTTCCTGGCCGATAAGTACGGACGAAAGTTTATCTTTACCTACAATCTTCTGGTCTATATGACAGGTGTACTGCTTGTAATGTTTGCAATCAACTTCCCCATGTTGCTGGTTGGTTTCCTCATTACGGGCATCAGTGTCGGTGTGGGCGTACCTGCCTCATGGACCTACATCTCTGAGTCATCGGAGGTAAACAACCGCGGACGTAATATTTGTATTTCTCAAATGTCGTGGGGGGTAGGTCCTATGTGCATTCTTCTTTTTGGAATGCTCTTTGCACCAGGCAATGACGTTGATCCGAATGGCCCCTTATATGGCATGGTTGAGTCTGTGGCAGGTTTCTTTGGTGGTGCAGACATGAGTCGGGATGCAATTAATGTCTTCTCGTCGCGTATTGTGTTCTTTACCCTGTTTGTCGTGGCTTTCATTGCTTGGAATCTGCAGCGTAAACTGCAGGAAAGTACTGAGTTTACGGCTCAGAAAGATACTGCCGAGAAGACTGGACTGCTGGAAAATATCAAGGTGTTGTTCTCCAACAAGATTGCCATACGTACCGTCGTTTTCCTTGCTACCATCTATCTCACATGGAACCTTGTAGCTTCGGTGATGGGATTCTTCCAGCCGCATATCTATGAGACGGCAGGCGATGTTAGCAACAAGCAGTCTGCATGGATGAATTGTATACAATGGGCTATCATCGTGGGTGTGACGTTCATAGTGTCAAAACTTATCGATAAGACTTCTCACAAGGCTATCTACACCTTTGGCCTGCTCGTGGCTATCGCTGCCTGGCTGATAATCGTTACCATCGGTGTCAACGGTATGGTAGGCCTCTGGCTCTTCGCTATCCTTTGGGGCATTCAGGGCGGTTCGTCGCCACAGATATTCTATGCCTTGTGGGGTTCAGAGCTGTTCCCTGCCAAGTTCCGTGCCGGTGCCCAAGGCCTGATGTTCTTTATCGTGCGTGGCCTGTCGGCTGTCTGGGGACTTATCTTCACCTATATATATGGTGACAACGGTGAGGGTTTCACCATCGCCGCATTCTGCATGATAGTACTATTAGTTATCTCGCTCATCGTTGGCTTTATCGGTGCACCGGTTACCCGTGGCCGTACGCTGGAGGACATCACTAAGGAGCGCTACGGCGACAATTATTGAGTTAAGGATTAAGAGTTAAGAATTAAGAAAAGATGAAAAGTATATTAGAAGGCCGCGAAAAGTTGAAGGCGGTTATTGATCAGATTGCCGAGGTCACTGGTTACCTGTGGCAGAAAGGATGGGCTGAACGTAATGGTGGTAACATCACCGTCAACGTCACCGAGTTTATGGACGAAGAGTGCAAGGCTATGCCGGCTATTTCGGAAGTGAAGCCGATAGGTATGACCCTGCCTCAGTTGAAGGGCAAGTATTTCTATTGTAAGGGAACTGGCAAGCGCATGCGCGACCTCGCCAAGCAACCCATGCAGAATGGCAGTATTATCCGAATTCTCGATGATTGCGCCTCTTACGAGGTTATTGCTGACGTGAACGTGGTGCCTACTTCAGAGTTACCCACACACTTGGCTCTACAGGACTATCTGCTGGAGACCGGTTCGTGCTACAAGGCAACCCTGCATACACACCCCATCGAGTTGGTGGCTATGAGCCATATCCAGCGTTTCCTGAAGGGTGATGAGATGACCCGTGTGCTGTGGTCGATGATTCCAGAGACGCTGGCCTTTGCACCGCTTGGCATTGGTATTGTACCCTATGCTCTGCCTTCTTCAGTGGCACTTGCTGAAGCTACTCTCGAGCAGATCAAGACCCACGATGTGGTAATGTGGGAGAAGCACGGCACCGTGGCCGTTGGCACAGACATCATGGATGCCTTCGACCAAACTGATGTGCTCTGCAAGGCAGCCAACATCTATATGTGTGCCCGTTCCATGGGTAGTGAGCCCGATGGTATGACCGCTGAGCAGATGAAGGAAGTGCAGGATGTGTTCCAGCTTCCCAAGAAACGTCCGTGTTAGGAATCCTACAATAGGGAATGCTTATTTTGCAATAACCCTGCCTTATTCCGCAACAAGGCAGGGTTATTTCGTAATAAGGCAGGGTTATTTCGTAATAAGGCAGGGTTATTTCGTAATAAGGGACCCTTATTCGATGGTGGGGGGATGCTCCCGGTCTCTCCATGTTATTCGAAAATCTTGAACGCATAGCCTTCTTTTTTAAGCCATTCGATGGCTTGGGGTAGGGCAGTGCGGAGTTTTTCGATACTCTTCAGCGAGTCATGGAAGGTGATGATAGAACCGTTACGTGCATAGCGTTTCACATTCTCCAGCACGTCGTCAGCAGTCATCCATTTGGAATAGTCACGAGTGACGAGATCCCACATGACGATGCGGAACTTGCGCGACAGCCAGGCATACTGACCTATGCGCATCCAACCGTGGGGAGGACGGACAAGATTAGTGTGCAGATAAGCATTGGCCTTTTCGACATTATAGCTATACTCTTTGATGCTATGACTAAACCCTCCAATGTGGTTATGCGTATGATTGCCGATGCGGTGACCTTCGTCGATAACTCGCTGGTGCAATTCGGGATACTTCCGAGCGTTGTCGCCTACCATGAAGAAGGTTGCCTTGACACCGTACTCCTTCAGCACGTCAAGAATCCATGGTGTCGCCTCGGGTATGGGACCATCGTCGAAGGTCAGATAGACGGCCTTCTCCTGACGGTCCATACGCCATAGCGCATTAGGATATATCCAGCGCAGCCACTTTGCGGGTTGTTCGATAATCATTAACCAATAACCATTAACCAATAACCATTAGTATCCAAGATTACCACCTTTCTGTTGGTAAACTGTAGCTATTTCTGTAAGTTCCTTCATGTGGCTATCGGCCCATTTCTCGTCGAAGCTGTCGGCCAGTGCGATGAGCTGCTGCATGATATATATCTGGATAGCGCAGTCGTTGGCAGACGAGTCGAAGTAATAGCCGTTCAGCGTGCAGTACCATTTCATATACTGGCTACTGTTTTTCCACATGTCGTTCATGATCTTCAGCGCCTCTTTCTGGTTGCCTAGCATGACCCATGCACGAGCCATGTCGAGCGAACCAGAGGAGTAGTTGTTAGGCACGTTATACGAAGGAACTTGTTTTGTAGTATAGCGCAGCACCTCTTCGGCCTTCTTTTCTTCACCCTCGTCAATGAGTTCGAGTGCCAGTTTGGCCATGATGCGACGGTGGGTATAACACATGCGCATCACCGTCTCGTCCAGATAGATGCCTTTCTTGTCGATGCCTCCGAATTTGAAGCGGTGCATGATGTTGTCGTAAGTGCGCTTAGTGTCGAAATTCTTCACGCCGGGAATGTTCTTGCCGCCAATGCTGGTCGTGAAGGGACTGATGCGGTATGCCAGACCTTCGGTGATGGTGTTATCACCCAGGTTGATGTAGTTTTCATCACCCACAGATACAGCGACATAGATGGGACGTACCCAGTTGCACTCAGCGAGCATCTCCAGAATCATCAGGTCACCCTTATACAGAGCATGCTTGCCAGCCAGCGAGATGACCATCTTGTCAGGGATAGAGTCTGATGCCATCAGCATACCGCTCTTCCGCACGGCCTCCTTGTCGATGGTCATGTAGATGGTGTCGGTAGGTATCACGTGCAGATCCTTGTTCTTCGAGCGCACCCAATATTTCAGCACGTTCTTCAGTTCAAAGGGATCGTCGCCGAATTGCTGGCGAGCCTGCTCCGGATTCTCGCGATAGTGCTCTAGCACAGCTGCTTTCATTTCGGGCTCTACAGTCACATATTCGTTTGTTCCTGAACAATACTCGATACGCTCCCATGAGATGGGTACAGAAGGAGAATCGTAGGCAGGACGGCGCATTTGGTCGATATACCAGTCAGTCTGCAGATACGACAGGTTGCACACGCGGGCATCGGTACGCACACCTTCCACATCTTGGTTGTACCATAGGGGGAATGTGTCGTTATCGCCGTTGGTATAGATAATAGGATTACCCTCCTGTTGCAGTGACATCAGGTAGTTCTGTCCGAAGTCGCGACAAGTGTAGCGTCCGCTGCGGTCGTGGTCGTCCCAAGTCTGAGACGCCATCTGTACAGGTACGGCTAGACATACTAGTGATACCAGAGATGCAAGAATGACGGGATTCACCTTCTTCAGGTATTGCTTCAACAGTTCAATAATAGCAGCTACACCCATACCACACCAGATGGCGAAGGCATAGAACGAACCAGCATAGGCATAGTCGCGCTCACGTGGCTGTGATGGTGTCTGGTTCAGGTAGATGACGATGGCCAGTCCCGTCATGAAGAACAGGAAGAACACCACCCAGAACTGTCGGATACCCGTCTGGTCCTTGGCATTGTTGAAGTGTTTGGCCAACGACTGCCAGAACAGTCCGATAAGTCCGAGAATGAGCGGCAGACAATAGAATACGTTATGTCCTTTGTTCTCCTTCAACTCGTCAGGCAGGAAATCTTGATTCCCCAGACGCCAGTTGTCGAGCCAGTCGAAACCGCTGAGCCAGTTACCGTGTTCGGGTTCACCATTGCCCTGCAAGTCGTTCTGACGGCCCGCAAAATTCCACATGAAGTAGCGCCAGTACATGAAGTTACACTGGTAACTGATGAAGAATCGCAGGTTCTCCAGCTGTGACGGCACCTTGACGGTAATATGCTCGCCGCAGCGGTCGAAATCCTCTTCACGTCCGTCGACACCGCCCATCCAGCTTTCGTACTGAGAAGTGTGTGCCGAGCTGTACATGCGGGGGAACAGCATGTTCTGGGCATATTTGTATTCGTCCTTGGTGCGTACCACGAAGTATTCGTCCTTCTCGTCAGGCGAAGCCTTTTCCTTGCGCTGCCATACGGGGTCGCCCTTGGTCATAACAGGCTTGCAGTATCCGCCTTCCGCTTCCAGTGCCACCTGCGATGTATAGGCCTGTCCATAGAACAACGGACGCTGGCCGTACTGTTCACGACCCAGATATTCTCCCAGTGTGAAGATGTCCTCAGGTGAGTTCTGGTCCATAGGGGGATTGGCAGAAGAGCGAATAACGATGAGAGCATACGATGAATAGCCAATCATCAACATCAGCATGCAGAGCAGTGAGGTGTTTTTGATGCGTGCCGTAACGAGTGCTTTTCCCTGCTTCTTGTACTGCAGGACAAACCACATGATGGCCAATACTACGATACCGATGATAACCGACAGCCATCCGTGTCCGTAGAACGGAATACCCAACATGGCCACTGCCAAAAGGAACGCAATGTTCTGTCGCTTCTCGTTCAGGTTGTGATAGGTCTCGTAGATAGCCCAGATGATGATGCCGATGAGCAGGAAGATATAGACAATCTCGCCCGTGTTGAATGGCATACCGAGTATGTTTACAAACAATAATTCGAACCATCCGCCTACCTGTACGATGCCTGGTACGACACCATAGAGAACGGCACACAAGATGACAACCGAAATAAACAGTGCGATGAGGCTTCCCTTCAGGTCGCGCTTGGGGTCGTCGGTAGGGAACTTCCGGTAGTAATACACCAACACGATGGCTGGCAGACACAACAGGTTCAGCAGGTGAACACCGATAGATAGGCCCGTCATATACATGATGAGTACCAGCCAGCGGTCAGCGTGGGGCTGGTCGGCTTGGTCTTCCCATTTCAGGATGAGCCAGAATACCACTGCCGTGAATGCTGATGAATAGGCGTACACCTCGCCCTCGACTGCCGAGAACCAGAAGGTATCGCTGAATGTATAAATCAGCGCACCCACCATTGCTGATGCCTCAATGGCAATCATCTTGCTGAGGCCTAGTTCTGCCACTGTGGTAGCTCTGAAGAAGTCCTCTTGCCGGATGAGCAGTCGGCGCACCAAGTGTGAAATGGTCCAGAACAAGAACAGAATGGTGGCTGCCGATAGCAGTGCACTCATCATGTTGACCATATAGGCCACCTGGCTGGGATCGCTGGCAAATTGTGAGAACAGATTGGCTGTCAGCATGAAGAACGGTGCCCCAGGGGGGTGGCCGATTTCCAATTTGTAACCTGTGGAAATAAACTCAGGGCAGTCCCAGAACGAGGCTGTCGGCTCGATGGTGGAGCAATACACGAAGGCAGCAATGGCAAAGGTCAGCCAGCCTAAGATGTTGTCCACTAGTCTGAATTGTTTCATTGTCGTTGTTTAAAAATTATCCTGCAAAGGTACTTTATTTACTTTGAACTTTGAACTTTGAACTTTGAACTTTATGATTTGTTAACTCACGTTCTTACCTCTTAGTTTTTGCCTCATACCTCTCACTACTAAATGTTTGGCGTGTCCCACACTTTGGTTTGGGTGCAGGTGACGGTTTGTTCCTGACGACCGATGCGAAACACGAAATCGCCCTCTTCCAGCGTCCAACGGCAGTCAGCACCAACGAAGGCGAGCTGCTTGGCAGGCAGTTGGAACGTAACGGTCTTCGTCTCGCCAGGTTCCAGTGCTACCTTGCAGAAGTCGCGCAGTCGGCGGTTATCGGGTACGATGCTGGCGATGATGTCGCTCGAATAAAGCAGCACGGCTTCCTTGCCGGCACGGCTGCCCGAGTTCTTTACGTCTACGCTCACGGTGAGCACGTCGTCGGCTGTAAATTGTGACTTGTCAACCTTCAGATTGCTGTATTCGAAGGTGGTATAGCTCAGGCCATAGCCGAAGGGCCATTGGAGGCTTACTTTTGCATCGTAGTTATAAGCACCAGCCATCGTGCCAACCTCTTCGCTTACCTTATAATCATAGGTGTTGAGGGAGTTGATTTCACGAGGATAGGTGTAGGGTAGTTTGCCTGAGAAGTTAGCATCGCCAGCCAGCAGATTGGCCAGTGCGTCACCGCCGTAGTTGCCTGGAATCAGGATGTTAACCACAGCCTTAGCCAATGGCTCGATATCTGCAATCAGACGGGGACGGCCTTCGTTCAGCACCAATACGATGGGCTTGCCGGTCTTGGCCAGTGCCTTCACCAAGTCGCGTTGGTTTTTCGATAGCCACAAGTCTGTCAGATTACCGGGCGTTTCCGTATATGAGTTTTCGCCAATGCAGGCTATAATCACGTCGGCCTGTGCTGCAGCCTCGACGGCTTTTTGAATTTCAGGTTCGTTCTCGTCGTAGTAGGCACCACCCTCGTTATAGGTTACGCCCTGCTCCAAAATGATGTTCTCCTTGCCATATTTATTACAAAGGGCCTCATAGATGGTATTGTATTTCTCTGCCAGATCCTCGGCTTTGGAACCCTGCCATGTGTAGCTCCAGCCACCGTGCAGGCAACGCATCTGGTTGGCGTTGGGTCCTGTGAGCAGAATCTTCTTGCCTTTAGCCAGAGGCAGGATATTACCCTCATTCTTTAACAGAACCTCTGATTCCTCGGCAGCCTGAAGGGCAGCGGTGGCAAACTCATCAGAACCGAACTTCTCGAAACCTTTGCCACCCGTGTTGGGCTTGTCGAAGAGTCCCAAACGATACTTGGCACGCAGAATACGGCGCACAGCATCATCGATACGGCTCATCTTCACCTTACCTTCGTTCACCAGTTCCTTCAGCAGCACACAGAACTCCACGCTATACGGGTCCATCGACATATCGATACCGGCATTGATGGCAATGCGGATAGCATCCTTCTTGTCCTTGGCCACTTTTTCGCGCGAGAAGAGGTTATTGATGTCCGCCCAGTCAGTCACCAGAAATCCGTCCCACTGCAAATCTTCCTTCAGCCACTTCGTCAGGTATTCGTACGAGGCATGTACAGGCACACCATTGATAGATGCCGAATTTACCATCATGGTCAGTGTGCCGGCAAGGGCAGCCTGCTTGAATGGCTCGAAATACTTTTCGCGAATCATCTGTGGCGACAGATAGGCTGGTGTGCGGTCCTTACCTGTCCAAGGAGCGCCATATGCAAAATAATGCTTGGTGCTGGTTCCTACGTGATACTGGTCGATGTGGTTGGGGTCGTCGCCTTGATAGCCCTTGATCTCTGCTACAACCATTTTTGAGTTGACGATGGCATCCTCGCCGAAACTCTCGTAAACGCGAGGCCAGCGCGGGTCGCGGCTCAGGTCGACAACGGGGTTATACACCCATGGGCAGTTGGCAGCACGGCTTTCGTAGGCAGTAATCTCTGCACCGATGCGAGCCAGTTCTGTATTGAACGTAGCACCCAGGTTGATGGGCTGAGGGAAGAGTGTCCCCCCCTGCGTATAGGTTACGCCGTGGTTGTGGTCTAGACCGTAAATATCGGGAATGCCCAGATATTTCATCGACTTCTTCTGAATCAGTTGTATCCACTCCTGCCACTGCTCTACGCTCGATGCGCGAGTACCGGGGGCATTCAGGATAGAGCCCACCTTCCACTTCGAGATACAGGTGTCGAGCATTGTCTCGTTCAGTTTCCACACGCGCTTCTCGTTCTCGACAGTCATCTTGCCCATTACGTCCAAGTTCAGTTCCAACATCTGACCGATTTTCTCGTCCAGCGTCATCTTGGCGAGGGTCTTCTCGACTTTTGCTTCTAGCTTAGCATCGCGGGCAATAGCAGGCCCCTGTGCAAACATGCTTACTCCTGTCCACAGCAGCAGTGTCAGTAATGTCATTTTTTTAGTCATAATAGTACTGTATTTGTAATTTGCTTGCGAAGGTACGAAAAAAAATCGGACTGACCAAACATCAGCCCGATATATTTCATGTGTTGCTATTCACTTCCCTAGGAACTTGGTGTCGAGGTATTTCTGGAAGGTTTCCTTGTAGAGGTCGCCGATGGGCAAATAGGTATCGGCATCCATGATGACACGGTTTTTGTTAACCTCCTGAATCTTAGTAAGATTGATGATGTAGGAACGGTGGATACGCATAAATGTGTCGGGAAGCCGTTCCTCCATTTTTTTCATCGACAACAGGGTGATGATGGGCTTGGGCTCGGAGGAGAGCCAAACCTTCAGGTATTCGCTCATGGCTTCGACGTAGCGGATGTCGGAGATGCTGACCTTGACGATGCGATACTCGGTCTTGAGGAAGATAGTGTCGTCGTTGGTGTCGGCGGCAAAACCGCCGACCACAGAACCGCCATTCGCTGAAACGCTGACGGCGGGCGCGTTGCTTTCCAAGCGCTCCTTCAACCGGTTTGCGGCGCGCTGGAAATCCTGCAGGCCGAAGGGCTTCAGCAGATAGTCGACGGCATTGACACGGAAGCCTTCGACGGCGTATTCCGAATAGGCTGTGGTGAATACGACGAGCGGCGGTACGACGAGCGACTTGATAAAATCCATGCCGTTGAGGTCTGGCATGTTGATGTCGCAGAAGATGGCATCAACGGTGTCGTGTTCCAAAAACTCGCGGGCTTCGAGTGCACTCTGGCATTGGGCAGCCAGTTCGAGGAAGGGGACTTTGCCGATGTAGGCAACAATTTGTTGGAGCGCCAGGGGCTCGTCGTCAATAGCAATGCAGCGAATCATAATCATGTACTATTTTAAAATGTACTATGTACTATTTATGAATTAAGTGGAATGGTGAGCTCGACGCTGTAGACGTCGGTTTCGTCTTGGATATTTAGCGTATAATTGTTGTCATAGAGTAAGTTTAATCGTTGTTTGACGTTCTGCAGGCCTACGCCGCCTTTTTCCTCGTTGGGCTTGTCGGCCTTTGAATTGCGGCAGAAGAAGAATAGTTTGTCGCTAATTTCCACCTTGATGTCGATAAACGACTCGCGCTGGTAGGAGATGCCGTGCTTGAAGGCATTCTCTATGAACGAGATGAGCATGAGTGGCGGTACTACCTTGTCGGGTGCTTCGGCGGGCAGATCGACGCTGATGCGAACCTTGTCGGTATAGCGCAGGCGCATCAGTTGGACGTAAGTCCGTATGAATTCGAACTCCTTGTTGAGCGGTACGCCTTTCTTGTCGCCCTCGTAAAGTATGAAACGCATCATCTTCGACAGTTCCAGAATGGTGTCCTTGGCTTTCTCGGGGTCGATGTCGACCAGCGCATGGATATTGTTCAGCGTGTTCATGAAGAAGTGGGGGTTAATCTGATATTTCAGATACTCCAACTGTTGTTGCAGGTTCTCCTGTTCGAGTTGTTTCAGCTTCTTCTGGTCGTTGCGCGACTTGAAATAGAGTTTGACACCGAGGTTCATGCCGCACATGAGAATGAGAATGACGATGGCAACGATGTCGTGCTGACCGACGAAGACTGGCGGCACATCGCGCTTCGCATGATGCATTTTGGGCTTCTCACCGTGCATTTTAGGTTCTTCGCCGTGCATATCGTGCTCTTCGAAGGGTGGGGGCTCGTGGTCGAAATCTCTCTGTTCGAAAGCATCGTCCATATGACGTGGTTCACGGTGCTCTCTGAGCTCCATCGACGGGCGCTGGTGGTGCTTGAAATCCGGACGCCGGCTGCACTGGTAGAAGGTAAAGAGACCAATCATGCAGAGTGTGAGCAGTGCGTAGAGCCAGCGCTTGTGGCGGTAGATGAGCAGTGGAGCGAGGATGAAATTATGAACGAGGAAGAGGAGCAGGTATACTGCGAACTGGCGCCATATCATGAACACTTCCTGCCAGTTGAAGGCTACTGACGAGTCGTTCATGATGCGTACGTACAGGCTGAGTACGGGTGCTGCGAAGAGTAGTCCCCACAGCACCGCGTAGCCCGTATTTTCGTATCTTGACTGTTCTTGCATCCACATAATAAACGGATTTTTCAGTCATTTATTGTGTTTACCAGCGTCCGCCAGGCTGTCCGTTGCCACTGGGGCCGCCGCCCATTCCGCTGTTGCTGATGGTGTTCGAGGCGGTGACGCTGACCGACTGCGAGCCGAGGTTCAGCGTGTATGTGGAGCCGCTCTTCATGTCGGGTGCGCTGACCAGGATGGTGCCGTTGTTGTAGGAGTAGGGCGGCATGGCGAATGTGGCCAGTGTGGTGCTTCCGTCGCTGACGGTGACGGTGGCGTTGGCCGCTACGGAGCCGCTGGTGGTGGCGATGCCCTGCGTAGTGCTGCCCAGTGAGCCGTCGAAGCGTCCGCCGCTGCCCGTAGCCTTGACGTTGATTTCACCGCCTTTTATGGTCATGATGGAGTCGCACTTGATGCAAGTAGCAGCCTTGGTTTCCAGATCCTCGGTGTCCCACTGCCATTACCGCCCATGCCGCCACCAGTGTTGGTGCCGCCTGGGGTGAAACCGTTGTTGTTGGTGCTTTCGAACGGGTCGTCCGACGAACAGGCTGTCAGTGTAGCCATTGATGCTACGAGCATCATCTGATAAACAATCTTTTTCATAATCCTTTGCTTTTTAAGAGTTAATATTCTGTCGGCAAAGGTAGACAAAAAGAGCCGGTCCGCGAAATTTATTCAACGAACCGGCTGTTTTATTCAATGAATGTTGAATGATGAGTGTTGAATGTTGAATGGTCGCCTGCGGCGATGATCAATGAATAATTGAGCAGGCTGACCAAAGGTCAATTCGTCATTCAGACATCGCAGCGAAGCGAGAATAATTCCTCATTCCACATTCCTCATTCCTCATTTTCTTACAGTCCCAGCGCCTCCTTGGTCTTGTCGGCAGCGGCGTCGATAGCCTCGTTGGCCTTGTCCTTGGCAGCGTCAACGGCAGCATCCTTGGCGTCCTCGGCAGCCTGCTTGGCAGCGTCTGCGGCATCCTCAACGGCGTTGGCAACAGAGTCCTTGGCAGCCTCGGCAGCGTCGCCCACCGATTCCAGCAGACCGTTCACCACATTCTCGGCATCAGCCTCGGTGATAGCAGCAAAAGCAGCAGCGGCAGCAGCGTTGTCACCAACGAGAGCCTTCACCTTGTCGGCATTCTCCTTCAGGAAGGTCTGAACCTTAGCCACATACTCCTTGGCCACCTCGGGATTGCTCTTGACAAACTCGGCAATCTTCTCCTTGACGGTGTTCAGCACTTCTGCAAACTTGCTGGCGTCGCCAGCCTCCAACTGCTCGGTCAGTGCGCTGATGGTTGCCTCGGCGGCTTCTGCGCCCTCGCTCTGCTGAGCCTTGTTAGTACACGATGTTAACCCGATGGCGATCATAGCCATCACTGCGAAAAGAATCTTCTTCATAGTTTTGCTTTCTCTTTTTTTAATTAATACTCATGTTTACAGGTCACAAAAACTGACGGCAAATTTAAGGTTTTTCTTCGCTCATTGTTACGTTTGCCCTCGATATTTGTGTTTTTTTAATCTTTCTGCTGCTTGTTTTCGGCGCGCGTTTTGCCGCATGGCGATATGATTTTTGTTCCCTGCCTAGGGAAAAATTGCGCCCTGCCCAGCGCGCAAAAAAACACGCTCGCTGTGACAATTGTGACAATTGGACAGCCGTTTTTGCGCATCATATCGGGGGTGGAAATATTCGGGGTATACGGTGTATTAAATACAATTATTATTATATATACCTATTTATATATATATTCTACCTCTCTAGCCGACCGTGTGAAAAAATCGGGTGTCATTTGTCACAATTGTCACAAGATGGGACCACAAGGAGCATGAGGCCGTTCCGCTCGGAGCAAGAGGCCGTTCCGCTCGGAGCACGAGGCCGTTTCTCTCGGAGCAAGAAACGCCCTCAAAAAGCACAAGGACGTTTTGCTTCGTCAAAAATAGGATTTTTCAATAGTTTACACGAAATTATTTGGAAACGATTATTTTTTTTTGTATCTTTGCAACCGAAAAGGGTTTACAAGGCCGCAAGGCTGGCTTTCGTCTCGTTTCGTCAGTGGACGTTGAGACACACAATATCTATGTATTACTAAGTTTCGACACCCTTTTCCCAATTTTATGTTCAAACCAATGTTTTCATTTGGTAGTTTAATTAAGAATCCTGCTCAGATGTTGCCCTGTACGCCTGAGCTGTTGAATGCTGCGCTGGACGACCCGAAGGTGGCTGACACCTGCCGCGAGATTGCCAGCCGACTGGTGGAAGTAAAAAATGGTACGCTCGCACGCGAGGCTTTCGAGGCGATGAAGTCGCAACTGAAGGCCGACAACCTGCCTGTGGTGTGCTTCCACGCGACGTTTACCGACGGCTACCGTCACAACCTGACGGCGGTGCCCAGCGGTCTCTCAATCTATGATGTTGATCATTTGTCGTATGACCCTCGCGCGTACTACTTTAGTAAGGTGGCTGGTCGCGAAGTGGAGTTGGGCATCTCGCTGGCCCACGTGTCGCCCAGCAACGAGGGTGTCCGACTGGTGTTCGAAATCCCCGAAGGCA
Organism: Prevotella sp.; assembly: GCA_016291085.1. Lineage (GTDB taxonomy): Bacteria > Bacteroidota > Bacteroidia > Bacteroidales > Bacteroidaceae > Prevotella. Next base: position 20,574 of record JAEEVW010000019.1, read on the forward strand.
TGTCGCTGGCTGAGGCTCAGCAGTGGATGGCCCAGCAGTTGGACGACACGACCTACGACGGCTGCGTGAAGGACTTGGCGCGCTGTTCGTTCGTGGTGCCGCGCGACTACGTGCTCTACTACGACGAAGAAGAACTGTTCAAGGAACGTGAGGTAGCAATGCCTGAGGCAGGCTCCCTAAATGGGATTGTGCCTTCTGAGAACCTTGTGACAATTGAGACAAATGACAGTGCGATTTCTGCGCCCATCCTGCCTGCCACGACTGACTACGAGGACACATTCAATGGCATTGGCTATGAGCAGATTGTGCGTTCGATGGAGGAATTGCTGGGTGGCGTGCCTGCGCAGGGTGCCCGCAACAACTTCATCTTCTCGATGGCCTGCCATCTGCGCTACGTCTGCAACGACGACCCGCAGTGGATTGCTCAGGTGCTGCCCCGCTATGGCGAGGACGAGCAGAAGTTCCAGTCGACCGTCCGCTCGGCCTGCAACCGTCCGCAGACGAAGACCGTGCCCAGCTTGGTGAACCGAGCCTTGGAGCGTGCCCGTCAGCAACAACAGGTCGAGGAGGCCGTCAAGGCCAATGGCGTGCGTTCCGCGCAGCCGCCCGTGATGCCCAAGAAGCTGACCAAGTTCATGCGACTCATCACCAAGAACGTGCCCGCTCACCTGAAGCCTGCCGTCGCCATGGGCGTGTTCCCGGCATTGGGAGCCCATTGCAAGGGCGTCAAGTTCCGCTACAACGACAATGCCCTCGTGGAGCCGACGTTCATGAACGTGTTGGTGGCCGAAATGTCGAGCGGTAAGTCGTGCGTCAACGAGCCCATCAACGCCATCATGGCCGACATCAAGGAGCGCGACCAGAAGAACCGCCGACTGATGCAGGAGTACAAGGAGCAGTACGACACGTGCCCCGCTGACCAGCAGAAGCCCGACCGCCCCAAAGGACTGGCCGTGCAATGGGTGAAGTCGGACATGACCCCTGCGGCCTTCGTACAGCTGATGGCCGATGCCAGCGGACGTTTCCTCTACAGCCGATTGGACGAGATAGGCTTGCTGAACCAGCTGAAGACCAACGGCAAGGGCAACAACGTGACCGAGATTCTGCGCTTGGCCTACGACTGCGGCGAGTACGGTCAGGAGCGCGTGGGCACCAAATCGGTGTCGGAGTGCGTCGAGGTGCGCTGGAACTGGAATGCGTCGACCACACCGGGCAAGTGCCGCCGTTTCTTCGGCGATGCCATGCTGGACGGAACCCTCTCGCGCATGTCGTTCTGCACCATCTATACCGACGACGACCGCATGCCGCTCTATGGCATCTACGACGAGGAATTCCAGAAGCAGGTGCAGTCGCTGGTAGCTCAGCTCAACGACGCCACGGGACTCGTCAAGTGCAAGAAAGCCAACGCGCTGGCCGCTCAGATGATTGAGGAAAACCGCCAGTACACGGCCCTTGCCGACGACGACACGTACCGCGAACTGTCGTATCGAGCCACCCTCTCGGCCTTCAAGCGAGGCATGGTGCTCTATCTGCTCAACGGGCAGAAGTGGAGTCAGGAGATTGAGGATTTCGTGCGCTGGTCGTTCCACTACGACATGTGGTGCAAGATGTGGATATTCGGCGAGAAGATGCGCCGTGCGATGGACATGGACAAGGCCGTCGTGCTGCCCGGACGCCGCAATCTGATGGAGTTGCTGCAAGACTCCTTCACGCTCGACGACCTGAACATCGTCCGCCGTGCACAGGGCATGAGCGGCGACGGCGCGGCCCAGCTGCGCAAATGGGTGAGCCGCGGCTACTGCACCTTCGACCCGCAAACCCAGCAGTACACCAAGAGCCCGCAATTCATCGAGAAACATCCCAAGGTGGCAGCGTAAGCTAGTACCCTGAATCAGGGTAGTGGTTACAACAAAGGGAGCCCTGAATCAGGGCGTCGTTCCAACAAAGAAGGGAGTCACATATCGTGACTCCCTTTATGCTGTCCGAACGTTTCGTTCTGTCAGCTTGTGACAAATGTGACAAATGACAGCCCGAATTTTCCTCACTTCAGCAACAGCTCGACGGGGCAGTGGTCGGAGCCAAGGATGTCGGTGTGGATCTTGGCGTCCTGAATCTGGGGCTGCAGGCGCTGGGAGGTGACGAAATAGTCGATGCGCCAGCCTGCATTCTTCTGACGGGCCTGGAAACGGTACGACCACCACGAATACGTCACCTGCTCGGGATAAAGCGTGCGGAAGGTGTCGATGAAGCCACTATTTAATAAGGTGGTGAACTTCTCACGCTCCTGATCGGTGAAACCGGCATTCATGCGGTTCGTCTTGGGATTCTTCAGGTCTATCTCCTCGTGGGCCACGTTCAGGTCGCCGCACAAAATGACGGGCTTCTGCTGGTCTAACGACACGAGATAGTGACGGAAATCATCCTCCCACTGCATACGGTAGTCCAGTCGTTTCAAACCGTCCTGCGAATTGGGCGTGTAGCAACAAACGAGATAGAAGTCGGGCATTTCCAACGTGATGACGCGCCCCTCGTGGTCGTGCTCGTCCTTGCCGATGCCGTAAGTGACGCTCAGCGGCTCGTGGCGGCTGAAAATGGCAGTACCCGAGTAGCCTTTCTTGTCGGCATAGTTCCAATACGACGTGTAACCTTCGAACTGAAGGTCTAACTGGCCAGCCTGCATCTTGGTTTCCTGCAGGCAGAAGAAATCGGCATCCAACTGCTTGAAGATGTCGCTAAATCCCTTTCCTTCGCAGGCGCGAAGCCCATTGACATTCCAACTGATAAATTTCATCATGCTCATTTTTATAGCGAACAAAAGTACATGATTTCTGCGAATTACCCAAAAGAAATGGATGAAAATGAGCCTTTTGGGGTTAAATATTGAACTTTTTTTGATATTTATACATTTCCATATATTTTTTTTCGTAACTTTGCACCGGAATTATTAAACAACTTATTCATGAAAATTGCAATTGTAGGAACAGGCTATGTGGGCCTTGTGAGTGGAACGTGCTTCGCCGAAATGGGAGCAAATGTGACTTGTGTGGATGTTGATTCCAATAAAATAGAGAAGCTTAAAAACGGCATCATGCCGATTTATGAGCCAGGACTGGAGGAACTGGTAAAGCGCAACGTGGAATATGGACGTTTGCAGTTTACCACTGATTTGACGGAAGTTTTGGACGATGTCGAGGTGGTGTTCTCGGCTGTGGGTACGCCTCCCGATGAGGATGGCAGTGCCGACCTGAAATACGTGCTGGCCGTTGCCCGCCAGTTTGGTCAGAATATCAATAAATACACTATTCTGGTCACCAAGTCTACCGTTCCCGTAGGCACCGCCAAGAAGGTGAAGGCTGCCATTCAGGAAGAGCTGGATAAGCGCGGAGTAGACGTTCCCTTCGATGTGGCCTCGAACCCCGAGTTCCTGAAAGAGGGTGCTGCCATCAAGGACTTTATGTCGCCCGACCGTGTGGTAGTGGGAACCGAGAGCGAGAAGGCCCGTGAGGTAATGACACGCTTGTATAAGCCATTCTTAATCAATAACTTCCGCGTCATCTTCATGGATATTCCTTCGGCCGAGATGACCAAGTATGCAGCCAATGCCATGTTGGCTACGCGTATCTCGTTCATGAATGATATCGCCAACCTTTGTGAAAGGGTAGGGGCCAATGTGGATGCCGTGCGCAAAGGTATCGGTACCGATGCACGTATCGGTTCGAAATTCCTCTATGCTGGCTGTGGCTACGGTGGTTCGTGCTTCCCTAAGGATGTGAAGGCTCTGCTCCATACGGGCTTGGATAACGGCTACCACATGGAGGTGATTGAGGCTGTGGAGCGTGTTAACGAACGTCAGAAATCCATCGTCTACGACAAAATCATCAAGGCTGTAGGCAGTGTGAAGGGAAAGACCGTTGCCATCATTGGTCTGAGTTTTAAGCCCGAAACGGATGATATGCGCGAGGCACCGGCCTTGGTGGTTATCGATAAGCTGTTGGCTGACGGTGCAACGATTCGCGTGTTCGATCCCATTGCTATGGATGAGTGCAAGCGTCGTATCGGTGATACGGTGACTTATTGTAAGAATATGTACGATGCTGCCGACGGTGCCGACGTCTTTGCCTTGATGACCGAATGGCGCCAGTTCCGACTGCCTTCGTGGAATGTCGTCCAGAAGGTGATGAACGGCAACGTAGTGGTAGACGGACGTAACATCTATGACCGTCAGGAATTGGAAGAAATGGGCTTCGTCTATACCCGTATCGGTGAGCAATAATTGGTTCAATTTTGGTTCAAAGATGAGAAATCCGTGAATATTCTTGCATGGTAAGAAAAAAATGTTTACCTTTGCATCGGTTTTAGAATAATATAGGTATGCGAAATCCTTTTGATAAGATTTTGAATTGGTATTTTACCAAGAATTCATTGCCCTATTGGTGTATCTTCCTGATTGACTGTGCCATTGTGATGGCTAGCGGAGCCTGTGCTTTTTGGATATTCAATAAGACGGGAGTCCTCTTGGAGAATGCGCTCCAGCTAATCAACACGATGCTGATCTTCACCATGCTGAGCGTTGTGGGATTCCGACTTTTCCATACCTATTCGGGATTCATGCGCTATTCCAGCTTCGTGGACCTGATGCGTATCGTGTATGGTAATTTGGTGTCGTTGGCTTTGGTGCTGGTAGCACAATACGGAATGGACCATTTGCCCAGACATCTGTTTGTGCATTTCGATACCACAAGCATCTTCCTGATTTATCTGATTGCTACGCTCTTGATGTGGGCGCTGCGTGTCTTTGTGAAGACACTTTATGACGTGGCTTTCTCGAATACTAGAGCCATCAGAGTTCTGATTTACGGAGCGATGGAAGGTGGCGTCGGACTGGCTAAGAATATCCAAGGTCAACGTCCAAGGAAGTATGTGTTAAAAGGTTTTATCACCCATTATAAGAAGGCCAAGCACCAGATGATTATGGGTGAGAAGGTTTATTCCGTTGACGACAATCTGGCTGAGATTATCCAACAGAAGGATATAGAAGGTGTATTGGTATCGCCTTATCGAGTAAAGGAGTTCCGTGAAAATCAGGAGATTCAGGACGTAATCATTGGGGCCGGTGCAAAAATCTTTATGGCTCAAAGCGCTAAGGAGATGGACGACGATGATGAACTCTCTGCGGCCGACTTCAATAATCTTCAGTTGAGGGAAGTGAGTGTGGAAGAACTCTTGCCGCGCTCAGAAATCAGAGTCGATTTGAAGTCTGTGGAAGAGTTACTAACGGGAAAGCGTGTGCTGATTACGGGTAGTGCCGGATCGATAGGTTCTGAGATTGTGCGTCAGGTAGCTCAGTTCAAACCTGCTGCATTGATGCTGATAGACCAGGCCGAGACACCACAGCACGACATTCGTCTGATGATGGCGAAGGATTTCCCCAATATACCTGCCGAGACTTTGGTGACTAGCATCAGTCGTGTGGGCCGTATGGAAGAAGTGTTCAAGTCATTCCGTCCCGACTATGTGTTCCATGCCGCAGCATATAAACACGTTCCGATGATGGAGGACAATCCTTCCGAGGCGGTGATGAATAACATCTATGGAACAAAGGTTATTGCCGATTTGTCCGTGAAATACGGTGTCAGCAAATTCGTGATGGTATCGACGGACAAGGCTGTAAATCCCACGAATGTGATGGGATGTTCGAAGCGCATCTGTGAGATATATGTGCAGAGTCTCGACCAGGCCATCAAGGAGAAGAAAATGGGCACTCATATCCAGCAACTGGGTAATAAGGAGAGCTTTATCGTTTCTTCGCAGATGGGTAGCCCCATAGCCAGAACGCAGTTTGTTACCACGCGATTTGGTAACGTGCTGGGCTCGAATGGTTCTGTCATTCCGCTGTTCCGTGAGCAGATTAAGAATGGTGGTCCGGTGACAGTAACTGATGAACGTATTGTACGCTTCTTTATGCTGATACCTGAAGCCTGTAAGTTGGTTTTAGAGGCTGGAACGAAGGGTAATGGCGGTGAGATTTTTGTCTTCGATATGGGTAAGCCTGTGAAGATTGCTGACTTGGCAAAGCGTATGATTAAATTGTCAGGCGCCAAGAATGTAGAGATCAAGTTCACAGGCCTGCGTCCTGGTGAGAAACTCTACGAGGAGGTGCTGAATGAACTCGAGGGCACCAAGCCTACCTTCCACGAAAAGATTCGTATTGCCGAAGTTCGTGAGTATGACTATGATGAAGTCTGTAAGAATATCAACGAACTTATCGAGATTTCAAGACACTACGATGATATGGCCACTGTGGCTAAGATGAAGGAAATCGTGCCTGAATACAAATCGAACAATTCTATCTACGAGAAACTGGATAAGAAACCCGCGTAAGCGTGACGATTTGACCGACGTAGAAAAGAAGAATCAATAAAAAATCTCCTGCCTGTGGCGGGAGATTTTTATGTGTGATAAACCGTAGTGTCGTTTAGAATTTAGCCATCTTAATGGCAACCACAGCACATTCGTCACCTTTGTTTCCCAGTCGTCCTCCGGCACGATCAAGAGCCTGTTGGAGGTTTTCGGTAGTCAGGAGACCATAGACAACAGGAATATTGCTGGTAGCATTTAAACGGGCAATACCTGCAGTGACTCCTTGACAGATATAGTCAAAATGTGGGGTCTCGCCACGAATCACCGATCCTAAGATAATTACAGCATCGTAACCATCATTCAGCGTCATTTGGTGTGCTCCGTAAATCAGTTCAAAAGAACCGGGTACCGTCTTGACGTGGATGTTCTCAGGAAGGGCGCCGTGTTTCTCGAGCGTCGATGTACAACCTTCGAGCAGGGCTCCAGTAATCTCTGGATTCCACTCAGCTACCACAATGCCAAAAATCATGTTAGAGGCATCGGGAACTTGTGCAGTGTTGTATTCCGACAGGTTTTTTGTTGCCATTATTTTGCTGTTGCACGCTGGATATATGCGTCGATAGTCTGATACTGCATGGAGTTGAAGTACTTCTCTTTCACTTCCTGATACAGCTTCAGAGCCTCGTCTTTCTTACCCTGACTTTCGAGAATCTCACCGGCCTGAATAAGGAATGTGGGAGACAGAGAGTTGTTGTCAGCCATCTGGGCAGCTTTCTTCAGATGCTCCACAGCCTTGTCGAGCTGGTTCAGGTTTGCGTATGCATTACCCAGTGCACCTTCTGCAGCGGGAGTAATCATCTGGTCGTCCTTACCACTGAAGCTCTCCAAAGCATTGACAGCCTCCTGCCATTTGCCGAGATTAGCCTGACAGAGACCAATGTAGAGCTGAGCCAGATTGCCGGCATCAGTAGAACTATAGTCAGATGCAATTTTCTGGAAGCCTACCAGAGCCTTATCGTACTGCTCCTGCTGGAAGAGTTCCTGACTCTTGGCCAGTTCGGTGCTTGCCTCATTTGCACGTGGCTCGAAATAGTAGTTCTTTGCCAAAATACCTAATACGACGATTGCAATAATTGCAACCACTGTGATGATGATGGCCTTCTTGTTCTTCTCGAAGAAGGCTTCGGTCTTGGTGACCTGCTGCTCCTGAACAGGAGCTGCTTTTACATTTTTGTTTGCCATTATTTAAAGTTGTTTTTTATTGTTCGGGCATAAATCGGCTGCAAAGGTACAACTTTTAATTATAAATTAAGAATGAAGAATGAAGAAAAATTCACAATAATGTCATTTTTTCTTAATTCTTAACTCTTAACTCTTATTTTTTCATTACCTTTCACCCTTTGGTGAAGGTAGGCTGCATCTCAGAAAAACTCAAATAAATTTGGTTTTTCGTTCGATTTGCACTACCTTTGCACCAGAAATGATACTTAAGAAGCTGTCAATACTCAATTATAAGAATATCAGTGAGGCCCAACTGGAACTCTCACCCAAGATGAATTGTTTCATCGGCCCGAATGGTGCCGGCAAGACTAACGTACTCGATGTAATCTATTATCTGTCGTTCTGTCGTTCGGCCTCCAATCCTATCGATTCGCAGGTGATTCGTCACGAAGAGCCTTTCTGCGTGATTGAGGGTGAGTACTGGAATGACGATAGCCAGGAATTCATTTCGTGTGGAATGAAGCGCGGCGTGAAGAAACACTTCAAACGTAACAAAAAGGAATACCGCCGATTGTCTGAGCATATAGGACTGATTCCATTGGTTGTCGTTTCTCCATCGGATACGTTACTGATAGAAGGTGGCAGTGAGGAGCGTCGCAGACTGATGGACTTAGTCATATCGCAGTATAATCGCTCATATATTGACCATTTAAGCCGTTATAATACAGCTTTGGCACAGCGTAATACTCTTTTGAAAATGGAAGATCAGACTCCTGATCCGGCACTCATGCAAATCTGGGAGGAACAGATGGCTGAAGAAGGCGAACAAATTTATTTGTGCAGGCGTTCCTTCGTAGAGGAGCTGATACCCGTATTCCAAGAGTATTACCAGCAAATTTCTCAGCATCGCGAACAGGTAGGTCTTAATTACCTGTCACATTGTCAGCGCGGAGCGTTGCTCGATGTGATTCAGCGTGATAGAATGAAGGATTTGGCAGTGGGCTATTCGCTACATGGTGTACATCGAGATGATTTGGAGTTTACCTTGGATGGACATCTGATGAAGCGTGAGGGCTCGCAGGGACAGAACAAAACCTATGTCATTGCCCTTAAGCTCGCCCAGTTCGACTTTTTGAAGCGTACAGCATCGCAAACGGCACCTCTCTTACTACTGGACGATATTTTCGATAAGTTGGATGCCAGTAGGGTGGAGCAGATAGTGAAATTGGTATCTGGCGACAACTTTGGTCAGATTTTCATTACAGACACCAACCGCGACCATTTGGACCAGATACTGAGTAACTCTGCCCTGGACTATAAAATTTTCTATGTGGAGAACGGTGTGATTCATGAGAAGTGATAATGTTTAAACGTGACGTACAATCTTTGAAAGACATTTTGCTACGCAATCTGCGTGAGCAAGGACTGGAGACACCGTTGCTACAAAAGCGGTTGGTGGATTCATGGCCTGAAGTGGCCGGGCCGGTGATAGCGCGTTATACCTTGAATACCTACATTTATAATCAAACCCTATATGTTCGTCTGTCGAATCCTTCGCTGCGCGCTGATCTTTCGTTGATGAGAGGGGAACTGGTAAAGAAATTGAATGCTGTCGTGGGCCAGCAGGTTATCTCTGATGTTTGCTTTGGTTAGCAAATGACATAGTCCATCGAAACATCGTTCTCGTCAGTGGGAACGTAGTCTACCCGTTGCCAAGGGAAACATAATCCAATCTTTATTGTTTTTGGCGTGAGTTGAGAGAGCAAACGATCGTAATAGCCTTTCCCTCGTCCTAAACGATGTCCTTTGCTATCGAAAGCCATTCCAGGAATAATGGCTAAATCGATAGCAGCATAGTCGGTAAAGTTTTCTCCTGAGGGTTCCATGATACCATAAGCGCCCGTAGTAAGGTCTTTCTTGCTGGTATAATACCGTAGTTCCATTTTAGTGTTGTCGATAACCTTGGGCAATAGAACCGTTTTCCCTTGTTGGACCAGTTCGTCTATTAATGATTGTGTCTGAACTTCGTCAGGCAATGCAAAATATAACAATATGGTACGTGCGCACGATAGAAAAGGAAGACGTTTGAGCCTGTCGATAATGGCAATAGAATCGTCGCCAGCGTGCAATTGCTTCTGGCGACGTATTTGTTGTCTCAGTTCATGCTTGGTCATGCAGCCTTCTTCATATCGTTGTTGGTGGCTGGAGCCGTAGGAAATGCACTATTGGATCGGAATACCTTCAGCGTCTCCTCAATGACAGGATCGTCCTCGTTCAGATATTCCATCCATGCTTCCTCGTTCATAATGTTGTAGATAATGCGGCTGTTGATGAATCGTTCCAACAACTTATGTGAACGCTGAATCATGAGGTTGCGGCGCTTAAGTCCCTTTTGGTCGGCATAGTTGGCGAATTTCTCAACCGTATTTTGCTGTTTCAGATATTTTTCCAACTCATCGACACTCTTGAACTGGCTGAGCTTCGGACGGTTCTGGTCTGTATATTCAAAGGCATACTGAATAATCAATCCGCTCATAGAAGCCTGTTTGTAGTAGGATGTCACATCAGTCGTGTCCTCAGCGATGAAGATGTCAGGAGTGATGCCACCTCCGCCATATACTGTTCGGCCAATGGTGGTTTTATAAGCAGGTCCTTCGTGTTTGATACTGTCCTGCGAGAAGAATTCTCCGTGTTCGTAGCGCGTCAGGAGGTCTTCTTCGTAGTCCTTGTTATCACCTGATGTGTAATGCTTTTGTATGCAGCGTCCTGAAGGTGAATAATAGCGGGCAATGGTAAGACGTATCATTGACTGGTCGTTAAACGAGATGGGTTGTTGAACCAGTCCCTTTCCGAATGAACGTCGTCCGATAATGGTTCCTCGGTCGTTGTCCTGAATGGCACCAGCCAGAATTTCTGATGCTGAGGCCGAGCCTTCGTCGATGAGTACGACAAGTGGAATTTTCTGATAAGAACCTCGTCCGTCAGAGCGGTATTCCTGACGGGGTGACTTGCGTCCTTGGGTGTAGACGATAAGGCGATTCTTGGGTAGGAACTCGTTGGCAATCTGGACGGCAGACTGCAGATAACCACCCGTATTGCCGCGCAGGTCGATGGTCAGGTTCTGAAAGTTCAACTGTGACAGACGGGCCAGTGCAATCAATAGCTCTGGGTAGGTGTTCTCGCCGAAGTTCCTAATGCGGATATAACCTGTCTCTTTGTCCAGCATATAGGTCGCTGTTACACTCTTGGTAGGAATCTCACCACGGGTAACCACAAAGTCGCGTATTTTTTTCTCGCCATAACGCATAACGCCCAATTTCACCTTGGTGTCCTTGGGACCCTTCAGTCGGTGCATGGCTTCCTCGTTGGTTAGTGTCTTGCCTGTGAACGGTTTGTCATCGACAACGACAATCTTATCACCCGCAATCAGTCCGGCTCGTTCTGCTGGTCCGTTGCTGATGACTTTTTGTACGTGAAGTGTGTCCTGACGGATGGTGAATTCGATGCCTACACCCGAGAAGGAGCCTCGCAGATCGTCGTTGGCAGTCTGTACGTCCTTGGCAGATATATAGACGGAGTGGGGGTCTAACTCGCTCAGTATCTGAGGCATGGCTTTCTCTACGAGGTCATTCACGTCGACGGTGTCCACGTATTGGTCATCAATGATGTGGAGCAGGTTGTTGAGCTTGTTGCTGCTCGAATTGATGATGCTTAGCCTGTTGCCCGAAAAGTGGTTGGCATAGAATGTTCCGATGAAAATGCCTATTACTACGCTGACGGCCAGCATGAATGGCATGAAACGATTGTTCTTTTTGTTATTCATCCTGTTTCGTTATTACGTCATTTCGTTAATCTCCGAGATATACTACTTCAATGCCAGCGCGTTCCAACAGGTCGACGCCATCAGTCAGACGGTATTTCTCACCATAGACAACACGCTTTATGCCTGATTGGATTATAAGTTTGGCGCACTCAATACATGGTGACGCTGTGATATAAATGGTGGCGCCTTCTGAATTATTTGACGAACGAGCCAGTTTGGTAATGGCATTAGCTTCCGCATGCAACACATAGGGTTTGGTGACATTATTGTCATCTTCGCAAACATTTTCGAAACCGCTGGGCGTGCCATTGTAGCCATCGCTGATTATCATGCCGTTCTTTACCACCAACGCACCGACTTGACGGCGCTGGCAGTATGAGTTCTGAGCCCAGATGCGGGCCATCTCCAAATACCGCTGGTCAAATTTCAGTTGTTTATCTGTTGTCATATATTTTATTTCTTACTTCTTTTTATGCCGTTTCTCTTCAGCAGAGCGTCAATCGTAGGCTCACTGCCCTTAAAATTCTTGTATAGCGTCATGGGGTGTTCTGTGCCGCCTTTGCTCAGAATTTCGTCACGGAAACGTTGGGCGGTCTGCTGGTCGAAGATACCGTGTTTCTTAAATACCGAGAAAGCATCGGCGTCCAGCACTTCTGCCCACTTGTAGCTGTAGTATCCGGCAGCATAACCGCCTGCCATGATGTGCGAGAACTGTACGGTCATGCAGGTGTCTGGCAGCTGTTCACCCAGAATAGCTTTCTTCCATGCTTTTTTCTCAAAGGGGATGATGTCGTCCGTGAAAGCATCCTTCTTCGTATAGTAGGCCATGTCGAGCAGACCGAACGATACTTGTCTGAGGCAAGCGGTCGCAGCCATGAAGTTGCGACTCTTCACGATACGCTGAATCAGTTCGTCGGGCAAAGGTTCGCTAGTCTGATAGTGGAAGGCGAAGGTGCGCAGAAACTCTTTCTCAATGGCGAAATTCTCCATAAACTGTGAGGGCAACTCTACGAAGTCCCACCACACGTTGGTGCCACTCAGCGATTCGAAACGGGTATTGGCAAACATGCCGTGCAACGAGTGACCAAACTCATGCAGGAAGGTCTCCACTTCGCCCAGTGTCAGCAGGGCGGGCTTGTCCTCGGTGGGTTTTGTCAGATTCATCACCACACTAACGTGAGGACGGACATTCTCACCCTTGCGGTCAATGTACTGCCCTTGATATTCTGTCATCCACGCGCCTCCTTGCTTGCCCTTTCGGGGATGGAAATCGGCATAGAAGACAGCCAGATAGGATCCGTCTTTATCGAACACCTCATAAGCCTTCACGTCTGGGTGATAGACAGGGATGTCCTTGTTCTCCTTGAAGGTGATACCATACAGGCGGTTGGCCAGTCCGAACACGCCCTTGATGACGTTCCCCAATTCAAAGTATGGGCGCAACATCTCTGCATCCAGATTGTATTTCTTCATCTGTAACTTGTGCGAGTAGAAACCTGAATCCCAAGGTTTCATCTTGTCTACATCTTTGTGTGCCAGTTTGCGCAATTCATCACGTTCCTTGAGTGCTGTTGGCTTGTAGGCATCAATCAAGTCATCAAGCAGGCGATACACGTTGCGTGCATTCGATGCCATGCGACGTTTCAATACGTAATCGGCATAGGTTTTATAGCCCAGCAGTTGGGCAATCTCACGACGAAGGTTGATGAGCCGTTTGCAGATGTCAAGATTGTTCTCGCTATTGTCGTGCGTGCAGATGGTGTTGCGGGCCATATACAACTTTTTCCTTAACTCGCGTTGAGTAGAGTAGGTCATGAATGGCGAGAACGAGGGATAGTCCAACGTGAACACCCAGCCTTGTTTGCCTTGTTCTTTGGCAGTCAGAGCTGCTGCTTCACGAGCAGTTTCAGGCAGACCGTCCAGTTGTGCTTCGTCCGTTATATCCAACGTAAAGGCTTTTTGCTCCTTCAGCAAATTTTGTGAGAACTGTAACGAGAGCATTGAGGCCTCTTCGGTCAGTTGGCGTAGGCGTTCCTTGCCTGCCTCGTCCAATAGTGCTCCACTACGAACAAAGCCCTCGTAGCAATTGTCGAGCAGCATCTTTTCCTCTGCAGTCAGCTTACGGTGATGCAGGTGGACATAGCGGATACGCTCGAACAATTTGGGGTTCAGCCGGACGTCGTTTGAATGTTGTGTCAGTATGGGTTGCATCTTCTGAGCCAGTGCATCCATCTCGTCATTGGTCTCTGCCGACAGCAGATTGAAGAACACCGTTGAAACACGCGACAGTAAATCATAGTAGCCCTCGTCCTCCTCCGTATTGATGATGGTATTGTCGAAGGTGGGCTTTTCCGGATTGTTGATGGTCTTCTCAATCTGCTCGTTGTCCCGTCGGATGCCTTCCATAAAAGCTTCCTCGAAGTGTTCCAACCGTATGCGGTCAAAGGGAGCCGTGTCGTGCGGCGTACCATACGGCTCAAAAAACGGATTATCTTTGCTCATATTATTCTTTCTCTATTAACCTGCAAAGGTAGCGATTCTGATTAAAATACGGCGCATAGCCTGTTATCTTATAATAATCTTTAACGCTTTTTGCGAAGGGTTAGGGTAGTGCGTAGTCGTGGACGTACTGCTTCAGTCCCTCAGCAGCATCGGCACGATCTGGAAGGTAACGCAGAATGATGGTAACAATACGCGTGGAGTCATCAATGACTTTGGCGTAGTATTCGAAATCACCATCCTGTCCCGTATGAAGGCTGTAGTCATCGCCAGCCTCGAGGAGTTCAGCCCCCATGCCCATCAGTTGCTGTCCTGGGGTACGGAAGATGTCGTCGCCCTTATAGAGACGTTGTTCCATAAAGGAGAGTGACAGGTCGTCGTTGAGAAAAACCTCCATCTGCTCGTCCTCTAAAAATTGGTGGCGCAGATAGGACGGATAAGTGATGTCGAGTCCAAGCTTATCGCTATGGTAGGTGAGAATGTCGGCCTTCGACAGTTCGATGTTGAGACTGTCGTCAGCGGTAATCACATTGTTGAATGACTTCAGTTTCGGTTGGTTCTGGCAACTGACAAAGCATATAGTGAATAGAGCAAAAAGAAGTAGGAAATATTTGCTACCGTTTGAAGAAATCATAAAGTTCAATGTTCAAAGTTCAAAATGTTACATAAGAAGTCTTTCAAGCATGGGAATCTCTATGCGTCCTCGATAGAGGGTCAGCAGTCCTTTAGCCTGCATGGCATTAAGGGTGCGGCTGATGTCTAGTCGGCTATCATTGAGTTCTGCCGCAATTTGGTTCATCAGAATGTAAAAAGTTTTGGCCCCCGCCGGATAGAGACACCGGGAGAAGAAGAAACGTACGATTCGTTCGTGCAGAGTCTTAGGGGCAGAACGCCAGGCATGGTGCTGCTGACGTTGTATCTCGGCAGCCATCAGACTGAGCATGTTTAGTCGGAAGACGAGTTGTGTCTCCAACAATAGCAGCACCTCCTGCTTATCAATACTGATGAGGTTGCAAGGAGTCTCAGCTTTGAAGGTGGAGGTGTAGCGCTGGTTAATGCCAAAAATGCGTTCGGGCTGTAGGATGTATGGTGCGCTGATTGTTTCGCTGACTCGACAGGAACGGTCATCGCTAAAGGTGTCGACACGCAGCGTTCCGCTGGCCAGGAAGATGAGATGTGTACATGGGTCGCCATCCTTGACAAGTCGTTTGCCTTCAGAAAGTTTCGAAAAACCGAATTTCGTATGTCCCGCCACCTGCATCAGGTCTGCATGGCTCATACCCTGAAAGAGCGTGAATTGTAATAACTTGTCGTAAATCTCCATGCTTACTTTTGGATTTTATCTTTCATGGTAGGGGAGTACCATACTTTGTTCTCGCCGTTGTCGTCGTAGATGAGATAAGCCATCAGTTCTGGATGTTTTTCCAAAAGCTTGCGGGTCTTGTCGAGTCCCATTACCATAAAGGACGTGGCATAGGCGTCAGCCCGTGCGCATTGGTCTGCTAATACGGTGGCCGACAGGATGTTGTGCTGTACAGGGCGTCCCGTCTTGGGATCAATGGTGTGGGCATATTTCTTGCCTCCTTTATAATAGAAGTTACGGTAATTACCGCTGGTGGCCATACACTTATCCGTTACGTTCAGCACAGTTTGCAGTTCAGTACCGTCCAATGTTCCTTCGTCGGTGGGTTTGGTAACGCCAATCTTCCAGGGAACCCGTTTCTCGCTGATGCCACGGGTGGCTATTTCGCCACCAATCTCGACCATATAGTTCTTGACGCCTTTTTTCTCAAGTAGCTGCGCTACGGCATCCACACCATATCCCTTGGCAATGGCTGAGCAGTCGAGCATGATGCGAGGGTCACGTTTGCTGATGCCTCGTCCACCGTGTTCAGTGGAGTATGAGATTTTCTTGTAGCCTACGAACTGAAGCATACTGTCCACCTGTTCCTTTGAGGGCATATCACCACTCTTGAACCCGAATCCCCAGGCATTGACCAATGGTGCAATGGTGATGTCGAAAGCTCCTTGAGTGTCTTCTGCAATCTCCATAGCCAAGTTGTATACCTCGAGGAACATGTCACCCTCCGTGGACTTAGGGATGGTGTAATGCTCGTCTAGGTTGATATGCGATATGACACTCTTCTCGTTAAACATCGATAGTGCTCTGTCCACCTCGTTCATCTTTTCTACCAATTCCTTTTGCAGGTCCTCGTCATATTGATAGGTGATGTTATAGATGGTGCCAAAGATAGGCCCCGAACATTTCCGGTAGGGCATGTTTTGCTGTTGGCGGATGATGAGGATGGTGCCTATAATAAGAAGTATAAGAAAAGGCACCTGCCACATGAGGCGTTTTTTGCGGTTATCTGTCATAGTTTTGGTTTTTTTCGTATATTCCTTTACTAGTATATCTAGTTCTGCTAGATGTCAATGATTACGTTAAAGTTTGCTGCCAGATTATCGCTGTCGTTCGTACCAAAACCAGGAACATACCACGTGGTGCCTAAGTCACCGTCATTATGAGCGATACGGCGCTTGTAGCGTACATTCCAGCCAAGGTGCAAGGGACCGAAGACCTTGGCGTCAATGCCGAAAACAATCTCTGCCCAATGCATGGAACACCCCATACCCTCAACACCGAAACCAGCCATCGACTGCCATACAGGGTCGGGCAGGTTCTCACGGATAATATCCACCTTGTAACTGGTAAAGGCATAGCGGAATCCGGCGAACATACGGTTGGACTGATGCTTTTTCTTCAATAGGTTCCAGTCCATGCCAATACGGAAATAGGGTGCAGTGGTCTTGTATGTGATGCCTGTTACCTCATCGTTCTCGTGGTTGGCCTTGCCAAGGCCTAATTCAAAGATGGGGAACCACTGGTCGTGCAGATTGATGCGGAGGGCTCCTTCGTATTCACCATGATCGCTCAACAGTCTCATGGCCGGTCCTACCAGATCGAACGACACGGAGAAACCGCGGAAGAAGGGGATAGAGTCCTTCTCCATGCGAAACATCTTCATCTGTGCCTGGGCCGTGGATACGGTGAACAGCAACAGCAGACTAACGCTGATCCTTAAGATAAAGGTGGAAATGTGTAGTCTTTGCGTCATAGTTCACATGAGGATTGTTAATAACGATAGAGTCGATGACATGATGGGTGGTAGCCACCGAGGTGATTTCGTGGAAATAGGCTACCTGACAGTCTACCGACTCGAAATGGGGTATGTTTTCTTTTTTGATGCGTACCGTATCGATATAGGAGCCCCCCTTACTGCTCCTTAACAGCATATACAGCACATCTTCGGGCTGGGTGTAGCTGATGGGTAGCTGGAAGGCAGAGGCTGACGAGCCAAAGAAGCAATTCAGCTCAAGATTGCCATTGATTTGTTTGCTAATCACCGTGTCGGTGCCGTCGGCCCGCTGAGTCCAAACCCACATGGTGTCCTTGTTTAGCGTGTCGGACTTGCCGGTAGACTTCTTCAGCTCATAGCTGGTGTATACCAGGTTCTGCACAGGGCAGTCGATGCTGGTACAAGCCGAGATGGCCACAATGAGCAAGATGACAATGATTATTTTCCGCATCTGATATTGTCTTCTATCTGGTATTCGTTACGTCCGGCACTGTTGCGACTGATGAGGTCGCCCAGGAATCCGGCAAGGAACAGTTGCGTACCAATCATCATCATGGTCAATGCAATGTAGAAGAACGGTGAATTAGTCACCAGTCGCATGGGAATGCCCTGATACAAGGCCCATGCTTTCTCAGCTCCGAGGAATAGGGCAGAGAAGAAACCGATGATAAACACGATGGTACCCAGGAATCCGAAGACATGCATGGGCTTCTTGCCAAACGTGCCCAGGAACCATAGCGTCATCAGGTCCAGATAGCCGTTTACGAAGCGGTTCCATCCCATGAACTTCGATTTGCCGTACTGGCGCTTTTGGTGGTGCACCACCTTCTCGCCAATCTTGTCGAAACCGGCATTCTTGGCCAGATAAGGAATGAAACGGTGCATTTCGCCAAACACCTCGATATTCTTTACCACTTCGCGACGGTAGGCCTTCAGACCACAGTTGAAGTCGTGCAGGTTCTTGATGCCGCTAACCTTGCGGGCCGTAGCGTTGAACAGCTTCGTGGGGATGGTCTTCGACAGCGGGTCGTGGCGCTTCTGCTTGTAACCGCTCACCAGGTCGTACTTCTGTTCCATAATCATCTTGTACAACTCGGGAATCTCGTCCGGCGAGTCCTGAAGGTCGGCGTCCATCGTGATAACCACGTCGCCCTGAGCCTCCTTGAAACCACAGTACAAGGCGGGGCTCTTACCATAGTTGCGGCGGAACTTGATGCCCTTCACGTGTTCCGAACGGGTTGCCAACTCGGTAATGACATCCCAAGAATGGTCGGTAGAACCATCGTTGACGAAGATAACCTCGAACGAGAAATTGTTCGCCGACATTACGCGCTCTATCCAGTCGTAGAGCTCGGGCAGCGATTCGTCCTCATTATATAAAGGTATAACAACAGATATATCCATAATATGTTTTTTACTTTTTTACCTTTTTACTTTTGACCCTTTGTATGACTGCGGCAATGGGTAGTCCCAGGAAGAAGCCAGTCATGATGTTGAACGTCAGCATATTCAGGGCATAGTCTATCGGACGCATGTTTTGCAGTTCCTTCAGCCCCTCGTTCATCTGTTCTTTCATTCCGGCAGCCTGAATGGCCAGACGGCCTTCTTCCGTACTCATCATCTCCGTCAGTTTCATATACAAGTACCCCTTGTCGATAAAGGCGAAGTAGATGTACAACGCAGCTGCCAGCAGTAGTCCGGCATAGAAAAACACCAGCACCAGATAGGCATAGCCGCGTTTGAAACTGATCACACCTTCACGGGCGTAGTCGCGAAAATGACGCAGTCGACTGGCAGCAAAGAATGGCGAGGCTACGATGAGTATCAGCGATAACAATCCCAGCAAGGGGTTAGTCATGCCTTGTACGTAGCATACCAGTGCACCAATCCATAGCAATGAGAGTAGTGCTCCGTCCTGTCGTGCAAAAGCCTTCAGTTGTTTATATTCCTCTGGTGTCATAATCGGGTGACAAGGTCGCGATTAAGCGAGTGCAGAGCCAAGCTTGCTTGAGCTATGCCGAGCGTGAGCGAACTCGCAGGCGACAAAGTCGGCTGCAAAGTTACGAAGAAAAGAGCGAAAAGCAAAATTTTTTGCAGAAACATTTGCGAGTTCTCAAAAAAAGTATTACCTTTGCACCCGCTTTTGAAGAAAACGGGCAGTCCTGTACGGCCAGCTCCCTCGGAATCCCCCAGGATGGGAACATAGCAAGGGTACTTGGTTGTAGCGGCGCGATGCAGATAGCTGCCCACCCGCCTCTTTAGCTCAGTTGGCCAGAGCACGTGATTTGTAATCTCGGGGTCGTTGGTTCGAATCCGACAAGAGGCTCGAAGAATCGGCAACGTAGGGTTGCCGTTTTTTTATATCTGAATAAAAGGATGGAAGGTGCCGGATAAAAGGTTGCGAGGTGCCGGATAAAAGGTGGTAAGGCGGTTTGTAAAGTTAAACCTGCGTCGATGGATGATAAACCTGCGTCGATGGATGATAAAACTGCGTCAATGGATGATAAAACTGCGACAATGATTTTAGTTTTTCAGGGGGAAACCATATAAAAGGAGGTCTGAGCGCTGGGCTCGGACCTCCTTTGTGAATTCGTATTGAGTGAAGTAGGGGATTAATCCTCTTCCTTCATCTCCTCCTCGTGCTGCTTGATCAGAGCCTGCTGGATATCGTTCGGCACGAGCTCGTAAGAGCTGAACGATGTAGTGAACGATGCACGGCCACCCGTCAGAGAGGAGAGGGCGATAGAATAGCTGGACAGCTCCTTCAAAGGAATCTTGGCAGAGAGCTTCTGATAACCAGCCTCGCTGTCCATACCCATAATGATGGCGCGGCGACCCTGCAGGTCACTCATTACGTCACCCATGTAGTCAGCAGGAACGAGCACTTCGAGGTCGTAGATAGGCTCGAGCACCTTAGGACCGGCCTCCTTGAAGGCTGCGCTGAAGGCGTTACGGGCTGCCAGCATGAACGAAAGTTCGTTAGAGTCAACGGGGTGCATCTTACCATCATATACAATCACGCGAACGTCGCGGGCATAAGAACCAGTCAACGGGCCCTGCTCCATGCGCTCCATCACACCCTTCAGGATAGCGGGCATGAAACGCATATCGATAGCACCACCGACAACTGAGTTGATGAAGACGAGCTTGCCGCCCCATTCCAGATCCTTCTCTTCCTTCGACTTGATGTTCATCTTGAACTCCTGACCATTGATGGTGAACGAAGTAGGATCGGGCATACCATCAGTGTAAGGCTCGACAATCAGGTGTACCTCACCGAACTGTCCGGCACCACCCGACTGCTTCTTGTGACGATAGTCGGCACGGGCCATCTTGGTGATGGTCTCACGATAAGGAATCTTGGGCTCAACGTACTCAATCTGAATCTTCTCGTTGTTCTCCATACGCCACTTCAAGGTACGCAGGTGGAACTCACCCTGACCATGAACGATAATCTGGCGCAACTCCTTAGACTGCTCGACAACCCATGTGGGGTCTTCCTGGCGCATCTTCTGCAAAGCAGCCATCATCTTCTCGGTCTCAGCCTCGTTGACAGCCTTGATGGCACGAGAGAACTTCGAATTAGGATATTTGATGAAGTCGAACTTGTTTTCGGTATCTTTGCCATTCAGCGTGTTGCCAGTCTTCACGTCCTTCAGCTTCACGGTACAGCCGATATCACCTGCACGCAGCTCGTCGACCTGGATACGGTTGGCACCAGCGCAAGCATACAGCGTACCGATGCGCTCCTTAGAACCGCGGTCAGCGTTGGTCAGGTCGTCACCGCTCTTCACGATACCGCTCATCACTTTGAAGTACTGAACCTCACCGATGTGGGGCTCAACACCAGTCTTGAAGAAATAGAGTGATGTGGGAGCGCTGGCATCAGCAGGAACCTCCTTGCCGGCAGCATTCTTGATGACAGGCATTTCGCTGACGAAGGGAACCACGTTGCCGAGGAATTCCATCAGACGGCGAACGCCCATGTCACGACCAGCGCAAACGCAGAATACGGGGAAGATGCTGCGTGTTACCAGACCCTTGCGGATACCCTCGCGCATCTCGTCCTCGCTGAGGTCCTCGTTCTCGAAGAACTTCTCCATCAGCGTGTCGTCACCAGCGGCAGCAGCCTCAACAAGAGCAGCCTTCCATTCCTTAGCCTTCTCCAACTGATCAGCAGGAATATCCTCGATGATGGGAGCACCACCCTCAGGCTTCCAAGAGTACTTCTTCATCAGCAGTACGTCAATAACGCTGTTGAAACCGGCACCAGTAGCAATAGGATACTGCACGGGAACGCAGTTGGGACCATAGACTTCCTTCAGCTGGTTCAGGATAGCATCAAAGTCGCAGTTGTCACGATCCAGCTGGTTTACCAGGAAGATGACGGGCTTCTTCAGTTTCTCCGTGTTGCGGAAAGCATTCATCGTGCCCACCTCAGGACCATACTGGCCATTGATGAGGATAACAGCCTGGTCGGTGACGTTCATAGCGGTGATAGAACCACCCACGAAGTCGTCAGAACCCGGACAGTCGATGATGTTCAGCTTCTTGTTGTTCCACTCCACATGGAAAACAGTTGAGAACACCGAGTAGCCATATTCCTGCTCAACAGGGAAGTAGTCGCTCATGGTGTTCTTACCCTCTACTGTACCGCGGCGCTTGATGATGCCAGCTTCGTAGACCATTGACTCGGCAAGAGTAGTCTTGCCGCTACCCGCACTGCCAATGAGTGCGATGTTTTTGATTTCGTTAGTTTGATAAACTTTCATATTTACTATTATTTTTAGGTTTGATATTTCAAAAGCGAAGCCAAAAGTACACATTTTCGCTTAAAAAACCAACGAAAGCTTGGAAATATTAAACTTTATTAGTAAATTCGCGACCGTTATGGCTGGTTTGTATATACATATTCCGTTTTGTAAGAGTCGTTGCATCTATTGTGGGTTCTACTCCACAACGGACAGCAAATGGCGCCAAAATTACGTAGATGCCGTTTGCCGGGAAATGGAAATGCGCCCCTCGGCTGAGCCGATTAAGACCATCTATCTGGGGGGAGGAACACCCAGTCAGTTGACGGGTGAACAATTGCAGCAAATCTTTATATATATTAATAAGGTGTATTCACTCCCCTCCATACAGGGAGGGGCTGGGGGAGGGCCTGAGATTACCATTGAGGTCAATCCGGATGATGTCAGTTTAGAGTATGTTGCGATTTTGTCGCAACTACCCATCAATCGTGTCTCGATGGGTGCCCAGACCTTCGACAACGACCGGCTTCGTTTTCTGCACCGTCGCCATACGGCCGAACAGGTGCCTCTGGCTGTTCAGCGACTACGTGATGTCGGCATCCGCAATATCAGTGTTGACCTGATGTATGGTTTTCCCAATGAGACCCTCGCAGACTGGCAACTTGATATTGATGCAGTCTTGTCATTAGACGTGGAGCACCTTTCCGCCTATTGTCTGATGATAGAGGAAGGAACCCCATTGGCGCGGATGTTACATAAAGGGAATGGTTCCCCAATATGCGACGAAGAGCTAGAACGGCAGATGTACGAAGTGCTGATAGACCGTCTGACTGCTGCTGGCTATGAGCACTACGAAATCAGCAATTTTGCCAAACCCGGTTTCCGTTCCCGCCATAACAGCAGCTATTGGAACGACACGCCCTATATTGGATTAGGTGCTGCAGCCCACTCCTATGCTGTTCTCGACGGTTTTGCCGACGAGCCCCATGCTGTCCGTTCTTGGAATATTGCCGACATCCGACAGTACATAGATGCGATCCATCGTGGGGAAATACCCTGTGAACGGGAACTCATCGATGCTGACACCCATTACAACGACCGCATTACGGTGGCTCTGCGTACCAGCGATGGCCTTGACCTTGATACGCTGTCGGATAAGTATCGCAACTACTGTCTGCGCGAAGCCCAACGCTTTATTACAGACGGGCTGTTACGCTGTGATGGTCACCGCCTTGTGTTGACTCGAAAGGGACTCTTCGTCAGCGACTATATCATGGGCTCATTGGTTTATGCCTGATGACATTTGAACAATCTTTACGTCTTTTAATAAAGTAATAGTAATATGAAGCAAATACTAACCATTCTTTTCCTCTTTGTGAGTTGCCAGGTGTTCGCTGGAGAAATTGTTGTCCGCGAAGGCGAAAGTCTGCATGATGCCTTGCGAGAGGCCAGAGAATGGCGGCGCACCAACGACCCGCGTTGTCAGGGTGGCATCACCATTATTATTGAGGCAGGGCGCTACTATATGAACGAACCGCTATTCCTGCGTCCAGAGGACAGCGGTACCAAGGAGTCACCGCTCACGATCCGTGGCATTGGAGAGAAGCACACGAGCGTCATCTGTGGCGATGCTCGACAGCAACACACCCAAGTATGGCCAAAGGAGGGCATGGAGCGCATGATATCCTTCGACAAGGAGAACAGAACTATCACCATTCCTACCCCTGATTCACTTTGGATACCACCCTCGCATCTCGAAATGGTTATCCATCAGCGATGGGCTATTGCCATTCTGCGCGTTAAGGAAATGAAATCAGAGAAAGGGCGTACAGTCGTCACATTCAAGGAACCCGAGAGTCGCCTGGAGTTCGAACACCCCTGGCCTCAGCCCGTCATCGGAGGCGAAAAGGGCAATAGCTCTTTCCTGCTACGCACCACCGAACAGCGCGACGGCATCGAACAATTGGTTATCGTTGATGGTGCCAACTATGTGCGTTTCGAAGGCTTAGCTTTCGACAAGACTTGCTGGAACCGTCCTCTGCACAAAGGGCACGTTACCCTGCAGGGCGGCATGCCACTCATCGATGCCTATAAGCTCGCGGTCCCAGGTTTGCCCTGGGACGAAAATCTCGAGAACCAAGCATGGATAGAACGCCCTGTGAGCGCCGTCACCGTCCGCAATGCCCATCACGTAGACTTCCACGATGTGCTGTTCCAGAATCTGGCTTCCACGGCCTTGGACTTTGTCGATGACGTCAGCGACTGTGTGGTGCAGAAATGTACCTTCGGTAACATTGGCGGCACGGCCATCATGGGCGGTTCCTTTGCAGAGAGTCCTCGCGAGGTACATC
This sequence comes from Prevotella sp., assembly GCA_016291085.1. Classification (GTDB taxonomy): domain Bacteria; phylum Bacteroidota; class Bacteroidia; order Bacteroidales; family Bacteroidaceae; genus Prevotella. The sequence continues at coordinate 44,716 of JAEEVW010000019.1, forward strand.
GTCCCTATACCGACCTGGCCGAGCGCTGTCAGCGGCTGACCATCAATGAAAACGCCATCGTCGATGTCGCCAACGAGGACTGGGGAGCCGTAGCCATTGCGTTGGGTTATGTACGCCACTGCACCGTCAGCAGCAACTTCGTGAACCGCGTCAGCTACTCCGGCATCTGCATCGGCTGGGGCTGGACACCACACGATACGGGCATGCAGAACAACCGCATCGTTGGCAACAAAGTCAGCCACTACGCCCGAGAGCTCTACGACGCAGGTGGCATCTACACGCTGTCTAACCAGCCCGGGTCGGTTATCAGCGGCAACATGATCGGTGCACCTTATCCTGCTCCTTATGCCACCAACGACCGCGGGTTCCGCATCTATCTCGATGCACGCACGGACGGCTTTACCATAGAGAACAACCGCACCAGTGACGATGACCTCAATAGGGTTGGTGGTCCCAGAAACCTCCGCCCCATTCGCAGGGATGAGATAGGCGACAATCATCCAGGTCCAAACCTCATATTCAAACAATGAAACAGACGAACTATCATCTTTTCGACTTTATGGATTTTGATCCTTCGTTGCAGAAGGACGAGTTCCTTTGGAAGGCATACGCCCCATCGAAGATAGAAGAACGCGATGGCGACATCGTCGTCACCATACCATATCAGAAGCAGTTGCATCAGGAAGACATGGCGCCTGACACGTCAACGCCCCAGCAGTCTTTCGATCTCATCATCCGGGCTTATAGTCCCAACATCATCCGTTTGTTTACCACCATGACTGGTGACGAGATGGTGGAGCAGGACGATATGCTTCAATTTTCGCCAGAGGTAAAGCGCGTGACCCTTCGTTATTTGTGTGGCGATATCATCGCCACTAACGGCAAGAAGGTGGCGCATATCGACCTTAGTGCTCCACGCCTTGACCATTGGAGCGACCTGTTGCCAGCCCCTCAGCCTGCACCCTTCATCACTTTCTACCCTGATGGCGATGAAGCGAAGGGCATTGCCCTGAGCGACGACCACTTCTCGCCTCCTCGCTACGATGCTCTGCCTATTGGTTTCGTATGTTGCGACTCAGTCGCAACAAACACTACAGAGCGTGCCACCATCAGTTTTAAGTGCACCCCCGACGAGTGCTTCGTGGGCACAGGAGAGCGTTTCCGCAAAATGGACCTCAGCGGCCAGACTTTCCAATTGAAGAACCAGGACGGTCAGGGTGTCAACAACCGCCGTTGCTATAAGAACATCCCATTCTATATGAGCAGTCGCATGTATGGTTGCTTCTACCATACCAGTGACTATTGCAAGCTCTCGCTGGCTGACCATAGCACACGTAGCGTACAATTTATGTGTGACCGCGCCACCCTTGATGTTTTCCTGATTGGTGGACAGTCTCCTGAAGAGATTCTGCGTGGCTACCGCATGTTGACAGGCTTCCCCTCGATGCCTCCGCTGTGGTCGTTTGGCATCTGGATGAGTCGCATGACCTATTTCTCTGCTGACGAGGTGGATGACATTTGCGACCGGTTGCGTCGCGAGCACTATCCCTGCGACGTGATACACCTCGATACCGGTTGGTTCCGCACCGACTGGCTTTGCGAATGGAAATTCAATCCTGAGCGATTCCCTGACCCGAAGGGCTTTATTAAACGTCTGAAGGACAACGGCTTCCGCGTCTCATTATGGCAACTGCCCTATGTGGCAGCTGGCGCCGAACAACTGAAAGAAGCGAAGGAGAACCACTACATCAGCCAGCCTGCCACCGTTCCCGATGGTTTTCCATCGAGTGAATCCTCGTCTTCCTCCAACTTCTCTGCCCTTGACTATGCAGGCACTATCGACTTTACCTACGACAAAGCCGTCGACTGGTATAAGAACCAACTGCTGAAGCCTCTGCTCGACATGGGTGTGACGTGCATCAAGACCGACTTTGGCGAGAATATCCATATGGACCATCACTATCATGCGATGACGCCAGAACGATTGAACAATATCTATTCTTTGCTGTACCAACGCGCTGCTTACGAGGTGACGAAAGAAGTGACTGGCGATGGCATTGTTTGGGCTCGCTCGGCTTGGGCGGGGTGTCAGCGTTATCCCTTGCATTGGGGTGGCGACTCAGTATCTTCTTGGGACGGACTGGCAGGAAGTCTGAAGGGTGGTCTTCATTTCGGACTCTCTGGCTTTGCCTTTTGGAGTCACGACGTGCCGGGGTTCCACTCCATACCTGACTTCATGAATTCTCCGCTCGACGAGGATGTCTATGTGCGTTGGACGCAGTTTGGTGTGTTCTCCAGTCACATGCGCTATCACGGCACCTGCAAGCGTGAGCCATGGCACTATCCTGCTATTGCCCCCATTGTTAAGAAATGGTGGAAGCTACGCTATCAGTTGCTGCCCTATATTGTGGAACAAGGCGAGCAATGCACCAAGACGGGTTATCCCATGGTGCGTGCCCTCATTTTCCATCATCCGCACGATCGCCAATGCTGGCACATCGACGACGAATACTACTTCGGATCGGAGTTTCTCGTTTGCCCTGTTATAAACAGTGAGAACAAACGGGACATCTATCTGCCCGAGGGTTTGTGGGTCAATTTCTTTACGGGTAAGCGTTTAGAAGGTGGGCGTTGGTACTATGGCGTGGATGTTCCCTTGGATCAGATGCTTGTCTTTGTGCGTCCCGGTTCACTCATCAAGATGTATCCCGACGAGGTCGACTGTACTGATCAGATGGATATGGAGAAAGCCGTCACGATAGAAATAACCAAAGACTATAAAGGAATATAATGGAAAGTCATTACATGCAAGGCCTCGACTGGCTGATATTGGGAATCTATTTTGCTGTGCTCATTGCCATTGGTATATGGGCTAGTACGAAACGTAAGAAGGGTGGGGCGCTGTTCTTGGCAGAGCACTCGTTACGCTGGCACCATATCGGTTTCTCCATGTGGGGAACGAACGTGGGACCATCGATGCTCATCGCTTCAGCCTCGGCAGGATTCACCACGGGTATTGTGTCAGGCAATTATGCCTGGTATGCCTTTGTGTTCATTGCCCTGTTAGCCTTTGTCTTTGCCCCCCGTTATTTAGGAGCCAAGGTCCACACGTTGCCTGAATTCATGGGTCTGCGCTTCGGACAGTCCACGCGAAACATCCTGGCGTGGTACACCATTGTCACCATTGTCATTTCGTGGCTGGCGCTGACACTCTTTGCCGGCGGCATACTGATTCGTCAGGTGTTCGACATTCCCATGTGGACATCAGCCTTGGTACTGCTGTTCATCTCGGCATTCTTTAGCATGCTGGGCGGACTGAAAGCCGTGGCCTACACCAATGTCTATCAGATGATATTACTCATTGTTGTCAGTCTGGTGCTGGTCATTGTGGGCTTAGACCGCGTGGGGGGCATCAGCGCTTTGATCGACAAGGTGCCGTCAGACTACTGGGTGATGTTCAAACCTAACAGCGACGAAGCCTTCCCTTGGCTACCCATTATTCTGGGTTATCCTGTCATGGGAGTGTGGTTCTGGTGTACGGATCAAAGCATGGTACAGCCCGTGCTGGCAGCCAAGGACTTGCGCGAGGGACAGCTTGGTACCAACTTTACCGGTTGGCTGAAGATTCTCGATGTCGCATTGTACATCGTGCCGGGTGTCATCTGCTTTGCCCTGTTTGGCGACACCTTGAATAATCCTGATGAGGCTTATCTGACCATGGTCGAAAACCTCTTCCCAGTGGGTATGGTCGGACTGGTGTTCGCTGTGTTGACAGCCTGTCTGGTCAGTACCATTGGCTCTGCGCTGAATGCCCTGAGTACTGTCTTCACAATGGATATTTATGTCAAGCGCTTCAACCCCAATGCCTCACAGCGCCGCATCAACTATGTGGGCCGCATCGTGACGGTTATTGGTGCCGCTATTGCCATTGTGCTCACCGTGGCCATCGACAGCATCAAGGGTCTTAACCTCTTCAACGTCTTCCAGTCAGTACTGGGTTTCATCGCTCCACCCATGGCTGCCGTTTTTGTGTTGGGCATCTTCTGGAGGAAAACCACTATGCGTGCTGCCAACTTCGCCTTGACCATTGGTACGGCGTTCTGTCTGATCGTTGGCGTGCTTTACCTGTGGCCACCAGAATGGCTACAGTTCCCTTGGCCGCACTTTATGTTGCTCAGCTTCGAGCTCTTCGTTATCCTGGCTGTTGCGATGGTGATAATCTCGCTCACCGATAAGGATAAGACTCAGTACGAGATTCCTGCTCCCATCCACGAAGGTTGGTCGAAGTTGGCAGTCGGTTTATGGACGGCACTTGCCATTGTTATGATTTCACTCTACGTCTATTTTAATTGATATTGCGATATGAAAAAGTTCCTCTTAATATGTTTAGTCTGTTGCTATGGTATAGCAACCAACGTGACCGCCCAAGGTCTCACCGACATGAGCCGCAGCAAACAAGCCAAGATGCAGAACCTGCCCATGGGAGCTACCCAATGGACGGGCGGTTTCTGGGGCGATGTTTTTGGTGTGATGCACGGTACTGCCGTTTGGGAGATGTGGAACACGTGGAACACCCCTTGGGAGACACTTGATGCTGATGGCAAGCATGGCTCGCATGGCTTTGCCAATTTCCAGGTTGCTGCCGGAACCATTCAGGGCAAGCACCACGGCCCTCCCTTCCACGATGGCGATATGTACAAATGGCTGGAGGCTTGTGCTGCAGTCTATGCTATCACAAAGGACGGCGAGTTGGACGAACTGATGGACCGCTTCATCGAGCAGGTGGCTCTGGCCCAGCGTGCCGACGGTTATATCCACACTCCTGTGGTTATTGCCGAGCGCCTGGCTGGGGTTGACTCTCACAGCGCTACGGAAAATGCTGCCGGCATCGAGATTGGTAAAGACCAGAAACATGCCTTTGCCTCGCGCCTGAATTTCGAGACCTACAACCTTGGCCACCTCATGACCGCTGGTATCATCCACAAACGTGCCACGGGCAAGACCACGTTGTTTGAGTGTGGCAAGAAGGCAGCTGATTTCCTCTATAACTTCCTGACCAACGATGCTGCCGAACTCTCGCGTAATGCCATCTGTCCGTCGCACTACATGGGTGCTGCTGAGATGTATCGTGAGACTGGTGATCCTAAATATCTGGAGTTAGCTAAGGGACTTATTGCCATCCGTGACTCGGTGACGAATGGAGAAGACCACAACCAGGACCGCCATAAGTTCCGCGACCAGTATGAGGCTATGGGACATGCTGTGCGTGCCAACTACCTCTATGCCGGTGTGGCTGACCTCTATGCCGAGACAGGCGAGGCACAACTGATGAAGAACCTCGAAGCTATCTGGGACGATATCGTGAACCACAAGATCTACATTATGGGTGGTTGTGGAGCACTCTACGATGGTGTATCGCCTGATGGTACTACTTATGACCAACCCTCTATCCAGCAGATTCACCAGGCCTATGGACGCCAGTTCCAGTTGCCTCAGGAGGCTGCCCACAACGAGATTTGTGCCCAGATAGGCATGCTGCTCTATTCGTGGCGCATGTTCCAGACTACCGTCGATCCTAAATATGTCGATAACATCGAGAATGAACTCTACAATGGTATCCTCAGCGGTATCTCGCTCGACGGCAAGGACTTCTTCTATACCGAGGCCCTGCGCCGTACGAAGGAGTTCCCATACACCATGCGCTGGCCCAAGCACCGCCAGCGTTACATCTCCTGCTTCTGCTGTCCGCCTAACACCCTGCGCACGCTCTGTGAGGCTCAGGAGTATGCGTATAGCATGAAGGGCGATACGCTGTGGGTGAACCTCTACGGACAGAACAAATTGACCACAAAGGACCTCGAAGTGGAACAGCAGACCAACTATCCTTGGGACGGTCACATCACGCTGACCATCAAGAAGGCCAAGCGACTGGCCAGCATTCGCATGCATATTCCCGGTTGGGCTACCGACATGACACTGAAGCTGAATGGTGAGCCTATCCTGGCAGAAGACCTGCGCCAGCCTCGTAAATGGAAGAAGGGTGACACCATTGAACTCGACCTGCCCATGAAGGCCCGCTTAGTGGAGGCTAATCCACTGGTCGAGGAGGCCAAGAACCAGATTGCCGTCATGCGCGGTCCTATCGTTTATTGTCTGGAAGGACAGGACATCGAGGGCGGCTATCGCATCAACGACATAGCCATTCCTGCTGACATCCAGTTCGCGGAAAAGAAGATAACCATCAGCAATAGTGACATGATTGCTCTCGAGGGCGAGGCCCTGTTGGCTAACAACGGCCGTTGGGGCAAGGACGAGCTCTATCGCGACCTGCGCCCGGTGAAACAGAAGAAGGTGAAGATTCGCCTCATTCCTTACTATGCCTGGGACAACCGAGGTATTGACGACATGTCGCTTTGGCTGCCCTTGACAAGATAACCCTATTCATTACTATAATTAATTAACTTATTCAAAATGAAACGAACAAACAAAACATGCCTTGCGAGGCAAACAGTAACGCTGCTGATGCTGCTCTTTGTGATGGGAATACAGGCACAGACAGCCCGTACATTTACGCTTAACCTGACGGACGACGGCAAGGCACAGATGGTGTGCTTCCTGCCACAGAACCCCTCGGGCAAAGCCATTGTGGGTGTACCTGGTGGCGGCTACTCCATGCTGTCGAATACCCATGAGGGAACACAGGCCTCCGGTTGGCTGAACCAGCAGGGAATCGCTTATTTTGTGGTCAACTACCGATTGCCTGAGGGCGATCGCACCAAGCCCATCAGCGACGTAGAGCAGGGCTTCCGCATCGTGCGCGACTCAGCTCAGCTGTGGGGCATCAATCCTCACGATGTGGGTATCATGGGCTTTTCTGCCGGTGGCCATCTGTCGTCGGTCATCTCTACCCATGCTGCTTTCGATGTGCGTCCTGACTTTACCATCCTTTTCTATCCGGTTATCTCGATGGATGAACGCGTGTCGCACATCTGGTCGTGCCGTAATTTCCTAGGTGAAGATCAGAAGAACCCGGACATCGTGCGCGACTTCTCGACGATGAATGCCGTGCGTCGCCACTTAACGCCCCCGGCCCTGATTGTATCGGCCAGCGACGACCGTCTCGTGCCTTTCGTCACCAATGGGTTGGAATATTATAAGGCCATGCGCAATGCCGGCAACGACTGTGCCATGTATGTCTATCCCACGGGTGACCACGGCTTTGGTTTCGGACCTTGGTTCAAATATCACGACCAGATGCTCACCGATTTGGGCAACTGGCTGAAGGCTCGTCAGACTCCCAAGCCTGATGCCATTCGTGTGGCATGTATCGGCAACAGCATCACCGAAGGCTTTGGCATCGATATGTGCGGTGCTTACGGCTATCCCGCTGAGCTGCAGAAGATATTGGGTAAGGATTATTGGGTGAAGAATTTCGGTGTCAGCTCTCGCACGATGTTGAACAAGGGCGACTATCCCTATATGAACGAATTGGCCTGGCAGGATGCACAGGCATTCAAGCCCGATGTGGTTCTCATCAAGTTAGGCACCAACGACTCGAAACCCGAGAACTGGCAGTATGGCGCTGAGTTCCGCCAGGATTTGGAACAGATGATTCTGACGCTGCGTCCAGATTTGGCACAGCCTGTCGGCAAGAAAGCCAAGAAGGTGAAAAAGGCTAAGAATGCCGTGCCGCAGCCTGTCAAGCCGAAGATTTATCTGTGTACGCCCATTCCTGCCTTCAAACCGACGTGGAACATCAGCGATGCTGTCATCACCAGCGAGATTATCCCCATTCAGCAGGAGGTGGCTAAGAAATATGGCTTGGAGGTTATCGACCTGCACACACTCTATGCTCAGGATGGCGACAAGATGCTTGACGACGGTATCCATCCCGATGGCAAGGGGGCTCATCGTTTGGCTGAGATTATTGCCAACGAGTTGAAGAAGTAGAGAAGTAAAAGAAGTTAGAGAAGTTAAGCCAAATGCGTATTAAACTGCTGTTTTTGAGTTTGTTCTGTGGCTTGTGTTTGCAGGCTGCCGACATCTATATCACCCCAGACTCGTCGCTGGCTGATGCTGTGCGCAAGGCTCGCGAGATGCGACGCCTGGGACAGGCTCAGCAGGTGACCATCCACCTCGCTGCCGGAGTCTATCAGTTGTACGAACCCCTGCGCCTGCGCCCTGAGGACAGCGGCCTGCGCATGCTGGGCAACGGTGCCATCATCAGCGGCGGCATTCCCATTACCGGTTGGAAACACCAGGGCAAACTCCTCGTGGCTGATGTGCCTGATTTCAATGGCCGTCCTTTTGACTTCCGCCAACTGTGGGTGAATGGCAGGAAGGCTGTCCGTGCTCGCGATGTGAGTGACTTTGAGCAGATGCACCGCATTCTGACTTACGACAAGAAAAACCGCATCCTCTGGATTCCCAAGAAGGCGGCAGAGAAAATCGTAAATAGTAAATGGTCAAATAGTAAATGTCTGGAGATGGTTCTCCACGAAATGTGGTGCACCTCTAACCTGCGCATTAAAGGCCTCTCTGTACAAGGTGATTCTGTTGCCGTGACCTTCCACGACCCCGAGGCCAAGCTGCAGTTCGAACACCCCTGGCCATCGCCAATGACACCCAATACGGGCCATCCCTCGCCGTTCTATCTGGCCAATGCCAAGGAACTTCTCGACGAGCCAGGTGAGTGGTATCATGACATTCGGGAGCGTAAACTCTATTATATGCCGCGTGCTGGTGAAACAATCCAAGAAGCAATAGTTCCTGTGATTGAAACGTTGGTGGAGTTTATTGGAAGTGCTGAACGTCCTGTTCGCAACATCACCATCGAGGGCATTACGTTCAGTCATACCACCTGGATGCGACCATCGGAAAAAGGCCATGTTCCTTTGCAGGCGGGCATGTATCTCGTGGAGGCTTATAAGTTGCGCCCTCAGATTGATCGCCCCAACAACCACAAGCTCGACAATCAAGGCTGGCTGGGCCGTGCTGATGCTGCCGTGGAACTGCGCCATACGGAGAACATCAATTTCAAGGGTTGTCGCTTTGAACACCTGGGCGGTTCTGGGCTGGATTATGTCGTGGGCTGTCACGGCGGAAGTGTGACACACAGCACCTTTACCGACATTGCCATGAATGGTTTTGTCTGTGGCTCGTTCTCACCCGAGGGCTTGGAGACCCATTTGCCTTATCAGCCTACAGACTTCCGTGAGGTGTGCACTCGCCAGGAGGTCAGCGACTGCCATTTCTACGACGTTACCAACGAGGACTGGGGCTGTGTGGCCATCTGTGCGGGTTATGTGTCGGACATCAACATCGAGCACAACACCATCCACAACGTCTCCTATACCGGCATCTCGCTGGGGTGGGGATGGAACCGCGACCTGGTGTGCATGAAGAACAATCGCGTGCATGCCAATCTCATCTACAACTATGCCCAGCACATGTATGACTGTGCAGGCATCTATACCCTGGGCAATCAGCCGGGTACGCTCATCAGCGAGAATGTGGTGCGCGACATTGCGAAGCCCTCCTATGTGCACGACCCGAACCATTGGTTCTACCTTTATACCGACGAGGGGTCTAGCAACATCACGATGAAGGACAACTGGACCCCCGAGGAGAAATTCCTGAAGAATGCCAACGGTCCTGGCAACGTGTGGGAAAACAACGGCCCGCAAGTCAGCGAGCAGATAAAGAATCATGCTGGCAAAAGATAATGTTCAATGTTCAATCTTCAATGTTCAATGAATAAAGCAACATGGATTTGGTATCCCGGTGACTTCGAGGTCTGGCTGGGCAACATCTTTAACAACCGCAGGACGGAGCGTGGGGCGATGTTCCCTCCGTTCTGGAAACAGGACTCCCACTGGGTGACGGTAGAGTTTTCGAAGGCTTTCGTGCTCGATGAGGACGAGGAGATTACCATTGCCTGCGAGGGGCAATTCAACCTGGCGCTGGACGGTAAGCTGCAGTTTGGCCAACCCAAGACTTTCCTTGTTCCCAAAGGCGCACACAAGTTGAATCTGAAGGTGTGGAACCAGGCTACGCCGCCAGCCCTCTTCATCGATGGCAGGACCATCCATACCGACTCCACATGGCTGGCCACCTACGAGGACAAGCTGTGGATTGACGAGAATGGTGTGGCGCATGGCTCAGGCATCTATGTGCCTGCTGCCTCGTGGTGCTTCAACAGCCCGGACAACCCGCTGTCCGCTTATCATTTGAAGCGCGAAGAACGCCGCCCTGTGTCTGCCATTGTTCCCGATGGTTCTTTGACCGATGGTCAAAGTGTGGCGTTGCAATCTCCGTCGGGCCTCCTCTACGACTTCGGGCAGGAAACCTTCGGCTATCTGAAGGTAAAAGGATTAAAAGGCACCATTCGCATCTACTATGGAGAGAGCCGCGAGGAAGCCCTCGACAAGGAGCATTGCGAAACGCTGGACGTCTATACTGTCTGTTGCGACTCAGTCGCAACAAACGAGACCGTTTGTGGCAGCAAGGCCTTCCGCTATGTCTACATCGAGAAAGACGAAGGTGCCAGTTACGACGACGTGCTGATGGACTACGAGTTTGCAGCGTTCGATGAGAGCCACAGCGGTTCCTTCCGTTGCTCTGACGACGACATCAACCGTATCTGGGACGTGGCAGCCTACACGATGGACCTGACCACCCGTGAGTTCTTCATGGACGGCATCAAGCGCGACCGATGGACATGGTCGGGCGATGCCATTCAGTCGTATCTGATGAACTACTATCTGCGCTTCGACACGGAGTGTGTGAAGCGTACTATCCGACAGCTGCGCGGCAAGGACCCCGTCACAGCCCACATCAACACCATTATGGACTACACGTTCTACTGGTTCAAGTCCATACTCGACTACTACCAGTACACCGGTGACAAGGCCTTTGTGCGCGAGATGTGGCCCCGCATGGAGACTATGATGGACTACGTGTTGAGTCGTACCAACAGCGAAGGCATGGCCGAGGGACAGCCGGACGACTGGATTTTTGTCGACTGGGTGGACTTCCCCATGCACAAGCGCGGCACGCTGTGTTTTGAGCAGATTCTGTTCTGTAAGGCCTTGGAAACAATGGCCATTTGTGCCGATGTCCTCTTCACGGCTTGTTGCGACTCAGTCGCAACAGACGATGTAGAAAGGACGGTTTATGCTCTTAGTCATAAGAAGTACCGCATTCTGGCCGAGAACCTGCGCAACAAGATCAAGCAGACTTTCTGGAGCTACGAGCAGAAACTGTACTATCACGCCATCGAGGACGGTCAGATGAACCGTCAGGTCACTAAGTTCCCCAACATGTTTGCCATTCTCTACGGTCTGTCGTACAAGGAGGAACAGAAGGAGATTATGCAGAGCGTGATGCTGAATCCTGCCATTCCGCCCATCACTACGCCCTATATGCGTTTCTACGAACTGGAGACGCTGTGCATGATGGGTTATCACCGCGAGGTGCTCAAGGAGATGCGCGACTACTGGGGTGGCATGATTCGTGAGGGAGCCACGTCGTTCTGGGAGAAATACAATCCCGGTGAGACCGGCGTGCAGCATCTGGCCATGTATGGCCGTCCCTATGGCAAGTCACTGTGCCACGCCTGGGGAGCCTCACCGGTCTATCTGTTGGGCAAGTATTACCTGGGTGTCAGTCCCACCAAGCCGGGCTACGAGGAATATGTCGTGGAACCCCATTTGGGCGACTTAGAGTGGATGCAGGGCGATGTGCCTACACCCTTCGGTCTGATTCATGTTGAGATGGATGCCAAGCAAATAAAGATACGTGCCACGGGAGGCCGCGGCACGCTCGTTTATGGAGACCGTCAGGTTAGCATCGAGGCTAACCGTGACGTCATCATGCAAATTTAACCAGAATACGGAACACCTTTGCCGGAGCCTGCATCCATTGTTGCATGGCTTCTTCGGCGTGCTCGGGCGTTACCTCATTGCTAATCAGGATATCGTACGGCGGGTTGTTTTTTTCCAGATAACGGATGACACCCTCGAAGTCCTCGGGCTGGGCATTGCGCGAGCCGCGAATGTCGAGTTCTTTCTGTACGAAAAGCTTGGTAGTGAAGCTGACGTCCTGCTTGGCATAGCCGATGCATACCACGCGACCTGTGAAGGCCACTTCGTTGACAGCCATTTGGTAAGTAACGGGAGCACCAACAGCCTCGATAACCACGTCGGGACCGGCACCGTTGGTGATTTCCTGCAAGCGCTCGTGGACATTTTCCTTGGCGGAGTTGATGGTATATTCTGCACCAAGGCCACGGACAATCTCCAGCTTCTCGTCATCCATATCGCAGGCAATGACCTTGGCACCGCGCATGATAGCACGAACCACAGCACCGACACCCACCATACCACAGCCAATAACCATGACGGTGTCGGTGTCTACGACCTGTGCACGACTCACGGCATGGAATCCCACGCTCATGGGCTCAATCAGGGCAGCGTGCTCAACGGTGATGTTGCCGATGGGGATGACTTTCTGCCAGGGAATGGCAATGTATTCGCGCATGGCACCGTTGCGCTGCACGCCCAGCGTCTCGTTGTGCTGGCAGGCATTGTAGCGGCGGTTCTTGCACGACGGACAGTGGCCGCAGTTGGTATAGGGATTCACGGTGACGGCCATTCCCGGACATAAATGCCCGGGCACAGCGGCTCCCACCTCTGCAATCTCGGCACCAATCTCGTGACCGGGAATGACGGGCATCTTCACCATCGGGTTCAGTCCGCGATAGGTGTTCAGGTCGCTTCCGCAGAAGCCAACATAATGAATCTTCAGCAGCACCTCGTCGGCGCCGCATTGGGGTTTCTCCATCTCTACCACCTTCATCACCGAAGGCTCTGTAATTTGTATTGCTTTCATCGAAGTAATTTACTATTTTACGATTTACAATTTACTATTTATTTACTAATTTGACAATTTTACTATTTGCCGACAATTCTATTCACTCATGTTTTTAATGTAGGGCAGGTCGACGAGTTCGCCGAAGCCGAAGAACTGCTTGGCGTTATCGCTTAGGAATAGGCGCTTCTGCTCGTCGGTCAGTTCCTGGCTCTTGGTTACGAAGTCGTACGACATCTTGTACGTGATGGCGGTGATGGTGCGCGGATAGTCCGAGCCCCACATCAACTTCTGCCAGCCCACCTCATCGGCAGCCTCGCGGATGGCACGAATAGCCGAGGGGAATGGGTAGAACTCGTCGTTGAACAGCCACGTGATGCCACCGCTCTCGATGTAGACATTCTCGTGGCGGGCCAGTCGGATTTGACTCATCCAGTTCGGGCGCGTCACCATGCCGAAATGGCCGATGGCTATCTTCAGGCGGGGGCACTCCTGGATGATATCTTCCATCTGTGCTACCTGCGCGTCGCCGTCCTGCAACTCGATGCCGAGGATGACGCCCTTCTGTTCCATCATGCGCAGCATTTGAAGCATCTCGTCGCTGAGGAACTGCTGCGGCAGACGGGCGGCAGGAACCTTAATGCCGCGGAATCCCTTGTCGATGAGGCTTTTGGCCTCCTCACAGAATCCCTTCTTCCGCAATTCGGGCATACCGAAACAGAAGAATCGGGTAGGGTAGCGCTGCTGGACTTGGAGGAGGTAGGCGTTCTGCACGCCGTCGATGAATTCCTGTGTGATGACAGCTGCCGATACCTGCGCATAGTCCATGTTCGACAGGAACCGCTCGGCGGTGTTCTGCCCGTCAGTCATATAGGGCGGCAGCATCTGGCGCTCCTCGCCAAAGAACAGCGAGCGGCTGCGGTTTGGCTCCAAGGGGTGAATGGGGGAACCATTCACCAGCGTGTCCACGTTCAGCCACAAATGGGCGTGCGCATCAATAATGGATATCATAATTCTCAATTCTCAATTGTCAATTCTCAATTGTTACGTGTTCGCCCAACTGACTCGCTGTTGGTCACCAATAATGTCGCGAACCTCGCGAACCAGCTGCTCGTCCATCGGTTCCTCGATGTAGCTGATGTTCGTCTTGATGGCCTCGGGGCGCGTGGTGCTAAACACCGTGCTGGCAATGCGGGGATACGAGCACGAGAACTGCATGGCAAGTTTCTCGATGGGGTAGCCCTTCTGCTTGCAATGCTCGGCAGCACGCTTGCAGGCCTCTACCAAAGGCTTGGGGGCAGGGTGCCAGTCGGGTACGCCACGCTCGGTCAGCAAACCCATGCTAAATGGTGATGCCGACAGCACACCAATGCCGCGCTCGTCGAAGAATTCCATGAAGTCGACCAGCTTGTCGTCGCACAGGCAGTAGTGGCAGAAGTTCATCACCGACTCCACCATGCCCGGCTCCGAGTGCTCAATGACCCAGCGCAGGTTCTCCAGCTGCAGGTCGGTAATACCTACATGCCGTACCACACCCTCACGTTTCAGTTCGTGCAGGGCGGGCAGTGTCTCGTCGACCACTTTTTGCAGGTCACCCTCCATACGGCCCTGGAACTCGATGTCGTGCACGTTGATGATGTCGATATAGTCGATGTTCAGACGCTCCAGGCTCTCGTACACGCTCTCCTTGGCGCGGCGGGCCGAATAGTCCCACGTGTTGACACCGTCCTTGCCATAGCGGCCCACCTTGGTCGACAGATAGTACTTGTCGCGGGGAATATCCTTCAAGGCCTTACCGAGCACGGTTTCTGCTTTGTAGTGGCCGTAGTAGGGCGACACGTCGATGATGTTGATACCGGCATCCACGGCGGCAAACACCGCGTCGATGCCCCTGTTCTCGTTGAAAGAGTGGAACACCCCACCCAAAGAAGAGGCGCCGAAGCCCAGCTCCGACACCTCAATTCCTGTATTTCCTAATTTTCTATACTGCATAGAAAACCAATCCGTTAAATCCGTGTAATCCGTTGTTTACCACGGCATCATGTCACGTTCGTCGGGACGGTGAGCCTTGTTGTCCTCACCCAGCACATACACCTGCAGGTCCTGGAAATAACCCGTCTCGTCCTGCAGCGCCTTCAGCTCAGCCTTCGTCTCCTCATAGCCTTTCAGGAACTCCTTGGCCGATGCCAGATGGTTAGTAAACTCCAGCTTCTTGTTCGCTCTGTCCAATACGGAGATGTACTCATCCTTCGTGCGATCTCCAATCACAAATTTCTTACTCATAGTTTTCTCGATGTTTTAATTGTTTCGTGCTGCAAAGATACGAAGAAATTCCGCATTTCGGTTCAAGAATTAAGAATTATTTAACGTAATCGTTATTTTATGCCTTTTCACCCTACTCTTCGAATCCTATCGGGCCGTTGTTATCGCCGCCGCCGCCATTGTCGCCACCGCCGTTGTCGCCGCCGCCAGGAGTGATGGTGCCCGTGCCACCGCCGTTGTTGTCACCGCCGCCGCCGCTGCCCGTGCCGCTGCCGCCGTCCGTAATGTCCTCGTCCTCGACGGCTGCGCCCGATGCGTCGACGCGCTGCCACGACACCTCGGCGGCAAACTGTGCGCTATACTTCGGGCTGACCGATGCGCCCAGCCGGCTCTTTGCCCCGGCAATCGAGAACTTTGACGCCGTCGCCACTTCGATAATATTCCCATGGTCGTCCTTCTTGTCCTTTATAGAGGCCATAATGTTAGGATAGACAAACAGGAACTGCTCGCCCACGGCACAGCGGAATCCCTTCAGCACGTTGCGCTTCACCGCCTTCATGTACTCCGTCACCGCCGCGCGCATCAGCGACGGCTCGATGCTGGTGTTCTCGCAAGCCTCCTCGCAGACCTCCAGGAAGTCAAGCGATCCGTTCACTACGGGTACTGCATAGAAGCTATGCGTCCCCACCTTCGTGTTCTCTTTGATAGTGTACTTTACCTTTGCCATAATTGATAGAAATTTTAGTTGTTATTAATAGGAAAAATAGTTTCAGTACTAACTCCGCGGAGTTTCAGTACTAACTCGCCGGAGTTTCAGTACTAACTCCAAAATGCCTCCCAAGGCTTCCGTCTGCAAATTAACGAAAAAACTTCCACAAGAAAAAAGGCTTAGCTTTTTTTTACTCCCGTTTTCTCCTCGGACGCCCCCCTTTCTTACCCTTCTCGCTGTTGATGCGCGACAGCGTCGCAGCGTCCTTCCGCGCCCATAGCTCCGGATTCTCGCGATACACATAGTTCTTGATCTGCTTCACCGTCAGCCCCATCCGCCCGGCCAGCTCCGCCGTCGGCATCTTGGCATACCACTCCATGACCGTCGGCCCGTCCTCCTTCTCGTGGAACCGCCGTCCTTTCCGCGGCTCCTCACTCTGTCCGTTCTTCATGTCCGTCTTATCATCTAGTCCAACAAAAAAGGGAGCCCGAAGGCTCCCCGATTTATACATTTCTCTTCTATCAGAGGGGCTGTAACCGTGATATACAGGGGGAACAGTGCCGCCCTCCTTGGGTTTGGTTCAGTCGGATTTGAAATCCGACTGCTGCGAGTATCAGGACTTGCAGTCCGCAAAATCGCATTTCAAATGCTTATATTCACTGCGGTCGGATTGCAAATCCGACCGAACGGGGCCTGTCCCCGTGTGACCTTTATCATCAGTCCGTCAGGAACACCATGCTGGTCACATAATCGAAGTTCGTCGAGGAATAGGCGGGGGAAGCGGTTATCGTCACCGTGTTAGACGGAGCTTTGCTCCATATGAAGCTACTACCATCTACCAAAAGACGACCTTGCAGACTCCAGTTTGCATCATTTAGATTCATTGGAAAGCCGGTAATCTCTATCTTATAGAAATTCTTGCCTCCCGAGGCAGTGAAGGTAAATGAGTCGGTACACGATTCGTCAGATGTCACATCTAGAATAGCATCTCCCATACCCATACGATAAGGCATAAAATTACTACCACCGTCGTAAGAAAAGACTCCCGAAATAGTAATGCCTCCTTCATAAGTGAGGGGAGTCGATGAAAAATAACTAAGCCAGTCCATCTGATTAGCTTCAACGAACACATTCGTGTTGTCCCACGTGACTTTTGTCAGCGGCGTCATGTTCCAGGTGACGTTATAGCCGTTGTTGACAGCATAGGTCTTGCCGGTCAGATACTTGCCGTAGTAATTGGTACCGGCGGTGGCAATCACGCTGAGTGAAGCGCCGGAGGTGGGGCGGATGGCCACGTAGATGGTACTTGCAGACGATATGCCACTGACAGCATAGTTGTTCGTGCCATCGCTGATGGTCATGTCCGTGATGGTGCTGGTGATGTCGGTGCCATTCTTGAGATTGATGGCCAGGATGGCGAGCTGGTTGGTCAGCGTAGCCGAGGCAGGCAAATTCGTGCCTGAGAAGTTGCCATCAAAAACGCAGAGGTCGAGGGAGCTGCCGAGAGTGGTCAGCGTACCGTCCTGATTATTGAGCTTGGAGAAGTCAATCGTATGTTCATCATCGAGATCAAATTCGGAATCCTGATTAGTGGAAGCCATGTTTGCAGGATAGACGTAACGTATTGCGCCGTCTGTTGCAGGTAAGGCAGCAGATACGTCAAATGTAAGATTGGCTTTCTTGCCTCCGTTTGTGATATCCCCGGGAGTAAGAGCACTGCTCACGACCCTTCTGGATAATCCTTTACCGTCCTTATAGAATAACACAATCTGGTCGCCCTCGGCGAAGGTCTTCGTGCCAGTGCCTGTCACTGCGCGGGTGCTGGCAGCGTCGTCGAAGCCTACGGTGGCGGTCAGGGTTACTACGTTGGTCTTGTTCTCGGGCTGCAGAATATCGTCGTCGCTAGAGCAGCCGGTCATCATTGCGCCCACCAGTGCGAGGGCAGCCATGCTAAGAAATTTCTTTGTCTTCATTGCTTTCTTCGTTTTAGTGGGTTTGTTACTCTTCTGGGACAGTAGTCCAATTATAGTCCTGCACGCCGGCTTGGCCATCGCTACCAGCCAGCAATGTCTGCTGTTGCTTCAACTCGACGACTTCCATCGCCGGCACATCATACTTTTTT
>JAEEVW010000058.1 GCA_016291085.1 Prevotella sp.
GACGGGAAACAGGACTTTACCATCGATGAACAGCTTGTCAGCGAGTTCGAGGAGATGGAGGCCCATCAGTTCGACTGCTGTAATATATATAATAAGGTACGTGTTTGGGGACTCTTCGGCGAGGAGGATACATTGGCACACTTCGAGCCAATGTTTTTGGAGCATTATCACAATACCTTTCACTTTCCCGGTGGCCACACCCCAACGGCAGAGCAATTCAAGACATGGTATGTTCCACTTATTGAGAAACTGTTATTGGAATATCCTATTTCAGAAGACCGTGTAAGATACTTCCAGCACTTCAAGGGAAATAAGTACAGATTGGAGCATATTGCCTTCGATTCCGAGACCCAGGAACGGATGGTCGTCTATCAGGCACTCTATGGCGACCGAAAATATTGGGTTCGTCCAGAAAAGATGTTCTTCGAGACCATAGAACGTGACGGGAAACGTTTTTCCCGCTTTACTGAGATAGACTGGGAAGATTAAAACGAAAGGACAATGAAAAAAATTTTAGTTGACGCACATACACATACCATAGCATCTGGACATGCATACAGCAGTCTTCAGGAAATGGTGCAGGCTGCAGCCGATAAAGGTTTGCAGGTGTTGGGAGTTACAGAACATGGTCCAAGCGTACCAGGCACATGTCCGCTGCTTTATTTCAAGAACATGTTTGTGGTTCCACGCCAGATGTACGGCATCCGGCTGTTGATGGGATGCGAAATCAATATTCTCGACACCAATGGCAGTCTCGACCTTGATGAAGAGTACATCGGCCGATTGGACTTGGTGATTGCAGGCATCCATTCGGCATGGTACAAGGGAGGCACGAAGGAGGAGAATACACAGGGAATGATCAATGTGATACGCCATCCGAAGATTCATATCATCAGCCATCCTGGTGACGGCTCGGCAGAGTTGGACTTTGAGAAGCTGGTATTGGCTGCCAAGGAAGCGCACACGCTGTTGGAGATCAACAACCACTCGTTGGCACCACAACGCAAGAAGTCAGTGGCAAAGGATAACAATCTGGAAATCCTGCGTCTGTGTAAGAAATACGATGTTCCTACAATTCTCGGCAGCGATGCACATATCTCGTTTCAGATAGCAGACTACGAACGCCTCTATCCGCTATTGGAAGAGACCGACTTCCCTGACGAGCTGATTATGAACTACTGGCCGGATAAGTTCTTTGATTATCTGGGCATCTGACAATAAAAAAAGATCACCGCGAAAATTCTTTCACGCTGATCAACTTTGGCAGGTACTTGGCAACGATTGGCCAAGATAATGAATAATCTGATTCTTAGCGAACCTCCAGATTATCGTGGCGGGCCATCCAAACACTGAATGCGGTTCCTGCTGCGGTCATTGCTGCTAAAGCGATTGTTGTCATCATAATTGTAATCTCCTATTATTAAATTGTTTGATATTTCTTTTGACGGTGCAAAGGTACGGCGATTTTCGTGGTTTTACAACGAATGATAATGAATAGTCTTACCACTTACTGTCGAAATTTTCGATAGCCAAGCACTTTTATACGTAAATTGTTTTGTGGAGTTGGCAAAAATGCGTATATTTGCCACCAAATTAACAGAAAAGACCGAAAAGAATGGAGTTAAGACAACTGAAATATTTCGTTCGCCTGGCTGAGACACTGAATTTCTCACAGGCTGCCAAAGATCTGTTTATCACCCAGAGCACCCTCTCGCACCAGATTATGCAATTGGAAAATGAGTTCCAACAGCCACTCTTTTTGCGCAACAGTCACGAGGTGTCGCTCACAGAGGCAGGACAAACACTGCTGCCACTGGCTAAGGACACGCTGATGTCAGCAGACAACTGCATGTTACGGCTCGACGAACTGAAAAATCTGGTGGGTGGCGAACTGAACATCGGTGTCACCTTCTCCTTTGCCAGCATCATGGCCGAGACGGTCACAGCCTTCCTGCGCAAGTATCCCCACGTCAAAATGAATGTGACGCAGTCGACAATGGCTGAGCTCATCACACAGTTGGAGAACCATGAACTGGACTTCGTATTAGCCTTCCGACCGACGGTGGCCAACCCCAAAATCGAGAGCCGTGTATTGTTCCACCACCGTCTGGCAGCCATCGTCAATGAGAACCACGCATTAGCCAGCCGCAATAGCATCAGCCTCGACGAACTGCAGCATTATGATTTGGCTTTGACACGTCGAGGCACCCAGGCCCGCAGTGCTTTCCGACATGCCATTGCCGACCACGACTACCATTATAAGATAAAGGTGGAGATGAATACCGTCTATCTGCTTTTCCGACTCGTCAGAGAGTCAAACTATGTCACCATACTCAGCGAGAGTACCGTAGTTGGTGAGCATGGACTGAAGGCTATACCGATTGTCGATACGGAAACGCCTGAAAAAGAGATGCTGGGATGTATTCACATGCTGAAGAATGCCTACGTGAAGAATTCCACGAAAGAGTTCGTCAAAATGCTCGGTGAAAGTACTTCTGTCTTGCGAATGGATATCATACAGGACAATCGCTAAAACAGTGCATGGGGATTTTCCCTAATGCGATTTAGGAGAAACCACCCTTCAGTTTAGGAAGATTCCTTTTGAATCCTCCTGAAAAATGCCGTACTTTGCAGTGTGAACAAGAAACAAAATGTCAAACTCTAAAGTATAGGAGATAACGATATGAAGAAGATGATGATCCTGGCAGTGATGATGGTCATGACTATCTCGGTCAACGCTATGAGCTACAATGCAGCAAAGCACGAGGCACTGTTCCTGAGCGACAAGATGGCTTACGAGCTGAACCTTACCGCTGCACAGTATGAGGCAGTCTATGAGATCAACCTCGATTACCTGATGAGCCTGAACGGACATGGCGACGTGTTTGGCTTCTGGTGGGATCGCCGCAATGCAGACCTCCGCTTCGTGCTGACTCCGTGGCAGTATGACAAGTATGTAGCTCTGAACCATTTCTATCGCCCCGTGGCTTGGAAAGCTGGTGGATGGACATTCGCAGTTTACTCTCACTATGGCAGAGACCGTTTTTACTATGCACATCCGAAGGTATTCGTGAGCTATCGTGGTGGTCACAACAGAGTTCATGGCTCACACTATGCTCACATGCACAAGCCCGCACCTCCTGCTCCTGCAATGGGACATGGACATGCTCCAATGCACGACAAGGGCGCCAGAGTGATGAACGACAAGGGGCACATGGGCAACCACAACATGGGAAACCACAGCAATGCTCATAGGACTCCGAATCGCGAAGTTGCAATGAACACCCGTACCAATCGCAGTGGTTCCGGCCACTTCGGAGGTCGCCGCTAAGGTTGTTTACTTGCCTCTATCATATGCCTCGCAAGAGGACTCAGGGGAATCTCAGTAATGGGGTTCCCTTTTTGGCTATAAGTAAAACACGAACTTGGTTCCCCTCGATCCTACACCGTCATAGTCGGCTGGTATTGGGAACTGGCAGCAAAGATTACTAATAGCATCTTCATCAAGGAAAATTGTCAGTTCAAGAACGATAGCCCTGCGTTTTTCATCGTATGCCAGATTCCATATGCACTCGCCCAAAACGGCATTTACCACCGTCCTTATCTCATCCAGGATGCGCCATATGGAATCGAAGTCTGTCATCGAACTATCTTTGCTTTATGCAGATTATCAAAATCGTTCCAGAAATCAGACTCTTCCGAATCACTGAACCCATTGGAAGAAAGTTCATGAAGGATGGCATCCAAAAGTTGTACTTTTGATATATTCAAATCGGGCTCAACGTCAATTGAGTAAGTGAGGATATCACCCAAAGAGCCGATATGAGCATTGGTGACAGCAATCTTTCCATCAATAAGTTTTACCTGAACATGCCTATTGGAGCCATATTCAGGCTTCGTCTCACGGAGCTTCTGATATATCGCAGAATCGCTGTATTGCTCGGAATCTACGGAAAATATGAGTTCGCGTAAAGTCATGGCTCCAGATAATTTACCTGCTTTCCTGTTTTCTCGGCATAGGAAATCTCACGTCTGGTACTTTCACCAATATTACCACCCACATTGATAACAAAAATCTCATCAGCCAGATCAATCTTGCGAAGGTGCATATCATCCAGCATTTCCTTCGTACCAGGTTTCCACACCTCTTCGTCACCAGAATGTCCGAACAAACCGACGCTGATAACTATGCAGCCTTCCAGCGTCAGACGTTTCTGGACTTCTAAGAACTGCTCTTTGAAGCGGGTACTACCGCAGAGCGTGACAATCTTATAATTCTGTATCATTATTCGTTGATATAGTTTTTCGTGGACATGTCATAATATAAAGCTTCCAATTCCTGCAGAGTCAAGTTCTCTACAGAGTGCTCGATAATCCTTATAAGTTCCTCACGACGGAAATCGTCTGACTGTCCGAAACGTCCTGTGTATGCCATAATCATGCCCTTTCATTATTATTTCATTCCGGACCGACTACTGAAGTTGATACGAACACCTTTGTCGTCTACCATCATGTCCATGCCCCCGTTATTACCGTTGCTGACAGTCGGCTGGCGCTCACCGTCCAGTATCTCACGGCACATGTTCTTGATATCGGTAACACGCTAGGGCGTCTCCAGATTGTCACCGTTGTAATGGCCGGGAAAGAGAAAATGGATATCATTCTTCTTCATGTAGTTCTCAATTCTCTCGGCTGTGTACATTTCGGTCGAAAGGTTAGTGAATACCAGCAGGTTGGTTGATCCGAAAGCATCGCCACTGAATCCGTAATGTTTTGACTTGTCAAAGAACGTAGCGCTTCCGGCTGTATGACCGGGAGTAAAGATGACCTCTATCTCACGTCCGCCAAGATCAATCACTTCGCCGTCGTAAAGATACTTGATGTGCCCCTTGTAATTACGCATATTATTCGGGACCAGAGGCATGTCACCTGCATTCAGATAAACCTCAGGGAAAGAACCTACGCCACCCACATGGTCGCCATGGGCATGGGTCAGCATCATGGTGACAGGTTTGGAGGTGATCTTTGCCACAATCTTGTCCAGTCCAGGTATGACTGTTCCTGCATCAATCAGAATCGCGTGGTCATTGCCCTCAACGAGGTAGAGGGACTCGTTATAAACTCTATGTCCATTACCTATCCATGTATGCTCGTCAAGCTGGCGGAACACCACTTCATCATCCTGATAAACCACTTCGCCGCGAAGGTCACGACTGTTGATTTCTGTTCCCTGGGCATCAGCCTTATCAGGCATCAGGCAAAGCAGCACTGCTGCAAGAAAAATGTAAGTTCTCATACGTTTATAAATGCTTCAAAATTCTTTCTCTACCTCATCACCATGGGAACGTTTCAGGGTCGTTAAGAACGTTCGAGCGCAGATTCTGGTTCAGAGCACTGATGGCCTGCATGTCTTCATCGGAAAGAGCGAAGACCATGATTTCCAGATTTTCTGCAAAATGGTTGGGCTTGGCTCTAGGGATGGTAATCAGTCCTCGCTGCACAATCCAGCGGAGCACAATCTGCGAGGCGGTCTTCTCGTATTTCGAGGCCAACGACTGGAGCAAAGGGTGCCCAACAACATCAATGTCACCCTGTCCGAACGGTCCCCATGCTTCCACTTGGATACCCAACTGATGGTTATATGCGATATTCTCCTCCTGCGTCATCAGAGGATGCACCTCTATTTGGTTGATGACAGGCCGGATTTCGGCATACGAAAGCAGATCGTCCAGATGATGACGGTTGAAGTTGCTCACACCAATAGACTTTACCAAGCCTTTCTTGACGTAATCCTCCATCACCTGCCAGGAATCCTTTACGCAGTCCTTCACTGGCCAGTGGATTAGCAACAGGTCGAGGTAGCTGGTCTTCAGTTCAGCCAGACTCTCATCAATAGACTTCCTGACAGCCTCGCAACCATTGCGCATAATGTTCGTAGCGACCTTGGTGGTGACGAAAATCTCCTGTCTCGGTACTCCGCTGTCAAGGATGCCCTGTCCCACTTCTGCCTCGTTCTCATAGCCTTGTGCCGTGTCGATGTGCCGGAATCCAGCTTCCAAGGCCAGACGTACATTCTGTCGGGCTGTCTCTCCTCGTAGCGTCCAAGTACCGACGCCTATCTGCGGAATATCGATATTATTATTGAGTCTAATCATAGTCCTATCTGATATAATACGTTTCTACTAATTTATTGTTTCTGCTAATTGTGGATTCGTAGCCTCCAGATAGCGTTGTGCATAATGACGGCCTAGTAGCCTGTAGCCCTCGCTACTAAAATGGAGATAATCGTCACAAGGCAGGCAGTCCTCTGAAGAGACGACATACGTGTTCGGATAGCGGTTAGCAATATCGTTGATGGTGGGATTGGCATGACCGCAGATGCCGCCATATTCCGTTCGCACCACTTCGCCAACGAGCAAGGGGACAGCTGTCGGATCAAACTGAAGTTCCTGTTGCAGGTCACAGTAGATCTTCCTCACGGTATCCTGCCATTCCCTATCGTAGGCATCCGTCTTGCCCTGATGCAGCAGGATGCCCTTGATGACTCCATCCCTGGCAGCAATCTTGGCCATACTCAGCAGTCGCTCGTATGGGTCGCGTCCATATTGATTCAGAATATCGTTCATCCAGTCGCGATCTTCCATGACAATGAGAGACGCATTCCTATCCTTGTCAAAGAAAGTAATAGGACAACCTTCCACTGCTACCGACACAATGCCGATACGCACATTATCAGGCACAGCTTCGAGCAACGTGCGCCCGAACCAGTCGGCAGGACCGAGGTTGGCATCTGGACGGCAGAGTGGCGGCACGGCCTTGCGCCATGTGCCTAACTTGCGGTCATCACCATCGGTAGTAGCCATACTCAGAAAACGTTCACTTACAGTCATGTCCTGCTCTTCAATAGGAGCCTGGCCTGCCATATTCGATTGTCCGAAACAGAGGAAAATCCAGAAATTAGGGTCTGGTGTTTGTGACAGGCTTGCCTCCAATTTCCAACCGTTATCACCATGATAGATCATTTGGCGGGTCATGCCACCATCGATGCAGATGTTTTCACCCGTTATGAAACCCGCCTTGTCGGAACAAAGGAACAACACCATGTTGGCAATGTCCATCGGGGTGCCGACACGTCCCGCAGGTTGCTGTGTGGCATCGGGACCTTCATAGACGGTGTAGTTAGTGTCTATCCAACCTGGTGAGATAGAATTAACGCGAACACGGCCTGCAAAGCTGACAGCCAGTGCATGGGTCAATGCGGCAATGCCACCCTTGGCAGCAGTATAGCTCTCTGTCTGCGGCTGACTCATGCGGTCTCTCGACGACGAGATGTTGACGATGGCAGCTCCCTCAGAGAAATGTGGAGCAAAAAGTTTTGCGAGGTAGAACGGAGCGGTGACTCCCACACTCATGGCATATTGGAATTCCTCATAGCTGCATTCGTTGATGCCCTTCATTAGTGGAAGGGCATTGTTTACCAGGTAGTCCACATGACCATACATTCCAATGACCTCTTGGGCAAACTGCTCCAGCACCTGTTTGTCCGAAATATCGCCCACAAAATGCGGCCCTTCCTGCTTGTCGATGACGCAGACGTATGCTCCACCTTTCTGAAACTCTTCGACAATACAACGTCCGATGCCCTGAGCACCTCCCGTCACGATGACTACTTTATCCTTGAATCCTTCCATCTTTTGTTCACTTTACAAATTGTACACAGACCGCCTTGCTGACGGGGATGTCTTTGTGCATATCACTCAGCAAACCCGTCTGCATGTCACGACGAAATACCTGAATCTTATCACTGTCACGACAACAACAGAGTAGATACTTGCCGTTCGGAGAAATATTGAACTGACGGGGATGAGCTGCTGTAGGCTGATAGCCAATGCGTGTCAAGAGTCCAGTCTGGCTATCCACGGAGAAAATGGCTATACCCTCTGCCTTCAAGCGGTTACTGGAATAAAGGAACCGCCCGTCCGGACTCAGATGGATGTCTGCTCCACCCCGTGCTCCGATGCTGTCGGAAACGATTTCCTGAAGAATCTTCAGTTTTCCTTGTTTATAACTGAACACCGTTACTTTGCCTGACAGCTCGCTCATCAGATAGGCGAAACGGCCTTCCTTGCTAAACACCAGATGGCGAGGGCCTGAGTCGGCACTGACATTAGCAGCCACACCATTAGCAACCACTTTCTGACCATTTATGCGAAAAGACAGAATCCTGTCGGCACTGAAATCGGTAGCCAATACATACTTTCTGTCAGGAGTAAAACAGGCACAATGCACATGTGGTGTGTCTTGTCGAGTCAGGTCTGGACCACCTACAGAACCGAGAAACCTTGTGGAGAGTTCCGGCTTTGTTCCCTGCTGATTCAGAGTGAACACACTCATCGAGCCACCAGAGTAGTTGGCTGTTAGAACCGTTTTCCCGTTGGTGGACACGTAGCATGGATCGCCACCCAAAACAGGTGCCGTAGCTATCAGCTGCATATCGCCAGTACGAGGATTCAGACGAATGGTGTTGAGAGAGGCTTTGTCGTCGTTCGTCTCACTGACAGCATACACCAGCCGTCCGTCATTTGAGATGGTCAGATATGACGGATTCTTCAATGTCAAAGAGTTTAATGCTTCCGTTTCTCCTGTCTCCTGATTGAAATAGTAGGAATAAATGCCCTTACTACCACTGTCGGTATAGGTGCCGACGAGCATCATGAGTTTTTCCTGTGCCTGCATAGAGCAGACGCAACATAAAAAGGCCAAGATAGTTCTTAGTTTCATCCTAGAAGAATTTTACAATGTCGTCCAATGGTCTTCTTTCTGGGCGGTTAGGTTCTCCAGCCCTATAGCCCAGAGAGATAACCGCCATAATCGTCTCGCTTTCAGGAATGTCGAAGAGCTGTCGTAATCCGTCAGCGTCACGCATACCCATGATAAGCGTATCGAAACCCATAGCGCGAGCCTTTAATATCATGTAGCAGTTGCTCAGGCCATTATCATAGGCCCCCCAGCCATCGCCAACTTCGTTGGTCTGATTCCCCTGAAAGAAGCCCGACTTGCCTCTCTCGAACGTTGAGACTATCAGGACTGGGGCATCCTTGATTCGCTCCTTGTTGCCTCCCACCAGATCCTGAACGGCGGCCAGTTTCTCTTCACTGATGGCCACATAATACTTCGTGGGTTGCTGATTGGCCCACGAGGGAGCCTCTTGTGTTGCCGTCAGAAGTTCGCGAACCTCAGCCTCAGAGATCTTCTTCGAGGCATCGTAGCTGCGAACGCTTCTGCGTGTTGTCAGTACTTCGTCGAAAGATACTACATCCTTAGACGACTCCTTTTTCTCATTACATGCCGTCAATGCCATCAGCATAAGAGCGGCCAAAAAAGTCTTTCTCATCTTCATGTCAGGTCTGTTTTTGCTGGGTAACTTGATAAACAATGCTAATTCTTGGTGCAAATATAACGAAAATTCCCTGATTATTACTATCTTTGCCGTTAGTTTTAAGTGTATTTAGGTATTATGCGTATGATTGACCAGATTATATAGACAAAACAATATTTCTATGGACAGAAGAGATTTTATCAAGAAAGCCACTATGGCAGCTGCTGCAACTGCTGTTGTATCGCCAGTATCAGCCATGTTGAATACGGTATCGGGCAAGAAGTGCAAAGTACTCCTAATCAATGGCAGCCCAAGAACAGACGGTAACACGTTCTGCTGTCTGCAAGAGATAGAGGCAACCTTACAGAAGCACGGTATCGAAACAGAAATCGTTCAGATAGGCCGGAAGCCAGTCCGCATGTGCATCAATTGTGGCGGTTGTCATCAGCCAGGCAGCAAGGGATGCGTGTTCGACGATGACCTCTGCAGCGTCATCACCGAGAAGATGGCTACAGCAGATGCGCTCATCGTGGGTACACCAGTCTACTATGGTCAGCCTAACGGTGGAATCCTCTCTCTGATGCAACGCCTGTTCTTCTCGGCAGGTCATCTGGTTCAGAACAAACCTGCAGCAGCACTGGCCGTATGTCGGCGAGGCGGTGCAACAGCCACGCTCCAGACGATGAATATGATGTTCGAGATGATGAACATGCCCGTGGTCACCTCCCAGTATTGGAACATCGCCTACGGTGCAGGCAAAGGCGAGGTAAAACTCGATACCGAAGGCATGCAGACCATGCGCACCCTAGCCACCAATATGGCATTCTTGCTGCAGAAGATTCATGCCGATGGCGATTCAGCTCCCAAGCGCGACGAACGTCCCCAGTTTATGAACTTTATCAGGTAACCATTATGAAGAAGATAATAAACCCATGGCGCAACCATCCTGAGTACAACTGCTTTGGCTGTTGTCCTGAAAACCCCATCGGGCTCCACATGGAGTTCTATGAGGATGGAGATTATATTGTCAGCAAATGGCATCCTGAAAAGAACTATCAGGGATGGGTAAACACTATGCATGGCGGCATCCTGAGTACCCTGATCGACGAGGTTTGCGGATGGGTTGTCACCCGTAAGCTACAGACGAGTGGCTATACCGTACAGCTGAATGTGAAGTTCCGCAAGGCCGTATCTACTACAGAGCCGGAACTGACCATACGGGCAAAAGTCGCAAAACAAGTTCGCAACCTAGTATATATCAATGCGGAGATAACCAACTCGAAAGGCGAACTCTGCAATGAAGGCGAAGTGGTTTACTTCCTGATGAATCAGGAGAAGGCCAAGGAAATGGGATTCATACATTGCGAAGTTGAAGATGAATCGGATGAACAGTGAGAGCCATCAAAACGTGTTTTGGATGGCCGAGTCGTGATTGAGATGGACAAAGTCAATAGCAAGACGGATCCGATGGGAAGAGCGATTGCCGACTACCATAAGACTAAGAAGGCAAGCAAACTCAGAGTGTTTTCCCCGATGTTTGAGGAGGACGAGATACCGCTGACCACCCTCTTCCGCAGTTACAAGTCAATGCCGGAGATAGAACAAAAGGCATTGGATATGGCAAAGGGAAGAGTGCTTGATGTAGGTGCTGGAGCGGGATGCCATTCACTTGTCCTGCAAGAGCGAGGCTTGGATGTGACAACCATAGATATTTCACCATTGTCTGTTGAGACCATGAAGGATCGTGGAGTCAAGAAGGTACTCGAACAGAACTTTTTTACTCTGGATGGCCAATATGATACAATCCTTATGCTGATGAATGGTATTGGGATAGTTGGAACCTTGGAACGTCTGCCTGAGTTCTTCAAGCAACTCTACAAGATACTAGCTCCTGGAGGTCAAGTCCTTTGTGATTCATCGGATATAAGCTACGTTTTCGAGACAGAGGATGGCATCATTGAATTGCCCGATGACATGAGTTATTATGGAGAGCATAGTTTCCAGATGCAGTATAAAGACACCATCGGAGAACCCTTCAATTGGCTCTATATCGATGCTGACACTCTAAAGGAGAAAGCAGGGAAATATGGATATGTAGTCGAGGTAGTGGCAGAAGGTGAACACTATGATTATTTGGCAAGAATAACAAAGAAAGGATAGTATGAAGAAATTATTCACATTACTTTGCATTGGCCTACTGTTTACGGCTTGTGCACAGCAAACCAAGAATGAAACAGAAATGGAGTTTACAGACAACGTAAAAGAGGTCCTCGCTGACAGTGGGCGCATTGATTTGAACAGTCTTCAGTGGACAAGGGAGCCTGGCGGGTTCGAGGTGAAGGGTGATACCATCCTTATCACTACCGCTCCGCACACCGACCTATGGCAGCGCACGTACTATCACTTCCAGAACGACAATGCCCCCGTGTTGCAGATGAAGACCCGCGAAAAGTTTTTCAGTTTTGTGGTGAAGACCGACTTCACGCAGAGCCATCAGCGTTTTGACCAGTGCGGTATTGTGATGTACTTGGATAGTGAAAACTGGCTGAAAGGCTCTGTAGAATACGAGAATGACGAATTTCAGCACCTAGGCAGTGTAGCCACTAACAAGGGCTATTCCGACTGGGCAACAACGGCTATTCCTGCCGACGTGAAGACCATGTGGTATCGGTTTTCACGTCGTGAGGATGACTACTGCATCGAGTGTTCCACAAACGGCATCGATTTCAGTCAGATGCGCATCTGCCACATGTATGCCGGTGCCGACGAAATCAGCTTTGGCATCTATGCATGTTCACCCGAGGAGTCATCCTTCACGGCCATTTTCTCTGACATGAAGATTACCGAATGTGCATGGAAGGCTCACGATGGCCAGCAGCCAGATGAAGAGAAATTGATATGAAGCACCTACATATTGAACGATTTTACTTAAACAGGGCTGACAACGAGTACCCCATGACGGTGCGTGTCATGCTGCGTTTAAAAGACAAGATAGATGAGCAGATTCTCGCTGAAGCCCTGAAGGCTACACAACTGCGATACCCTTATCTATGTGTCAAACTGGGCGTTGTGCGCGATGAGGAAGGCATCGAACACTTCGTGTATGATGACAATCCACTGCCTTGGGGACTCAGCAAAGGTCGGCAACCCGTCTGCCTGTTCGGTGAAGAAGCGAATGAGCATCTGTTGGCTTTCTCCTGGTGGGATGACTGCGTCGCATTGGATTTCTCGCATGTTCTCATCGATGGCGACAGTGCCTACCGTCTGTTGCGCACACTCCTCTACGAGTATTGCCAAAGGCGTTATGACAACCGTTTGAGCCGTGAGGGGGTGTGGGTGGCTGGTGATGCCATCGATGATGCAGAATGGACAGACCCTGCCACACTGCCAAGACCTGCGGAGATTCATCCTCTTCCGCTGCCTGAACGCCCTAAAGTCATTAATCTCTCGGCGGAGGCTGTCAGCCCATTAGCAGAACGGAAAGAAGTGGTGCAGATACGAATAGCCGAGGAGCAGATGATGCAGCAGGTACGGGCCTGCGGTGCAACCCCTGCCACCTTCCTCTCGCTGGCTTTGGCACGTGCCATAGCACGACTCCACCCTGACAGTGCACCATCGGTTCCAACGGTATGCCTGGCAGTTAACCTGAGAAAAGCAATCGGTACTCCTCTGACTCACCACTCGATGGTTGGTGGTCTGTTTCTACCGTTTGGACAGGAACTGACAGGAAAGACCTTTTCTGAACAGGCGAAAGCCTTCAGGAAGATGGTGAGCGAGCAGGCTTATCCAGACAATCTGCAAGCCTATTTCTGGCAGACACAAGACCGCATGGACATGATGGAGAAACTTCCCACGGTCAATGCCCGACATCAGGCTTTTGCTCCTGTGAACACGCTGATGGGGCAGATGGCATCCTGCATGCTGAGTTATGTGGGGAAAGCCAATTTGGGAGCCGCTGAGCAATATGTCAAGGAGATGGTAGCCGAGGCCGATGCCGCCTATATGATTGTGCTGGAGGCCAGCGCTGCAGGCGGCATGTTTACCATCAGCTTCAGCCATCGGTTTACCGACGATACCTATCTCAATGCCTTCCTCGATGAACTCCGTGGGCAGAACCTGACCTGTGAGATTGCCGACCGACATCCATTGCAGTTGGCACCAATTGCATTCCTCACATAAAAATGACATTTAAAATATGTTGCAATTAAAGATAATTGATATTGAGTTCTCCGTATGTAAGGTTGAAGACTATTCGGGGATTAACCTGAACCAGGAATATGTGTTCACAGGTTCTACTGACGAGGAGAAATCGCTGGTATGTCCGGTTTCTTTAGTTCCAGACAACACCACCGAGCGTGAGGATGGCTGGAGGGCATTCCGCATAGAAGGTGTACTTGACTTCTCTCTCATCGGGATTCTTGCTAAGATTTCAACTTGTCTTGCTGAAAGTGGAATCGGCATTTTTGCCATATCAACCTTCAATACGGACTATATATTAACAAAGACAGAGAACTTTGAACGGGCATTAAAGGCTCTGACAAAATCAGGATATACAATTAAATGAAACAATGAAGATAATATTGACAGGTGCCACCGGATTTGTTGGTGAGGGCGTTCTGTTGGAATGCCTGAAGGATGAGCGTGTTGAGAAAGTGCTGAGCATCAGTCGCAAGCCATGTGGGCATAAGCATGAGAAGTTGGAGGAACTAATCACGAAAGACCTGCTGAAACTGCCAGAAGGTGATGAACGTCTGCAGGGTTACGATGCGATGCTCTATTGTGCCGGTATCAGTGCCAATGGCTTGTCAGAACAGCAGTACCGACCTGTTACTTATGACATTCCGCTGCATTTGGCACAGATCCTGCCCGACAAGGAGCTAATGACCTACGTCTATCTGAGTGGTGCAGGAACCACTGCCGACAGCAAAATGATGTGGGCAAGGGTCAAGGCAGAGACCGAAAATGCCATTTTTGCTATGCCTTTCAAGCACAGTTATGCCCTCCGTCCTACCATCATGAAACCCTCGAAAGGGCAGTTACATGTGAAGAAGCTCGACCGCATCTATCTGCTTTTCTATCCGCTGATGCGTCTGATGAATCAGGCAAATCCGCTTTCGGAGATTGGCCGTGCCGTCATCAATGTGTTGGAAAACGGTTGTGATAAGCAGATATTGGAGTCGAAGGACTTTAGAATACTGAGCAAATAATGAGCAATAATGGTTATATTGTGATTATCCGCAAAATTGGTAAAAAGAACAGGAATATGTATAATTAGAATACAAAGTATTCTGCCCTAGGGTAGCAAATCTGGAATAAATAGGCAATCGAAAGGGGTGTGAGAGTCGTATCGACACTCTTTTTATATAATTCGATATTCCTTATTACACTAAAAGGTACATCATTGGAATATATAACAACCTCTTTATGTATAATTTAGTAATCCTATGAAAATACGTGTAAAGTAATCATGGTAGATTCTCACCTCTTACTGTAATTGAAGGTAATATGAAGTAAAATACGGAAGCTTTTCATTATTACGTTATGAACAGAATTAAAAAAGAATAATAAGTAAGCTCACTTAATTGGGTAATTGTTTGAAAAACCATAGAAATAAAAACATAGACCTTGGGGAACGATTATGGGGAAATGAACCGCTTTATAAAATACTAGGTAAAAACATAAAACGCTATGTAAGATTGAATTTTGACAAGATTAGTTACTTTTTGGTTCAAAATTGCCTGTAGAACAAAGAATTATAAATAATTAACCATCGCAATTATGTAAGGAATCTTTAATAAAGTTACAAAATAGGGTTCGAAAAAACCGATTTTGCGTCCACATTATTTGTCAAGAAAATCGAAATCTTTGGGGAATTTTTGCAAAAAAATCCGCTAACTCATTATGAATTAGCGGATTCCCATTTATAGGGTGGTCGAGGTGACAGGACTCGAACCTGCGACAGCCTGGTCCCAAACCAGGAACGCTACCAACTGCGCTACACCTCGATTTTTTCTAAGCGGGTGCAAAATTACAAAAAATTCTGCACCCGTGCAAATTTTTCAGAAATAATTTACTTGATGATTCCTTGTTCGACGAAGATTTTCTTCAGTGCGACGACGGAACGATCAACTTGCTCCTTGGTGTGGGTGGCCATCAGGGCATAGCGCACGAGAGTGTCCTGTGGGGCACAAGCGGGCGGAATGACGGGATTGATGAACACGCCAGCCTTGAAGGCGAGAGCGGTAACAAGGAACGTCTTGTCGACGTCGCGAACATACAAGGGGATGATGGGGCTCTCGGTTTCACCAATCTCGAAGCCTTCCTCGCGGAAACGCTTCAGTGCGTAGTTGGTGACGTCCCACAGTGCCTGTATGCGCTCGGGCTCCTGCTGAATGATGTGCAGGGCGGTCATAGCGGCAGCGGTGGCTGCGGGAGTGTTCGATGCCGAGAAGATGTAGGTGCGGCAGGTGTGACGCAGGAAGTTGATGGTGTCCCAGTCGGAGGCGATGAAACCACCGATGGATGCCAGCGACTTCGAGAAGGTACCCATGATGAGGTCGACCTCGTCGGTGAGTCCGAAGTGGTCGCAGACACCCCTACCCTGACGGCCGAATACGCCGATGCCGTGGGCTTCGTCGACCATGATGGAGCAGTTATACTTATGCTTCAGCTCGACGATTTCGGGCAACTTGCAGAGGTCACCTTCCATCGAGAAGACGCCGTCGACAACGATAAGCTTGATGGCCTCGTAGGGCAGCTTCTGCAGCACACGCTCCAGGTCTTCCATGTCGTTGTGCTTGTAGTGCAGCTGCTTGGCAAACGAAAGACGACGACCGTCCACAATACTTGCGTGGTCGCGATCGTCGCAGATGATGTAGTCGTCCTTACCCACTACCATTGCCAAAACGCCTTGATTCACCGAGAATCCCGTAGAGAAGCACAGGCAATCGTCCTTGCCGATGAACTCTGAGATTTCCTTTTCCAGCTGTACATGCAGGTCGAGTGTTCCGTTCAGGAAACGGCTTCCTGCGCAGCCAGAGCCGTATTTGTCGAGAGCCGCCTTGGCAGCATCGATGATGCGTTGGTCACCCGTCAGGCCCGTGTAGGCGTTGGAACCGAACATCAGAACCTTGTGACCGCCCATCTCTACTTCTGTACCCTGCTTGCCCTCAATGGCGCGGAAATAAGGGTATACGTCAGCCTCCATAAACTTCTGGGGCTCACGATAAAGCTTGTATTTTTCTTGTAATTGTCCCATAAAAATAGGTGCAGCCGAAGCCACAAATTTGTTTTCAGACTGCAAAGGTACACATTTTTTTAGAA
>JAEEVW010000020.1 GCA_016291085.1 Prevotella sp.
TCAGCCTCCATAAACTTCTGGGGCTCACGATAAAGCTTGTATTTTTCTTGTAATTGTCCCATAAAAATAGGTGCAGCCGAAGCCACAAATTTGTTTTCAGACTGCAAAGGTACACATTTTTTTAGAAATAGTGCAAGAAAATGCGAAATATTTCGTAATTTTGCCGTCAGAATGAATAAAAAGCAACAAATAACGTTCATCGTGAACCCTATTTCGGGCACCGGCAGCAAGGAACAC
Organism: Prevotella sp.; assembly: GCA_016291085.1. GTDB lineage: Bacteria > Bacteroidota > Bacteroidia > Bacteroidales > Bacteroidaceae > Prevotella. Next base: position 238 of record JAEEVW010000020.1, read on the forward strand.
ATCCCTGAGTTGATTGATGAAATGCTGGATCACGAACGGTTCGACTACGAGGTACGCCAGACTGCTTATCGCGGCAATGCTGCCGAGATAGCCCGCGAGGCTGCAGCGGCTGGTGTGCACATCGTGGTGGCCGTGGGCGGTGACGGTACGGTGAACGAGGTGGCGCGCTCGCTGGTGCATACGCAGACGGCGCTGGGCATCATTCCCACGGGTTCCGGCAACGGGTTGGCCCGCCACTTGTGCATCCCCATGAGCAGCAGCAAGGCGCTGGAACTGATCAACCAATGCCAGATTGAGGAGTTCGACTACGGCGTCATCAACGGCCAGCCGTTCTTCTGCACGTGCGGCATGGGATTCGATGCGTTCATCTCGCTGAAATTCGCTGAAGCCGGCAAGCGCGGACCTATCACCTACGTGGAGAACGTGCTGAAAGAAGGTCTGAAATACAAACCCGAGACATACGAAATCGTAGACGAGACGGGTACGAAGCACTACAAGGCGTTCCTCATAGCCTGTGCCAATGCGTCGCAATACGGCAACAACGCATATATTGCACCAGGTGCGACGATGAAGGACGGTGAGCTGGACGTCATCGTGATGGAGCCCTTCGATGTGCTGGATGCGCCACAGATTGCCGCCGACCTGTTTATGAAGACGCTGGGCAACAACTCGAAAATCAAGACCTTCCGCACGCGTAGCCTGCACATTCACCGCAAAGAGGCCGGAGCCATCCACTACGACGGCGACCCCATCATGACCGACAACGACATCGACGTGCACGTAGAGCATCTGGGCATTCGCATCGTGACCAATCCCGACAAGCCTGAAGACGAAGCACAGCCCAACCAATTCCTGAATGCCTTCAGCGACTTCTTTAATAATATAAATAATGTACGCGAGGACATCGCTCAGGACTTGGAGAAAAGCGGTCGCAGAATACAGGCCATCAACAAGGTTCTCCTGCGCAAACTGAGGAATTGATGGATTGGCAGGTTATATTGACAGGGGTGATTATCGTTGCGGCTGTAGGGTATGCCGCATGGCGATGCTATGACAGCTTTCGCGAGGGCGGAGACCCATGTCGAGATTGTGAACTAAAGGAAAAATGCCAGAAAAACTGCCAGAAAACCCAACATCACACCTGTCATTGTAAATAAATAGCAAAAAAAATCGTGTTTTTCTTTGGTAATTTGTGCTTTTTTCGTACCTTTGCACCCGCTTAACAGCTTTGGTGCCTTGGATGAGTGGCTTAGTCAACGGTCTGCAAAACCGTCTACGGCGGTTCGAATCCGCCAGGCACCTCGCAGCAAAAGAAACCTCCCGAGTTCATTACTCGAGAGGTTTTTTCGTATCTGCTGGTCTGCGAGTGACGGCTTATTGAATGCCATCCTCACGCAGTTTCTGTTGCCACTTCCAAGCCGATTTCAGCACTTCCTCAGTAGGTGTCTCTGCCTTCCAGCCCAGCACCTTGTTGGCTTTGTCAACATTGCCCCACACCTGCTCGATATCGCCTTCGCGACGCGGAGCGTAGGTCCAGTTCACTTTGACACCAGTAGCCTTCTCGAAACCCTCGACGACTTCGAGCGTAGAAAGTCCCTTGCCTGTACCCACATTGAACACCTCGACGGCATCGGTCTCAGGCTCGTCGAGCACGCGCTCCATAGCCTTCACATGAGCCTTGGCCAAATCTACGACATAGATGTAGTCGCGGATGCAGGTTTTGTCAGGAGTGTTATAGTCATTGCCGAAAATCTTCAGCTGCTCGCGAATACCGATTGCGGTCTGTGTGACGAAAGGAATCAGATTCATGGGCACGCCGTTGGGCAGTTCACCGATAAGCGCCGTAGGATGTGCGCCGATGGGGTTGAAATAGCGCAGGATGATGCTCTTGATGGGGGCACCGCTGTGGATGTAGTCCTGAATGATTTCCTCGTTGATCTGCTTCGTGTTACCATAGGGTGACATGGCCTTCTGGACGGGGGCGTCCTCAGTAACGGGCAGATGTTCCTGCGAGGGCTGGCCATAAACGGTGCACGAACTGGAGAAGATGATGCCCTTGACATCGTACTTCGGCATGAGTTCCAACAGGTTGATCAGGCTAACGAGGTTGTTGCGGTAGTACTTCAGCGGCTTCTCGACACTCTCGCCAACGGCTTTCGAGGCAGCGAAGTGGATGATGCCCTCAATGTCGGGATACTTGCGGAAGATATTCTCCATCGCATCGAAATCGCAGCAGTCGGCCTGGATAAAGTCAGGACGGATGCCGGTGATTTTCTCAATGCCGTCGACCACGTTGGCATTGGAATTGGAGAGGTTGTCGACAATGACTACTTTGTAGCCTGCGTTTTGCAGTTCTACGGTGGTGTGGCTTCCGATGAAACCCGTACCGCCAGTGACAAGAATGGTTTGTTTCATATTATTAGTATCGTTATAAAAAAAACTCACCGAACGGTTGAGGTCCAGTGAGCTGCTTACTTGTTATCGTTGCGGTGCGTACGAGACTCGAACTCGTGACCTCCTGCGTGACAGGCAGGCATTCTAACCTACTGAACTAACGCACCTTGCTTTGCGACTCGTTTTGACTGATGTTCTGGCGGTGCGTACGAGACTCGAACTCGTGACCTCCTGCGTGACAGGCAGGCATTCTAACCTACTGAACTAACGCACCAGAATAGTCGCTTTTGTCGTTTAGCGGGTGCAAAGGTACATAGAATTTTCGAATCGGCAAAACTTTTTGGCGAAAACTTTATAAAAAACTTTGCAAAAGGTGGGCATCGTTGTATTTTCTGCCGTCGAAGAGCCATTCCTTCAGCACGGTTTGCTCCGTAAAGCCCGCATTTTGGAATACATGGAAGGCTTCCTCATTGTCACTTTTCACGACGGCGTAGAGCTGGTGCAGGTGCAATACGCGCAGGGCATAGGCACGGAGTTCGGAAAGTGCTGCGGTGGCATAGCCCTGACGACGACACGACTTCAAGACGACAATGCCCGCCTCAGCGCGCTGGTGTTGTGGGTCGAAACGCACTAAGTCGACCATTCCCACCGTTTCTCCGGCTTCGTTGTCAATGACGAGTCGCACCTGACGATCGGCATAGATATCATCGGCCGAAGTGGCGATATAGTCGTGCAGCGTATAGCGCGAATAGGGCACATTGGTGGTTCCGACATCCCAGAGGCTGGAATCGTTCTCAATCTGATAGAGCAGATCGAGGTCCTCGGGTTCGATGGCCCGCAGGCGGATGGTGGGCAAGGTGTTCATGAGCGGTTGTCTTTTCGTGGATTGAGGAATTGATGCAGACGTTCTGTCAGCATATGTATCAGCGCCAGGAAGGCACGGAAATAGATGGCCATCTTGATGGGCAGAGAGATCAGAAAACTGAGGTGACCGTAATGTTTGCGGAAGAAGATGAGCATAGCCTGGTAGAACACGTGGACATAGCGGAAGCTGGACTTCTGGGTCGACTCGCCTTTGTAGTGGACAATATCGAATGGCAGGAACCAGTTTTGCCAGCCGCCCTTAAGCAGACGGTACGACAGGTCGATGTCTTCGCCATACATGAAGAAGTCTTCGTCGAGCAAGCCCACCTGATTGAGTGCCTTACGGCGCAGCAGGCAATAGGCTCCGCTGATGACCTCAATCTGCGACGGTTGGTCCCAGGGCAGATGACTCATGTAGTAACGTTTGGTGAATCCCAACATTTTGAGCATCGAGACCCACGGTGTAGGAATGGCACGACGCGATTCTGGGGCAACGGTCCCCTCGCGATTCAACATGCGCACGCCTGCCCCACCCGCTTCAGGATGGGCATCCATGAAGTCGAGACAGCCCTTGATGGTCGGTTCGTAGACCACCGTATCGGGATTGAGCAGCAATACGTATTCCGAGTCGGACTGACGGATAGCCTGATTGTTGGCTCGGGCAAAGCCGACGTTCTCCGTATTGGCAATGAAGTGCACCTGCGGATGTTTGGGACGCAGTGTTTCTACGGTACCATCGCTTGAGCAGTTGTCGACAACATAGATGTCGCCGTCGATGCCGTCAAGGGCTTTCTTCACGCTCTCGAGGCACTCGTCTAAGATTTGGCAGACGTTGTAGCTGACTATGATTACGCTGATTTTCTGGGCCATACGAAGGGAATGCATATCAACAGGACGACGCCCAGATAGAAGAAAGGCGTAGTGCGGTAAATGATGTAGAGAATGATGTTTGCCAGCAGTGGCAGGCCAATAAGCAACATGCGCCGCTTCCAGCTCCACTTAATGAGTCGCAAGCCGAAATAGGCACACGCCAGCGTGGCCAGTTCCATCACGGTTGTCAGTATAAATTTCAGTGTTTCGTCATTCATATCATAATTCTCAATTTTCAATTCTCAATTAAACTCACTTTCCCTCAAAGGGTGTGCGGTTGATGATGGAACGGCCCAGCGTCACCTCGTCGGTATATTCCAATTCATCGCCAACACTGATGCCGCGGGCAATGATACTCAATTTGACATCAAAGGGAGCCAACTTGCGGAAGATGTAGAAATTGGTGGTGTCGCCCTCCATCGTTGAGCTCAGCGCCAGGATAACCTCGCGCACACCGCCCTCTGAAACACGCTGCACCAACGATTCGATTTCGAGGTCGCTGGGACCGATGCCGTCCATGGGTGAGATGACACCTCCCAATACGTGGTAGAGGCCCGTGAACTGCTGGGTATTCTCGACAGCCATCACGTCCTGGATATTCTCGACGACACAGATAACAGACGCATCGCGATGGGAATCGCTGCAGATGGGGCAGGTGTCGCTGTCGCTGATGTTGTGGCACACATGGCAGTACTGTACCTCCTGACGCATGCGGGCAATGGTCTCGGCAAAGCGTTCCACATCCTCACCATCCTGACGCAACAGATGAAGCACCAAACGTAAGGCCGTCTTGCGACCAATGCCTGGCAGTCGCGAGAACTCTTGTACGGCCCGCTCCAGCAGTTGTGATGGATATTGTTGTTGTATCATTAACTTTGAACTTTGAACATTGAACTTTGTTTCGAACTTGTTTCGCTTATACCTTTAGGTGTAAGAACTTTATGATTAGCCTTCAATCTCGGAGAGTTCCAGCCAGCGCATCGATTTCTCGTCGAGCTCGTCGTTTAACAGCGGTAGACGCTTGCTCATGGCCGTAATTTCATCCACCGACGTGGTGCCTCCACAGAGTGCCTCTTCTATCTGCGCCTTCTCAGCCTCGAGGGCAGCAATGTCTTTCTCGAGCTGCTCCATCTCGCGTTTCTCTTTGTACGACAGCTTGCGGCGGTCCTCGTGGCGGTAGTTGGCTTTACTAGTCGGACTAGTGGTACTAGTATTACTAGTCGTACTAGACGTACTAGTCTTACTAGTTTCCATCTTCTCCCACTCGCGATACTGCGTATAGTTGCCTGGGAAGTCCTTGATTTCGCCCTGTCCCTTGAACACCAGCAAGTGGTCGACGACCTTATCCATGAAATAGCGGTCGTGCGATACGACGATGACACAGCCAGGGAAATCCTGCAGGTATTCCTCCAAGATTTGCAGCGTGACGATATCGAGGTCGTTGGTAGGCTCGTCGAGCACCAGGAAGTTGGGATTGCGCATCAGCACCGTGCAGAGATACAACTTACGGCGCTCGCCACCACTCAATTTATATACATAATTATATTGTTGCTCTGGGGTGAACAGGAAATATTGCAACAGTTGTGAGGCTGAAAGCTTTTTACCACTGCCCAGATCCACATAGTCAGCAATCTTCGTGATGACATCGATGACCTTCTCTTGTTCATCAAACTGCAACCCCTCTTGAGAGAAATAGCCGAACTTCACTGTCTCACCAATGACGATGCGACCATCATCCACAGGCACCTGTCCCAGCAGCATCTTGATGAACGTCGATTTGCCCGTGCCGTTGTTGCCCACGATGCCCATCTTCTCGAAACGCGAGAAATTGTAGTAGAAGTCCTTGAGAATAACGACCTCACTATCCGACCCTTTCTCACCAAACGATTTCGAGATGTATTGGCACTCGAAAATCTTCGAGCCGATATAGACGTTCGAGGCCTTCAGACGCAGCTGACGCTCTTCCAGTCGTTGCTTGGCCACTTTCTCAAGTTCATAGAATGCTTCCTCACGATAGCGTGCCTTGTGGCCTCGTGCCTGCGGCATGCGGCGCATCCACTCCAACTCCGTGCGATACAGGTTGTTGGCGCGTGCCACTTCAGCCCGTCGGTTGTCAATGCGTTCCTGGCGTTTCTCCAGATAGTAGGCATAGTTGCCGCGATAGGTGTAGATGGTCTGGTCGTCGAGTTCCAGAATGACGCTACACACACGGTCCAGGAAGAAGCGGTCGTGTGTCACCATCAACAGCGTGCGGTTTCCTCGCCCCAGATAACCCTCCAGCCATTCTATCATCTCGAGGTCGAGGTGGTTTGTAGGCTCGTCGAGTATCAGCAAATCGGGTTCCGTCAACAATACGTTAGCCAATGCCACACGTTTCTGCTGGCCACCACTCAGTTCACCCATGCGCTGACTGAGGTCGCGAATTTTCAGCTGTGTCAACACCTGCTTGGCTTTCAGCACCTTCTCTTCCTCACCTTGGTGATTAAAGCACGCGTCGAGCACCGACTCATCAGGGTCGAACACGGGCGACTGTTCCAGCATGCCTACCTTCAGGTCACGACGGAACACGATGCTGCCCGAGTCGTAGCTTTCCTTGCCACTCAGAATGGAGAGCAGCGTCGACTTGCCCGTACCGTTCTTCGCTATCAGTCCCACCCGCTGGCCTTCGCCAATGGAGAAACTGATGTCGCGGAACAGTGTCAGCGCTCCGAACGACTTCGAGAGGTGTTGAACGTCTAAGTAAGGAACCATTTGCTATTTACTATTTGACAATTTATTGAGCTGCCAATTCCTTGTTGATGCTCTCGATATAGTCGAGCACGTCGTCGCGGCCGTCTTTCTTTTCGGCTGACGTCAGGAACATCGGCGGCATCTCGTCCCACGTTTCCGACAGTTTCTTCTTGTACGCCTCCATAGCCTGGCGACACTTGTTGGGCGTCAGTTTGTCGGCTTTGGTGAAGACAATGCTGAAGGGAATGCTCGACACGCCCAGCCACTCGATGAACTCGAGGTCAATCTTCTGCGGTTCCAGGCGGATATCCACCAGTACGAAGACATTCACCAGCTGCTCGCGCTGAAGAATATATCCGCGAATCATCTGGTCCAGTTTGTCGACCTCCTTTTTCGAACGCTTGGCATAGCCATAGCCGGGCAGGTCGACCAGATACCACTCCTTATTGATAATAAAGTGGTTGATGAGCAACGTCTTGCCGGGCGTCGACGACGTCTTTGCCAACTTCTTGTTGTTTGTCAGCATGTTAATCAGACTCGACTTGCCTACATTCGAACGTCCTATGAAGGCATATTCGGGCTTCGTATCCTTTGGACACATCGACACCATCGGGGCGGAAAGCGTGAATTCTGCTTGCTTGATTTCCATTGCGATATTGATTTTGGGTGCAAAGTTACAAAAAAAATCCTAAATTCTTTGTCATTTCAGAATTATTCCGTACCTTTGCAGTCGAATTTCAGAAAAACGTGTTTCCTTCCGCGAAGCACGATTGTTCCAAAAGATTTTCAAAATCCACATTTTAGCGTTTAACGATTTACTGTATATAGATATGTACACGAAAGAAGAATTAGAAAAGCTTCCTATCCCTGAATTGATGGAGATAGCCAGTGAACTGGGTATCAAAGTGTCGCAGAACGACGAGTTAGAGGGTGTGGTCTATGCCATACTCGACAAGGCCGCCGAGAATTCTGCCGCTGGTGTCAGCACACCGAAGCGCAAGCGTACCCGTATTGCCAAAGATAATAGCAAGGTATATGCTGTCAACGGTTCCGATGGTGAGACCTACGACAAAGAAGCCACCAAGGTGGAGAAGAAAAAGAAGAAGCCCTCGCTCGATGCACTGATTGCCGAACAGGCTGCTGCTGAGAAAGCCGAAAAGGAAAATCAGGCAGCCAAGGCCGACGCCGCTGAGAGCGCAGAAGAGGCTGCTCCCAAGAAGCGCGGCCGCAAGAAGAAGGACGCCGAGGAGGCTGTTGCCCCAGAAGCCGCTGAGCCCGAGAAGAAGACCAAGAAGAAGACGACGAAGAAGTCCGAGGGTGATCTTTTTGCCGAAGCAGCCCCTGAAGCTGAAGTCGCCGAGGTGATTCCCGAAGCTGAACCCATTGCCAGCGATGAGAGTATCTCTCCCGAGATGCTTGGTCAGTTGCAGGAGAAGATGGCCAAGACCAGCGAGGGTGAGCCTGAAGAGGCTACCGCATCCAACGAGGATGGCGTCTGGGAGGGCGATCCTGGCGACGGCACCGATTTCATCACCGTTGTCGACCTGCCCATTGAGGACCAGGCCGCCATTCCTTCCGTCGACATCTTCGACCGTCCGATGGTTCAGCAGACTCAGGACGAGCCCATGATGCGCGACTATAACAACATTCCACGCCAGGATTTCGATTTCGGAGACCTGATTACGGGCAATGGCGTACTGGAAATCATTCAGGACGGCTACGGATTCCTCCGTTCCAGCGATTACAACTACCTGTCGTCGCCTGATGACATCTACGTCAATCCGCAGCAGATCAAGCGTTGGAGCCTGAAGACTGGCGATGTCGTGGAGTGCACCGTTCGTCCTCCTCACGACAACGAGAAGTACTTTGCACTCTCGAACGTCATCAGCATCAACGGACGTAATCCGCAGGAGGTTCGCGACCGCGTGGCGTTCGAACACCTCACCCCACTCTTCCCTGAAGAGAAGTTCACCCTTTGCGGCGACAGGGCCACCACGAACCCCAGCGTTCGCGTTGTCGACCTCTTCTCACCCATTGGTAAGGGTCAGCGTGCACTCATCGTGGCACAGCCCAAGACCGGTAAGACCATCCTGATGAAGGATATTGCCAACGCCATTGCCGCCAACCATCCCGAGGCATACATCATGATGCTGCTCATTGACGAGCGTCCTGAGGAGGTCACGGATATGGCCCGCACCGTCAATGCCGAGGTTATTGCCTCGACGTTCGACGAGCCTGCCGACCGCCACGTGAAGATTGCCGGCATCGTATTGGAAAAGGCCAAGCGCATGGTTGAGTGTGGTCACGATGTCGTCATCTTCCTCGACTCTATTACCCGTCTGGCTCGTGCCTACAACACCGTTGCTCCTGCCAGCGGAAAGGTGCTCACCGGTGGTGTCGACGCCAACGCCCTGCAGAAGCCCAAGCGTTTCTTCGGTGCGGCCCGTAACATCGAGAACGGCGGTTCGCTGACCATCATCGCCACCGCTCTGACAGATACCGGTTCCAAGATGGACGAGGTGATCTTCGAGGAGTTCAAGGGTACGGGTAACTCTGAGCTGCAGCTCGACCGCATGCTGGCCAACAAGCGCGTCTTCCCGGCTATCAACTTGGTACTGTCAAGTACTCGTCGCGACGACTTGCTGCAGGATCAGACCACGCTGAACCGCATGTGGATTATCCGCAAGTTCATTGCCGAGATGAACCCCATCGAGGCCATGAACACCATTCGCGACCGACTGATGCAGACGCACTCCAACGAGGAGTTCCTGCTGTCGATGAACGGATAAACAACGCAAAACGTTCATACCATGCAAAGCAAGGTATTGCTCATCTATACGGGCGGAACCATTGGAATGAACCGCAACCCGCAAACAGGTGCCTTGGAGCCTCTCGACTTCGAGCACCTGTTGCAGTTTGTGCCTGAACTGCGTCAGTTCAACATGCAGATTGACGTCCATCAGTTCAATCCGCCCATCGACTCCAGCGACATGTCGCCACAGTTGTGGACCGATTTGTCGCACGTTATTGCCGACAACTACGACCAGTACGACGGCTTTGTTGTCCTGCACGGCACGGACACGATGGCCTACACGGCCTCTGCCCTCTCCTACATGCTCGAGAATCTCACCAAGCCCGTCATCTTCACTGGTTCACAGCTTCCCATCGAACAGCTGCGCACCGACGGCAAAGAGAACCTGATTACCAGCATCGAGATTGCTGCCGCCAAAGATGAAGAGGGTCATGCACGCGTTCCTGAAGTCGGTATCTATTTCAATGGTTCGCTGCTGCGTGGCAATCGCACCACCAAGCAGAGTGCCGACGAGTTCAATGCCTTCGAATCGTTCAACTATCCCCATCTGGCCGATGCGGGCGTCAACATCACCTACCATCACGAGCGTATCCTGAAGCCCGATTGGGACAAACCCATGACGCCCCACTTCCGGTTGGACAACAACGTCATCATCTTCTCGCTGTTTCCAGGCATTCGCGAAGACCTCATCCGCCACATCATCCACACGCCCAATCTGAAGGCCATCGTCATGCGCACCTTCGGCTCGGGCAATGCCCCTCAGCGCACCTGGTTGCTCAACGCCTTGAAAGAAGGCACCCGCAACGGCAAGGTCATTGTCAACATCAGCCAGTGCATGCAAGGATGCGTCGAGATGGGACGCTACGACACCGGTTTCCATCTGAAGGAAGCCGGCGTCGTCAGCGGTTACGATTCTACGGTCGAGAGTGCCGTCACCAAACTCATGTTCCTACAGTCGCACTACGACGACCCGGAACAGGTTCGCGACTTGATGAACCGCAGCATCCGAGGGGAGATCACTATCATGAGGTAATTCTCTTGAATGACTTTGTGTGCTTTACACTATTTCAGCAATATCTGATGCAACTTTCTTGATTTGCCAATAGTCCTGCGGAGGAAGCTCTTTCATCAGGACATCGTTTTTGAACGATACGGATGTTCCTCGACAAAGCAAGTCGCCGATATATGCGACAAGGTCGAAAACGTTGTGTCCTCTGACATGGAGATAGGCATTCTCCTCATTCACATTGAGAGCTTGGCAATAACTGCCTTCGGCATCGAAGTCAGTGGACTTGGCAAATTGCGAGTTCAAATGCTGTTCGAAATTCTTGGTGATTCTCTCAATAAGCGATTTCCCGTTATCAGCCAACTCTACACGCTTGCATTGGTTGGGCAGGCAAGCGGAGAACATGCGCAGATTGAAGTCTGGCTTGTCGTTCTTGAGGCAATAAAGCAAAAGCAGCAATGGCTTATACAACACCTTTGAGAGTTCCATTAGGAATATCGAGAAGTCGAAGGTTGCTGCTATGTCAGGGCTATGCTTTTCAAATCGCTGCTGCAATGCGGCGGCTTCACAAAAATGATTCTCCCACGAATATGTGTATGTCTGACAGATGAAGTTGGCCGCGTCGAGGTTCGGCTCTTGCAACATATATCGCATGTCGCTGTCTATACAGATGAAGAATCGCTTCGACAGATAGGGACGGTATTTCAAACATTGCTCACAGCCTTTAGTGTCGTAACCTTTGGGACTACGGCTATGAGTGATAAAGTAATAATGGCCTGGATGCCGTGTCTGAAGCATGGTATTCCAAAAGCCTTTATCATCACCATCCTCCAAATGAACGCTGGCCACAACACCACTTTGCATCAGCGGCACATTGGCAAAGAACCGTGCTTGTTCCTGATAGATGTCCGCCATCACTTCCTTGTATTAGTGGTTATATCCTCCATATAGATGGCCTTGTCGCCCCAGCCGTCAGAGAATATCATCGGCGAGTGGGTTGTCAGTAAAATCTGTACATTGGGATTCAATTGCAGAATCATGTCAATCAACTTATACTGCCAACTAATGTGCATGGAAATCTCTGGCTCGTCCAGCATCAAGATGTATTCTTCGCCACGCTCCAGCAGAACAGTGAGCAGAATAATCAGCAGTTGCTTCTCACCCGACGAGAGTTCTTTGGGATAGATACCAATGCTGTTGTCCTTGATGAAAACCAGTTTGGTGGAATCATTAGAAAGTTCTTTCCCTGTCTCGGCAAAACACTCATTGACTAGGCTAATAAACAAATTCTTTCGCTCATTAATCTTGTCGAGTTCCTGCTTTGTGATGCTACTATTTGAATTGATGCGTTCTGTCAGTTCCTTCACTAAGTCCGAGAGATAGTAGCCGTAATCACTCTGCAACTTCTCCAACCGTGTGTCAAGATAACTGTCCTGACTGCTTTTGCCGTCCCCTTTGACATCGAAAGTGGATACATAATCAAGTTTCACTAATTTGCGGTACTCCGAATCAGGAATCTTATTCCCATTCAGCATCGGTGTCCACGAGGTGATATTCTTAAGAATGTCTTCACCATCTTTGTCCTTGGAAAGCAAGTTCTCAGTCTCATGATACTCCATGACCACACCATCCTTAAAAGTGACTATTGTTAGACCACTTTGGAAGAACTGGCCGTTTTTCTCGTAGGCAATAGCATGTCGCAGAAGCCGCAAGAGGGTGGTCTTAAACGATCCGTTATTACCCACAAATATATTCACCTTCTCGTCAAGCGTATGACTGAAGTTGTATTCGTAATACAGGTTGTCGATGCTAAAATTCTTAATTCTCATCTTGTGATATTCTTATTTTTGGTTGCAAAGATACAAAAGTTTTTTTAAATAATACAACTTATTCTTCAAAAGGATAAGTATCGTCATAAATGTCGCTGAGAAGTTTTTCCTTATAGAGCCAGTGAGCACCGGGGGCTATGTGCTTGACTTTGTAGCCTTTCAACTTGGCAGAGAGCGCACTGATGGACGTTTCCTCGCCCTCATAGTTGATTTTGCGCTCTGAGATTATCGTAACGGAAACGGTGGGGTCGTCTTTCCATACAAGCACGTCACCCTTTTGCATCCCCATTTCGTAGAAGTTGAGCGGTGGACGGTGAATCTGTGCCTTAACCGATGCAGCCTTGTCGTCGTCGGTCAGGTCGTTTTCTATCTCGTCGCTCACTTCTTCCGTCACGTCCGTATGGTGGAATAGTTCGAGAATGGCCTTTGCCTGTTCCACTTGAATACGGAAGAACTCACGGTTCTGATTGATGCGCTGCGGGGCAAAAGCCGTGTGCAGGGCTTTCTCAATCTTGGCGCAGTCGCCTTTCTTCACCTTGCAAGCAAACTGGCACTCAAAGGGAACGGGAACGCCCGTCGTATAGAGTTCCTTCATCCGCTTGTCAATGTCTTCCTGCGTGGTCATGCCAATCTTCACAAGCCCTGGCATTACAGGATTGGTTAAAAGATAAACTATTCCGTATTCCATAACTTAATTCTTTTGGGGTTCTTCAATAAAAGGCATATATGCATCAGTATCTGAAATTGCTGCTGATTGAAAGCCATTATATCGTGTATATAACAAGTCCAGTTTGGAAATATCAGTCAGTCTTTCAATAGATATTGTACTTCCTGCTATAATTCCTAAGTTGGAGAGGTCATCACAAAATATCATTTTTTCTATGTGTGGAGCATTTGGGACAACATCCATAATAATAACATGACCAAAAATGTAGCAAGTGAATAATCCGCATTTTTTCACGTTTTCAATATCCTTTTGAGATATTCCAATTATTGGATTCTTTTGGTCTATAAAGCCTATAAGTATTTTGTTTATGACGCAATAGAATGGAATATCTCCTTCGTCATATCTTGCAAACTTTCTTAATCTATCAAAAACTGGGCTATTGCCATCTTTTGTCATGAAATGATATTTCTGCAAAAAGCATTCACACATGCCTCGTTTGAACTGACGAGTTAATCCTTGGGCAGTGATACTATGAAAAATGGAACGCTTTAGTGTTATCTTATGTTTACTGACAAAATAGTTAAATAGAGGTGATTTTTCTTGTTTAGGATTTAAAGAGAAATAGTGCTTACCTATTTGGAGAATACCTTTTACAGCTTCATCCTGAGAAATACCATATTTCTTCCTGTCATCGCCAAAATAAGAATTACATTCATCACAAACATCAAAGCAGGTCTCTTTGCCTCCCAACGCATGAGGGAGGATATGAGGTATATTAAAGAAAGTAGCTCCTTCTTCTTTAGTTCTACCACACCAAATACATTTGCCTGTCTCAATGTATTCTCTTTTCACTTTGCTCCCTTTCTTCTATTACATTCTCTACATAGCATCTGGCAGTTCTCGGCACTCGTAGGCCCATTTTGACTCCATGGAGTAATATGGTCTGCTTCCATTTCTGACAACTCAAAGTGCTTTCCACAAATCGGACATATTCCCTGTTGACGTGTATAAGCTGCCTTTGCCATTGCAGGCGAGAACTTACGAATATTCAAAAGCTTTTCGTCACCGCCGAGAACATACTCATAAGCACCTGCCTTATGCGTTACGTCATCGTCCATCCACAAACGTTCCAATTCCTGTTGCAGAGCATCTGTATCAACATCTTCCTTGTTCTTATAGGTCTCGTAGATGTTCCCCCAGTCTAAACCCTTCATCAGTGGGTCGTATTTTGGGAATGTAGCTTCAACCCAATTGATGATTTTCTGGAAGTAAAGCATTAAGTCATTGGCATTGGGCTTGTCTTGATAGATTCCCATATATGTTTCAATATCACCCCCAAATCGTTCCTTGTCGCTGTTTGCTGCCCACTTAATGGCAGTCTCCAGATACTTCTGACGTTTGGGGTCACCAGCGAGATAACGTGTACCAAGCAATACTCCTTTGCCCGTAGCTTTTGAGAAACGTTTCTTGGCATCAGTAAGCCATGCACCTGTAAATACTGCATTTCTCATTTCTTGTTCGCTAAGGCGTTCTCCTTGTATGTTGATAACATTAAACCATTTCAACTTCTCCGAAACTGTGCCTTTGCAGACATATATCAGCAATTTGTAATCCATAATGCGTTTACGCATATCTGGTGTCTGATTGTGGATATACAGTTTGTCAACACTGAAAGCACGGTCAAGGTAGCGGCAAATAGAGAGAGTGCGCTGCTGTCCATCCAGTAGTTCGTAATGGTCGCCCTCGTCGCTCCAATACATGACATTCAAAGGAAATTCCTGCATCACAGAACGAATGACTTCCTGTTCTTGTTCAGGTTTGTAAATGAACTCACGCTGATAAGCAGGACGAATGTTCAACTTGCCACCATAGCCAAGTATATCGCTCAACTCATCATATTCATAGCCGTCGTACAATTCAGCTATTGTTACTTCTTTTAATTGGATTTTCATAGGGCATCATCTTTTATGTCGGATTAAGATTCTTGCGTATTTCCTTTCGCCATTGACGAATGGATAGCCAAAATTAATATCACTGACTGTTGTTGAAGCCATTAGCCCAACTATTTCAAATTGATTTGGATTGTATTTAGTCATAAATGTAATGGGTACTCCCATCACGCCTTCATAATCTTCTGGAATATCTTGCGTCTTAGAGACATCAATTGCATCATAATTATCGTACTTCGGGTACTCCTCGGAATTATATTTTTTGATGAATTCCATTTCATCTTCGCGCTTCTTCACTCTAAGATTTGTGAACCACATAACACCCGATACTCTAATCATGCCTTCACGATGGTCTGTATCACTTGCTGTGTCCTCATAGTTCGGGCTAATGAAATGAGCACAATTTCGGTTGAAACCATAGCCAAGCCACATACGATTATCTTTGAAATACGGGAATATCTCTTGATATGTTATGGCGTTCTGGTGTCCAATGATGAGGAACTGTTTGTTATAGTCCATCAATTGCTTAACATATTGACGGAATAAGGAGAACGGCGGGTTTGTTACAACAATATCAGCCTGTTTGAGTAACTCTATGCACTCTTTCGAGCGGAAATCACCATCGCCTTTCAGTGGCTTTACATCAAGTTCATCTGGATCAATGCGATTGTTTCCGTTCTTATCACCTTCGTAAATAATGTAAACAGCCTGCTCCTTGTCGTGCTGGCTGAATAAGTCGATGTCGTTATTCTTGTAGCAAGTGCAGATTAGTTGTTTCAATCCAAGCCACTCAAAGTTGAGGGCAAAATACTGGAAGAACTCACTTACTCGAGGGTCATCACAGTTACATAGTACCGTCTTTCCCTCGAACTGGCGGCGATAATGATATAATTCTCGCTCAATGTCCTCTCGGCGAGTATAAAACTCATCCTTCTTAGCTTCCTTCGCCTGATGTAAGTTTATGTTTTTGTTTGCCATATTATTCTAATGCTTCTGTATTCAACTTGAAGGCAACAGTATCGGTTGCCATTTGATATATCATAATATTGGGGTTTGATTTTCTTGCTGCATTAACTATCTTGTTTTTGTCATTATCTTCAATTCTTACTCCAAGATATAAAGTCTCAAAGCACTCTCCGTTAATTGTTAGGAAATAAGGTTCCTTATTGTAATTGAGTAAGTTCATAAATCTATTCCCTCGCGTATACAAGCGGACTTCTTCTTCATGTTCCCAATCTTTAGCCTTTGTCCCTATTTGGTAACGTAGAAAATCTAGTTTGTCCATATTTCGGAAATAGTCAGACTTCTCAATTATGTTTTTGTATTGAACTTCTATCTCAGGGCATCCAATAGGGATTCCCTCGTGGTTGGAAAGACTTTTTTTCACTTTGTCAATATTCAATCCAATACAAATACCCTCGTGGTTACTATAATAACTCCACATCAGCAAATTATCATTCCTTTTTGTAAGACTGCATATCCAAGTTCCATCAATTATACGCTTGGGCGTTCCTGCGTACATTTTAACTAACAACTCTCCTGCCTTGTTTCCTTTAATTTTATTCGGAATATTTGAATAGTCAACTAAAGATGGATGGCAGTCGAACGGGTCATTGAACTTTATCGCATTGGTAAATTTCAAGGTACTATTTTCAAGCATCTTCAAACCGCCTTCAGCGTCCAGATATTTATATAATACTCGTCCTTCCATTTAATTTACATGTATACTTCTGGCTGTGGATAGTCAAGGGGAATGAACCTATAGTTAAATGGCAAATCCATCTGCTCCATTTCTTCACGATGCTTGTCCATCAAGCCATTATCCATACTATACAGATAGATATTTTTTAGATAGTGAATGAGTATGTTGAGGGGGGGCCATACTTTTCTTACTGTAGCATACCACTCAAACAAATCCATATTGCCTTTTGAGGAATTGCATGTCTTACAAACCATGATGATATTGTCCATATCATTAGCTCCTCCCTTGCTTCGTGGAAAAACATGATCTTTCGTTAGTTTCGACGGTTCCATCTCTTTTCCACAATACCAGCAATAGTTATTCTCCTTAATCTTCGCCACGTTGAACTCAAGAAGGTCGTGAATATTCCAGAGCCCTTCTTTATAAGCCTTGAACGCCTTGGAACGTATCATGTAGCATGATTTGTCATACTTCGCTTTGCCCATGTTGAGAGCCGCACAAAGCATCTGCAAGTTGGCATAAGACCAAAACAGGTATTCGCCAAAGTTCGCAAACTTTGGATAGCGTTTTGCCTGTATGTTGTTTTGATCATTTGCCATATTCAATGTTCTAAGTCGCAATATCGCTACAAAATTACAAAAAAATCATCAAGGGAGTTTCTACTTTTCCAAATTTCTGCAAAAAGAAGAGCAATATTTAACCGATTTTACGTAATAAGAGGCAGAAAAAATTATTTTTTTTACGAACTAATTGTAATTTTGCACCGAAATTCAAAGATTTTTAGGAAATGTGCTCCAAGTTGGCATTCTGATTGATAGTTGCCGAGAGCCCCATGATTCAGCGAATCTGTGCCAAGTTCTAATTAATATTTTTGTTGAATATATACATATTTAGTAGTATCCTCTACCAAAAACACAATAACATCTTCAAAACAAAGAACTTACAATGAGATTTACATCTACTTATTCTCTATATTAATTCTACATTATCTCTACTTAAGTTCTACCTAACCTCTACAACACATCCATTTGCTATTTAGCAATGCTCAACACAGGCTATTGGCTACTGAGCCGGAGGCTGGCTTGGCGTTCCCAAGGCGGGAATACATTATTCCCAAGCTGGGAACAAAGCATTCCCACGGTGGGAATATTTGATAAGCCACAAGTAAATCTCGTTAAAAGGCCTTGCTTGATGACCTCGAGGGGGAGCATCAAGAAGGAAACCGAATGAGAATCCGGCAGAACCAAAGCAGAAGTTTTGTAGAGGGCAGGTAGAGGTTTAGTAGAATATTAGTAGGGGTTATTAGAACTTAAGTAGGGGCTATAAATTTAGCAAAAAAAAAATTCTAAATCACTATAAATCAACAACTTTCCACGAAAACAACCTAAATTTAGTAGAGGTAGATGCAAAAAAAACACAAATTGGATAACATAAAATATCAGACCCTTCGTGTGAAGGGAAACTTTGAGTTATTTAGAAGAACACAAGGGGCAGTTCTTGTGTTTCTGCGAGAGATGTCAGGTACCAGGTCCCTGTCACCATATATAAATATATTAAATCCTATAGACGTAGGCAGCCCCACAGAAACTGTGATACTGTGATGTGTGATACTGCGATGAGCGTTACCAAATGCGTAATTTAGCAACAAGCCGTTTCTCTACCAGCGAGAAGCCGTTTCTCTACTAGCGAGAAGCCGTTTCTCTACCAGCGAGAGGCCGTTTCTCTACCAGCGAGAGGCCGTGTTGCTAAAAACGGGCATATGCCCGTGCCCCAAGGACGGAAAAGTTGCAAACACAGTTATTTTTTAACACAAAGTGCCAGACCCTTCCTGTGGTTTTTGGCAACTTTCTGACAATTCTGACAAATGACAGTGTCAGAAGAACACGAGGGGCAGGGAGTTCTTGTGTTTCTGCGAGAGTTCGTCCTGCATGCGGGCGATGGCTGTGCGGAAGAAGAAGGCGATGAGGTGCTCGTCGGTGCCATCGGTTCTGATTTGCTTGAGGGCGGTGATGTAGGCGGCACAATCTTCAAGGCGGATGATGAGCAGGGGGTGGTTGGCGCGAAGCAGGATGAAGTTGGAGAGCAGACGACCCGTACGGCCATTACCATCACGGAAGGGGTGCAGGTATTCGTAGTAGCCGTGCCATTTGGCAGCAACTATCATGGGGTGTTGGCCGCTGTCGAGGGCTTTTTGCGTGGAAGACATGAGGTTGGGCACA
Source organism: Prevotella sp. (assembly GCA_016291085.1). GTDB lineage: Bacteria > Bacteroidota > Bacteroidia > Bacteroidales > Bacteroidaceae > Prevotella. The sequence goes on from JAEEVW010000020.1 coordinate 19,280, forward strand.
CGGGCTATCAACGATTCGTGGTCGCCAAACACGGTGTCACCAGCAGCCATATCCTCCGTGGTGTATTCGCCGGCAACTGCTCCAGGGGCACGGTAGCCAAGTGTATGCTCCGTCACCAAACGGTTTACCTCTTTCAGAAGGGCTTCGTCAAAAGGATGCTCCAAGTGGCTCACCATATAGTCGAAGGCTCGGAAGTGGTCAGCCATTTCCGTACAATCCAACAGCGAGCGCCCTACGGGAATCATAGCCATACCCTGTTCGCGAAGAATGCGGGTATCGTCAACAGTAAACGAATTGCCCTCGATGGCACAGGAGTGCGCAGAGAACAGGATCTCGTTGTATTCCATCCACTGCTGATGACCCATCCTGTCGGCTATCTGCTGCTGATACTCCTCGCGGACAAGCTCGTATTCCTTGATTTCCTTCTCGAACATCGCCGCAAAGTTACGAAATAAAATCGAAACCTCAAAAACATTCCCACAAAAAAAATTGCTACCGTTACCAGTAGCAATTCTTAGTATTAATAGCAGGGTCTTACAATCCGCGGGCTTTGAGCAGGCTGGCGGCATCGGGCTGCTGCATGCCCGTGAAGTCGGCGAACATCTGCATGAGGTCGCCCGTGTTGCCACGACTCAATATCTTGTCGCGCATGGCCTGACCGGTTTCAGGTTTCAGGGCTCCCAGACGGGCAAAGGTATCAGCGACATTGACTGCCAGCACCTCCGTCCACAGATAGCTGTAGTAACCGGCAGCATAGCCCCCACCCCAAACGTGGTTGAAGTAGCTGGTCATGTAGCGTGGCGGAATCGGAATAAATGGATTCAGAAGTCCCACCTTACGCAACGACTCTGTCTCGAACTCCATAGCCTTGTCAGCCGACGGGATATCCTTCGAGGCGAGCATGTGCCAAGCCATATCGAGAGACGATGCTGCGAGGTTCTCACCCAGGGCGTAGCACGGCTGGAAATTGATGCTCTTCAGCATGCGTTCCTTCAGCTCTGCGGGCATGGGTTCGTTGGTCTCGTAGTGGCGTGCATAGTTGTCGAACACCTCAGGAATGGTGGCAAACGACTCGTTGAACTGCGAGGGCATCTCGACGAAGTCGCGAGCCACACTGGTGCCCGACAGCTTGTTGTACTCACAGTTGGAGAGCATGCCGTGCAGGGCGTGACCAAACTCATGGAACATGGTAGTGACCTCGTCCCACGTCAACAGCGAAGGCTTGCCCTCAGGGGCTTTGGCCGAGTTGCAGACGTTGAAGATAATCGGCTTCTGATTCCAATGACGGCTCTGTTCGGCGAAGGCATCCATCCACGCTCCTCCACGCTTCGACGGACGACGGAAGTAGTCGCCATAGAACAAAGCCATCGACGTGCCGTCCTTATCGAACACCTCGAAGACACGCATATCAGGATGATACGTCGGAATGTCCGTGCGCTCCTTGAAGGTCAGTCCGTAGACACGATTGGCGGCATAGAACACACCATTGATGAGCACGCTGTCGACGTTGAAGTACGGCTTCACCTCGTCCTCAGAGATGTCAAGCAGCTCCTTCTTCATCTTGGCGGAATAATAGAAATAGTCGTAGGGCTGCAACTGGAATTCGGCTCCCTGCGTCTTGCGGGCAAAGTCCTCGATGGCCTTGGTCTCAGCATCAGCCTTGGGCAAATAGGCCTTAATCAGGTTCATCAAGAAAGCATAGACATTCTCTGGCGTCTTGGCCATCGTGTCGTCCAACGAATAGGCCGCATAATTAGGATAGCCCAACAGTTCGGCCTGTTCTGCGCGCAACTTGGCAATCTCGCTGACAATGGGGAACGTGTTGTACTTGGGATTGGTACCGTCCGCACGATGAATCGAAGCCTCGTAGACACGTTTGCGCAGCTCGCGGTTGTCGAGACTGGCAAGTGGCGCCTGCTGTGTGGTGTTCACGATGACAATGGCATACGGTGCTTTGCCCCCACGACTCTCTGCATCCTTCTGACACTGGGCGATATCTGCGTCGCTCATGCCTGCCAGATCTTCCTTCTTGTCGACCCACACAATGGCATCGTTGGTAGCAGCCTGAAGCAGGTCGCCCCACTGTTGTTGCAGGTCGCTGATGCGCAGGTTAATCTCCTTCATGCGGGCCATCTTATCGTCCGACAAGAGGGCACCCTTGCGCACGAAGTCCTTGTAGATTTCCTCTAACAGCTTCTGGTCTTCGCCCGTCAGCGTATCGTGCTGTTTATCATACACTTGCTTGATGCGCGCAAACAACTCCTTATTAAACGAGATCTCATTTTGAAGGTCAGTCAACATGGGCTGCACCTTCTTCTCTATCTCACTGATTTCGTCCGACTTATCGGCCTCAGTCAGTGCGAAGAACACGCTGGCAACACGAGCCAGCTGACGACCGCTGTCCTCGAAAGGCAGGATGGTATTCTCGAACGTGGCCGAGTCCTGATTGTCGACGATGGCCTGAATATTATCGCGCGTCTGCTGCATGGCTGCCTCGAAAGCAGGCATGTAGTCAGTGACCTGAATCTTGCTGAAATCAGGCGCGCCAAACGGTAACGAACTCTCTGCCAGCAGAGGGTTCTCGCGAGAGGTCTGCTGGCAGGAATTAAATGTTAGCATCATAGCGGAAGTCATTCCGATAGCCAAAATATTCTTTAACTTCATATAACTTCTAAGCAGTCAAAGACTGCGATAACTTCTTCTAACTCCTAAAAATTACTGGTGTTGGTCGCGAAGCAGATCGTTAACCGTCTTCACCGGATTGAACGTAGAGAGGGGCACTTCGACGAAAATAGTCGACCAGTCGCTCATGGCACCATTCCACAAGCCAGGCAACTCCAGAGCCTGCAGTTCCTTGCCGCTCTTCGACTTCTGCGAGATGAAGCCCGTCGTTGGATCCACATACTTAGGCAGGTCGAAAGCATTGCCCTTATAGTCCTTGACAGCACACACAAGGTCCACGGGATTGAAGTGCGTGCCCTTGGTGAACATCTCCATATACTCCTTGTTCGACTTGTCAATCTGCGACGACTCCAGAATCTGCAAGCTGACAGTACCATCCTGGTTGTAAGTGAGGAACGGACCACCACCAGGCTCGCCCACATTCTTCACCACGCCACAAACACGCATCGGACGGTTCAGCTTCTGGCGCAGATAGATGACCAAATCGGCATCCTCCAGCTCCTTGATGTCAGCCTTGCGGCAGCACAGGTCTTGCTGCACGAAACGAATCATCTCCTCAATCTGCTCGTGCGTGTACTTACCCGTATCCAACAGACGCAGATAGTCGAAGGCCTTCTTCTGCAAGGTTACCAGCACACCAGCAATGACCTGCTTCCACTCAACGGTATCGTCCTTCAGGCGGTCGGGCACTACATTGTCGATGTTCTTCACAAAGATAACGTCAGCCTGAATCTCGTTCAGGTTCTCAATCAGCGCACCGTGTCCACCTGGGCGGAACAGTAGCGAGCCGTCGGAATTGCGGAACGGAGTGCCATCAGGATTGGCTGCGATGGTATCTGTCGACGGCTTCTGCTCAGAGAAGCTGATGTCGTACTTGATGCCATACTTCTTGGCATAGAGGTCGGCCTTCTGAGCCACCTTGGCCTTGAACAGTTCCATGTGCTCGTGCGAAACGGTAAAATGCACGTGGGCCTCACCATTCGAAGCAGCATACAAAGCACCCTCCACCAAGTGTTCCTCCATCGGCGTACGGGGCCCCTCAGCGTAGTTGTGGAACAGCAACAGACCCTTGGGCAGTTGTCCGTAGTTCAGTCCCTCAGCCTTCAGCATGTTGGCAGCCACAGCCTTGTAGTTGCCCTCAGCCATCAGCGCCTTGATGCCCTTGCCGTTGTTCTTCTGGCAGGCAGCATCCAACTCGTCGAAGAAAGCAAACTTCTCGATGTTGTCAAAATACTTCTTCTCGAAATCCGTTGTAGGCACGTCGTAGTCGGCGTCGACAAAGGCAAACATGTCCTTGAACATACGGCTGGCGGCACCCGATGCAGGTACAAACTTCACCACTTTCTTGCCCTCGGCCTTGTACTGCTGCCAAGCCTCCACAAACGCCTTGCGCTCAGCCTCAGCAGGAGCGACAATACCCTTGCCAATAGCTGCTGCGGCCTCCAACTTCAGGAATGGGAAACCAGTTTTAAACTCACCTAATTGTCTCTCGATTTGTGCCTCAGAAATACCTTTCTGAGCCAACTGATTCAGGTCTTGCTGTGATAACATAATATTGTTCGTTTTGATTAGTTTGAATATCTATCCGGCAAAGATACGAAAAGCTTGCGAGATTTGCAAACTTTTCTTATATTTTTAACAAAAAACGACTAAAGAATGTCTCTGTCGGCGAGTACACCGAACTTCGTACGACGGCGTTGCAGTTCTGCAAAATCCAAAGTTACCGTCAGACTTTCCACCGTATTTTTATGGCACTGGGCCAACGACTTGCCATAAGCATCAACGACGACGGAGCACCCTGCATAATGGCAATGCTGATCCTCGCCTACCCGATTGCAACCCACCAGATAGCTCTGATTCTCCAACGCACGGGCACGAGTCAGCAACTGCCACGCAGACTGACGGGTTTCCGGCCAGTTAGCCACCAGCACGATGACATCGTAGTTCAAGGCTTCGGAATAACGGCTCCAACACGGAAAGCGCAGGTCGTAGCACGTCAGCAGCAAGATGCGGAATCCGGCATAGTCGACAATGGTGTGCTTGTTACCTGATGTATAGAACTCGTTCTCGTGACCATAGGTGAACAGGTGGTGTTTGTCATAGTAGGACACGCTGTCGTTCCTGCCGTCAACGAAATAGTGGCGATTGCGGAATGTGCCGTCCGGCAGTTTCACAGCCAGACTGCCCGTGATGGCACAATGGTGTTGGCGGGCGGTGTCTTTCATCCACAACAATGCTGGGTTCGTGGCCTCGTCGGCAGCGATGCCATGAGGCTGGGTGGCAAAACCCGTGCTCCACATTTCAGGCAAGACATACAGATCACTAGCCTCTGCGTCAGCGAACAATCTGCTGGCCTCGTGGATATTTACCTCAGGCTGAGCCCAGCGGATATCGGTCTGAAGGAGTGTAACTTTCAATACTCTAGCAGTTTTACGGATGGTTTTCCATTGAAGGACACCATCTGGTCGATGAGATAGCAACTGGCATCGTCGGGCACACAAACGGACACATTGAAATGGAAGCCGTTGGCGTCGACTTTAGTGAATTCCATGTTGTTCAGGACAGACTGTTGCAGAATCTGGGCAGGAACCTTCTCAGCATACTGCTGCTTGCGGAAATCGCGCGAGAACAATTGAGTACTGCCCTGGAAAATGCTCAGATGAATAATGTTGTCGTAATACACATTCTCCACCTCCATGCCATCATCATTAATAGCCTGACGCGACACCTTATACTTGGTGGGATTAATAGCTATATAGAGGTGATAGCGCTGACTGTCGTAAAACACCACGGTATCGCGTTTCAGCACCTCGGTGATGGTCAGAATCTTCGTTTTCTGCTGCTCGAACTCGTCCTTCACCTCCGCATCGTCGCTCTTCTCGAACTTCATGAGTTCACCACTCTGATTACGGAACCACAACAGGTGCTCAGTTTGCTTTTCAATGAAATAGCGGTTTTCGGAACCAATATAGAGCGTGTCGCCAACCACGCGGAAACGGGCAGGCATGGACGTTGAGTCTGCATAGAACACAGAATCGCCTTTCATTTGGAATACGGGCAGTTCGCTGTCTTCCTCCATCCAGACACCTTGCAGCAATTGCTTAGCCTCACGACTTTCCTCTTGCTCCGCAACGGGCTTCGGCTGTCCACAGGCTGTCATGGTCAAGACGAGCACAAGCCCTATTATAATATGGTATAATACCTTGTTCATATATATTTATCAAAAAGAAAAATCTTTTTCAACGTAATTCACTTTCTGCATGCAAAGGTACAAAAAAAAAAGAAAAATCCAAAATAAATTTGTTTTTTTGCAGACTTCTTCGTACCTTTGCAGTCATGATTGAATTACAGAGACATATTGAAATACTTCTTTTGGACAATGATTGCGTCATCGTCCCTGATTTTGGAGGCTTTGTAGCCCATCAGGTAGCATCGCGCTACGACCAGGACGACCACATGATCATCCCGCCAATGCGTACGCTGGGCTTCAATCCCCAGTTGCGCATCAACGATTCGCTGCTTGTCCAATCGTATATCAATGCACTGGACATCAGCTACCCTGAGGCTTTGCGACGTATCGAGCGCGAAGTTGAAGAGATGAAGCAGGTGCTCAGCGAAGAGGGTTTCTATACGATGGAGGATATCGGCACCTTGCGTGTCAATAGCGACGGGAACATCGAATTCGAGCCGTGTGAGGCAGGTATCCTGTCGCCAGAATACTATGGACTCTGCGCTTGTGAATTCCCCACGCTGAAAGAGGCCCGCACAGCCCGACTCGCTGGAAATGTCACACAGCTTCCTATCGAGACCGAACAACCCAAAGACCCCACACTGTTGGAATTCATCGACAGCGAAGAAGAAAAGGAAGAGCGTGCCATACAGATTAAACTGTCGTGGATTCGCAATGCCGTTGCCGTAGCTGCTGCTGTGGTGGCTTTCTTCCTCATGGCGACTCCCATTGCCAACAGCGACCTCGGCACAACGGCCATGAGCAATCTTCAAGGCAATCTGTTGACGAAGCTGATGCCCAAGAACACCAACATGGCCCCTGCACAGCCCATCGCAGAACAGCAGAAGATTACAGTAGACTCCGTGAAACCTGCAATCACAGCAAACTCCGAAAAAGCTGAAAAGCCCGTTGCCACGCAAGACGTTCAGCCGGTTCCTGCCTACTGCATTGTTTTGGCCAGCCAAGTCAAACTCAGCAATGCCGAGAACTACGTCGAACAACTGAAGGCCCGCGGCATGAAGGATGCCGAGGTATATATCCACAATCATATCGTACGCGTTATCTACGGTTCTTACGAATCCGAGTCAGAGGCTTACCGACATTTGAACAAGCTGAACAAGCATGATGAATTTGCCGAGGCTTGGGTTTATAAGAAATCTGCATAGAAAAATTATAAGTCATGAAGCGTGTAAGATGCCCCAAGTGCGACAACTACATCACGTTCGACGAGACCAAGTATACTGCTGGTCAGTCGTTGGTGTTTAAGTGCGACCAATGCGGAAAGGAGTTTGGAATCCGCATTGGCGTCTCGAAGTTGCGCAATACCCAGAAACAGGAGAATGCCGAATTGAACGACGACTCCGGTGAGCGTTCTACAGAAGAGGCTCCTTGCGGAAGCATTGTCGTCATCGAGAATGTGTTCCACTACAAGCAGATCATTCCGCTGCACATGGGCGATAACGTCATCGGGCGTTACCAGAAGGGCAACCCCATCAATACGCCTTTCGAGACTGTCGACCCCAGCGTCGATCTGAACCACTGCACCATCACCGTCAGTCGCGACAAACGTGGGCAGTTGCGTTATACGCTGTCCGACAACAACAGCAATACGGGAACCTTTGTGGATAATGTCGAACTGACGCCTCGCGAACGCCGCTTCATCGACGATGGCACGCTGTTTACGCTGGGAGCCACGAGCATTCTGTTGCGGACAGTAGATAATAATGAAGAATAAAAGTAATAATGGATTAGATAGGTTAGATTATGTTAAGAATTGCCGTACAATCAAAAGGTCGTCTGTTTGAAGACACCATGAACCTGCTGGCTGAAGCAGACATCAAGATAAGTGCCTCGAAACGTACCTTGCTGGTACAATCGCACAATTTCCCTTTGGAAGTGCTCTATCTGCGCGACGATGACATTCCACAGAGCGTCGCCAGCGGTGTAGCCGACATCGGTGTGGTGGGTGAAAACGAATTCGTAGAGCGTGGCGAGGACGCTGACATCATCTCACGTCTAGGATTCTCGCAGTGCCGTCTGTCGCTGGCTATTCCCAAGGAGATTGAGTATCAGGGTGTCAAATGGTTCAATGGCAAGAAAATCGCCACCTCGTATCCCAACATTCTGCGCAACTACATGAAGCAGCAAGGTGTCGACTGCGAGATTCACGTCATCACGGGTTCTGTGGAAATCAGCCCGGGCATCGGACTGGCCGACGGCATCTTCGACATCGTGTCTTCTGGCTCTACGCTGGTTAGCAATAACCTGCGCGAGGTAGAGGTGGTGATGCAGAGCGAGGCTTTGCTCATTGGCAACAAGAACCTCTCAGCCGACAAGCGTGCCACATTGGAGGAAATGCTGTTCCGCTTCAAAGCTGTTAAGGATGCAGAGGACAAGAAATATGTACGCATGAATGCCCCGAAGGCCCGCCTGCAGGAAATTATCAACGTACTGCCCGGCTTGAAGAGTCCCACGATCATTCCTCTGGCCGACGAAGACTGGTGCTCTGTGCACACGGTGCTGGACCAGAAGCGCTTCTGGGAAATTATCGGCAAACTGAAGGAAATGGGTGCACAGGGCATCTTGGTGACACCCATTGAGAAGATGATACTGTAGTGTAGAGTGTAGAATGTAGAGTTTGCTACCGCCATTATGAAGATTTATAAATATCCTAAACGGGAACTGTGGGGCAAGATTACCTCTCGCCCGCGTCTCGACCTGACGAAACTGAACGAGACGGTAAGCGCCGTATTGGCTGACATCCGTCAGCGTGGCGACGAGGCCGTACGCGAGTACGAACTGAAGTTCGATAAAGCTGAACTTACGGATCTTGCCGTCAGTGAAGCAGAAATGGACGAGGCAGAAAAGTTGGTTAGCAATGAACTGCGCGATGCCATCATTCTGGCTCACCATAACATCAAGGTGTTCCACATCTCCCAGCGTTTCGTAGGCCAGAAGGTAAAGACACAAGAGGGCGTTACCTGCTGGCAGAAGAGTGTCGCCATCGAGCGTGTCGGTCTCTATATTCCTGGAGGCACTGCCCCACTCTTCTCGACCGTACTGATGCTGGCAACGCCTGCCAAGATAGCAGGCTGCAAGGAGATTGTGCTCTGTACGCCTCCTAACAAGGAGGGCAAGGTGAATCCCGCCATCCTCGTGGCAGCACGCATTGCCGGTGTCAGCAAGATTTATAAGATTGGTGGCGTACAGGCTATCGGTGCGATGGCATATGGTACGGAAAGCGTGCCCAAAGTCTTCAAGATTTTCGGTCCAGGAAACCAGTATGTCATGGCTGCCAAACAACATGTCTCGCTGGATGAGGTAGCTATCGATATGCCTGCCGGACCCTCTGAGGTTTGTGTATTGGCTGACGAACAGGCTAATGCCGAGTTCGTTGCTGCCGACTTGTTGTCGCAGGCTGAGCATGGCATCGACTCACAGGTACTCTTCATTACCACCTCTGAACAGAAACTGAACGAAGTACAAGCCGAGGTTGACAGACAACTGCAACTGCTGCCTCGCAAGGAGATGGCTGCCAAAGCATTGGAAAACAGCTGTTACGTGCTTGTCGATTCCGTCGACGAGATGATTGACCTCTCGAACCTCTATGCACCAGAGCACCTCATCCTGCAGGTGAAGGACTACGAGCAGTTGGCTGAACGTGTCATTAATGCTGGCAGTGTATTCCTCGGTCCCTATGCTTGCGAGAGTGCCGGCGACTACGCCAGCGGCACCAACCATACGTTACCTACTCACGGCTATGCGACAGCCTACAATGGTGTCAACCTTGACTCCTACTGCCGTAAGATTACCTTCCAGCATCTGACGGAAGAGGGCATCCGCCACATTGGCCGTGCCGTAGAACTTATGGCAGAAGCCGAGCAACTCGACGCCCACAAAAATGCGATGACAGTGCGCATGCGCGCAATTGAGAATTGAGAATTGAAAATTGAGAATTATGATTAGCTTAGAGAAACTGGTACGTCCAAATATCTGGAGTCTGGCTCCATACAGTAGTGCACGCGATGAGTATTCCGGCAAGGAGGCTCACGTGTTTCTCGATGCCAACGAGAATCCGTACAACACCCCTTACAACCGTTATCCCGACCCCTTGCAGCGCGAGGTAAAGAGTGCGCTGAAGAAGGTGAAGGGCGTGCCCGAGGAGATGATCTTTCTGGGCAATGGCAGCGACGAAGCCATCGACTTGGCCTACCGTGTATTCTGCAATCCTGGTCGCGACAATGTAGTAGCTATTGCGCCCACTTACGGCATGTATCAGGTATGCGCCGACATCAACGACGTAGAGTATCGCACCGTCCTGCTCGACGAAAACTTCGATTTTCAAGCAGACAAGTTGCTTGCAGCGTGTGATACGAACACGAAGATTATCTGGATTTGTTCGCCCAACAATCCCACGGGCAACTCGCTGAACCGCGACGAGATTCTGAAAGTCATCGAGCGCTTCGAGGGTATTGTCATTGTCGACGAGGCTTATATCGACTTTGCCCAGCAAATGTCACTGCGTCAGGAACTGCCCAACCACCCCAACCTCATCATCCTTCAAACGATGTCGAAGGCGTGGGGTTCGGCTGCCATCCGTCTGGGTATGGCGTTCGCCTCGAAGGAAATCGTCAATATATATAATAAGGTGAAGTATCCTTACAACGTCAACCAGCTCACCCAGCAGCAGGCGCTGGAGATGTTGAAGGATCCCTTCGAAATCGACAAATATGTCAAAATCCTGTTGGCAGAACGTACAAGACTGATGCAGGCATTCCAGGAATTGCCTATCTGTGAACAGATCTACAAGACGGATGCCAACTTCTTCCTGGCTAAGATGACAGATGCGAATGCCATCTACAACTATCTGGTTGACAAAGGCATCATCGTACGTAACCGCAACAAGATACAGCTTTGTCAGAACTGTCTGCGCGTCACCATCGGCAACCGCACAGAAAACAACGAACTGTTAGCAGCCTTGCGGCAATACTAACAGCAACAAATAACATACAACAGATTTCACGGATTCAACGGATTACCCCACTATAGATTATCATGAGGTAAAAAATCCGTTAAATCCGTGAAATCCGTTGTTTTATATGTTTACTTGACGGGGCGAATCTCAAACGTAAAGTCATACTTCTGCAACGGCAGCAAGTAAGGCTTTTCGGGCCAGGCACCCCATGAGTTGATGCAACCCAGTCCCATCTGGCGCTGCTGGATATGAACTTGTGTCAGCGGACGCTCCACGAGATCGCCGCTGTGCTGGCCCCAACGGTGGTCTTTCATAGCGCCGGCATCCAGGTCTTCCACCAGATACGGCAAGGCCGAACACTCCATCGGACCGTTGCTACTGAACTCCAGTCCACGCTGTCCATCAGTCACTTGGAACCAACGCACATCGGTGTGGTTACCACTCTCCTGCGGACGGACGTAAGGATAATACTGATCCTTGACAGCCGACTCATATATGCCCAGGAACTGGCTGCTCTTGCGGTCGCAGTAGTTCTCGTGCGGGCCACGGCCGTAGTACTTTACCTGATTATACTCCTTAGGCATCTGCAACTGCATGCCATAGCGGAACATCCAGCTTTCCTTGGCATCAGCCTTGGGTTCCATCTGCTGACGAACAATCACCGAGCCGTCTGCCATCAAGGTATAGGTCATAGTCAGAGTAGCCATCGGCATGTCAATCTTTGCGACAACACTGTTGTTACTCACTGTCAGTCCGCTCACCTTCATCTGCGGGTTCTTCCACTGCCCCCAACGCTGCTGCAACCAAGCACCATAGTCATTATCAGTAGGAGCACGCCAGAACTCTGGTGTGATGCTCTGACGGTCGATGAGCATAGGCTGTCCGTCTACATCCAGATAATCAATCAAACCTGAGCCCTTGCCAATGGTCAGCGTCGTACCACCTGCCGTCAGCTTTACATAACTCTTCGTCTCTTCCTTAGCCACCTCGGCCTGCTCAGCCTTCAGTTCCGGGAACTGATAGTCGTTCAGCGCAAACTGCTGACGGGCCATCACCTGTCCCTTGTCCACATATTGCTGGTCATCCTTTGCCTTCAGTTGGAAGACGACAAAGATTTCCTGATCGCCATGATGTCCCAACACACGGGCTATCGTCTTCTGCATAGCATCGATAGTAATGACCTTACGCTGCTGCGGAGCGATGCCACTGATGTCGGCCTTGCCACCATGTCCGAAAGTCATACCCTCAGGACGATCGCCGCCATGATGGTGCTTGCCACCTGCGCCACCTACAAACCACTCCAGCTCCAGGTCATCGAGCGACTTGAAGAAGTTCTCGTTGTAGATTTCAATCTTTCCCTCCTTCAGTCCCTTGTCCGAAATCCATACGTTCTGGTAGTAGTAGCCCACCTCGTAGGCATGGGGATTAAGACGACGGTCGGGAGCAATGACACCGTTACAGTTGAAGTTATAGTCGCTGGCAGGATAGCGTCCATAGTCACCACCGTATGTAAAGATTTCCTTACCTGTGATGGGACTCTTGTCGCGCAGGCCCTGGTCCACGAAGTCCCAGATGAAGCCACCCTGATATTTCGGATATTTGCGGATGATGTCCCAATACTCCTTGAAACCACCTATCGAGTTACCCATAGCATGAGCATACTCACACTGGATGAGCGGGCGGGGGTTGTCTGTCTTGGCAAACTTTTCGCAATCTTCGTAACCCATATACATCGGGCAGAAGATGTCTGTCTTACCCCAGTGTCCAGCCTGCTCGTACTGCACAGGACGCGTCGTATCCACACTCTTGATCCAGTCGTAGCAGCGCTCGAAGTTAGGACCATAGCCGGCCTCATTGCCCAGACTCCAGATGATGATGCTCGGATGATTCCTCAGCGTCAGCACGTTTGCCTGGTTACGCTCCAGATGCATCAATTGGAAGTCCTTACGCTTGGCCAGCGTACCCTCGCCGTAGCCCATGCCGTGACTCTCCAGATTGGCCTCAGCCACCAGATACAATCCAGCCTCGTCGCACAGGTCGTACCAACGCGGATCGTCGGGATAATGACTCGTACGCACGGCATTGACGTTCAACTGCTTCATAATACGGATATCCTGCTTCATGCGCTCTATCGATACAATGTATCCACCATCAGGATCCAGTTCGTGGCGGTCTACACCTTTTATTAATATAGGCTGGCCGTTCACCAGCAGCTGACCGCCCTTAATCTCGATGTGGCGGAAACCGATACGCTGGGGAATCACTTCCAGTACCTTATCGCCCTGTTTCAGAGTCATAATCAGCGTATATAAGTTAGGTGTCTCAGCCGTCCACGGCAGCACCTCTCCAAGAGTCTCCATCCTGAAGGTGAAGGGTCCGTTATTGAGCATCGTTGTGCTGGTCTCCTTCACCACCTTTCCTTGCGGGTCGGTCAGTTGCATGTCGAGTGTCTTGCCTTTAGCCGACACTATCGTCACCTCGCCCGCCAAAGAACCGTCCTTGAAACCGTTCTTCAAATCGGCATTGAGGACTATGTCCTCGATATGCACCTTCGGACGGGCATACAGATACACCTCGCGGGCGATACCTGTAAAGCGCCAGAAGTCCTGATCCTCCAGATACGAGCCGTCGCACCAGCGCATCACCTGCATGGCAATCAGGTTCTTGCCCTTCTTCACGTATTTCGTCAGGTCGAACTCAGCAGCAATCTTCGAATCCTCGCTGTAACCCACGTACTTGCCATTCACCCAGACCTTCAGGTTACTCGTGGCCGAACCGACATGCAACAGCACCTGCTGTCCCTGCCAGCCCTCGGGCAGTTCGAACTCACGACGATACGAACCCGTGTAGTTCTCCGTCTCACCAACAACGGGCGGATTATTGTCGAACGTCGTACACCACGCATAGTTGATGTTCTTGTAGATGCGGTCGCCGTGCCCGTTCAGTTCAAATAGTCCCGGCACGGGGAAATCCTCCCACGCTGAGTCGTCGTACCCTACACGGAAGAAGTCCTTAGGAGCATCCTGATGGTTCTTCACAAAACAGAACCGCCACATGCCCTCCATCGACAGATAGCGCGACGAGGCTGCTTTCTGTCCTGCCCTCGCCAGGTCTTCCGACTCGAAAGCAAAGAAATTGGCGCGACGTGCCTCACGATTCTGTTGGTTCACTGCTGCATTGCGCCATTCCGGCGTGTTGTCAGCCGCCACAGCACTTGCCGTAGTCAACGACAACACCATAGCTAATAATAAGTTTTTAGTTTTCATCTTCTTTATAGTTGCTTATTGGGTACAAAGGTAGTGTAAATCAAACAAAAAACAAAACAAAAATCATGATTTTCTTGGTCGTTTTAAATTAATTTTGTAATTTTGTGGCAAGTATGAAGAAAAAAGTATCACTTTTATTTCTGATGCTCCTGCTACTAACCACAGGTGCCACTCGAGTTTGGGCTGAGGAAGAATTGCCACCCAGGCTCCAGAAACTTGCTGACGAGGCCTATCATTATTATAGTTCCCGCGGAACGGAGAATTTCTTTGAGGCCATCGGAAGAGTGAAAGAAGCCACCGAGTTTTCACAATATCAGGAAACCTACTACCGTGCCTGCACTTACGAGGCTATTTATATGTTCGAATACGTAGACCGAAAGAAGGGCGTCGAGTTGTCGCATGCCATTTACCATCATGCGAAAGAAGACAAGAGCAACGTCGGTATGTATTTTGCTACCTTTGCCTTAGGTACGATTCGCGAACAATCGGGCAACTATGGACTGGCCGAAAAGAGTTTTCTGCAAGCGTTGGAGCTGAAGGAACAATACCTGCCCAAGGAGAGTGCGGCTCCCTGCTATCTGGGCCTCTGCGAAGTGGCACTCCACAGAAAGGCCTACGAAGAGGTGAAGGAATATGCCCGCAAGGCACTCGACGAACCCGGCATCCTTCCTATGAATCAGATTACCGCATGGAGCTATAGGTGTCTGGCACGTTATAATGAGGGCGATAGCCTCGGTTTCGAGGAAGCCTACAAGGAGCGTGCGATGCTGATGTCTGAGCATGGTGGACAGGGCGGTCTGTTCGGCGAATTGCTCAACGTCTATCAGGCCAAGAACCGCAAGCAGTGGGCGCTGGCTTTACAGCGCACCGACAAGTTGATTCACGCGCAAAACCGCTGTGCCCAGAAAGCCTCCATCTACGAACACATGGGTGACCTGAAGCAAGCCCTTTATTGGCAGAAGCAAGCCCGCGAAGTGATTGATTCCCTCCAGTCGTCGGAGGCTCGCGCACAGATGAACGAGTTCGACACAGAACTCTCGCTCACCTATGCTGAGAACGATATCAAGGAAGAAAAGTTAGCCAAGGAGCGCATGATGCTTATCGCCGGTGGCATTTTGGCGGCCATTATCATTAGTTTCCTCACTATTTATGGCTATCGTCGCAACAAACATATGAAGAGCCTGCAGGTCGTAAACAATAAGCTACAGGCTGCCTATAGCAAGCTGGAGGAAACCACCAAGGCCAAGGAACGCATCGAGAGCGAGCTGCGCATTGCCCGCGAGATTCAGAAGCGCATGTTGCCCCACGTGTTCCCCCGTCGCCGCGACGTCGACATATACGCCATGATGACCCCTGCCAAAGAGGTTGGCGGCGACCTGTATGCCTATGCCCTACTCGACGACCTGCTCTATTTCTGTGTAGGCGACGTCAGCGGCAAGGGTGTTCCCGCAGCTCTCTACATGGCCGAAGTGACACGCATGTTCCGCACACTCGTCGACGGCAAACTGACGCCCGACACTATTGCCGCACGTCTGAACCACGCACTGGTCGAGGACAACGAACAGGGCATGTTCGTCACGATGTTCATCGGACTCATCCATCTGAAGACCGGTCACATGGAGTTCTGCAACGCAGGCCATAATCCTCCTCTACTCAATGGCGAATACATGAAGATTGAGTCGAACGCTCCCATCGGACTATGGTCGGAAGTGGAGTTCGAAGGCGAAGAGGTCGAAGACATGCATGGCAAGACACTCTTTGTCTACACCGACGGTATCAACGAGGCGGAGAACGCTAACCAGGAGCAGTTCGGCGACGAACGTCTGAAAGCCCTGCTGCAACAGGATTTGGGCGATGCCCGTCAGACTTCAGAGACCATCCACAAGGCCGTCGAGGAATTCGTGGGAGAAACTGAACCCAGCGACGACCTCACCAAGATGTGTATCATCATGAAGTAAGATATAAACTGGTATATCCATAAAATTCCCCTGAAAGCTGTTGACCATTCAACAATTTTCAGGGGAATTACTTTGTATTAAGAGGAAGCCTTACTTCTGCTCAATAATCTTGGCACCTTCCTTCAGCGCCTCCATGTTCAGGGGAATCAGTGCGTGATGGCGTTCGGGCAGTGTCTTCTTCAACGCTTTCTCCACGCCCTTGTCGCTTACAACAGGAGCCACCTTCAGCAGTCCGCCCAGCACAATCATGTTGAACACCTTACCATTCTTCATCTCGGCAGCCTTGTCCATCGCGTTGATCTCGTAAATGGTGATGTCCTTACGAGTGGGCTTATTGATAATGCCAAAGCCGTCGTAGATGAGGATTCCACCGGGTTTGATCTTCGGTTCGAACTTCTCGAGCGAAGGCTGGTTCAGTACCACAGCGATATCGTACTTCGAGAGGATGGGTGAAGAGATTCGTTCGTCGCTGACGATGACCGTCACGTTAGCTGTACCACCACGCTGCTCGGGTCCATATGCGGGCATCCAAGTCACCTCTTTATCCTCCATCAGTCCACTATAGGCCAGGATCTTTCCCATCGAGAGCACGCCCTGACCACCGAAACCGGATATGATGATTTCCTTTTTCATATTTTACTTTTTTACTTTTTACCTTTCTTAAATGCCTTCCACTGCTTGATGATATCTTTCTTCGTGGCTGCATCAACCTTCTTGACACTGAGTGAACAACCCAATTCCTCGCCTTCTTTCGGCTCTACTACAGTATGGTTGCCGTCTTTCTGAAACACAAAGTGGTTCTTTTCCCCAACGGCACCAGGTTTCTCCACCGTCCAGTTGTTAATTTCCACGATGTAGTATTCTCCAAGGAGGTTGTAGTCGTTCTTCTTATAGATCTCGCCAACGGGCAACTTGTCTTCCATGAATTGCTGGAAGGCCTTGGCTACCTTCTTGTCCTTGGGGTTATCGGCCAACAAGAATCCATAATACTTGAATATCTGGGGATAAATTTCAGCCGTATTCTTCGGCAAATCATTTCCCTGCTCGTCAATACTCAGGGGAACTGCTTTAAGAAGTATGTCAATGGCTTCCTGATATTTGTCCATCTCAGCCAACGTCATTCCTTTAAACATGTAAGCATCTGCCTTTTGCTTTACAAGAGTCTGGGGATCGCTCTCGTAGATTTCAATGGATTGATTAAGATACTCCAAACATTTTTCCTTATTTTGCGATGCGCCCGCCAGGAATGCCAACGACATCAACCTGTTAGCATCAGGTGCCGTAAACTGACGTCCTGACATCTTTTGCAGTTCCAAGGCCTTTTCAAAGGCACTTTTGGACTTCTCGGCATACTCAGGGCTGATGGTAGAACCGTTGAGATACAGAAGTCCCACCCATGAGTAGGTATTGACAACCGTTGTGTCGGTAGGCGTCGGGGCCAGTTGCTCGGCCACCCGGATACTGCGAGCTGCATATTTGTCAGCACAGGCAGGAATGATTTTCGCCTCCATGTAGAATAAGATCACATCACGCTGCCACGCCAGATTCATGGTGTCCAGTTCGGCACGCATGAGCAACGCCTCATTGGCACGAACCTGGTTATTCTGTGACTTATAGCGTTCGAAGTCCTTGTAGAGTGCGTCAGCATACTGTTGGACGGTCTGGCCCTCCTTGGGCAGACGGTCGAACTCAACCAGCGACTTCTGGTGCAGTGCCTCCCATTCGGCATCGGTGAACACGGGCAGCGTGCTGTCCATCTTCTTCCAACGTTCAATGATGGCACTGCCGAGCGCACTATTTCTATAGTCGATGTACGACGTTACCAGCACGCTGTCGCTCTCCTTGTGGAAAGTAAAGAAATAGTCGCGCTGATAGTTAATGTTAGAATGATAGAATTCGTGATCGACATACGACGTATCGTTCAACACCTTGTAGTTCGACATGAACCACACGCTGCTGGCGGTAAAATCGTCGTTGAAACTCTGGCCGAGCAACTTGCCGTCAGGCATGAATATCTTCACGTTGGTGGTGGGGTTACCATTGTTGTCCAACTGCTGCCACGTACCAATCAGGGCGGACTGCTGTGCCATTGCTGTCAGCGACAACAAACCCGATACGAAAAGAACAAACAATTTCTTCATAACTTATCACTTTTCACTTATCACTTATCACTTCAAACCAGTCGTATCCTTCAAGTCACCTTTGGGATAGAAGGGGAACATATTCTCCTTCATCCACTCGTTAGCCTTAGCAGGAGTGAGTTTCCAACCGCTGTTACAGGTCGAAACGAACTCAACAAGAGAGGAGCCCTTACCAGCCATCGAAGCCTCAAAAGCCTTACGCAGCGCCTTCTTGGCCTTGTTGATAGAGCCTACCGACTCCACACTCTGACGAGTGACGTAGCAAGTACCCTCCAGTCCGGCAGCGATATCGGCCATCTTCAGAGGATAACCATGCAACTGCGGATCACGGCCATAGGGACAAGTAGAAGTCTTCTGACCAATCAAGGTCGTAGGAGCCATCTGACCTCCCGTCATACCGTAGATGGCATTATTGACGAAGATGATGACGATGTTCTCACCACGATTCAGCGCATGGATGGTCTCGCAGGTACCGATACAAGCCAAGTCGCCATCACCCTGATAGGTGAACACCAGACGGTCAGGCCAGCAGCGCTTGATACCCGTAGCCAGTGCGGGAGCACGACCATGGGCAGCCTCCTGCCAGTCTATATCTATATAATTGTACGCGAAGACAGCACAGCCTACAGGCGATACACCTACGGCCTTGTCTTCCATACCCATTTCTTCGATGACTTCGGCAATCAGTTTATGCACCACACCGTGACTACAGCCCGGGCAGTAGTGCATATTGTTGTCGTTCATCAGCGTCGGCTTTTTGCAGACGATGTTCTCTGGTTGAACTATTTGATTTCTATCCATAATTCTCTTTCTTTTCTAGGTTTTCCTAGGATTCCTAGGTTATCCTATGATTTTTTCTTTTAAAGCCTCAACGATTTCCTCAGGATCGGGAACGATACCACCCAGACGTCCGAACTGCTCGACGGGCACAGCACCGTTCACAGCCAGACGAACATCCTGTACCATCTGTCCGGCATTGATCTCGGCGACAAGGATTCCCTTCACCTTCTTCGACAGTTCAGCAATCTGCTTCTCTGGGAATGGGAACAGCGTGATAGGACGGAACAATCCGACCTTGATACCCTGCTCACGGGCAATCTCTACAGACTTCTCAGCAATACGGGCAGCACTACCGAAAGCGACGATAGCATACTCGGCATCGTCCATCAGCTGCTCCTCGAAGCGAACCTCGTTCTCCTGAATCTTAGCATATTTCTCCTGCAGAGCGATGTTACGCTGCTCCATAATCTCTGGCTTCAGCTCCAGTGAAGTAATGACCACGCGCTCTCTGGTTTTCGGCTTACCAGTAGAAGCCCAAGGGCACTGCTTGATGACTTCTTCGTCAGTACGACGGGGCTTGAAAGGAGGCAGCACAACCTTCTCCATCATCTGACCAATGACACCATCGCTCAGAATCATAGCGGGGTTGCGATACTTAAATGCCAACTCAAAGGCCAAATCAACAAAGTCGGCCATCTCCTGAACACTTGACGGAGCCAGCACGATAACCTTATAGTCACCATTACCACCACCACGAGTAGCCTGGAAATAGTCACCCTGCGAAGGCTGGATAGTTCCCAGACCGGGGCCGCCACGCTGAACATTCACAAACACACCCGGCACCTCAGCACCAGCCATGTAAGTGATACCCTCCTGCATCAGGGCGATACCAGGAGAACTCGACGAGGTCATGGCACGCTTACCGGCACCGGCAGCACCATAGACCATGTAAATCGAAGCCAGCTCGCTCTCAGCCTGAACCACCTTCATACCAGTGGTCTCCCAAGGCTTCAGCTCAGCCAGCGTCTCGATGACTTCACTCTGCGGAGTAATAGGATAGCCGAAATAGCCGTCGCATCCGCAACGAATAGCAGCATGGGCAATAGCCTCATTGCCTTTCATCAACACAACTTCTCTTTCTTCTGCCATAACTTACTCCTCCATTTTTTTACGATACACGGTGATACATCCATCTGGGCAGACAATGCCGCACGAAGCACAGCCCACGCAGGCCTCCTCGTTCGCAGCCTCCACATAGGGATAGCCGTGCAGATTCACTTTGTTGGCCAGGGCGATAACCTTCTGCGGGCAAGCGATGATGCACAACTGGCATCCCTTGCACCTCTCGGTATCCACCACAATGGCGCCTTTCATTTTAGCCATAATATTGTTGTTTAATGCATTAAAATCTCGATATCGGGATGCAAAGGTACGAATTTCCTGCGAAACTACCAAACAATACGTGGATAAAAGAATGCGAAGCTCCTGCTAAAATATTTCGAGGCCCCTGCTAAAAGGTTGTCAGGTACGGGGGAAAAGGTCGCGAGGTGGCTTCTGAAGTTAAAACTGCGTCGATGGATGATAAAACTGCGACAATGGATGATAAAACTGCGGCGATGGACGATAAAACTGCGACGATGGTTTCTATTTTAATAGCAGCAAAACGCCCTGATGTCTTTTCGGCATCAGGGCGTTAATTCGTATAATACGCGGTTACTTCTTTACAAAAACAACGCGGCGGTTCTTGGCGCGGCCGGCTTCGGAGTTGTTGTCGGCAACGGGTTCGTGAGAGCCCTTACCTACGGCACGCATATTGAACGGATCGCAGCCCAGCTGTTCGAGAGCTTTGACGACAGCTTCGGCACGCTGCTGAGAGAGTGGGTCGTTGATCTTGTCGGAGCCCTGATTGTCGGTATGTCCCTGCACCTCGAAACGGGCGCTCGGGTTCTTCTTCATATAGTCTGCCACCTTCTGGATTTCCTCCATCGACTCAGGCTTCAGCGTAGCCTTACCGGTTTCGAATAAGATATTGTTAGTCACGAACTTACCCGTCTCAGCGATAGCCTTCTCAACGGCAGACATATCGGTAGCTTTGCGCTCATAAAGATCAACGGCACCCTTGGCAATCACCACGTTGCGCATATAGACAGGATTCTCCGAAGTTCCGTGACCAACGAACCACGTTATCCATCCTGCACCAGCCTTGGCGTTAGGAACGTTGATAACACGCTTCCCGTCAATATAGAACTTGATGGCGCGCTTATTGAACGACAGAGCATAATGATGCCAACGTCCATCGTTGACACAAGCAACTTCATCAGCTCTGGAATTGCCCTCCTTATGATCCCAACTCTGTTCCGTTGGACGAACGTAATCACATGAGACACCCGTCCTGTCATAATGGAAGTGGTGCTGAATGGTGAACAGTTCATGGTCACGCTCCATGCTTTCATGCATAATATCAAGTTCCACGTCTGGGTCAGCGCCTCCCTTCTGCTTATACAGCATATCGTATTCCACTGTAAACACGTCACCCAGATAGTTCTTGATGCCGCCTTTCACCAACGGACTAATCCAACTATCGTCGGCCAAGAAAGCAATGCAGGTCTTACCCTGAATGGTAGCAATCTCAGCATTACCACGCACCAAGTCCCACTTGGAGGGGAACTCACCTACCTGCTCGCCCTGCATATTGTCCTCGAACATAACGGCACTACCGCGAACGAAGTCGCTCTTGGCAGCACCAGCCTGAGGATCGTAGGTGTCTGTGGCATCTGCGGCATCCCCGCTATTGTCCGTTTTGCTCTTGCCGTCAAGCACGTCGCCCACAGCTTTGTTCGTTTCTTTGTCAACTTTGTTAGTCACAGCATTCTCGGCAGCATTGACAGCGCGCTCTTTCAGTTTCTTCAGGAATCCCTGTGCATCGGCAGTAGCGGCAAAGGCTACCATCACCAGCAACATTAAAATCAGTCTTTTCATTGATTATCGTTTTTTAGGTTCATATTTACAATAATTGGGGCAAAGATACAAATTATTTCGTCTTCTTATGACCATTCCGTCTATAAATTTTGTTAAAAACGGGGACAAAAGGATACAAGTCTAAATAAAAAGCCTTACTTTTGCAACGATTTATCAACTTAAGACAGAAAAGACAATGAAGAAACTTATATTGACAACCGTGATGCTGGTCTTTACCTTGACTGCCGTAATGGCTCAGAAGCCAGCACAAATCAAATTCGACAAGACTACCCACGACTTTGGATCTTTCTCGGAAAGTAACCCCAAGGTGACGTGCGTGTTTACCTATACCAATGTGGGCGAACAGCCGTTGGTGGTGAACCAGGCTATTGCCTCGTGCGGATGTACGGTGCCTGAATATACGAAGGAGGCTGTAAAGCCCGGCGAGAAGGGAGAAATCAAAGTGACGTACAACGGCGCTGGCAAGTTCCCCGGACACTTTAAGAAAAGCATCACCGTTCGTACGAACGGTTCCGTAGAAATGACGCGACTCTATATTGAGGGCGACATGACGGAAGCCGAAAAAAAGTAAAGTTATAGGTAAAAGTGAAAAGTGAAAAATTTGCTACCGCCGGGCAATAAATCCTAATGCGGTAGCAAATTTTTCACTTTTCACTATTCACTTTTCCCTTAGAAAGTATAAGTTAGCCCCAGCGAGGAGTACTCCTGGAACTGGAAATAGCCCATATCGTCGTCGCGGGCATTGCTGTCGTCGAAGCGCGGATAGAGGAAGAGGTTGGCAGAGATGTATTTCGACACCTTCAGTTCAAACTGGTTCTCCCACTCCACCAGCGTGCGTTGGTAAGAAGTGTTGGCATAGAAACGCGTCTTCCACAACACCTGCTCGGCAATCTGCCATTTCAGGTCTGCCGTGAACTGCGAACCGAAGTCCTCGGTAGTGTGATGGTCACCGGAAATGCCGTTGCGTGAGGCCAGTGCCTTACGTCCGACATAAGTGAAGTTAAACGACAGGGGCAGGAAATTGAGTGAACCCGTCAGGCGCTTGTTCAGCGCTTCGACCTTATACTCCATACCAATACCGACATTCAACTTGAAGGGCGACATGAAGTCAGAATAGACAAACTCGTCGTTGGCCTTGTAACCCGGAGCGAACTGCGTATAGGCCAGGAGCTGCAAGGTGTAGTACCACTTCTTGTGAGCCTGAAGACCCAGCTTGCTGGTGAGACGCAACAGGTCGTTGTTGGTCTTGAACTTATGAACAGTGTCGGAACGCGACGTCTGGAAACCCAGCTTGGTCTCAAGTTTGTTGTCGAAGGTGACGCGGTCCTTGTCATTGTAGTTTAACTCCAGCGTCACAGCACCCACGGCAGAATAGTTGGACTCACCACCCTTGTGCCAGTTGTCGGACACATAGTTCTGGAGGAACTGCAGGGAGCCGTCGAACTTGAATTTCCAGAAATTAGGTTTCTTCACTTCGACCGCAACAGGAGCCTCGACGACGGGTTCCTCGGGAACGGGAGCGGCCATCTCGACGAGTTCCACCTGCTGTTTCACCTGTTGGTTAACATCCTCACGAAGGGTGCCAGCCTTGAGCAATTGACTCTCGGAAGTGCTAATGAGATCAGGACGGCGCATGTAGAGCGACAACAAAGCAGCATCGACAGCACTTGTCACGTTATCGCCCGTCGGAGGAGTCAGCGACAGCACCTGCCGGGCTCCGGAATGGTAGAACGTGGTAGGAGCAAACAGACGGTAATAGCGCCCGTCATCGGACTCTGCACGCAACGCCTCGTTGATGCGCTGCACAGAATCGAGCTGCTGGCGCAACACGCGGAGCGAGTCGATATAGTTTCGAACCGCCAAAGCCGTATCGGGCTTCGAAGCATTACTTTTCTTGGTGCGCTGGGCTGACGCTACAGTAGCTGTCAGCAGCGCTACGAATAGGATTAAAAGGGACTTGTGTTTCATATTCGATAGCTTAATCGTTGGCAAAGATAGCAAAAAAATAAAGAATAGGGTAAGAAAAAGAAAAAAAAATCGTACCTTTGCAGTCGATTTCGAAATCAACTACAAGAAAAATATTATAATAATATGAATAGAGACACTATTATCGGCTTCGTGCTGATAGCTGCCGTACTGATAGGATTCAGCTGGTGGAACCAGCCCTCGGCAGAACAAATCGAAGCCGCACGCCTGCAAGACAGCCTACAAGCCATCGCCCAGGCTCAGGCCGAAAAGGCCAAAAAGGAAGCCAAGAAAACTGTGGTCGACAGTTCTGCTGTCGACAGCGTTGCCGTTGATACCACTTCCCTATTCCACTCGGCCCTGAACGGCACATCGGAGAAAATCGTGCTGAAGAACGGTAAGCTGGAATTGACGCTCGACACGAAGGGCGGCGTTATCCGCAAGGCAGTCATCAAAGACTTCAAGAGCATTGACGACCAGCCGGACGTAACGCTGTTCGATGAAAAGGACCAGAACATGACCTTCATGCTGGCCGGTAAGCAGGAAAACATCGTAACCAGCGAGATGTACTTCACACCCTCGGAGCAGACAGATTCAACCGTCACCATGACCGCCAAGGCTCAAAACGGTGGCGAGATTGCACTGAAATACCGTCTGGGCAAGGACTATCTGCTGAGTCTGTCGTTCGAGAGTCACGGACTGGCCAACATTTTCGCTCCGTCGTATAAGGAGATGGAGATTGAGTGGACGGACCACTGCCGCCAGCAGGAGAAGGGTTTTTCTTTTGAGAACCGCTACACCTCTATATATTATAAGGAGAGCAAGAGCGGCAGCACCGACAAACTGTCGGAAAGCAGTGACAAAGAAGAGCAGACGGAAGAGCAGACCGACTGGGTGGCATTCCGCAATCAGTTCTTCAGCGTGGCACTCATCTCCAAGGATAACTTCGCCGCAGGAGCCCAGCTGAGCAGCACGCTGGAAGAAAAAGGCTCAGGATACCTGAAGCAGTTCGACGCCAAGATGAAGACAGCATTCGACCCCACAGGCCAGAAGGCTTCGGAGTTTGAGATGTATATCGGTCCCAACGACTTCCGACTCATCAAGGATGTGGAAGAGCAGAGCGCCTTTGGTAAGGATCTAGACCTGGAACAGCTCGTAGATCTGGGCTGGTGGCTGTTGCGCTGGATTAACCGCTGGTTCACGTTGTATGTATTCGACTGGCTGACGGGCTTCGGATTCAACATGGGTATCGTGCTGATTCTGATTACCATCCTGCTTAAGTTGATCACCTTCCCGATGGTGAAGAAGAGCTACATGTCGAGTGCCAAGATGCGCGTGCTGAAACCTAAGTTCGAGGAGGCCACCAAGCAGTACGACAAGCCTGAGGACCAGATGAAGAAACAGCAGGAGATGATGTCGCTGTATTCAAAATACGGTGTCAGCCCATTGTCAGGCTGTCTGCCCATGCTCATCCAGATGCCTATCTGGCTGGCTATGTTCTTCTTCGTGCCCAACGCCATCCAGCTGCGCGGACAGTCGTTCCTGTGGATGAGCGACCTGTCGACATACGACCCAATCATAGAATGGGGCAAGAACATTTGGGGTATCGGTGATCACTTGTCGCTGACGTGTATCCTGTTCTGCGGCGCACAGCTGTTGTACACTTGGTTCTCGATGCAGCAGCAGAAGGACCAGATGGTAGGTCAGCAGGCGGAGCAGATGAAGGTCATGCAGTGGATGATGTACATCATGCCGCTGATGTTCTTCTTCATCTTCAACGACTACAGCTCAGGCTTGAACTTCTACTACTTTGTTTCGCTGTTTATGTCAGCTGCCATCATGTGGACGCTGCGCAAGACCACTGACGACAAAAAACTGCTGGCCATTCTGGAAGCTAACTATCAGGCAAACAAGAACAATCCCAAGAAACAGTCGGGACTGGCCGCACGTCTGGAAGCCATGCAGAAACAGGCCGAGGAAATGAAGAAGCAGAGGAGATAATCTCCGGCCGGAAAAGAAATTCCGTCCGACAGAAATAAAATTCCGTCCGACGAAAAAATAATTCCATCCGACAGAAAATTATTAGGGGTGCTTCCAATGTTGGACGCACCCCTAACTATTTCTTATCTATTAACTCTCGTTTACTCTGCAGGAGCAGGAACAGGAGCACCGTTCTTGTCCTTAGCCTTGGCAGCCAGTTCCTTCAGTTTATCCTTGCCCTTGAAGGCAAATACCCAAACGAGGAAGCCTGCCAGTACCAAGAGGCCGATGCCCAGTAACGGACGATAGAACAGCCATGCGATAGCAATGACGATGAGCGACCAGGCAATACCGATAATGGTGCAGACGAGTCCAATGCCCCAGCCGAAGATGCCGGCAATGAAAGGAACAACCTTGAGAATAGTCTCGACAAAACCAAAGATACCCTTCAAACCACCAATCACCAACAGCACACCAAGAATGCGCAACATCCAAGTCCACATGGTATTGGCATCCTGAGCGTCCTCGATAATCTCGTCGCCACTCTTCTTACCCATCACAAGAGTCTGGAAACGCTTGCCGTTCTTAGCCTTGAAAGGCTTGAAGGAGTCACCATCGACAACAGCCATCACGGTGACCTTGGCAGGAACTACCTTCTCGAAAGTCACACGAACATCACCCACCTCAGGAGAACCGGGAACGCGTCCAAAGTAAAGCACATTGCTGGCCTGATGAATATACTCCAGGTCTTTCTTGTTCTCTGCCTTGGCCATAGCCTCGTTGATAGAGTCGTTGAGAGCCTTCTGAGCATCGAGGGCTGCCCTGACAGAATCGGGGAGTAACGCCTTTATAGAGTCGGGAATAGCCGGTTGCTGAACAGGTTGCTGAGTAGGCTGCTGCGTCTTTTGCTGCACACCATAGAAACGCTCGTAGGCGGTCTGGGTGTTGCTTTCGAACTGTTTCAGCAGATCTTCTGCAATAGCCAAGTCAATGGCCTCGCGGGAAGAGATGCTGTGGATGAGACCCTCAGTGAGTTTGTAGGCACCCCACGACACGTTCTCGGCCCACTGCTCGTCATCCTCGAAGGTGGCCAGCACCATATTCTTTTTTTGATAGGCAGGATCCTTAAACTGGGCAGACTCGATGGGACGGCTCACCCACTCCTTGGAATAGGTATAGGTCGTGGTGGTCACTTCCTTACCACCCAGTTTGTCTTCCTTCTCCTCAGTAGAATGCTCAACCCACTGGTAGTACTCTACCGTGCGACGAAGCGAGATAGCTTTAGCGCCAATGCCGAACTGGGCATCCGTCAGAGAGTCCTCGGTGGTGGCCAGAGCGGTACCACAAATCAACTCGCCTTCGAGAGAGGCATCCTTCTTGTTGGGGTTCTCCATCTCGACATACGCACTTCCGGCCTCTTCGAGCATCTTCTCAGTTTTTACCGCACGACCTTCATTCCACCAAAGCAGTGCCGTGCCAGCGATAAACAGCAAGAATCCACTGCCTATTGCCCTAAAAGAGTTTCCAACTCGGGTTCCATAACCCGTTGTCCTTGTTTCTGTAAATGCCATAATTAAAATATTTATTGATTAATGTTTTTGGTTACTGCCTATTCCGTGATTTTGTGGATGAATAGCCTACCACGCCGCAAAGTTACAAAAAAGAATTGAAACCGCACGGGCTTGACAAAACTTTTTTCTTCATCTCACACACTTTTTGCACGCAAAGATATCAAGAATTTAAGAAAAATATGTATCTTTGCAGTCAAAATTCAAAAAAGACAAGGAAATGAAGATTGGTTTTGACAACGAGAAGTATCTGAAGATACAGTCAGAGCACATTCGTGAGCGTATTGCCCAGTTCGACGGAAAACTTTATATGGAGTTGGGCGGAAAACTATTTGACGACCATCATGCATCGCGCGTTTTGCCAGGTTTTAAGCCAGACTCAAAACTACGGATGCTGGCCCAGTTGCGCGACAGCATCGAAATTATCATTGTGGTAAGTGCAGAAGATATCGAGAGAAACAAGGTTCGTGCCGACCTCGGTATTACCTACGATGAAGACGTGCTCCGTTTGCGCGACGAATTTATGCAACGTAACTTCATGGTAGGATCTGTGGTGATTACCCATTACAACAGACAGCAAACTGCAGACCAGTTCCGTCACCGCCTGGAGAGGATGGGCATCAAGTCGTATGTTCACTACCCCATTGACGGTTATCCTCATAACGTAGAACTGATAGCATCGGACGAGGGATTTGGCAAAAACGACTATGTAGAGACTTCACGCGAGCTCGTCATCGTTACTGCCCCAGGACCGGGTAGCGGTAAGATGGCCACCTGTCTCTCACAACTCTATAACGAAAACAAACGTGGCATACGTGCCGGATATGCTAAATTCGAGACTTTCCCCGTGTGGAGTCTGCCCCTGAAGCACCCTGTGAACATTGCCTACGAGGCTGCTACAGCCGACCTGAACGACGTCAATATGATTGACCCCTTCCATTTGGAAGCTTACGGAAAGACTGCCGTCAACTATAATCGTGACGTAGAGATATTCCCTGTACTGAATGCACTTTTTGAAGGTATATACGGCGAGAATCCCTATAAATCACCAACGGATATGGGAGTCAATATGATTGGTTTCTGCATCTCAGATGATGAGGTTTGCTGTAAAGCCTCGAAAGACGAGATTATCCGTCGTTTCTATGCTGCTACCAATAAACTGGCTGAAGGTGCCGACAACGAGAATGAGGTTAGCAAGATTCGCCTACTGTTCAATCAGGCGAAAATCACAACAGCCTTCCGGCCAGTAACTACTGCTGCTTATGAAAAACAGCTGGAAAGTGGGCATACAGCTGCTGCCATCGAACTTGAAGATGGTACGATCATCACTGCGAAATCATCACCGTTGCTCGGTTGTAGCGCAGCTCTTCTTCTGAATGCAACTAAACATCTGGCAGGTATCGACCATGAAGCAAAGTTAATTCCCCAAAGTCTGATAGAACCTGTGCAAAAGACGAAGACTGAATATCTTGGTGCCAGAAACCCACGATTACATACTGATGAAGTGTTAGTTGCCCTGAGTGTCGTTTCACAATATGATGACAACTGCCGCCATGCCCTAGAGCAACTGCCACAATTACGCGGTTGCCAAGTACACTCGACAGTAATGCTCTCCGAAGTAGACCGCAAAATCTTCAAGAAACTGGGTTGCGGACTGACTTGTGATCCCGTCAGAAAGAAATAAAGATATAATGAAAAGAAGAAGGGAACCTTAAACGGGTTCCCTTCTTTGTTATTTCAGTTCTTCTTTAAAGAACTTGACACATTGACGGAACAGGTGGTTACGTGTGTTCCCACCATAAATGCTGTGGTTGCGGTTGGTGTATACCAACTGGCGGAAGTCCTTGTCGGCCTGCACCAATGCTTCTGTATACTCTGCTGTATTGCGGAAGTGAACATTATCATCTGCCATTCCGTGACAAAGCAGTAGTGCTCCGTGCAGTTTTCCTGCACGGCTTATCGGACAGTCGTCATAGCCTGCGGCATTTTCCTTCGGAGTGCGCATGAAACGCTCGGTATAAACAGTGTCGTAGAAACGCCAAGAGGTGGGAGGAGCAATGGCGATACCAGCACGGAACACATCCCTACCCTCGGACATAGCCATCAATGTGTTAAAGCCACCGAAACTCCAACCCCATATGGCGATGCGTTCCTTGTCGACATACGACTGTTGACCTAACCAGAGGGCTGTCTCAACTTGGTCACGAGCCTCGAGTTGTCCCAATTTCAGATAGGTACACTTTTCAAAATCTGCACCACGTCCACCGGTGCCACGATTGTCAACACAGACACAAAGGAATCCCTGCTGGCACAGATATTGCTCAAGAATGGCCCCCTGACCGGACATACCGATATTCCAGCGGTCAGCCACCTGCTGGTTACCTGGACCTCCATACTGGTACATGATAACGGGATAGCGCTTCGATGCATCGAAGTTAGCAGGCTTTATAAGCCAGCCATTCAACTGAACACCCTCCGACGTAGTGAAGGTAAAAAGTTCGCGCTTGCCTAACTGATAGCTTGCGAGTTTTTGTTGCAGCTCTTTGTTGTCTATCAGTGCCGCCAATTCCTTTCCAACATTGTTACATAGTGAATAGACTGGCGGGGTATTAATATTGCTCCATGTGTGGATGAAATACTTGAAGTCTTTACTAAAGATTGCCGTATTCCAACCTGCCTTGGGTGTCAGACACTCACGTTTTCCATCTTTATGCGACACCCACACACGCTGGTCGGTAGCACCATTTTCGTGGGAGGCATAGTAGACATTGCCTGTCTGTTCGTCATAGCCATAGACATCGCTGACCTCATAATCGCCATTGTCCACCTGACGTAACAACTGGCCATTCTGGTTGTAGAGATACAGATGCATCCAACCTGAGCGGTCGCTGGGAACAAGAATATGACGGTCCGTAATCTGAATACCATTCATGGCTTCTTCTCTCACGTACTTACTGACCTTTTCCTCAATGACCTGCTTGCAGACTGTCGACAAAGGATTGCACATAAAGATACGCAGACAATCCTGATGACGGTTCAATGTGTAAACAGCTACTTGCTGGGGCTGATTGGTCATCTTCAAACGAGGCACATAGTCGTCAGCACCAAGTGGTAACTGTAACTGACGGGTCTGACGACTACTGATATCAAAACTCCAAACTGTAACCCTTGAATTCTCTTCACCAGCAATCGGGTATTTATAGGTGTAGGCACCTGGATAATCAGCGTATTCTTGACGCTCAGGGTTCAAACCCTTGAACAGTGGCATAGAGAATTCCTTTACGACCTTTTCGTCGTAACGAACCCATACCAACTGTTTGCTGTCAGCTGTAAACACCATCGAACGGGCTAATCCAAATTCCTCTTCGTTCACCCAATCAGGGATGCCGTTAATAACTTCGTTACGCTTGCCGTCCTTTGTAATCTGTACTTCTGCGTTATCATATAACAGTTTGACTATAAATATGTTATTACCCCTCACAAAAGCTATCTGAAGCCCGTCTGGCGAGAACAAAGGGGTTTGCTGGGGACCATTCTCTGACAACGGGACCAAACGATTGTTACGCACAGTATAGATGTAATAGTTAGCAGTAAACGAATGACGATAGATACGCTTAGACTGAGTTTGGATAAGCAGCCGCTGACCATCAGGACTAATTATATAATTCTCTATCTCGTCTATCGTCGCACCCTTAGCAGCTTTTGCATCAAACAGCACACCAATCTGTTTACCCGTCTTAAAAGAGTACTGCTCGATACGCTGTCCGTCACTACTCAGCTGGGCATACGATTCTCCGTCACTTAAGGGCTTCACTGCAGCCATCGACTCACCACGAAAATTCCCTTTCGTAATATCGCTTAAATCTAAATCTTGAGCAGGAACATATCCAATACCCAACATTGCTAAAAAACAAAGTGAAAATAATTTCTTCATCATCGTTCTTATCATATTACTATTTTTTTTTCATATATAATTTCACTGCTTCTTCTATACTCTCTGATTTCATCATTTCCTTTATCTCAGGCATCTTCAACGCCTTTTTCAAATCATCTTCACTGACTGTCAGATGAACCTGCCCTAATACACCGATAGAGATGGGAAGAAACATTTCTTGATACATCAGCACACCTACAGTATAAATAGTATGATCTTGCACGAATAGATTCTTCGACAAATAGTCATCAAACATATTCAATGCAGACATCGTACCCATCGTAGCAAAGTCAACAGTCTGCGGATTCTCATGCAATTCGCGGTCTACTACATTTGCTACGGCGATTTTCACGGCATCATAATGTTCAGACCTCTCTGGTTTCGTCATAGTCAGAGCTGTGAGTCCAACTACAACAACACACAAGATTATTAACAGTATCCTCTTCATACTTTGCCACTTTTTGTCGCAAAGTTACAAAAAAAGGTTGTAAAAGCGAAGCGATTTTAGAAGATTAACGCAATTCGGCCAAAAATAGAGGCAAGACGGGGCAGAATGAGGAAGTTCAAATAGGGACTAAAAGCAAATTGGGGAGGATTGGTGAAGGAGTTAGGTTTCTTATTCGTAACCCAATTTATGTCCTTGGAGCCGAGTAAAGTTATCACGCAAAATGGTGAAGAATGGTGCACCTTTCACCGCCAGTTTCTTATTCCGCAAACTGCTACATTTTGCATAGCGATGGATAACCCAAAAGACAGTAGTTTTGCAGCCAAAAATTAAAAAGGAGTAAGAAACATGAGAAGTACATTCAACATTCTGTTCTATGTGAACAAGAGTAAGGAGAAGAACGGTGTGGTGCCTGTGATGGGACGTGTGACGATTAACGGCACCCAGAGCCAGTTCAGTTGTAAGAAGTCCATCCCGCTTGAACTATGGGACGTAAAGGGCAACTGTGCCAAGGGTCGTAGCAAGGAAGCTTTGCAGATTAACCGTGAGTTGGATAACATCAAGGCGCAGATTATCAAGCACTATCAGCACTTGTCAGACCGCGAGGCTTTCGTAACGGCTGAGATGGTACGCAACTCCTATCAGGGCTTTGGCAGTGAGTACGAGACTCTGCTGAGTGCTTTCGACAAGGACATTGCCAACCAGAAAAAGCGTATTGGAAAGGACAGGGTTGCCAGCACCTTATGGGCCATGGAGCGCTCACGAAAGGATGTGGCTGAGTTTATCCAATCTCATTATCGTCGGACGGACATGTCAATGTTAGAACTGACTCCAGAGTTCATCAAGGACTTTTCTGCCTATCTCAGCACAGACCGAGGACTGGCCAATGCCACAATCTGGCAACGTTGCATGTGGCTGAAGGGTGTCGTATTGAGGGCACACTATAATGGCAAGATTCCTCGTAACCCATTTGCTCAGTTCCATATCAGTCCCAACTGCAAGGAAAGGGAGTTCTTGACCGAAGAAGAACTAAAGGCAGTCGTAACCCATGAGTTCGAGGACGACAATTTGGCCTTCGTGCGTGACATTTTTGTATTCGTGTGCTTCACCGCTCTCTCGTTCATCGACGTGAAGAACCTTACGACGGACAACATCGTGGACATCAACGGTGACAAGTGGATCATCAGCAAGCGTCATAAGACCAACATCCCCTTCCTGGTGAAGCTGATGGATGTACCTTTACAGATTATCGACCGTTACAAGCACTTACAGGAAAACAAACTGGTGTTCGGCAAGATGAACTACTGGTCAATGTGCAAGAAACTGAAGAAGGTGATGGAAGCCTGTGGAATAGAGAAGCAGATATCATTCCATTGTGGCAGGCATTCATTCGCAACATTGGCGCTTTCAAAGGGTATGCCCATTGAGAGCGTGAGTCGTGTATTGGGACATACGAATATCGTCACAACTCAGATTTATGCGAAGATAACAAGTCAAAAACTCAACAACGACCTGACGATGCTGGGCGACAAGCTCAATGCATCATTCAAGGACATCAAGACTGCATAATCGCTGGGACTCAAAAACTTCAAAGCAGAAAGACGAATGATTAGCGATAGTCTGTCTTTCGCCTTTCTGCGTTATTTTTCATACTGTGGACTTATGGGGCTTTCTCTTTTTCCCTCTTGTTAACGTGCCGGATGATAGCATGATTCCAAGACCTTCTCCAGATCACTCTCACGATACAGCACTTTCCCGCCTAATAGAATGTAAGGTAGCACGCCATCATTGCGATATTTTTGTAGCGTTCTTCGGCTAACCTTTAGAATCTCAGCAACCTCCCTATCTGTCAGGTATCGTTCACCATCAAGCAATGGACGATAGTTGCCAGTGACATTCTTGTACAATGCTAGTACCTCCTTCATGCTCTCCAGCACTCGCATCACACCAGCATTATGCGGCATAATCAGTTCATTCATATACCACCTCCTTTCCATTGATGACATCCATACGAATGAGCATCTTTCTTCCTGTCCTCTACAAGTGGGATAATACGTTCTACATCTTCAGGCTTATAGTAAGTCTTATGCTCAATCTGGGAATAAGCCAACGTCCCGTTTTGGCGGAGCGTCTGCAATGTTCTTGGGCTAATGTTCAGTATCTGACATACGTCCTGGTTGTCGAGCCACTCGCCAAGCCGCTTGTCTGTACCTCTACTAGCCATTGCCTTCATTTGTGAGGCGAAGTTGTTAAAACTCGTCAGCAGTTCCTCGTAGGTACTGCGCTCAATTGATATAACCTCCATAGTCTAATTTAGTTTTTTGTAAAATCTGGCGGCAAAGGTATATCAAAACAAATAAATTATACTGCGCGGAAAAATTGTTCTCGGTTTTTAACACAGACAAGAAAATCCTTGTGTAACAAGCCTACTTGTCCGATGAGCTTGCTCAACCTTGGTGTGCGGCAACTCCCATTACGGCATTGAGCCCATAACGGGGTAGTAGGCTACCCCTATAGTGGCATCAATCCGCATGGGTGGGATTAGGCTACCACAATTGTGGCACTCCCTGCAAGCAGGGGGTGTTAGGCTACCCCCTATAGTGGCATTTGTACTATTTTTGCAACATAAATGCTAATAAGTTTGTTACTTTGCAACTAATTTATTAAATTTGCACACGAAACGCCTAATGTTAGGCAATGAGTAACTAAAAACGATATGGATAGACAACATTATAATAGACTAAAGATTGTACTGGCAGAGAAAGAAAAAACAGGAACATGGCTTTCTGAACAAATGGGCCGTAACATTGGTACAGTATCGCGATGGATGACAAACAAAGTGCAGCCATCCGTGGAACAGCTCTATGAGATTGCACACCACCTTGATGTGGATGTGAGGGAGTTATTGGTTTCGTCAAAATAAGAAGGTGAAAAAACATAATAATAGTTAGTTAAAAGCGCAAAAACTATGGTTTCTTTAAATTTTAGTCATTCTAAAGATATTTTTATATTCACTTTGAGCAAAATACGTGAAGTATATAGGTGGAGAGAAACTTTAAGAGTCAACTCTTATGCTGTTTATGATGCTGGTAAAGGCTCTATGAAAATACTAAACTATGAAATGATATATACTTCAAAATATATTCCGGAATTAGATGCTTTTCTTTGGAGTCAAGGTGAATTAGCTGTTGCAAAAGAAAATGGAAAGACATTATTGATTGATGCAGAAGGACATACATACCCTTATGATATGGATTATGATGCTAAAATCAGGAAAAGTGCTTTTCCCTATGAGAGGGATTTTAAAACAGAAAAAGTGAACACAAGCGTTTTCCCTCCTATTCCTATTGTTGAAAACAATGATGATTTTGACAATGTAATAACTGAACAAAAAAAGATAAGAATAGAATCAAATAGTATTATTTGGGAAGACGGGAGTGTGATTGAGACGCAATATCAACTATGTGGCTTGATTGGTAATGTTGTTATATGTTACAAACATGTTTCTAATGGAGGAGATTGGAAACATCAATTGTATGGCATCTGTGATATAAATGGAAATATATTATATGAACCAAAATTTACATATATTTGTGATGCAAAAATGGATGGAGATTATATTTTTGTAATTGATAATCACAAATGTGGATTATTAGATTATGATGGAAAAGAACTTATTCCTGCACATTATATGTATATAGATGATTGCGATGGTAATATTGCCATAGTGGATCATGGACTCAAATTAATTGACATAAGGAACCAAAAAGAACTTTTTTCCATTTTTGAAATAAACAAGGAAGAGGATGACGAGGATTGTAATTATTTTATGGAAAAAATTGTTAATGGATGGATTAGAGTTTTAAAAAGCTATTATGCTGATGATTCTCCAATAGGATTAGTGAAGGCTGATGGAACATTTTATAGCTTTCGCATGAAGGATAATCGATGGTGGTTAGATAGTTCACTATCAAGAAATGGAAAGAAATACAATCATATGGGAAATACATTTCGTGATGGTCTACTACCTGTCTATGACTTATCCAGAGGATATG
This sequence comes from Prevotella sp., assembly GCA_016291085.1. Taxonomy (GTDB): domain Bacteria; phylum Bacteroidota; class Bacteroidia; order Bacteroidales; family Bacteroidaceae; genus Prevotella. Next base: position 55,237 of record JAEEVW010000020.1, read on the forward strand.
GTTTTATCGATGTAAATGGAGTAGAAGTAATAGAATGCAAATATAATGAAATACATGAATTTAAAAAAGGTAGAGCAAAAGTACGATATGACGTTGATTTTGGATACATCAATACTAAAGGGTGTGTGTTTGTAAAAAATGGTTTAAAAGAAATAGAAATACCTTCAAAATATGACTGGGCTTACGATTTTGATAATGGTGTGGCAATAGTCCAAAAGGGGCAAAGTTTTGGCTGTGTCGATATATATTTGAACGAAATAATTCCATGTGTTTTTCCCAATAAAATAGAATTGGAAAAAGCTATTGCCAAGATCAAATTAATAAATAGTAATAACATAGATTATTGTAAGAAAATTAAAGAATTGGAGCCACCATTATGTTTTAAAGAAGGGAAATTGTTTGGATATAAAGATCTTGAAGGAAAAATTCTTTGTCCACCTGTGTTAAGACATGCCAGACAATTTGCTGAAGGAATGGCTTGTGTCTGTATTGGAGGAAAATATGGATATATAAATGAAAAAATGGAGTTAATCATTAAACCACGATTTGACTGGGCAAATGATTTTTCAGAAGGGTTGGCTTTAGTTCATGAAATAGGTATTGGAGGAGATTTTTATATTAACAAGCAGGGCGAGTGTGTGATAAGTGCTGGTGGCTTAGAAGAATTAGGACCTTTTATAAATGGAACTGTACGATGTGAAAAGTATAAACCCTACAAAGATAATGATAGCTATGTTTTGACAAAACGAGTACAAGGCTATGAATAATGGACAAAACTATTTGAATTATAAGATGGTTAACTCTACATTGAAAGCCATACTTGCAGCAAGGGAAGATATCTCTGATTATCTTTTTCATTTTACAAGAGGTAGTAAAGCATTTGAGACTTTATTGAGAATTCTTGCAGATGGTGAGCTAAAAGATATAAAAAGGAATGGTTATATTTGTTTTACAGAAGCGCCATTGACTGCTTTATATAACATGTTTCAAATCTTTGATCGTTACCCAGAACCGATGTTTGCACCATATGGAGTAGGAATAAAAAAGGACATTCTATTTGATTTAGGATGCAGACCTGTTATCTATGGGACGAATGATGATTTTGGAAAACTGTCCCAATGTCTTTATTGGCGTTGCGTAGAGTACAAGCCCAAAGTTAGCGATTATACGTGGCTTAGAGAGTGGAGAATTAAAGCCAATACTCTTAAGCTTTTCCCCAGCGGATGTATAGTAATAACAAAAACGGACTATGAACAAACATTATTAATGAGAGATATTGGTGAAGATTTTGATATTGATGGTGATATCGATGATGGAGAGTTCCATGGTTATGTAAAAGGAGAGTTTGAGAGAGTATATAAAGGTGTTTCCATGGAAAGTATTAGAAACGTATGTTTACTCTCTAAGAAAGAATTGAATAATATTCTTGATACTCAAACTATAGGAGAATCAGAAACACAATTACTTGGATATTTCTAATAACAAATTTAATTAAGGGAGTAGTATTTTTGATTGTCTTAGAAAATCAGTAACTTTGCAAACGAAATGAGATATGGCAAACGAAATAGTAGAAACGAAAGCAATTGAGCAGGTAAGTGACAGCCTTTATAAGGGTGTATCCGACATTATTGACAATGCCCGGCAAGAGGTTGTCGTGTATGTGAACAAGCATTCTGATTTGATGTTCTGGCATATAGGCCATTATATCAATGAGGATATGGGCTACAAGCAGTATTCTGCTTATGGCAGCAAAATTCTTGCGACACTGTCGCAAAGATTGACTGCACGTTATGGCAAGGGATATACCTATACTGCTGTCACAAGATAAGCAGTGATTTATTGACAAACTCAATCGTTCAATACTCATTGCTAAGGAATATAGTGACAATCACTAAAGAATATCCACACTGTCGGAGAGTAGAAGGACGTAGCCTAATACGCACTTTTCTGGCAAGTGCCACACAAAATGCCGCAATCAGTTCAAGAGCGTTGAGCAAGCTCAAAAGAAAAAGTTGATCCATGATTTGTTCAGTTCGAAGAAATTATGTACCTTTGCACCCGATGATGAGTCATAGTACGGTTGCTGGCTTATTATCGGGTGTTCTTTGATGCAGTTTATAGCAGAATGTGGAATTGAGTACGGTCTCCAATTCGTAACCCTGTTTTTCTTCAATCCCTCAGACTGCCTTTATACAAAGAAAAGCTGAGAATTCTTGCAAAGTTACGAAAAAACAAGAATATAACAAAAAAATAGTCCCATAATCTTACGACTACAGGACTATTCCTTGAAAAAAGTGGCGGCCTCCTACTCTCCCGCATTGCATTGCAGTACCATCGGCGCAGGCGGGCTTAACTTCTCTGTTCGGAATGGGAAGAGGTGGGACCCCGCCGCAATAACCACCTGATAAATCGATCTAGTACGACTAGTATCACTAGTACTACCAGTATAAGGTGACAATCTTCACAAGCAAAACCTCGATTGGACTCAATACCAACACCTGACAGTATGACTTCGTTATGTTCTCAGCAGTTCACTGCTGAGCTGCGAAAGCGTTCGGGCAATTAGTAGTGCTCGGCTTTGACGTCGCCGTCTTTACACCTGCACCCTATCAACGTCCTCGTCTCGGACGACCCTCATGGAGTTCTCATCTTGCGGAAGGCTTCGCACTTAGATGCTTTCAGCGCTTATCCATACCAGACGCGGATACCCGGCGGTGCACCTGGCGGCACAACCGGCAAACCGGAGGTCTGTCCACCACGGTCCTCTCGTACTAGTGGCAGCACCACGCAAAACTCCTGCGCCCACGATAGATAGAGACCGAACTGTCTCACGACGTTCTGAACCCAGCTCGCGTGCCACTTTAATGGGCGAACAGCCCAACCCTTGGGACCTTCTCCAGCCCCAGGATGTGACGAGCC
>JAEEVW010000021.1 GCA_016291085.1 Prevotella sp.
TCATCAAGGAGGCTGCCCTGCGCTCGGGCGTCAGTCAGGGCGTGATGCAGGCATGCTGGGACGCTGCCGGCGAGGTGATCAAGGCGTGGGCCACCGAGGGCCACTCGGTAGCACTGCCCGGACTGGGTACCATGCGCTTCGGACTGCGCTCGAAGTCGGTGGAGAAGGTCGAGGACGTGAAGTCGAGCCTGATTACCAGCCGCCGCATCATCTTCACCCCCGACGTAGACCTGAAGGACGAGCTGAAGAACACCGCCGTGCAGATTACCTGCTACGACCGCGACGGCAAGGAGGTGAAGCGCGTGACCTCGACGGACGACGCAGAGGTGGAGGATCCTGAGGACACTGGTAACGAAAACGAAAACCAAAACCAAAACAGTGGTAGCGGTTCGGGTTCCGGCAGCGGTGAAGGAAGTGGCAGTGGTTCAGGCAGTGGCACGGGCAGCATCACCACTGGCGTAGCAGCTCCGACCATTGGCGGTGAGGGTGCATTCACCACGTCGACGCAGGTGACCATGAGCGGTCCTGACGGCGCTGAGATTCGCTACACCACCGACGGCTCGACACCTACGGCCAGCAGCACGCTGTACACCGAGCCTCTCACCGTGAGCTCGTCGGTCACCCTGAAGGCCATCGCCATCAAGGACGGCCAGTCCAGTGAGGTGGCCACCAAGCAGTTCGTCAAGAACACCAGCGGTGGCGACGATCCGAGCGGATTTGAGGGAGCGTAGTTTAAAAAGGTTTGGCCTCCGGGCCAACACCTTTTTAGCTTGAAGTTAACGAAGTTAGCGAAGTTATCGCTTCGCTCGAAGTTCTCACACCTGAAGGTATGAGTGTGGCGTCGCAATAACGACAATAGAAACGAAAGCTGAAAAAGAGGTAACAATCAATCGCAAGAACTAACGTCGTTAACTTCGTTAACTTCGATAACTTCGAGCGAAGCGTTAACTTCAGAAAATTGAATTAAACATTAAAAGCTTATGAAAAAGAACAATTTTTGGGAGACGGTGATTCGCATAGCGATTGCGGCGCTGACCGCAGCGCTGACCGCGCTGGGAACAACGAGCTGCATGGGCTACGGTCCATTCTGATATTCTACGGAGCCAAGGAGCCAAAGGAGAAAAAACTCCCCAAACTCCTAAAACTCCGTAGACAAAAGAAGAAAGAATGAAAGAATTCGGGCTGACGTGACGGTCAGTCCGAATTTTTTTTGTGCTTTTATTTTGCATTTTCGCTCGCTTATTCGTAACTTTGCAGGCAGAAAACGTATAACGACTGATAATGAATATGAAAAAAGTGATTATGACGCTGGCAGCCGTCCTTTGCTGCACGATGTTCGTTTGGGCCCAAGATGCCCAGAAGGACAGGAACCGGAAGTACAATATCACGCTGGGTAACGTGCAATATGCCCACCACGACGAGAAGATGTCGGCTGACGAGGCTGTGGGCAAAATCATCAGCGGTGCGCTGACCGGCAAGGTGTCGGTCGAGGCCACCAAGTATGAGGAGGACGTGAAGAGCGCCATCATCAAGGGCCTGTCCAGCGCATACCGTTTCAACTATAACAACGGTCTGCTGAAGGTGGGGGATGTCGTCGAGGAAGGCAATATCGTGGTCGACGCCCTGATTACCAACATCCAGGCGACGTCGGACAGCCAAACCCTGAAGGACAAGGACGGCAAGGAGCATGTGACCACCTGGTACAAGGGTGCCGTCGAGGCCGTGCTGACCCTGAAGGATGCCAAGAGCGGCGAGGTCATCGACAATCCCACCGTGGGCGGATGGGGCTCGGGCAACTCGCAGTTCAGCACTTCCGACAAGGCCATCCTGGATGCCATCGCACATCTGTCGACTCACGTCAGCAACTACCTCAACAAGTACCGTCCGATTCAGGCTAACGTCATTGAGAGTGGTGCCGCCAAGAAGGACAAGCAGAAGGAACTGTACATCGACCTGGGCAGCAGCGAGGGTGCCTTCGAAGGTCTGTCGATGAATGTCTACCAGGTGAAGAAGATTGCCGGTCGCGAGGCGAAGTCAAAGATTGGCAAGGTGAAGATTGAGGCCGTCGAGGGCGACGACATCAGCCGCTGCAAGGTGACGAGCGGTGCCAAGGACATCAAGGCAGCCCTCGATGCCGGCGAACAGCTGCGCGTACAGTCAGCTTCGCGCTGAAAAATCAATAAAAAGGGAAATATGAATTACTGTAGGAGAGAGAGAGTATTGCTCTTGCTGAGCATGATGACGGCGGGGCTGCTGTGGCCGGTGAAGGTGGCCGCACAGGACGCGACGGCAACGGACAGCGTGCGTACAGAGACCCGTGCAGAGGCGAAGGACAGCACGAAGACGCTGATGGGACGGCTCAAGCAGGTGCAGGCATACCTGGACGCGAAGGCACGCAAGAAGGTGGACCCCGCATACATCGAGGTTCCCGCGAAACCCTGGCGCGTGATGCTGCGCAGCAGGGCGAGTCTGGTGGACGTGACGTACGAAAACAGCATGACAGAACCCGGCACGGGCGACCACATGGACTGGGACCTGCATTTTGCGCCCCCTACAGCGACGTCCATCGGGTTCTGGGTGGGCTATCGCGGTACGGGCATCTCCTACTCGTTCCCCATCACCAAGAAATCGGGCCGCCAATTCTCGATCAGCAGCACGGGTGCGAAGTACGGCTTCAACTTCCGTCTGAGGCGGTTTAATACCGATGAAACGGACTATTCGACGGAAATCATCCAGGGCGACGAGGTGACGTTCGAGGACCATTCGTCAGGCAAAATAGCAGAGCCGGTATGGATCCGTTCGGTGTATGTGAACGGATACTACGTGTTCAACGGACGGCGCTATTCGCAGGCTGCCGCCTACAACCAGTCGGTCATCCAGCGCCGCTCGGCAGGCTCGTTCCTGGTGGGTGCCACGTGGTATCAGTCGTCGTTCGACTTCTCCGACAAGGCCAACAAACTGTTCATATTCTTCGGCAACAACGTGAACCGCATCAAGCTGCACCAGGCCAACATCGGTGTGGGCTACGGCTACAACTGGGTGCCGTTCCGCGGTTTCGTGGTGAACGCAATGGCCATGCCGACCATCAGCGTGTATAACCGCGTGAAGGTGTATAAATACAAGTCGAACTACGATTTCTTCGGTTCGCCTGAAGAGGTCGACGACTACGGCGAATGGAACCCCGAGACGCACACGTGGGCAAACGGAAAGGAGCAGAAGCCCCTGGAGATGGACCTTACGGACGTCGAGAAATGGTACGGCGACCTGGACCTGTGGGGTGATGTAGAGGACGTGACATACAGCATGCTGAAACTGAACGTCGACCTGCGCGTGGGTATTGCCTACAACTGGAAGGACTGGTTCGTCGGTCTGCAGGCGCAATTCAACAACTTCAACTACACCAAGGAAGCGTGCAAGGTGAACCTCTTCGACGCCTGGGCACGTTTCTCGCTGGGCATGAGGCTGTGACAGCGGCTGGCGCTGTACGGAAAAATCGTAAGGGAAATCAGGGCGTAAGGCCCATCTGGCGGGCTTTCTCCATCAACAGTTGCATGAGGGGTTCGCGCTCGTTCTCGACACGGTTGTCGAGGACGGCATCTTTCAGATACTGCTTCAGCACTCCCACCTCGCGCGAGGGCTGCAGGTGGAACATCTGCATAATCTCGTTGCCGTCGATGACGGGCTGAAGCAGACGTTTGTAGTCTTTCTCGACGAGGTCGGCGAGTTTTTCACGTACCATGCGGAAATTCTCGAGGAACAGGCGCTTCTTGACCTCGTTCTTCGACGTGATATCGGCCTCGCAGAGCACCATGAGGTCGTCGATGTAGTCGCCGGCATCGTTCAGCAGGCGGCGCACGGCGGAGTCGGTAACCTCGCTGTCGGCAATGACCTGCGGGCGCATGTGGAGATCGACGAGCAGCTGCACCTGGCGCATCTCAGCACCCATGGGGAGCTTCAGGCGACGGAAAATCTGGGGCACCATCTTGGCCCCGATGTTATTATGGTTGTGGAAGGTCCACCCCACCCCAGGCTCCCAACGCTTCGACTTGGTCTTGCCGATGTCGTGCAGCAGAGCGGCCCAGCGGAGCCACAGTGTTGAATGTTGAATGTTGAGTGTTGAATGATTCTCGCTTTGCTGCGATGAAGAATTTTCCAATGAAGAATTAATTCCTAATTCATCATTTTTCATCGCCGTAGGCGACCATTCCTCATTCCACATTCCACATTCCACATTTTTACAAACGTTCTCAAGCACTTCGAGGGAGTGGTAGAAGTTGTTCTTATGTGCGCGGCCGTCGCGACGCTCGACGATGTCGAGGGCGGCGACTTCAGGCAGGATAATCTGCAGGAGCCCCGAGCGCTGCAGGTATTCGAAACCGATGCTGGGATGCGGCGAGAGCATGATTTTGTTGAGCTCGACGGCGATGCGCTCGCCACTGACAATTTTTATGCGCGAGGCCATGCGCTGAAGACCCGCGAAGGTCTCCTCCTCGATCTGGAAGTTCAGCTGGGTAGCGAAACGGATGCAGCGCATCATGCGCAGGGGATCGTCGGAGAACGTCACCTCAGGGTCGAGGGGCGTGGCGATGATACCGTCCTCGAGGTCGGCAATGCCGTTGAAGGGGTCGACGAGTTCACCGAAACGACTGCTGTTCAGACAGATAGCCATCGCATTGATGGTGAAGTCGCGGCGATTCTGGTCGTCCTCGAGGGTACCATCCTCGACAATGGGCTTGCGTGAGTCGTGGCTGTAGCTCTCCTTTCTCGCACCCACAAACTCGACTTCGATTTGAGAATTGAGAGTTGAGAATTCTCCATTCTCAATTATTTTAACTTGCGCCGTACCGAAATTCTTGAACACGGAGAGGTGGGCACGACGACCCAGCTCGCGCTTCAGTTCCTTAGCCACCGAAATACCGCTACCCACGACGACAACATCGATATCGTCGGAGGGACGCTCGAGGAAGATGTCGCGCACATAGCCTCCCACGACGTAGCATTCCACCCCCAGACGGTCGGCTACACGACTAATCTGGTGGAAGATATCCTTGTCTAAAATCTTCGCTAATGCTGCGTCGGAATAGAGTTTCATTTGCGTTGTATCAAGAATTGTGGGCACAAAAGTACAAAAAAAATAGCGTTATGTGGGCATATTTAATTTTTTTTCACTATCTTTGCACCCAAAATACTATTATTTATTAATAAGGAACGTATGAAAACAAAACTATTACTAGCTCTCACACTTGTCTGCATGGCAGTAACGGCCAGCGCTGACAACAACAGCGACATGGAGCCGCTGACACTCACCGTGCCTGAGATGAAGGCAGAGCTGGTGCCCGTCACCACACACAAGGCAAATCCCTTTGGCCGAATGGAGATGAAGGCCACGAGTTACGCCAGTGCCGACGGATGGAAGCCCGACTTCGATTTCTTCAAGTCGAAGACCAATCCGGGCACGAAGCCTTACAAGTTCATGGACGAGCTGACGTTCGTGGGCGTGCCCCTGTTTGTGGCCGGTATAGCCATCAAGGGCGACAAGGCGATGTTTGCACAGAACAACAAGGACGGCAAGAAGAATACACAGCTGCTGACTGACTTCAAGACCAGCATTGACGATTATACACAGTATTTCGGTCCGGTGATGACCGTCGGTCTGAAGCTGGGCGGATACGAGGGACGTAGCGACTGGCCTAGACTGCTGGCCAGCGCCGGTATGTCGTATGCCATCATGGCTGCACTCGTAAACGGCATCAAGTATACTGCCAAGGAGATGCGCCCCGACGGCTCGTCAGCCAACTCGTGGCCCTCGGGACACACGGCAACGTCGTTCGTCGGTGCCACGCTGCTGCACAAGGAGTACGGTCTGACCCGTTCGCCCTGGTTCTCGATAGCCGGCTACGGTGTGGCTACGGCCACGGGTGTGATGCGCGTGCTGAACAACCGCCACTGGGTGAGCGACATCATGTCGGGAGCCGGTATCGGTATCATGTCGACGGAGCTGGGCTATGCCCTGTGCGACCTGATGTTCAAGGGCAAGGGTCTGTTGCGCAACGACCTGGAGGTGGACTTGGATAATCCCTCGTTCTTCAGCATCTCGATGGGTCTCGGACTGGGCGGCAAGGACCTGGACATCAACACGCTGGACGACCTGCAGGACAAGGAACTGCATGGCATTTCAGAAGAAGATGCCGCGTTACTGAAAGGCAACTCCGAGTTCAATGAGACCATTGACTTCCGTGCTGCTACGGTGGTGGATGCCGAGGGTGCCTACTTCTTCAACAAATACATCGGTATCGGCGGACGCTTCCGCGTGAGAGCCATGTCGGCCAAGTCGTTCGGTAAATATGCCGACATCTCTGCCGAGGATGCCAACTACGTATGGACCGACCCCGAAGCTTCAATCAGCGAAATATACAAGAACTCTAATTATCCCGGACAGCCCTTGACAACGGACATCATCAATCAGGGAGGCGCACCTATCACTGAATTGAATGGTATCGTCAAGAGTGACCACCTGACAGAGCTGACAGCCAGCGTAGGACTCTATGTCAACATCCCGCTGACAAAGCGCCTGGCATTAGGCACCAAGGCACTCATCGGACGCTCGTTCATGCAGGAAATGGATATCGACGGCCACGCAGAGGGTAACGTCAAGGACATCGACTACGGTATGATTATCGAGAAAGGCGACGTGACCTATCTGGGCTTAGAGAACCCCGTCAGCACGGGTGAGAAATACACTGCCGACTGGGACTACTTGACACTGGGTGCTGCCAGCGCCACATCGTGGGGCACTGGCATCTCGCTGACCTACCGCTATAAGTCGAACTTCGCATGGAAGGTGTTCTGCGACTACGACTACTCGGAGAAGACCTACACGCTGACCTACAATCCGCTCAACTTCCTGAGACAAGGACTGACGCAGGATGCTTATACACTGGTCGCCAACAGAGAAGTGTCGAACGTAGCCTACGACATGGATCCGTATGTGTATAAGAAAGACAAGAAGATGCACTATTGGACTATCGGACTATCGTTCATGGTGAACCTTTGAACATTGAACATTGAACATTGAACATTAAATTGACACCGCAAGAAGAAAAGACCAACCGCCAGTTTGAGCAGACCATCGGTGAATGCCGCACGCTGTTCGAGAAGAAGCTCCACGACTACGGGGCTTCGTGGCGTATTCTGCGACCCTCGTCGCTGACCGACCAGCTGTTTATCAAGGCTAAGCGCATACGCTCGCTGGAAATCAAGAAGGAGTCGCTGGTGGGCGAAGGCATCAGACCAGAGTTCATCGCACTCATCAACTACGGCATTGTGGGCCTCATCCAGATATACAACGGATTCAGCGATACAGTGGACATCACCGTCGACGAGGCCATGAAGCTGTACGACAAGTATGCCAACGAGGCCCTGGAGCTGATGAAACGCAAGAACCACGACTACGACGAGGCGTGGCGAGGCATGAGGGTCAGCTCGTATACCGACTTCATTCTGACGAAGATTGAGCGCATCAAGGAAATCGAGAACCTGGGTGGCGAGACGCTGGTCTCGGAGGGTATCGACGCCAACTACATGGACATCATCAACTATGCCGTGTTTGGAGCGATCAAGTTAGGAGAGAAGGAGTAAGGAGAGAAGGAGTAAGGAGAGAAGGAGTTGAGGAGAGTAGTAGTAAACATCGCCCGGTTCGTGCTGGCCACGGTACTGATCCTGTCGGGATTCGTCAAGGCCGTAGACCCGCTGGGCACACAATATAAGATTGCCGACTACCTGACGGCCATGCACCTGGGCCACGCGCTGCCCGACTTCATGACGCTGGGAGCAAGCGTGCTACTGTCGGCACTGGAATTCGTACTGGGCATCTGCCTGATGTTCGCCATTCGCAGAAGACTGGTGTCGAGGCTGGTGCTTGTGGTCATGCTCGTCATGACCCCACTGACGCTATGGCTGGCAGTGGCCAACCCCGTAAGCGACTGTGGGTGCTTCGGCGATGCGATTGTGCTGACCAACTGGCAGACATTCTGGAAAAATGTCGTACTGCTGGTGATGGCCGTCATCGTCGCACGCTGGCCGCTGGACATGATGCGCTTCGTGTCGAAGAGCAACCAGTGGATCGTCATCAACTACACAGCCATCTTCATTCTGGCTGTGTCGGGGTGGTCGCTCTACGACCGGCCCTATTTCGACTTCCGCCCCTACCACGTGGGAACGAACCTGCGCGAAGGCTGGCAGAAGATGATGGACGGCGAGGACTCGCCATACGTCGACTTCTTCGTAGAGCGCATGGAAGAGGGCGACGACATCACGGAACCGATGCTGCTCAACGAGGGGTACACGTTCCTGATGGTGGCACCACACTTGGAACAGGCTGACGACAGCCAGCTGGACCGTATCAACCAGCTGTACGACTATGCAGCGGAATATGGCTACCCCTTCTACTGCCTGACAGCCAGCGGAGCAACGGGTATCAGCCAGTGGCGCGAGATGACGGGAGCGGAATATCCCTACTGTCAGACCGACGAGACGACGCTGAAGACCATCATACGCAGCAATCCGGGCTTCCTGCTGCTGAAAGACGGTGAGATTATCCGCAAATGGAGCCACAACCGTCTGCCTGACGACAAGGTGCTGAACGGACGGCTGGAGCACATGGCACTGGGACAAAAGCCCACCGACTCCATACCGGGCAAGGTGCTGATTATCATACTGTGGTACGTGCTGCCATTGGTGGTGCTGGTCGTAGCCGACAGACTATGGATGTGGTCGCACTGGATTAAGAAGAGAAAAAAAGTATCTAACAACGATATGAATCAACAATTAAAAAGTAACACAACAATGAGAAAGAAAATCGTAGCAGGCAACTGGAAAATGAACCTGAACCTGCAGGAGGGCATCGCCCTGGCCAAGGAACTGAACGACGCACTGAAGGCTGACAAGCCCAACTGCGACGTTGTCATCTGTACTCCCTTTATCCACCTGGCATCAGTAGCCAAGGAGCTGGACCCCGCACTGGTCGGTCTGGGCGCTGAGAACTGCGCTGACAAGGAGAAGGGCGCCTTCACGGGTGAGGTAAGCGCCGAGATGGTGAAGTCGACGGGTGCACAATATGTCATTCTGGGCCACTCAGAGCGTCGCGAATATTACAAGGAGACTCCCGAGATCCTGAAGGAGAAGGTGCTGCTGGCCCTGAAGAACGGTCTGAAGGTCATCTTCTGCATCGGAGAGACACTGGCCGAGCGTGATGACAACAAGCAGAACGAAGTGGTGAAGGCCGAGCTGGAGGGTAGCGTATTCAACCTCAGCGAAGAGGACTTCCGCAAGATCATCATCGCCTACGAGCCCATCTGGGCCATCGGTACCGGCAAGACCGCTACTGCTGAGCAGGCTGAGGAAATCCATGCATACATCCGCAGCATCATCGCCGAGAAGTATGGTCAGGCTGTTGCCGACGACACCAGCATCCTGTACGGTGGTTCGTGCAAGGCTTCTAACGCTCCGGAACTGTTCGCCAAGCCCGACATCGACGGTGGTCTCATCGGAGGTGCTTCACTGAAGTGTGCTGACTTCAAGGGCATCATCGACGCCTGGAAATAAGAAAATGTAATATGGTAAAAAAGTAAAAGAGTAAAAAAAGGAAGGCATATGGAAACAAAACAGTATCAAATCATCAAAAAGGTATTGGTGCTTTTACCGTTTTACCTTTTTACTTTTTTACCTTTAAATGCTCAGTCGTTTACCCAGCGCATTCAGCAACAGAAGACCGGACTGGGTTCCATTACCATCCACGAGAGTGCTGAAATCGACCAGTTGGTGAACGAAGCAAAACTCGGTAACGTAGCATCGCCAACGAGCACGACCAATTCGACTGCGACAACAGCGACGAAATCGACGAACACAACGACGAAAGAATCGCCGAAGGCCACCAGTCAGACGTCTCAGAGCGATACGCCCGAGGAAAGTCCCGTCGACAACACCAAGAAAATCATGACGGGCGGATACAAAATCAATGGTTACCGCGTCCAGGCCTTTGCCGGAGGGAACTCGCGCAAGGACCGCCAACAGGCTGAGAGCGTAGGCAACCAGATTAAGAGCAGTTTCCCAGGGGTCCCTGTCTACGTGCATTTCTACTCCCCACGCTGGATATGTCGCATAGGCAACTACCGTACTTACGAGGAAGCACACCAGATGCTGCTCAGCCTGCGCAAGATGGGCTTTTCGGAAGCAGTGGTGGTAAAAGGAAAAATAACTGTATACGACTAAATGGCAGAACAAATAGAATATCGCGAAGGACTGGAAGAATTGGCGGACCACTACCGCCAGACACTGCAACTGCTGGGTGAAGACCCCGAGCGTGAGGGACTGTTGAAGACCCCCATGCGCGTGGCCAAAGCCATGCAGTTTCTGACACAGGGATACACGCAGGACGCCCACGAGGTGCTGCGCCAGGCACTCTTCCGCGAAGACTACTCGCAGATGGTCATTGTGAAGGACATCGACTTCTTCTCACTCTGCGAACACCATATGTTGCCTTTCTACGGCAAGGCTCATGTGGCATACATCCCCAACGGCTATATCACAGGGCTCTCGAAGATTGCCCGCGTGGTGGACATCTTTGCCCACCGCCTGCAAGTCCAGGAACGCCTGACACTGCAAATCAAACAGTGCATTCAGGACACCCTGCACCCTCTTGGCGTAATGGTAGTCGTTGAAGCTCGCCACATGTGCATGCAGATGCGTGGCGTAGAGAAACAGAACAGCATCACGACAACCAGTGAGTTCAGTGGTGCATTCAATCAGGCAAAAACACGCCAAGAGTTTATGAACCTATTGCATAATCAATAAACAAAACATATTATGGACCAGTTTAATCCCAACACCTACAAAAAACAAAGTACCGCCCAGCAGTTTACAGGAAGCTGTCTCGGCAAAATCATTATCTGTGCCGTTGTCGCCATTGTTCTCTTAATCGTTGCCGCCCTGACACGACCTTCCGACAGCTATATGCGTTGGCAGATGGAGGACAACATCATGGAGTGCATCGCGGCCAGCGACAGCATTGAGAGCGACATCATTGACGACTACGTCGGCAATCTCGGCCGCATCTTTACCCATGCAGACAGTGCGGAGATCAACAAAGAGCTGATGGAAACCTACAAGAAGCTGAACAAATTGGAGATTTATCCGCACACCTTCCTGAAGACAGCACGCATCGTCAACAACATCCATCCTGAGGGCGTTCGCGTGGGCGTCGGCATCTTTGGCATCGTCATCCCTACCGTCAAGTATTCCGATCTGCTGATGAATACAGGCGCCGTACGTGGCGACTACAACCAGAAACTGATCAAGGATCAGGTTCCCGATTTGTACACGGGCGACAATCCCAACATCCAGCCCTTCCACTACAAGGGTAATCCGGATGACTAATGGAAATAAAAAAGCCTCCCGCTTGGGAGGCCTTTTTTGATTCTTCTTATCTTCGTTAACTTCTTTAACTTCTTTTACTTCTTTAACTCCTTATTTAAACAGGTGTGGGATGAACTCGTGGAGTCCGCGACGCCAAGTGAGGAACTCATGACCTGTGCCCTCGGAAACAGAGGAGTCGACCTTGATGCCAAGCTCGCGAAGGCTGTCGACAATGGGCTGACTCTTGATGAAGTCTTCAGTACCCCAGTTCATATAGAAGTAGTGAATCTTCTTGTTGAACTCGTCGGCATTGGCAAAGACACCGTTATAGGCAGTCTTCACGTCGAGGCCGAATATCGCTCCACTAAAAGTACCGAGCCAGGCGAACTTATCAAGGTTCTGGAGCACAACATCGAACGTTTGGTGACCACCCCATGACAGACCGGCCATAGCACGGTGCTCGCGGTCGCTCTTCGTGCGGAAGTTTGCATCAATATAAGGAATCAGGTCGTTAATCAGTACGGGATAGAACGAAGCGCCATACTCGCTGCGTCCCTGTTGGTTCGAGCCGCCACCAGCGAAATTGAAGGGAGCCTTGATGTCGCCGCTCTCCATCACCACAATCATAGGCACTGCCTCGCCCTTGGCAATGGCATTATCCATGATGTGCTGCATCTTACCCTGGAGCATCCAGCTGGTCTCACCCTCGCCCATGCCATGCTGAAGATAGAGTACAGGATACTTCTTCTTACCCTTTTCATATTCGGCAGGAGTATAAACCAAAGCATGACGCCATTCGCCTGGCTGTTGGCTATTGGCTGTTGGCTGATGGCCGTTCTTGGTTGAGTGCTCACTCCAATAGTAGATGCTGCGTACCTGACCATGAGGAATGCCCTGCTGCGGACGATAGTAGTCGCCTTCAGGACCCTCGGGTACCTCGAGACCACCAGCCTCGCGGTTGCATCCAAAGTAGGTTTCAGAGGCAGGATCGATGAAATTCACGCCGTCAATATTCATGAAATAATAGTGGAAGCCAACAGGCAGCGGATCGGTAACAGCCATGAAACCACCCTTACCATCGGGTTCCATGTCATACTTCTTACTGCAAATATCAACGATAACCTTGCGAGCTTCAGGAGCCTGAATACGGAAATAGGCACGGCGCTCCTTGTCAATCTTCGGGAATTCGTTGCCGGGAATAGCGTTCTCAACGGTTACTGCATCGGCGGGCACCACAATCTTCTTAGCTACAGGCATGTTTTGCGGACGCTTAGGCTCGAAACCGAGCTGGCGAGCTACAGCCTCACCATAACGGCAACCCAGCTCACGATAGCCTGCAGCATCAAAATGCAGGCGGTCAGGACCGTTTGAGCAATCATCAGAAGAGATTACCTGACAAGTGTGGATGGTCTGGGGCAGCTCATCAATCTGCTTCTTGCAACCGATGCAGACACCCTTACCGCCAGCCTGAACGATGTTTCCAACATAGAGATTCACCTCTTCGGGCTTCAACTGCAGGTCGCCACAAAGGCTCTCGTACACCTGCTTCACCATACCGGCCCACTTCGGATCACCGGTATTGGTCTCGCCCTGATGCATCAAGATACCCTTGATGACGCCATCCTTCTGGGCTTTCTTAGCCAATTCCACCAGACGTTTGTAGGGATTGTTATCATAAGCGGCAAGCATGCCCTTCATCCAGCTCGGTGACTTTTTCTCGGCATATTCCTTGATGCTGTCGGGCAGGAAACCTTTGATATCAATTCCACCAATAGCCACATGGATAACACCAATCTTAATGTTATCGGGCAATGAAGCCACCAGCGTACGGCCAAACCAGTCGGCAGGAGTCAGACCAGTGTTCGGACGACAAAGGGGAGCCGACGCCTCGCACCATTCACCCATCTTACGGGCAGGACGCTGGTCGGTAGCAGGAAAGTCAACGGCGGGCATTAACAGAAAACGCGAACCGGGACTAGCTAAATCGGCAGCCTCTGGACGGGCAGCGCCCTCCATATTCGACTGGCCGAAACACAGGAAGATGTAAAAATTAGGATCCTGCGCGTGCGCACAAAGAGCACACAGGCAAAAAAACAGGGTTAATAACTTTTTCATAATCGTACAATTTGGGAGTTTAACGTTTCGAATGCAAAGGTAGAAATTATTTCGTTTCCTTGCAACAAAAACGTTTTGCTTAAAGTTACAAAATACTTTTAAACTGTAAAAATATATAAGTTATATACAAAAAGCAAAAACCATGTTACATACAACAAAGTATTCTATAAATATTATATATATCTTTGCACCCAGAATAGAAATTCTTTTTCAAATCGCTTTATTTTTTAAGTTAAGACTTATAATAGTTACTAAGAGTTAGTAGTTTTGGTATGTAAAATTATCAGGGGGCCGATGTGAATCACCCCCCTTTTTTATCAAAGAAACATCGTAAAGGCTAAAAATAACAACAATATGTACGAACAATTGAAGAACCGAACGAGTCCTTATAATATAAAAAGGTACACGTGTCAGAACCATCAAGACAGCACAGTTCAAGCTGGAGGCCGTCCGCATGGTTTCCCATCAGCCCCGTCTATGACCTGGGGATAATTATTGTTAAAGTAACACAAACCGGCTAAAAAGCAAGAATTCTTAAGGATTGTTACAAAAAACAAAATGCTTGTTACATTTAAATTATGTTATTCATAATAATACGTGTATCTTTGCACCGAAAATGACGAGAAATAACTAACGTAAATAAAAATAACATGAATCAAAATCTGTCAAAATGAAGAATCTAAAGCAATTGATTAGACAGACATTTCCCGCGATTCTGATGCTGTTTGCATGCAGCTCGATGCTACATGCCCAAAACGGCGTCACTGTTACGGGTTCAGTCACAGACAATGCCGCGGAGCCTTTGATTGGCGCCTCGGTTGTAGTAAAGGGAAACACTTCCCTGGGTACGGTGACTGATTTCGACGGTAACTTCCAGCTGAAGGTACCTTCGGAGCAGTCAGTGCTGGTGATTTCCTATGTCGGTATGACCACCAAGGAGATCAAAATCGGAAAGCAACGCAACTTCAAGGTTACGCTGATGGACGACACCCAGTTGGAAGAAGTCGTAGTAGTAGGTTTCGGTCAGCAGAAGAAGGCCTCTGTGGTGGGTGCTATTACCCAGACCACGGGTGAAGTGTTGGAGCGTGCCGCAGGTATCGGTAGTGTGAGTGCTGCTCTGACCGGTAACCTTCCTGGTATCGCCACCATCGCTACTACTGGCCAGCCAGGTGAAGAGGACCCACAAATTTACATCCGTGGTGCAGCTGCCTGGAACCAAGATGCCCAGCCTCTGATCCTCGTCGATGGTGTGAAGCGTGAGATTAAGTCTGTTGACATTTCCTCTGTCGCAACAGTATCCGTGTTGAAGGACGCATCTGCAACTGCTGTTTATGGTGTGGAAGGTGCTAACGGTGTTATTCTGATCACCACCAAACGTGGTCAGGAAGGTAAGGCCAGAATTGATGTAGGCTTCAACGCCACATTGAAGGCTGTGTCAAAGCTTCCGCGTAAGTACGACTCTTATGATGGCTACATGTTTCGTAACGAAGCTATCGAACACGAGCTCGCCCTGGGCAGCTCAGCCTCTTGGGCCTATTATCGTCCGCAGACCTTCATCAATAACTTCCGCAATCAGGATTACACTGTCAAGCCAAACTATGATGCTAACGGCAACTTCCTCGGTGACTATAGCCAGGCAGAGCGTTATCCAAACGTTGACTGGCAGGATGAGATGTTCAAGAGAACTGCTTTCTCCTACAATACCAACCTGAATATTTCCGGTGGTACTAAGTATGTGAAATACTTCGTAGCATTCGACTACCAGAACGAAGGTGATATGACCCGCATCTGGGACAACCACCAGGGTTATGAAGGCGGTTATACATACAATCGTCTGAATGTGCGTTCAAATCTGGACTTCCAGATTACGAATACCACCCAGTTCAAGGTCAACCTCGCAGGCTCCAATGCTCAGCAGAAGACCCCACGTTATTATTATAATAATGACGGTGAGTTCTTCCAGCAGCAGAACTGGGCCGGTGCATACGGTATGCCGCCCAACGTGTTCCCCGTTCAGTTCTCTGATTTATCGTGGGGTTACTATCCGTTGGTATCCAATATGGCTAACTCTCCAATGAATGTTGCATTGTCAGGTTATGAGCTGAAGACCATCACTCGTGTATTTACTGACTTTGCCCTTGAGCAGAAACTCGATTTCATCACGAAGGGCCTTGTTGCACGTGGTACCATTTCCTGGGATAACCAGTTTAATGAGGGTAGCCGTGGTATCACCCAGGCAGAAGGTGGCCACACAACCAAGAGAATGTATATGCTCCCCGAGGAGGGCGTGCTCCGTCCAGAGACCCAGATTTTCACCAATACCGGTTTCGACTTCTACGAAAAGGTAGACTGGGATACTAAAGAAGGAAGCGTCAACTATACTAATCGTGCTACGGAAATGTCACTCCAGCTCTTCTGGGCTCGTCAGTTCGGCGAGCACAACATATCAGTGATGGGCAACTGGAAGCGTCGTATCCAGGCAGGTAATGCCGAACTCGAGAATCGTCGTGAGGACTGGGTATTCCGTACTACTTACGATTTTAAGAGCAGGTATTTCGCTGAGTTCAACGGTGCTTACAACGGTTCACAGAAGTTCTCTCCCGACAACCGCTTCGCATTCTTCTGTTCAGGAGCTGCAGGCTGGATGGTTTCAGAAGAGAAATTCATGAAAAAGCTGAGAGACAAGCATATCGTTGATATGTTCAAGATTCGTGGTTCTATCGGTCAAATCGGTGACGATAATGCCGGAGCTCGTTGGGCTTATATGAACCAGTGGGCAGTACTCAATAAGGTGAATATGACACTGACCGCTGGTCAGAGTCCCTTCCAGGGCTATGGCGAGTCTGTGATTGCTGCTCCTGACCTGAAGTGGGCAACAGTATTAAAGAAAAACCTTGGTTTTGACTATGCATTCCTCGGTGGTATGTTCGCCGGTAGCTTCGACTGGTTCCGTGACGACCGCTACGACATCTTCGTTTCCGGTGGTAACCGTTCAGTACCTTCTTACTATGGTGCAAAGACCGTACCAGATATCAATAAGGGAGAAATGAAGAACTCTGGTTTCGAGGTTGAAGTTCGTTTCAATAAGGTGCTGAAGAACGGTATGCGTTTCTGGGCCAATGCCAACTACACCTACGCACACAACGAAATTAAGGTAAAGGATGACCCCGCATTGCTGCCGTCTTATCGTCGTGCTCAGGGCTATTCTCAAGGACAATACGTGTCATTCATTGACAATGGCTATATTAAGACCTATGATGAGTTATATAGTACGCCTGCGCGTGAGAAGGATGACGGTCAGGTGTTGATTGGCGACCACTACATCGTGGACTTCAATGCCGATGGTGTCGTCGACGAGACATACGACCAGGCTCCAGTCGGCTATACTGGCAATCCGGAGCATACTTATAATGCCACCATCGGTTGGGAGTGGAAGGGCTTCAGCTGCTTCGCTCAGCTTTATGGTGTAACAGGTGTTACCCGTGATGTAGGTCTTGCCTCTTTTAACAATAAGTTACTTACAGTATATGATAATGGTTCCTGGTGGAATCCTATAAGCAATGGTGGTGATGTTGTCGTACCTCGCTTCACAACTCAGGTTGCCTACAACGACGGTACACAATATCTTTACGATGGTTCCTATTTCCGTCTGAAGAACGTGGAGGTGGCCTATACCTGGACCAAGGGCTGGATTAAGAAAATAGGTTTCTCCAGTCTGAAGATTTATCTGAATGGTAACAACCTCTTCATGATTACCAAGATGCCTGACGACCGAGAAGGAAACGGTAGTTTCAGCGGTGGCGGTGGTGCTTACCCGACTGTCAGACGTTTTAACTTAGGATTTAAGCTTTATATTTAATCGCGTATATTATTATGAAATACTATAATAACATCAAATCCCTTTTGTGCGGTTCTCTGCTGCTTTTGGCAGGTGGTGCATCCTTCACTTCCTGTACCGACTGGCTCGACAAGGATCCTGACTCTATCGTACGTGAGGATGAGGCATTCAAGAATTTCCGCAACTTCCAGGGATATGTTGAGGAAATCTACAGTCTGATTCCCAGTAAGGAGATGGTCAATTATTGTACTGCATGGAACTTCGGTGACGACGCTGTCCACAACCCCGAGGGTTATGCACACATGGACCATCAGGTAGACTTAGGTAACTATCGTAACTGGTACACCAACAGCCAGTGCTGGCTGAATGGTGACAGAAGTTCACTTTGGAGAAATTCCTGGTACTGCATTCGTAAGTGTAACCAGGGAATTGAGAATATTGGTTCACTTATCGGCACTGATGAGGAGCGTGACCTGTTGCTCGGACAGATGTACTTCTTCCGTGCCTGGTGGCACTTTGAGCTGATGTGCTATTTCGGCGGACTGCCCTATATTGATCAGACCTTTGTCGATGGTCATATCCCCGAACTTCCCCGTCTGTCCTTCCAGGAGTGTGCTGAGCGCTGTGCACAAGACTTTGAAAGAGCTTACGAGCTCCTTCCGTTGGACTCGAAGGATTGGGATGCTACACTTGTTG
The DNA here is from genome assembly GCA_016291085.1 of Prevotella sp. Taxonomy (GTDB): domain Bacteria; phylum Bacteroidota; class Bacteroidia; order Bacteroidales; family Bacteroidaceae; genus Prevotella. Next base: position 18,062 of record JAEEVW010000021.1, read on the forward strand.
CCAAAGACAACAGTACGATTAACAACAACCAACTGCGCGTCACTAAGTTCATGGCGCTCTGCTACTTAGGCAAGTGCTATCTTTGGGCTGGTTCTCCGCTTATGAAGGAGTTTGAGAAAACCAAGGATGGTGGCGTTGCCAATTTGTTAGGTGCAAGCCAGAATGGCAAGACATACGATTATGATGCGAAGTATTGTAAGTTGGCTGCTGAGGCTTTGGGCAAGGCACTTGACATGGTTGCTAAAGGTCAGGTCGAATACAAACTTGCGACCTTCAAGTTTGCCAACATCTACGATCACGAAAGAAACGAGCAAACGACTTCTGAGGATGAATTCTATTCTAACATCTTCTATACTGTCAAGCAAGGTTGGAAAATGCCTGGCATTTGTGAGGTCATCTTCCGTGGTGCTCACCCTGGCGTCAACTCTTCCAACTGGAACTGTGCCAAGATCTTCGGCCCGAAGATTGCTGGTCTGGTAGATCATGATAACATCATTCACCACCCGACAGGCAACCTGATTGACCAGTACGGTATGGCCAATGGTCAACCTATCTATCTGGTTCAGAATGGTCACTATGTTGTTAACCCCAAGGCTGAGTGGGATCCTACACACCCCTATAAGGGACGTGACCCACGTTTCTATCACGATATCGTGTTCGATGGCTTCCACTATGTTCTTAAGACTGACAACTTGAATTCAGAGCAGAAAAAACATGAATATTGCTCTCTGTACACGGATGGTGCCATGCGTTCTATTGACAATGGCAGCAGCACGGGTTACTTCATCCAGAAGCTGATTCCTCACCAGTGTAACCATGGCGACAACTGGTATGATTATGGTATGGCTCTGCAGAGCTATCTGCCTTACATGCGTCTGTCTGATGTCTATCTGATGTTTGCCGAGGCCATGGCTGGTTTTGCAACAGATATGAAAGACTTGAAGCAGTCTTCTACCTATTGCCCATCGTACTCTGCTGTTGCTGCTATCAATGCACTCCGCGACCGCGTAGGAATGGAAGGCGTACAGGATAATTTCCTGGATACCCGTGAACACTTCATTGATGAGGTTCGCCGTGAGCGCACTGTGGAGCTTTCTTTCGAAGGTTTCCGTTGGAACGATCTTCAGCGTTGGCTCCTCTTGACAGAGCCTCCTTATACTATCAAATACTCTCATGAGTTTGAGCGTATGCAGAAGGCAGACTGGTTTAAGAAGAACGATCCGAAGGATGCTGAAGTGGCAAACTTCCATACGAAGACATTGATTAAGCGTCCTTTGGAGGCTAAGCACTACTGGTTCCCGTTCCCGGAAAAGGATGTTTATCTGTATGAAGGATTTAAACAGAACCCTGGATGGTAAAGAATGAAAAGTGAATAGTGAAAAGTGAATAATTTGCTACCGCTATAAATAAATAATGATTATGAAGAATATAAAAACAAATATATTTCTCTTTGCCATGTTGGCTGCCTCGCCACTGACGGTCAATGCACAGACCGCTGACGACGCAGATTCTACCGTGGTGAAAAAGAAAGTCCATGTTGCTTTCCGTGACGTAGATGCTGACCATCTCCTCGGAGGTGTTTCCTATGTCGATATGGAAGAGCTGTCGAAGAAGGACTATACACAGAGTAGTCTGGAAGACCTGAATGGACTTATCGGCGGTTGGAATGGTACCAACCTTTGGGGGCAGGATACCGAACGCCTCGAAACCAATGACGGCAACATGCCGCTTGTTATTATTGACGGTGTGAAGCGTCCGTCAAACAATGTGCTGCCTTCCGAGATTGAGCAAATCACCTTCCTGAAGGGTGCACAGGCTGTTGTGCTCTATGGTTCCAAAGGTGCCAAGGGTGCCATCCTGATTACCACCAAGCGTGGCAAGGTAGATGGTCTTAAGGTCGAGGCCAATGCCAACACCGGTTTCCATTTTGCCAAAGCATTCCCCGAGTATCTGGGTTCTGCAGAGTATATGACACTCTATAATGAGGCTGCATATAACGATGCCGTTGCCCTGGGTAACGTAGCTAGTTATAAGGCACCATATTCCCAGCAGGATATCTACAATCATGCTGCCGGCGTCAATCCTTACCGTTATCCCAATGTAAACTACTACTCTGACGAGTATATCCGCAAGGCTTATAACCGTTCCGAGGGTACGGTGGAAATCCAGGGCGGTGGTGCGCGTGCTCACTTCTACACGAACATCAACTACTACCGTGCTGAGGACCTCATCAACTTCGGTAAGGCAAAGGATAACTACACCGACCGTTTCAGCGTACGTGGTAATGTGGACTTGGTTGTGAACAAAGTCATCACAGGTTGGGCCAACGTCAGTGCTACCTATTATAATGAGTATAAGAATAAGGGCGATTTCTGGAAAGATGCCGCTAACATGCGTCCAAACTTCCCACAGAACTCAGCACCACTGATTCCTATTGATCTGATTGACCCGAATGCCAGCAAGGCACTTGCTACGCTGGGCAAGTCACTCAACCTGTTGGGCGGCAAGTGGTTCCCCGGTGGTGGTACGGACAACGCAAAGACAAATGCCATTGCAGACTGCTATTTTGGTGGTGAGACTCAGGCCGTAAGTCGCCAATTCCAGTTTGACGCAGGTATCAACTATGACATGAACAGATTCGTCAAGGGTCTGACCTTTAAGACGCTGTTCTCGATTGACTATGCTGCCAGCTATAATCTGGCCTATAACAATACGTACTCTTTGTTCTTCCCCACATGGAGTAACTATAATACAGAGGACCTTATTGTTGCTATCAATCAGCCAAACGATGAGGTGGTGACAGGTACCAAGACCATGTCTAATAGCACCTATCGCCAGACCATTAGTTGGAACGGTCACTTTGACTACGAGAGAACTTTTGCTAATAAGCACCATGTTACAGGTATGCTGCTTGCAAACATGTACACGACGACAATGAGTAGTAAATACCATCGTTATGCCAATGCCAACTTAGGCCTGCAAGCAGGTTACGACTATATGGGTCGTTACTTTGCCGAAGTGGGACTGGCAGGTGTTCATTCTGCCCGTCTTCCTGAAGGCAATCGCGAAGCCCTTTCGCATTCTTTCACCATCGGCTGGAACTTAGCTAAGGAGAAATTCATGAAGGACAGCTTCGTAGATGACTTGATGATCAGTGCATCCTACAGCAATTTGAATGACGATGCTGATGTCTATTATTCTAATAGCAAATACGATAATTTCTATCTCTATGATGCAGTATGGACGGATCAGGGCACTCCAAGCTACGCATGGGCTGACGGTGCAAACTCTGCCAATGCTACGGTTTCTTCCACCGGTAGCAACCCTGCTCTTGACTATATTCATCGTAAGGAATTCTCTTTGTCACTTCGCGGATCGTTCTTCCATAAGCTTATTTCAGCTGAACTGACCTATTTCAACACGGATATGGACGGCTATATTATCCAGAACCCCACTTCGTATCCATCACACTTGAAGTCGGGTCTTAGCAGCGGTAAATTCTCTCCGACGATGAACAATGATATCGCTAACCGCAAGGGTCTTGATTTCAGCATCAAAGCCAAGAAGCAGTTTGGTCAGGTATATGCTGAATTAGGTTTCGTAGGTACCTATCTCACGACGGAGTGGAAGAAATATGATGAAACTGCGGAGCCCAAATCACCTTGGCTTAATTCCAAGAAAGAACTCATGCATGAGGGAACTCCGCTGGATGTCATCCAGGGCTACAACTGCATAGGCATCTATACCATCGATGACTTTAATGTCATCAAAAACCCGGAGACTGGCAAGGTTACCTACGAATTGAAGGAGCTGGTTCCCGGTGTGAAAAATCCCTATGGTCTTGGTGGTACTGTTATGCCTGGTGACCTGAAATATGAAGATGTGAATGGTGACGGTAAGATTAACAATCTGGACCAGGTTGAGTTAGGCAAATGGGGTACTTACGGTGCTCCTTTCACCTACGGCGTAAACCTCACACTGAAGTATAAGAACTGGACGCTCTTCATGCTGGGTGGTGGCCAGTTTGGTGCAAAAGGTATGAAGAACAACAGCTATTATTATATGTCGGGAACAAACAAGTACTCTGTAAATGTACGCGATCACTTCCAGTACACCTATGATGCTGACGGCATTATCAATGGCTTTGTGAATCCGAATGCTACTCACCCCCGTCTGAGTGCTGCGAACACACCAGCCAATGGTGTCGCATCTTCCTACTGGTTGTACAGCACAGACCGTTTCGATCTCCGTAAGGTACAGCTGACTTACGATTTCCCGAAGGAAATGATGGGCAAAGTTGTTAAAGCCCTCTCAGTTTATGTGAACGGAAACAATCTCCTGACGATTTCAAAGTATCGCCAGATGATGGAAACCAATGTCGGTAGTGCACCACAGACTCGTTTCTATAACCTCGGTGTTAAAGTAACACTCTGATGAGAAATGTAAAGTGTAAGTGAAACATGAAAAGTATAAAAAAAATGAAGACAAGAAACATTATATTCTTTCTCATCGGTCTCTTCGCAATGACTTCCTGCGATGATATGTTTGAGCCCGCCAAAGAAAACACAAAGCAGCTAGAGGTGATGGTTCAGCAGACGGAATATGTGCATGGTCTGTTGATATACGCCTATAATCGTCTCCCTTATATACGGACTTGCCAGACGGATGTGGCTACTGATGATGCCGTAACCAACGTGGAGGGAGATACATATAAGAAAATGGCTCTTGGTACATGGACTTCAGACAACAACCCGATGACACAGTGGGATGCCTGTAAGGATGGCATCCAGTATGCCAATCTCTTCCTCAAGTACGTCAATGATGTGAACTGGGCGCAGAGTGCCAAATCCAAGCAGCAGATGTTCATTGACCGTCTGAGAGGTGAAGCACTTGGACTCCGTGCTATTTTCTATTACCATCTGCTACAGGCTCATGGTGGCTATGCTGACGATAAGAACCTCTATGGTGTGCCCTTGCTAACGGAACCTGAGGATGGTAGTTCCAACTATAACCAGCCTCGCGCTTCTTTTGCAGACTGTGTCAAGCAGATTTTCGCTGACTGCGACTCGGCTGCTCTCTTACTCCCCGATCAGTATAAGGATATTGATGATGTCGAGAACATTACGAAGAATAAGAAAAAGTATGTAGACCTTGGTGTACAACTTTCTGGTTATAACCTCGTATTTGGTAATATGGCCAAGAATCTTGTGTCAGGTAAAGTTGTTCAAGCTATCAAGGCACAGACAGCCCTGCTTGCAATAAGTCCTGCATACAGTAGTCAGAGTGGTGTCTCTACTGAAGATGCAGCTAAAATTTGTGCAGAGGTACTGAAAGGAGTAGAGTTTGACATGAAGGGAAACATCTGGTATAAGGATGAAACCGGTCTGTCATCAAGTACATCTTACATGCCTGAGATTCTGTGGCGCGCAGACTGGGAGAAGGCTGAAGCCTCTCAGGAATCTGATAACTTCCCTCCCTCGCAGAATGGTCAAGGAAAAATCAACCCCACACAGAACCTGGTGGACGCATTCCCTATGGCCAATGGCTATCCCATCACAGACTCAAGATCAGGTTTCGACAAGAAAGATCCTTATACAGGCCGTGATCCACGTCTTGCCCAAGATATTGTCTATGACGGTTCTGTCTTTAAAGGTGCCATCATTATTACCGGAACCTATGGCGCTGCTGATAATAAAGACAATATCAATAATTCTGGTTCTGCACATACGCTGACAGGCTATTATTTGAAGAAGCTGCTCCGTGAAGATGCCGGTCCATCGGCAAAATCAGCCTCTCCGGCACAACAGCCGCACATTTTCCCACGCATTCGCTACACGGAATTGTTCTTGGCTTATGCTGAGGCTGCCAATGAGGCATGGGGACCGAAGGGTGATAAAGCCGGTTTAGGTCTGTCTGCCTATGACGTCATCAAGTTAATCCGTGAGCGTGGCGGTATCGGGACAAACGAGAATGGCGAGTATGTTGGCGATCCCTATCTGGACGAGTGCGCAAACGACAAAAACGGAACCAAGATGCGTGACCTGATCCGTAACGAGCGTCGTATTGAGCTCTGCTTTGAAAACAAGCGCTTCTGGGATATCCGTCGTTGGCAGTTACCCATCAATGAATCGGCCATGGGCGTGCAGGTTGAAAAGATTGATGCCAATTTGGATCCCGTCCCAGGTAACCTCGAATATAAATCTGTGGTTGTAGAGCCTCGTCAGTTCGAGTCTTACCAGTACTTTGGCCCTATTCCTAATAGTGAGGTACTCCAGTGGAGTGCACTCAAGCAAAATATAGGCTGGTAATAAGTTGTAAGTTCTTTGACCTAAAGGTACAAAGCGTTTATAAGAAAACGATTAGAAAGATTAAAGTTTAATGAAAATGAAACTGAAGAATTATATTTATGGTGTAGCCTTGGGAACTCTTGCACTCTCATTAGCTTCCTGCTATAATAGCGACAAGGATTTCCCTGACTACGAAAAGGGTACAAAAGCCTATTTCGCCTATCAGAATCCAATACGTACCCTCGTACTGGGTAACGATATCTATGACAACTCACTGGACCAAGCACACAAGTGCCGCATCTGGTCAACAATGGGTGGCGCATACGGTGGACGTGACGCTGTGGTAAGTGTTATCATTGACGAGAAGCTTTGTGAAAATCTTTACTTCCTGGACGATGGTGGTTATGAATCTGCCAAAGTGCTTCCTCTTCCTCATGACTACTACAACTATGATGAGGTAAAAAACGCTACCATCAATTACAATGGTGATTCTCGTGGCTATCTGGAAATCCAGTTCACGGATAAATTCTTCCAGGATGCCAATACCGTTGGCATCACGTATGTGATTCCTGTTAGAATGACTGATGTTACTGGTATTGACGCACTTTTGTCCGGTACACCGAACAAAGAGAATGCTATTCGCCAGAATGCTAACGACTGGTCAATTCTTCCAAAGGACTATGTGCTCTATTGTGTAAGGTATATGAACCCCTGGCAGGGTAAATATATCCGCCGTGGTGTTGACGTAGTGACTGAAAAAGGAAAGACTTCAACCATTATCCGCAAGGATACTACGCTCTATAACTCTGATATCGAGCATTATAGCAAGATGGATCCTTCGAACCCCGTGAACCAGTATGACGAGATCTGCGGTATCACCACCAGGAACATGACACAGGCTATCTTCCCTGTATCGTTCAGAACCTCTGGTGCCTCTGTCTCTTGCAACCTTATTCTCACATTCAATAACAACCAGTGCACCATCTCTACCGATGATGAGAACATCACAGTCACTGGTTCCGGTGAATTCATCGAAAAGGGAACTGAGAAGAAAGAATACAAGGACTACCAGTGGGGAAGCATGAATGGACAGCCTGTTCAGCGTGATATACTCCGTTTGGCATACAATGTGAAATTTGACGACAAGGATATTCAGGTATCAACCACTGATACGCTGGTTGTTCAGTCGCGTGAAGCAAACAAGAGGGAATGGTTCGATTATAGATATAATGACCAACCTGTTATTCTTCCAGAAAATTAATAATAGGAGGCTATGAATATGAAAAAGATGATAAAAGGTCTATTTGCAGTTAGTGGCTTGCTGTTGGCTGTATCTTGTGCTGATTATAATGATTTGGGCGGCTTTAAAGCAGATCCAGATCCCAGCTACAATCTGGAATATACCGACTTAAATGCTGTCAAGTCGTATATCAATAAGACTGATTGTCCTAACATGACAATTGATGCTGCCATTAGGTTGAAGGAATTCAACAAGCAGGCATTTGACCATGCTGTTACCATCACCAACTTTGACGGTGTCGCTTTTGGTTACTCTTTCATGCCCGCAGCCTATGTGAGCAGGAAGGGCTATATGAACTTCATGGATTTGAAGGAGGCGCTTAGCCATATATCGGAAATTGATTGTAACGTGCATGGCAGTCCTATCTTTGCCAACGAGCAACAATCGGATGAATGGTTTAGTGCGCTCACAGCTCCTGTTGAAATCCAAGTGCTTCCCATTAACGATGTGGATATTGACTACTCTACAGCAGAAACCTTTACAGGAACATCACTGAGAGGTAAACCTGCCATCGAGAAGGATATGGATTCCAAAGGTAATGCCCTCAGGATTCCAAAGAAATCCGAGGTCTATATTGTTGAAGGCTTTGACCTTGACCCACAGGGATTCTACACCATTACATTCACCGTAAGGGCCTACAAAGACACTAAGAAGACGGAGATGGACAAGGATGAGAATATCTGGTGTACTTTTGCCGATAGCTTGGTTAATACCGGTAAGGATAAAGATGGCAAACTGATTCCCAAGAACTTTACCATCAGACCTGGAGGATGGCAAACTGTCAAGGTAGAGTGGGTACCAGGAAAGACCGCTACAAAGGGCTACTTGCTGATTGAGGGTAACTTGAACGCTGTGCTCTATATTCGCAATGTCCATGTGGAGCACAAGCCAGACAATCACCGTCCTCAGACCAAGCAAGAGATGAACGACACCATTCGCTATGCACTCAACAAATGGTGCGATGGCCTGATGGAGGCTAATGAGGGACGAATCAAGTCGTTCGACCTCATCGACAAGGCCCTTGACTCGAAGGCAGAAATCGAGCCAGGTATCCTTGACCTGAAACACTCTACAGACCAGATTTTCTGGCAGGATTATCTCGAGGATGCCACCCATACTGGTAGTGAGCTCTATGGTGCTATTGTTTCTAAGGCGGCAAGTGAAGCCTTCGTAAAGTATGGCGGCAATGCTGAGGAACTGAAGTTCTTTGTCAGTGAGACCGGACTGGAAGACCAGAAACGACTTGAGAGCCTCAAGTACTGGATAAAGAAGTGGGAAGACAATGGTGCCAAGATTGATGGTATCAATGCCTGGCTCAATCTCACCTATGTGGAGAATGCTGACAACGAGACTGTCGTGAATACTCTTCTTGATAATCTCGCAAAAACAGGTAAGCTGATTCGTCTGTCTAACTTTGATGTAAAGTATCAGGACGCTGATGGCAATGCTATTATGGCAGATAAGATTACGAAAGAGCAGCGTCAGAAACTGGCAGACTACCATGCTTTCGTCATTAAGGCTTACATGTCCAAGATTCCTAAAGAGCTGCAGGCAGGTCTCTGTAAAGGCAATATTTTTGACACGTCGAATGGCAGTGGCGATCCTGTGGGCCTTTGGTCTAAAGCGACGAATGGTGACTGGTTGCGCAATGCTACTTACAAGGCATTCTGTGATGCACTCAGTGGAAAGTAACGAACTCACATTATTGCCGGGAGATCAGGAAGTCTCCTCATCTTCCTGGCAATTATTACTCTGAAAACATTTTATTTTTATTAATTAATTTATTATTTATTCATTTTTATTATTAATCTAAATTATTTCTATTATGAAGAAATTATTTACACTTGTTGCTCTCTTGGCAATGGTCTTGGGGGCAAGCGCACAAACGCAGTGGGAAGAAGTCTATTCTATAGACTACACCACTTACCAAGGTTTCCCATTCTACGTAATGGGCTATGTGCCTGAGTTTGACGGTGGTTATATGACTGACCATGGTGCAAGTTACAGGTATGCCGAAGTAAAGGACGATGCTGAAGAAACCAGTGACGTCATTGTGACCACGCAGAGTGGAGCCAAGTACTACAGATGGACTGAAGGTGGCGGTTGGCATCAGTATTTCATTGCTGATAATATCACCACCGTGATTGACGAGACCTACAAAGTTGTTGCAAAGGTGAAGGCTTCAGAGGCTGTTACCTTCAACGTCAACATGGGTTGGGGTTGGGGTGAAGGCCAATCTATGGGTGCTTCTGTTTCTATTCCTCAGAGCGATGAGTTCGTTGAGGTAGAATGGGAGTATAGTGGTATTGGTGGCTCAAGCTGTAACCTCGTTGCCCAGCCTGGTGGTGCAACCGCTACCATCGATTGGCAGAGCCTGAAGGTTTATCACAAGATGAAGGCTAACCAGCGTCCTAAGGAGTGGATTGAGGCTATTACATCCAATGCTGATGCCGAAAGCGCATGGCCTGCATGGTCTCTTGAGGAGACTGATGGCGTTAACATCAACTGGAGAGGTGACCGCACTGGCGAAATCTGCGCATGGGCTCTGACCATGGGTAGAAACTTCCAGCCGAGTGTTATTAACGATGATAGTGACAGAGCTCGTCCATTCCCCGCTGATATCGTAGCGGATGAAACCAAAGAAGGCAACCACGTGTTTGTTGTTGATGCTGCACAAGTAGCACCTGTCAGCGATGATGATGCAGCTTCTGTTGCTTGGGCCAACCAGTTCTGGATTCAGTCTAACCAGGGTTGGAAGTCTGGCACGCAGATTAAACTCCACTTCCGTTACAGGGCTGATCATGCTTGTACGGTAGGTACTCAGATTCACAAGCAGCATCCTTCTGACTATCTCCACTGGGAGGGTATCGGTACTCTTAACTTCACTGAGTCTTGGACAGAGTTTGACAAGACTATCACTTTCTCTGATGCACAGGCTGGTGGTTGGTCTGTCGCCTTTAACCTGAACTCTGACGAAGCTAATGGCCGTACGGCTAATAAGTTCTACTTCGATGATTTCTCTTGGCAGTACCTGAAGCTGGATGAAGGTTTCTTCGTTTCTGGTATTAACGCTACGACTACTACATCATACGATAATCTTGACAATGCTATCCAGTTCGTAGAAGAGGATGGTAATCTTGTGGCTACTGTTGGTGAAAAGGGTAATAACGCTACTTATGTTGATCAAATTATGGTTTCTACCGTTCGTGGTGACGATGCAGCCTTCAAGGGTGCAACCCTGAAGCCCAATGGCAAGATTAAGAATGATCCTGAGGAGTGGCTGGATTATGCTCCTTCTACTAATGCTAAGTTGGATCTCCCAGGTCTTGGTGTATGGAAGGTTTATATTGACACCAAGTACAATGCTATGGCATTCCAGATGCTCGAGGGTAAAGAATATGAGGAGGCTGAGCCCGTTGCTATCGTTACCAACGCAACAAACGTTGTTGTAAAGGGCCAGGAGCGTGACTGGAAGCCTGCTAAGGATGATGGTACTCCACAAGATGGTGAGGAAGGTATTGGTACTGGTCAGCCTTGGGACAACCAGTTCTTCCTGATTGCTAACCGCGTTGTGAAGGCTGGCGAGGCTACTGTTGTCAAGTTCAAGTATAAGGCTTCTGTTGCTGGTGCTACTTCTGGTACACAGTGTCAGGGCGAACCTGGCGCATACATCCACTGGGCAGCTATCGGCAGCATCACCTTCGGTGAGGATTGGCAGGACTTCGAAAAAGATTTCACTATCCCTGCTGAGTGCGATGGTAGTGAAGGCAAGCAGTTTAAGTCTATCGCTTTCAACCTGGCTGAAATCAAGGCAGCTTGTAACTATGAATTTAAGGACTTCCAGTGGTATCTGAGCGATCCTAATCTTGCGGAAGGTATGACTTACGAGAACCTGATTGACGCAGAAGGTACTAAGTTCTTCTACGTGAAGGAAGGTGCAGGCACTAACCCATACGAGTTCGGTACTGATCCTTCAGGCATCAATAGCGTAATTAACGATGCTAAGAATGCTTCTGCTGTTACCTATAACATTGCTGGCCAGCGTGTATCTAAGGATTACAAGGGCCTCGTAATTAAGGAAGGCAAGAAGTATGTTGTCAAGTAAGTAATTACTGACAAATAAGATATTTACCTAAAAGGTAATTTTTAGAACTTTACATGTGAAAGTCTCGGGCTCGTGAGAGTCCGAGACCTTTTGTTAGAAAGGGGTCAAGGCTCGTGAGAGTCCGAGACCTTTTATTAAATATATATCATTGACGCAGTTTTATCATCCATTGTCGCAGTTTTATCATCCATTGACGTCGTTTTATCATCCATCGACGCAGTTTTAACTTTACAAGGCACGTTAGTATGTTTTAGGACGGCAGTCAGAACCTTTTAGCAGGCACCTTCGAGGATTAAAAAAAGGCGGCTATTCAGTAGCCGCCTTTAATATTTCACCTAAAGTAGGATGGATGTGAATGATGTCGCGTAGCTGTTGAAGCGTCGTATCACGACACATCAGCGCCGCAACCTCTTGAATGATGTCGGCACTATGAGCGCCATAAGCGTGGCAGCCCAGGATGAGAGACTCTCCCCCACCCCCTTCCGGCGAGGGAGGGGCGATGAATAGTTTCAGCATACCTTCTGTCTCGCCCATTGCCATTGCCTTGCCATTGGCACGCCAGAACGATTTGCGGCATTCGTAGGAAGCGCCAACGGGAGAATCCGGAGTGCCAACGGCAAAACCGTTGGCCACAGTAGCCTTCAACTGGTCCTCTGTGGGTCCTACGCAGGCAGCCTCAGGGGAAGTGAAGATAGCAGCGGGCATAATGTCGAAGCGGATATTATCCGTTTTGCCCAAGATGTGGTTGACAGCACGGATGGCCTGCATCTCAGCAGCATGGGCCAGCATCTGGCGGCCGTTGACGTCGCCAATGGCGTAGACCTTCGGTAATTGAGAATTGACAATTGAGAATTCTCTGACCTGAAGGTCAGAGTGTGGCACGCAATGAGAATTATGATTACTGCAGTATTGGAAGTTGTCGTCGACGGGGATGGCGCCGTTGGGGGCGAGGGTGATACCGAGGGCTTCGAGGTTCAGACCCGCTGTGCGAGGCTTGCGACCCGTAGCCATCAGAATGACGTCAGCCTCAACGCTCTCTGTCTGGCCTTTCTTATTCTCGAAGAACACTTCGCCATCAGCAATCTGCTTGACGGCACATTGCATATGGAAGGTGATGCCCTCTTTCTCCATCTGCTTGCGCAGGCGCTTGGCAATATCGCTATCGAGGGCAGGCAGACACTCCTTCAGGAACTCAATCACCGTCACCTCTGAGCCAAAGCGATGGAACACGCTGGCGAACTCCATACCAATGACACCTGCACCAATGATGCAGAGGCGCTTGGGGAGCGTTTCGAGGTTCAGCAGCCCAGTAGAGTCAACGACACGAGGGTCGTCAATGCCAGGAATGGGAAGCCATTTGGTTTCAGAACCGGTGGCGATGAGGATGTTAACCCCTCTCCATACCTCTCCCGAGGGAGAGGCTTCCACAGTATTTGAATCAACGAACGAGGCCTTTTCGCGGACGAGGGTGATGTTGGGATGCGAGAGGATGCCCTCAACGCCTGCACGGAGCTGGGGAACAACCTGCGCCATACGCTCGCGAGCCTCATCGAATGTGGCGCTATGGACGTAAGTCTTCGTAGGAATACACCCTACGTTCAGACACGTACCGCCTACGTTGTCGCCCTCGAAGATCGTAACCTTCAAGCCCTGCTTGGCAGCATATTCAGCGGCGCGGTAACCCCCAGGGCCCGCACCGATGATAATGAGATCAGACTCACCCCCTTGCCCCTCCCTATGAGGGAGGGGAGTAGATAGTATACTTTGCTGTTTTTCTACCATTCGATAATAAACTTTGGTTGTTAGAAAGTAATCACCCCCTCCCTTATAGGGAGGGTGAGGGGAGGGTCTGCTTGTACGTCACCACCGGATGTTTTGCTGCCAGCACGTCATCTACACGCCCGATGGGAGTATTGTGAGGTGCAGACTTCACTAAGTCAGGATCATTCTTCGCCTCCTCAGCAATCTTACGCATCACAGCGATGAAGCCATCGAGCGTCTCTTTCGACTCGTTCTCCGTAGGCTCAATCATCAGTGACTCGTGGAAGAGCAGCGGGAAGTAAATCGTGGGCGCATGATAGCCGTAATCAAGCAGGCGCTTCGCTACATCCATCGTAGTGACACCAGTGCTCTTATCCTTCAGTCCGTCGAACACGAACTCATGACAACAGACGGTGTCGATAGGCAACTCGTAGACATCCTTCAGGCTCTCCTTGATATAGTTGGCATTAAGCGTAGCCAGCGGACCCACCAGCTTCACGTTCTCACGACCCAGCGAGAGGATATAAGCGTAGGCACGCATCATCACACCGAAGTTGCCCTTATATGGAGATACGAAGGGGAAGAACTCCTGCAGTCCTTCGCGCACACCTACAGGTCCGGCACCAGGGCCTCCACCTCCGTGAGGCGTAGAGAAGGTCTTGTGCAGGTTGATGTGCATCACGTCGAAGCCCATATCGCCAGGACGACAAGCGCCCAGCATAGGGTTCAGGTTAGCTCCATCGTAATACATCAAGCCACCCGCATCGTGGATGAGCTTTGCGATAGCAGGAATCTGCGTTTCGAAGAGTCCCAGCGTATTGGGGTTCGTCATCATCATGGCGGCGATGTTTGGACCTTCTAGTTCTACTAGTCTCTCTAGGTCTACTAGATCGACTAGTCCTATAGCGTTACTCTTCACCTCGAGAATCTCGAGGCCACAGACTGCTGCAGAGGCAGGATTGGTGCCATGAGCCGAGTCAGGCACAATGACCTTCTTGCGCTGCATATCACCACGCGAACGGTGATAGTTATCTATTACCATCAGACCCGTCAGTTCACCATGAGCACCAGCATAGGGCTTGAAGGTGAAGTGAGCCAGACCCGTAAGGGCACAGAGCGACTTCTCGAGCAGGATCACCAGAGCCCTTGCGCCAACGACTGTATGATCGGGCTGCAATGGGTGCAGGTTCTGGAACTGTGGCTGAGCTGCCATCTCCTCGTTAATCTTGGGGTTGTACTTCATCGTACAAGAACCGAGGGGATAGAAACCGGTATCCACACCGAAGTTATTATTCGAGAGGTTCGTATAGTGACGCACCACCGTCAGCTCGTCGCACTCAGGCAGAGCGGCATCCTCCGCACGTCGCAGAGAGGCAGGCACCTCGTACTGCTCGCCAAAACTGTTTCTTGGCAGGCTATAGCCTTTGCGGCCTTCTTTCGAAAGTTCGAAAATCAGATTTCCATATAACTTGTTATTCATACTTCATTCTTTCATTTTTTCATTCTTTCATTCTTACAACGCCGCAATCTTTACGAGGTTATCTATTTCTTCCTTAGTACGTTTCTCTGTAACAGCGAAGAGGAATCCATCCTGGAAACGGATACCACCCAGGAAGCCCGCTTCGATGAAACGCTGATAGAGCGTATTGGCATCGCCATCATACTTCACATAGAACTCATTGAAGAACGGCTTGTCGTAAACCAACGAGAAGCGTCCCGTCTTCAACAGTTCGTCACAGAGATAATGAGCACCAGCGTAAGAAAGCTCAGCAGCCTCCTTCAAGCCCTGCTTGCCCATCAGTGAGCAATACATCGTTACGAAGAGGGCCATCAGCGACTGGTTTGAACAGATGTTTGACGTAGCCTTCTGTCGACGGATGTGCTGTTCGCGAGCCTGAAGGGTAAGCACGAAGCAACGCTGGTCGCGATTGTCCTTCGTCATACCTACAATGCGTCCTGGCATCTTGCGAATCAGTTTCTCTGTGCAACACATATAGCCCACGTACGGACCACCGAACTGCATCGGTATGCCCAGACTCTGACCATCACCCACAGCAATGTCTGCCCCCCACTCGCCAGGTGTCTTCAACACTGCGAGGTCGGAAGCGACAGAGTCGATGATGAAGAGGGTCTTGTTCTCGTGACAAGCATCCGCGAAGCCAGTGAAGTCCTCAACGATACCAAACACATTGGGTTGCTGAACCATCACACCAGCAAAACCGCCTTCAGCGAGTTTCGCCTTCACATCGTCGAGACTGGTAACGCCATCACGGATTGGCAGAATCTCTATCTCAATACCATGATGCAGGGCGTAGGTCTTCAGCACCTCTAAAGTGAGTGAATTATTACAGCCACCAACAAGAATCTTGTTCTGTTTCTTACCAGCAGCCACAGCCATCATCATGGCCTCAGCAGCAGCGGTAGTGCCGTCATACATCGAGGCATTGGAAATGTCCATACCTGTGAGCTCAGCCATCATCGACTGATACTCAAAGATATAATGGAGCGTGCCCTGGGAGATTTCTGCCTGATACGGGGTGTACGATGTCAAGAACTCTGAGCGCTGCAACAGATTGGGAATCACAGAGGGGGTATAGTGATCGTAAACGCCCATGCCTGCAAAACAGGTGAGCTGTTTGTTCTCCGAGCCAAGTTTCTCGAAGACTTGTCTCACCTCCAGTTCGCACATCGACCAGGGGAGTTCGTAGTCACCCTTAAAACGGATGCTGTCAGGAATCTGGGCATAAAGGCCATCGAGGTCTTTCACCCCAGCCTTCGCCAGCATCGCCTGCAAGTCGTCATCCGTATGCGGAAAGTATTTAAACATTATTTTCGATTTTACGATATTACGACATTTCGCTATAACGTTATACCGTTATAACGTCATTACGAACCTATTTTTCACAAAATTCAGCGTAAGCCTTTGCATCCATCAGGTCGTTCAGTTCGCCCTTGTCTGCGATGGTTACCTTGATAATCCAATTGGCATAAGCGTCGCTGTTGATGAGTTCGGGCTGGTCTTCCAAGTCCTCGTTCACCTCAACGACGACACCCGTTACAGGTGACATCAGGTCTGAAGCAGCCTTTACACTCTCGACAGCACCAAACTCCTCGCCTGCCGTTACCTCGTCATCCACTTCGGGCATATCGACGTACACCACATTACCCAGTGCGTTCTGGGCATAATCCGTAATACCAATGTAACCGAAGTCACCTTCTACACGTACATACTCGTGCGACTCACTGTAATAGAGTCCTTCCAATACTTTTGCCATAGTTATTATTTTTTATAGTTTTTGTTATAGAATTGTTTTTTCACTACCTTGCCTGCAAACACCTTTTTGCGAATCTGGACTTGTACCTCGGTATCCAGTTTGGCATACGGGGTGTCGATCAGCGCCATGCAGACGCTCTTGTCTGTCGAAATGGTGTGGTAACCTGTCGTTACCTCGCCAATGGGGGCGCCATCCATATTCAATACGGTGTAACCATGACGGGGAATGGCCTTGTCCTGCAGCTCGATGCCCACAATCTTCTTGGCAGGTCCGTCAGCCTTTTGCTTAGCCAGCGCGTCCTTACCAATGAACTCGTCCTTGTCGAGTTTGACGAAGATGCCCAAGCCAGCCATAATGGGTGTAATGTCTGCTGAGAGTTCGTCGCCATAAAGGGGAAGTCCCACCTCGAAGCGCAAGGTATCGCGACAGCCCAGTCCACAGGGCTTGCAACGTCCCGATGCCACCAACTTGTCCCAGCACTCATTAATATAAAGAGGTGTAGCGTAAATCTCGAAGCCGTCCTCGCCCGTGTAACCTGTTCGCGAAAGGACCACATCGCCCATCTGCTTGAAGGTGTAGAACGTCAAGTCAGAGCCGTCAATACCCAGAACATCCTTCAACACCTGTTCTGAATCAGGGCCTTGTACAGCCAGTTCGCCATACAAGTCGCTTTGATGTTCCAGTACGACATCGTAACCCTTTGCTTGTTCCTGTATCCACGCCCAGTCCTTATCAATATTGGCAGCATTGATAACCAAGAAGAAACGGTCGTCTGCCATCTTATAGACTAGCAAATCATCAACTACGCCGCCATCCTCGTAACACATCATGCCATAGAGGATTTTCCCTTCAGGCATACCTATCACATTGTTCGTAAAGATGTGATTCACATAGCGCTCGGCATCATTGCCAGTAATGAGTACTTCACCCATGTGGCTGACGTCGAACACGCCACAAGCCTGGCGCACAGCCTGATGTTCGTCCACGATGCCACTATACTGAATAGGCATGTCGAAACCTCCAAAGGGTGACATCAGCGCTCCCAACGCTACATGTTTGTCATAAAGACAAGTCCGTTTGTTATTGTTTTGTTCCATAATCTGATTATTGTAATAATTTGATAAATTCTTCTTTTAAATAAGTTTGTTCCAGTTCCTCAATCTCTGCCATCTGAGTGGCTGTCAGCACCAGCTCACCATCGCAGAGCGTCTGACGAATCAATGTCCTTACCTCCTCCAAACTGAGCGAAGTATGGTCTTTCAGCAGAGTGATGCGCTGACGCACGCTTTGGATGCCTTTCTTCTGCAGTTTTTCTGCGCTTGGAGTGATAGCGTTGAGCATATGCTCCATGTTCGTATCGTAGAGCATGGTGCTATGAACGATGCTGCGCCCAGGCAACTGATAGAATGCCGTGCCGCACACTTTGCGGTCACCAATCATGATGTCGTTATGACTTGTACCCGTAGCCTCAACTCCCATCTTCCTAAGCACCAACAGAATCATCTGCACAAATTTGTTGAACGTAAAACCCACGTTGTCACCATCCGAGATGTACGATAGCATCACGTTGTCCATGTCGGCATACACACAGCCTCCCCCACTCTTACGGCGATACATCTTGATGCCATGTTCACGGCAATAAGGCACATTTACCTCATTCTCTGCCACCTGGTTACGTCCGAAAATGACACTAGGCTCCACCTGCCACATAAAGAAAGCCTCCGGCTCGTCTATCCGACGTGCCACATACTCTTCCAGAGCCAGATAGAAAGATAGTCTTCGAACTTCGTTGACAGGTAATGAGACGTAAATCATTGCGATTTTAGTTATTTCTCCGCAAAGATATAAAGAAAATATGCAAAAACCAAGAAAAAGACATAATTATTTTGTAAAAATAAAAAAGACCGCTTTTTATTTTGTACTTTGCTCGCTTATTCGTACCTTTGCACATAAAATACAAACTAACGTGGAACTATTAAAGGAAATTAAATACCCCGAAGACCTGCGGAAACTGACGGTTGACGAACTACCCGAAATCTGTCGGGAGCTCCGAGAAGACATTGTCAAGGAACTTTCCGTCAATCCTGGCCATCTGGCATCGAGCTTGGGTGCCACGGAGATTACGGTAGCCCTGCACTACGTCTACAACACACCCTACGACCGCATTGTCTGGGATGTGGGCCATCAGGCCTACGGGCACAAAATACTGACAGGCCGTCGCGAGCAGTTCAACACCAACCGCAAGCTCGGTGGTATCCGCCCCTTCCCTTCACCAGAGGAAAGCGAGTACGACACCTTCATGTGCGGCCACGCTTCGAACAGCATTTCTGCAGCCTTGGGTATGGCTGTTGCCGCTAAGGGAACAGACCGCAAAGTCGTTGCCGTGATAGGCGACGGAGCCATGTCGGGTGGACTGGCTTACGAAGGTTTGAACAACGTGTCGACGACGGATAACGACATCCTCATCATCCTTAACGACAACAACATGTCAATTGACCGTGCTGTCGGAGGTATGCAGGAATACCTGTTGTCGCTCAGCACTAACGAAACCTACAATGCGCTGCGTTTCAAAGTGACCAGTTGGCTGCACAAACGCGGCTTGTTTGAAGACGATCGCCGCAGAGGCCTCATCCGTCTGACGAACGCCTTTAAATCGGCCATCTCACACCAGCAGAACGTGTTCGAGGGCATGGACATCCGCTATTTCGGACCATTCAACGGACACGATGTCAAAGAGTTGGTACGCATCCTGCGACAATTGAAGCACATGAAAGGACCTAAGCTGCTCCATCTGCACACACAGAAAGGACATGGTTATGCACCTGCCGAGAAGGACGTCACCATTTGGCACGCCCCAGGCAAGTTCAATGTGGAAACAGGCGAACGACAGGTGAAGGACGAGTCCAACAAGCCTCCACGGTTCCAGGACGTTTTTGGCGAGACACTACTCGAACTGGCAAAACAGAACGAAAAGATTATCGGTGTCACACCAGCCATGCCCACAGGCTGCTCGATGAACATCATGATGCACGAGATGCCTGAACGCACCTTCGATGTAGGCATTGCCGAGGGACACGCAGTAACCTTCTCCGGAGGTATGGCCAAAGAGGGGCTCCTACCCTTCTGCAACATCTATAGCGCCTTTGCCCAGCGTGCCTTCGACAATATCATACACGACTTGGCTATCTTAAAACTCAATGTCGTATTATGTCTTGACAGGGCTGGACTCGTTGGAGAAGACGGACCTACCCATCACGGAGCTTTCGACCTGGCTGCCTTAAGGCCCATTCCTAACCTCACCATCGCTGCGCCTATGAACGAACATGAGTTGCGCAAAATGATGTTTACGGCGCAACTGCCTGACAAGGGACCTTTCGTCATCCGCTATCCGCGAGGCTGTGGCTCGTTGGTCGACTGGCGTTGCCCGTTAGAAGAGATTCCCATTGGTAAGGGACGTTGTCTGCGCGAAGGCGATGACATAGCCATCATCACCCTCGGCCCTGTTGGAAATAACGTGACTGAGGCTATTGCTAGTTTAACTAGTATGACTAGTGCTACTAGTATACCTAGTATCGCCCACTACGACCTGCGATTCCTCAAACCCCTTGACGAAGAACTCTTGCATGAAATTGGCAAGAAATTCAGCAAAATCATCACTGTCGAGGACGGCGTGCGTAACGGCGGTATGGGCTCTGCCATCTTAGAGTGGATGAGCGACCACGGCTATCAGCCGGTTATCCATCGTCTCGGACTGCCTGACCATTTCGTCGAGCACGGTAAAGTCTCTGAACTACAGGCTATTGTGGGTATCGACAAGGAAAGTATCAAGAAAGAGATAGAAAACATATGAAGATTATCATCGCAGGCGCAGGAGCCGTAGGTACACACTTGGCCAAGCTCTTCTCACGCGACCATCAGAACTGCGTACTGATTGACGAGGACGCCTCCAGACTGGGTGATCTTGACAGCCGCTATGACATCATGACGCTGCAGGGACGCACCACCAGCATCAACACCATGAAGGATGCTGGTGTGGAACATGCCGATCTCTTCGTGGGTGTCACACCCGATGAGAGTCGCAACATGACTGCCTGCATGATAGCCCATGCTCTGGGAGCCAAGAAAACGGTAGCTCGCATCGACAATTTCGAATACCTCGATCCTGCCCGCAAGGAACTCTTCATACAGATGGGCATCGACTCGCTGATCTTCCCAGAAGTTCTGGCAGCAGCAGATATAACCAACGGACTGAAAATGTCGTGGGTGCGACAGCGGTGGGACGTACGCGGTGGAGACCTCGTCATGCTGGGTATCAAGCTGCGCGAAACCTGCGAAATACTGAACCAGCCCCTGCGCGAGCTCTGTGGACCTGACGATCCCTACCACATTGTGGCCATCAAGCGCAAGGGCGAGACGCTTATCCCGGGTGGTAACGATGTGCTGGAAGTCAACGACTTGGCCTATTTCATGACCACGCGCGAATACATCCCCTACATCCGTCAGATATCAGGCAAGGAACACTATGCCGATGTCAAGAACGTCATCATCATGGGAGGCGGAAGGACATCTGTCCGTCTGGCCAAGATGGCACCCGACTACATGGATCTGAAGATTATCGAGATTGACGAGAACCGCTGCGAACGACTCAATGCCAAACTGGCGGACCTTGATGTCATGGTAATACACGGCGATGCTCGCGATATCGGACTGTTACAGGAGGAAGGCATCCAGAACACCCAGGCCTTCGTGGCGCTGACGGGCAATGCCGAGACTAATATCCTCGCTTGTCTGACAGCCAAACGACTGGGCGTGCGCAAGACGGTGGCCATGGTCGAGAACCTCGACTATGTCGATATGGCCGAAAGTCTCGATATTGGTACCATCATCAACAAGAAAACCCTGGCTGCCAGTCATATCTACCAAATGATGCTCGATGGTGACGTATCGAACGTGCGCAGTCTGATGCTCGTCGATGCTGATGTGGCAGAATTCACGGCTTCTGAAGGTTCGAAGGTAACCAAGAAACCAGTGAAAGACCTGGGCTTACCGGCAGGAGCCACAATCGGTGGACTTGTACACAACGGACAAGGCATCCTCGTCAATGGTAACACACGCATTGAGGCTGGTGATATTGTGATGGTATTCTGCCATGAACAGAACTTGAAAAAGATTGAGAAATATTTCCGTAAGGACAGCCTATGGTAAATTTCCCATTGGTATATAAGATTATCGGCTCGCTGCTTTTCCTGTTGGGAACCATGCTGGGCATCTGCGTAGGGGTATCAGCCTACTACCAGGAGGACGACCTGCTGTCGTTCCTCATTGCCACCATTCTCACTATCAGCACGGGATTCATCTTAAAATATCTGGGACGAAACGCCAACAACAACCTGAGTCGTCGTGACAGCTATTTTCTCGTCACATCGGCATGGATAGTCTTCTCGCTATTTGGCATGCTGCCCTTCCTCATCGGAGGATTCATTCCCAACGTGACGGATGCTTTCTTCGAAACCATGTCGGGCTTCACGACCACAGGGGCAACCATCCTGAACAACGTGGAAAGTCTGCCCCACGGCATCCTCTACTGGCGTACACAGACACAATGGATAGGCGGTTTAGGAATCGTCTTCTTTACCATCGCCATTCTGCCGTCCATGGTGGGTAGCGGAAGCGTGAAGGTGTTCTCTGCCGAGGCTACAGGACCTATGCGTTCGAAGATGCATCCGCGACTGTCGACCATGGCAAAATGGATATGGACCATTTATTTAGGTCTGACGCTGGCCTGTATCATTTCCTTCTACCTGTGTGGCATGGACTGGTTCGACAGCATCAATTATGCCATGACAACCACTGCCACAGGAGGTTTCTCTACTCATAACGACAGTACGGCCTATTTCCAGTCACCAGCCATCGACTACGTGTGTGTGCTCTACCAGTTCTTGGCAGGTATCAACTTCGCCATGCTCTACATGGCCATCTTTAAGCTGAAGGTGGGTGCACTCTTCAAAAGTTCTGAGTTCAAGCTCTATCTGTTTCTCACCACAGCTTCCACACTGTTTATCTGCTACCTGCTGGTAGCGCGCAACGGATACGGACTGGAGCACGCCTTCCGTTCTGCATTGTTTCAAGTGGTGTCCTTCATGACGACGACAGGACTCTTCAACGACGATGTGGCACGATGGCCTCACATTACGTGGGTCATCCTGGGCTGTCTGATGTTCATTGGAGCCTGTTCCGGCTCTACAACGGGTGGTTTCAAATGCATCCGCGGTGTGATGGTATTCAAGGTGCTGCGCAATGAGTTCCGCAAAATTCTGCACCCCAACGCTGTATTGCCCGTGAAGATTAACGGACAGACCGTCTCGCAGCAAAAGCTGTCGGCACTATTGGCTTTCTTCGCCATCTTCTCTATCATGATACTCATTTCGGCCACCATCATGATTGTCTCTGGCATCGACAATACCAACGCCATTGCTATCGCCTTAAGCTGTATAAGCAACGTAGGGCCATCGTTAAGCACAGAAGTGGGACCCTCCATGACATGGGGAGAAATGCCTGATTATATTAAGTGGACGTGTTCATTCCTCATGCTCGTAGGACGTCTCGAAATCATGTCCGTCCTTGTGCTCTTCACACGTGCCTTCTGGAAAGAAAATTAACTACTACAATGAAATATTATAAGTTTACACCTCTACTCAAAACCCTTATTTGGGGTACTGAAAGCTGGCAAATATCAGGAGTTGCCGGCAGCGAGACATTATGTTCAGTAAGCGGTGATAGCACCACTACAAAAACCATCAACGACCTGGTGCGCGAAGAAAAGGCTGCCCTCTTAGGCGAGGCTAATTTCCAACGCTTTGGTGACGAGTTTCCACTGCTCATCAAGTTCATCGACGCACATCAAGACTTAAGCATCCAGGTTCACCCTACTGATGAAATTGCACACCGCCAAGGCAAACCACGCGGTAAGACGGAAATGTGGTACGTCATGGACTCGGCGCCCACTGCCAAGCTATACAATGGTTTGAAAATGCAGATTACTCCCGAACAGTATAAAGCAATGGTTGTTAACGACACTATTTGCGATGCCTTGGCACAATACGATGTCAAGGAGGGCGACTGTTTCTTCATCCCTGCAGGGCGTATCCATGCCATCGGCGCAGGCTGCTACCTGGCCGAAATTCAACAAACCAGTGATGTCACATACCGCATCTACGACTACAAACGTCGCGACAAGGACGGCAATCTGCGTCAGTTGCACACTCAGGAAGCCGCCGAAAGCATCGACTATACCATACTCAGCGACTACCGGCAGCAATATCAGCCTGTCCAAAACGAAGGCCAGTTGCTCGTCGAGTGTCCGTATTTCAATACTGCCGTCTACAACCTTACAGAACCCATGGAGATAGACTATTCCGAGCTCGATTCGTTCGTCATTCTTATCGGACTAAAAGGTGAAGGTACGCTGATTATTGATGGTGAGGAGACCATTCTCCATGCAGGAGAAAGCATCTTGATTCCTGCTACGGCAAAAGAGGTACGTACAGAGGGTACTATGAAGTTTCTGGAGACTTACGTGCTGTCGTAAAATACTGCTCCACATCCAGCTGAATCTGTTGAAAATGGGGCGACTGCCGGTAACCTACATTCTTTTTCAACGTCTGCCGAATGTCGAGCAACGAATGTTCGTAGCACGACATCTCGTTTTGCCGTTGCATATGATGTCGGGCCGTACGGTATATCTCGTCCTGACGTTCTTGGCGCAGACGGTTACATACCTTATCTAATATAGGTACGACGACATTATCGAACAGGTGATGCCCCTGTATGTAGAGGTAAGTCGTTTGTGGAGTGACACCCAAATCTTTGACGCTCTCTTTGGTTTTCAGATAGGCTTCCTTATTATCAGGGAACTCAGCCTGCAACTGACGGACTTTGGTTCCCACCTTCCTACGCAGATTGTCTATCGACTTCTGGGGCTCCATCACATTAAAGTGTCCCGGATCCACCACGCGGTTGAAGTCCTGCAACGGGAAACGGTTATGATTCCCTGTGCGGTAAGCCCACACAGACCAGACGAACAAGGGGAAGATAGCCTCAGAATACTGCCGCAAATAGTCCACGAAGTCAAAAAGGCGATGATCGTTCAACGTCACTGCCACACAAACATCATGCAAAGAAGGGGCATAACATTGCAGGTTCTCAATGGCATAGGCATAGGTGTGAAACACATACGGACTCTCGATAACCTTCTGCGATTGGGCAGTAGCGCCCTGAAGGAGATAATCGAAATCGGCATCTACACAGGCTATCATGTCAGGGCCGATTCGGTCAGTTGCAAAATTCATCAAGACAGACTTCTTGCCTCGCTCCAGCTTCTTATTCGAAGGCAACATCACTTCAAAGTAACGTTGCTCATTCTCAAAACGTGACAGCACCGTACGCCAAAAAAAGATGTCATCGTAGCTCTCGACATAGGCAACAATCCTACGCCGCGCCTGCTTCGAAGTCAGTGCGTTCGCCGCCTCGAAATACCGACTATTGAGATTATCTTTCAGTCTACTTGGCATGCGCTGTAATCATAATTCTCAATTTTCAATTCTCAATTCTCAATTACAACGTGATGTCGCTCACTTCCGTTACACGGTCTACCCAACCATTCATAATCACAGCAGGCGAATGGGTCGTCAGGATAATCTGTACGTTGGGATTCAGTTCCACGATGAGGTCAATGAGACGTTTCTGCCACTCGATATGCAAACTCACCTCAGGTTCGTCCATAAAGAGTACATAGGGTTGTTCATCTTCAACCAGCACAGTCAGCAGAATGGCCAACATCTGTTTCTCGCCACTGGACAGTTGGTAAGGCACCAGCGTCTCGCCAATCTGCGAGAAACGAATCTCATTCTCCGTACGTACCATCTTTTTACCCGTTTCCGCAAAGAGGTCATCCACTATATCTTGGAAACGAGTCTTAGACTGGGACAACTGCTGAGCAGCATCTGTATGTCCCTGTTGCAGTTCAGCAATGATACGATTACCGATGTTCACCTGATAGTCCAGATATTTACGTTGCAGATGGTAAAGTTGGAAGTCCAGTGCCGAGCGTATGCGTGTATCCACCATGTTCAGTGTCTCGTTGTCCAACACAGGAGAATCAAGCGAACGGATAATGTCGAAACGTACATGCGTAGCATCTTCCGGCTCTGACGTAATATGCACGCCTTTCAGCAAGTGGTTCACCAAGTCGCCATTGGTACAGATGCTTTTAAACACCTTATTTAATATAGTACTCTTACCCACGCCATTGATACCGCTCAGGATATTCACATGGGGATCCAGCTGCCATAGGATATGCTTCTTGCCACTCCACAACGAGTCTATTTCTATCTGTTTGATGTAGTCTGCATACTTCATAGTCGTAAGTTTTCTGCAAAGATACGATTTATTCCCGAATTATTCGTACCTTTGCAGGCGAAAAAATATTAAAATGGCAAAAACTTATGATAATAAAGCGCTCATTGCGCACTTAAGCATGTTTGGTGCCTGTGCCGGATGGGGACTGATGGCTCCCATAGGCAAAGATGCCATGACACATGGTTTCGACGGCATCACGATGGTCACCTTCCGTGTTGTAGGTGCCTGCCTATTGTTCTGGCTGGCATCGCTGTTTGCACCCAAAGAGGATGTTCCCCGACGCGATAAACTGATGTTTATCGGCGCAGCATTGTTCGGACTGGTATGCAACCAGTGTTGCTATACCATGGGGCTTAGCATCACATCGCCCATCAATGCATCCATAGTAACAACATCGATGCCTATCTTCGCCATGATTCTGGCAGCAATCATCCTGAAGGAACCCATCACGAGCAAAAAAGCGCTGGGCGTTCTGATGGGATGTAGCGGAGCATTGATACTGATTCTTACCTCTGCTGCTCATGCCGACGGGAAGGTCGGTGACATACGTGGCGACCTGCTATGTTTGTTCGCACAGTTCTCATTTGCACTCTATCTTTCGCTGTTCAATCCATTAATCCGACGGTACAACGTGTTTACCATCAACAAATACATGTTCTCATGGGGGGCCCTGATGCTGCTACCCTTCACCTTCTGTCATGTCACGGAGGTATTGGCACAGCCCATACCAACAAAGACTTGGTGGGAAGTAGCCTACGTCGTATGCATTGGCACGTTCTTAGGCTACATCCTTACCATGATAGGACAGCGTACACTACGCCCGACAGTAGTATCTGTCTACAACTACGTACAGCCTATTGTTTCCGTCGCTGCCTCACTGCTCATGGGTATCGGAGTACTGAAGCCCACTCATGCACTGGCAGTGATATTGGTGTTCAGCGGTGTTTGGTTGGTAACAAAGTCAAAGTCCAGAAAGGATATGGAAGCAGAAAAGAAGAAGGTGACCAATTAATATCGGTCACCTTCTTCTTTATTCCAAAAGTCCATAAGGAATATCTCGAAGATCAGTGTGCTATAGCCTGGTATCACACTCTGGTCAGAAGTGCCGTAACCTAATTGATAAGGTACTGTCACAATCCATCCTTCTCCTCGGTGCATATGCTGCAGAGCAGTAGAAAAACCGGGAAGGATACTTCCATTGACCTTAAAACGAGCAGGCACGTCAACGGCGAGATTGAAATTATCCGTAGACATATAGCTACGGTCAAACTCATAGCCTTCCGGATAGTGAGTAGAAGGAATCAGACAACCACGATAGTGAACTGCCACGGAGTCTGTATACTCCGGAGTGTTGTCAGTCCACAACAACTCACTATTCCCGACTTTCTCAACCAAAATACAGTTAGTTGGAGCTATCGCATCTAATGGTGTCTCGCCAGGCATCGACCAAGCAGGAATGACCAACTTAGTGGAAGCCTCACCTAGGCTCTTATACTCCTGCAGAAAACTATTATACTTCTCCAAGAAATAAGCCTCGTTCTTGGTCTGCCAACCGTCAAACTCCGTACTGGTTTCATCACTCTCACTGCACGACACAAATAAAGGTAAAAGGGTAAAAAGGTAAAAAGGTAAAACCTTTACCCAGCCTTTTACCATTATCTTAATAGCATTCATTTTTACTTTTTTACCTTTTTACTTCTTTACCTTTTCATTACTGAAGTTTCTTCAGTAAGGATGCAATGCTGACCTTGTCCTCGATGATGCTGTTGAGCTCGCTGATCTTCACGCGCTCCTGCTCCATCGTGTCGCGGAAACGCAGGGTGACGCAACCATCGTTCAGTGTATCGTGGTCAACGGTGACGCAGTACGGTGTACCGATAGCGTCCTGACGGCGATAGCGCTTTCCGATAGAATCCTTCTCATCGTACTGGCAAGCAAAGTGATACTTCAGCTGGTCGATGATTTCACGAGCTTTCTCGGGCAGACCGTCTTTCTTCACCAGAGGCATTACAGCACATTTAACAGGTGCTAATGCAGCAGGCAGGCGCAGTACTGTACGTGTTTCACCATTTTCTAATTTCTCTTCGTCAAAGGCGTGGCACATGATGCTCAGGAACATACGGTCCACACCGATAGATGTCTCGATGACATACGGAGTATAGCTCTCGTTGGTCTGAGGATCGAAGTACTTGATGCTCTTGCCAGAGTATTTCTCATGCTGAGAGAGGTCGAAGTTCGTACGAGAGTGGATACCCTCTACCTCCTTGAAGCCGAATGGCATCTTGAACTCGATATCGGTAGCAGCGTTGGCGTAGTGAGCCAGCTTGTCGTGATCGTGGAAACGATAGTTCTCAGCACCAAAGCCCAGAGCCTGATGCCACTTCATACGAGTCTCTTTCCACTTGGGGAACCATTCCAGCTCAGTGCCTGGCTGTACGAAGAACTGCATCTCCATCTGCTCGAACTCACGCATACGGAAGATGAACTGACGGGCAACGATCTCATTACGGAAAGCCTTACCAATCTGGGCGATACCGAAAGGAATCTTCATACGGCCAGTCTTCTGAACATTCAGGTAGTTCACGAAAATACCCTGAGCCGTCTCAGGACGCAGATAGATCTTCATCGAAGCATCGGCAGAGGCACCCATCTCGGTAGAGAACATCAGGTTGAACTGACGCACATCCGTCCAGTTGCGGGTTCCGCTGATGGGGCAGACGATCTCCTCGTCGAGGATGATCTGCTTCAGTTCATCAAGGTCTGGTCCCTGCATAGCTGCTGCATAGCGGGCATGCAGATTGTCGCGCTTCTCCTTAGTTTCCTTCACACGCTCAGAAGTCTCTAAGTACTTAGCCTCGTCGAACGAGTCGCCAAAACGCTTGCGCGCCTTCTCAACTTCCTTCTGAATCTTCTCGTCATACTTGGCAATCTGATCCTCAATCAGCACGTCAGCACGATAGCGCTTCTTAGAGTCGCGGTTGTCAATCAGGGGATCATTAAAGGCATCAACGTGACCTGAAGCCTTCCATATCGTCGGGTGCATAAAGATAGCCGAGTCGATACCCACGATATTCTCGTGCAGCATCGTCATAGCCTTCCACCAATACTGCTTAATGTTATTCTTCAACTCAACGCCGTTCTGACCGTAGTCATACACGGCTCCTAAACCATCGTAAATCTCACTGGAAGGGAACACGAAACCATACTCCTTACAATGACTCACGATTTTCTTAAAAACATCTTCTTGTGCCATAAAAAACTTAATAATTTCGAAATTATGGCTGCAAAGGTACGAAAATAAATGAGAAATGAGAAATGAGAAATGAGAAATTATTCGTTCCTTTATTGTTTTTTTAAAAAATTATTAGTAATTTTGCAGGCAAACCGAAAACAAAACAAGTAAATGGACGACGAAATAAAAGACTTTACTCCAGAATCTCCGGAATACTCAGAATCTCCGGAAACTGCGGAAAGCCACTCCGACTACAAGCCCGTGAATCGTTTTGATGCTGCTGCCGTTCACCACCTGAGCGGCATGTATCAGAATTGGTTCTTGGATTATGCCTCGTACACGATACTGGATCGTGCCGTGCCACACATCGAGGACGGACTGAAACCCGTGCAGCGACGCATCCTGCACTCCATGAAGCGCATGGACGACGGGCGATACAATAAGGTGGCCAATATCGTAGGACATACCATGCAGTTTCACCCCCATGGCGATGCTTCCATTGGTGATGCCTTGGTACAGATGGGACAGAAAGACCTGCTCATAGACACACAGGGCAACTGGGGCAACATCCTCACGGGCAACAAGGCAGCCGCTCCCCGTTATATCGAAGCACGCTTGTCCAAGTTTGCCTTGGACACGGTGTTTAATCCTAAGACCACCGAATGGCAGATGTCATACGACGGACGCAACAAGGAGCCCATCACACTGCCTGTCAAATATCCGCTCTTGCTGGCTCAGGGTGCCGAAGGTATCGCGGTAGGTCTCTCTACCAAAGTGCTACCCCACAACTTCGTGGAAATTTGCGATGCTGCTATCAGCTATCTGCACGACGAGGAGTTCCACCTCTACCCCGACTTCCCTACAGGAGGCAGCATTGATGTATCCAAATACAACGACGGACAACGTGGGGGTGTTCTGAAAGTTCGTGCCAAGATTGAAAAGCTCGACCCAAAGACGCTGGTCATCCGCGAGATTCCGTTCTCGAAAACCACCGAGACTCTCATCGATTCTATTCTGAAAGCCATTGAGAAGGGGAAAATCAAGGCCCGCCATGTAGAGGATCTGACAGCAGCCAAGGTGGAGATACAGGTTCAGCTGGCTCCTGGCGTATCGAGTGACAAGACACTGGATGCCCTCTATGCCTTCTCAGACTGCGAAATCAACATCTCGCCCAACTGCTGTGTCATAGAGGACAACAAACCCCAGTTCCTTACTATCAGCGATGTGCTGCGCAACTCGGTAGATCGCACGAAAGACCTAATTCGTCAGGAACTGGAAATCCGTAAAGGCGAACTTTTGGAACAGCTGCATTTCTGTTCGCTGGAAAAGATATTCATCGAGGAACGCATCTACAAGGACAAAAAGTTCGAACAGGCACCCGATATCGATAGTGTCTGCGAACATATCGACGAGCGGTTGACACCTTACTATCCGCAGATGGTACGCGAGGTGACGAAGGACGACATCCTCAAGTTGCTGGAAATCAAGATGCAGCGCATCCTGAAATTCAACAAGGAAAAGGCCGATGAACTGATGGCCCGCATCAAGGCAGAGATTGAGGAGATAGACCGTGACCTGGCCAACTTGGTGGAAGTGACGGCTGAGTGGTTCCAGTTCCTCAAGGACAAGTACGGCAAGGACCATCCACGTCTGACAGAGATTCGCAACTTCGATACTATCGAGGCTACGAAAGTGGTCGAAGCCAACCAGAAACTCTACATCAACCGTACAGATGGATTCATCGGTACAGGTCTGAAGAAAGACGAGTTCGTATGCAACTGCTCGGACATTGACGACATCATCATCTTCTATAAGGATGGTAAGTTCAAGGTGGTCCGTGTGGCCGACAAATTGTTTGTGGGCAAAAACGTCATGTGGCTCGGTGTGTTCAAGAAGAACGACCAGCGCACGATATACAATGCAGTATATCGCGATGGGCGCAAGGGCTATTACTATATCAAGCGTTTCAATGTCTCGGCCATCACTCGCGATCGCGAATACGACATCACGGCGGGCACGGAAGGCTCACGTGTGCTCTACTTCACGGCCAACCCCAATGGTGAGGCAGAGGTCATCAAGGTAACCCTCGACCCGGCACCCAAGCTGAAGCGTATCTTCTTCGACAAGGACTTCTCAGAGGTGCTCATCAAAGGACGTGCCGCTAAGGGTAACCTGCTCACAAAATTCCAGGTACACCGCATCGGACTGAAGAGCCACGGGCACTCTACCCTGGGTGGTCGCAAGGTTTGGTACGACCCTGATGTCAACCGTCTGAACTACGATGAACACGGACTGCTGCTGGGTGAGTTCAATGATGGTGACAGCATCCTGGTCATCCTCAAAAATGGCGACTACTACCTTAGTGGGTTCGATGCCAACGTACACTTCGAGGACAACATTGACCGTTTGGAGAAATACGAACCGGAAAAAGTGTGGAGCTGCATACTCTACGATGCCGATAATCAGGGATACCCCTATATCAAGCGTTTCGTCATGGAGGCTTCCAAGCGCAAACAGAACTACCTGGGCGAGAACGAGAGCTCACAGCAGATACTGCTCACGGACACCTACTACCCTCGTCTGCTGGTTACCTATGGTGGCAACGATGCCTTCCGTGGCTCAGAGGAAATCGATGCAGAACAGTTCATTGCCGTCAAGGGGTACAAAGCCAAGGGCAAGCGTCTGACCACTTGGCAGATTGAGAGCATCACCGAACTCGAGCCCACGCGCTTCCCCGAACCTCCTGAAAGTCCGGAAAATCCAGATGAATCGGAAGAGGAGAACCTTGACCCCGATGCTGGCAAGAGCCAACAGCAGGTATTCGATGAACTGACAGGACAGCTCAGCCTTTTCCCCAATGATGAAGATTAAGTTCCTGTTTCTCGCCCCTGTCTCGTATGCTGAAGATTAAATTATTGCTTGCTGCGTTAATTGTCCCGTATGCTGCGACACTGTCGCAGCCACTGTCTGCAGAATCACAAAAGGTCATCACCCGCAGCACAATGATAGGGCTCGGAGTCTCCAATGTCCTTGACACCTATCTCTCGCAAGAGCATTTCAAGGGTCCGGGTGTATCGTTTCTGTCTACCATCGAACGTAACAGGACTGACAGTCACTGGTCGACACTCATGGAACACGAGGCTAACATCTCCAGCGTCAAAGATCGCCCCGATATGAAACACGAATTGGAGGGAGCCTACAACTTCTATTGGGGCAAGCTATACGGCTGGCAGTTATTCAACAACAGCCTAAAGCTACAAGTCGGAGGATTAGTAAACGCCTCGCTGGGAGTTATCTACAATACCTCGAATTCAAATAATCCGGCACAGGCTCGGGCGCATCTGAACCTCATGCCAACAGGAACGGCAGCCTATCGGTTTCAGCTTTTTAAACGCAACCTCGTTGCACGTTACGAACTCAGTCTACCCTTAGCAGGCATCATGTTCTCGCCGAACTATGGGCAGTCGTACTACGAGATTTTCTCGCGGGGCAACTACGACCATAACATCGTACCCACGACATTCATCTCTGCTCCTGAGTGGCGCCAGATGCTGACTGTCGACATCCCCCTCACCACTCACCCGACACCACTCACCCTCCGTATTGGTTACCTGGGTAATATGCAACAGGCCAAGGTCAACAACCTTCGCCAGCACATCTACACTCACCGCGTCCTCATTGGAATCACCAAGCGTTTCTCCATCATCCCCCGAGCCCTATGAAGAAATATCTAGTCTATCTAGTTTCACTAGTCCTACTAGTACCTCTAGTTTCGTGCGTAGACGAAGTTGAACGCCCCAACACTCCCGAGGGCAATTTCGAAGCGCTCTGGCAGATTATCGATGAGCATTACTGTTTCTTCGACTACAAGCAACACGAATACGGTCTTGACTGGAATGCCATATATAATAAATATAAGGTACGCGTAAGCAACCACATGACAACGGTCCAACTCTTTGAAGTACTGACAGACATGCTGGCCGAATTACGCGACGGACACGTCAACCTAAGCAGTTCGATGGACTATGGACGCTATTGGACCTGGCACGAGGCTTACCCACAGAACTTCAGCGATTCACTGGAACGGCGCTACTTAGGCACTGACTACAAAATTGCCGCGGGCATGAAGTATCGCGTACTCGACGATAACATCGGCTACATTCGCTATGAGTCATTTACACAGCCCGTAGGTGAAGGCAATCTCGACGACTGTCTCTCCTATCTTCTTCTGTGTCGTGGACTCATTATCGACATTCGCAATAATGGTGGTGGTGACCTGACGAATGCAGAAAAACTGGCAGGACGCTTCGTACACGAGCGGACACTCGTAGGATACATGCAACACAAGACGGGCAAGGGGCACCACGACTTCTCGTCACTCGAACCTCGTTATTTGGAACCATCCAGCAACCTCCGTTGGCACAAACCGGTCTGTATACTTACCAACCGCTCGGTATTCAGCGCTGCCAACGACTTTGCCGTCATCATGCACACACTGCCCCAAGTAAAACTAGTAGGCGACCATACCGGTGGAGGTAGTGGCATGCCAATGAGCAGTTCACTGCCCAATGGATGGAACGTACGCTTCTCAGCCTGCCCGATGTACGATGCTCAGAAACAACAAACGGAATTCGGTATCGCCCCCGATGTTAGTGTAGCCCTCACTGACGAGACAACAGCACAAGGCCACGACCTCATCATAGAGACCGCCCGCCAATTGTTAACAAAATAAAAATAACTAACGGCGGAAGCAAATTCTTCACTTTTCACTCTTCACTTTTCACTTTTTTTCGTACCTTTGCACCCGCAAAAGTCAGGAAATGCGCCTGTGGCGGAATTGGTAGACGCGTTAGACTTAGGATCTAATGTTTCACGGCGTGCAGGTTCGAGTCCTGTCAGGCGCACAAAACATCGTTGTTGTCGGCATAGCTCAGCTGGTTAGAGTATCACCTTGACATGGTGGGGGTCCTTGGTTCGAGTCCAAGTGTCGACACAAAAAGAAAGAAGTGACGCAAGCGTCACTTCTTCTCTTTTAATACTCATCCTCGTTGAAAACTTGGTTAACGAGATTTCTATACTGATTTTCAATTAGTTGCATCATAATTAACTATTTTTAGCCAAATAAACCGCGCGGTCTGAGACTATCAAAGGCGATTCGCTGGCGAGTTCGACAAACTTATTATCTATTCTCATTTGCTTCTTTGCGCTGGCAAAGATACGATAATTTCGGCAAAAAACAACAATTTTCGTCCACAAATTTGCTTTTTATTTATTATTAAATAGGTAAAACAGCAAAATAACTAAATTTCTGTGCATTTATTCATAGAAAATTCGTACCTTTGCCACCGTGATTCGCATGAGTCACGAATCTTTTTATTGCTCAATCTCTGACACGAACTTGCACCTCGAAACGAGATTTTACGAGCATATCTATATACTGTTGGAGCTGCGCTTTATTGCGCAGACTTCAATCCATAGGTATATAGGGGCTGTGCAAGGCCTGTGTCAGAGTATGGACTGGGCCTGCGCTTTCTTTATGCCCCATCTTGATCGTGCTCGTTTCTCCCATAGATAGTGAACAATAAAAGAAAGAATGGATACATTATTTATTTCAAACAGTAAGATCATAACAATTTAATCCGAAACAATTATGACGAAAAAGAAAATTTATGAGAAGCCGACGATGCAGGTCATCGAGTTGCAACAGCGCACGATGCTGCTGGCTGGCAGTAACGGGGACATCCCCAACAACGATCCGTACACACCAGACACAGATCCGTTCAACTTTTAACTAACCCCAGTGTATAACAACAAAAACGTAAAGACAATGAAGACAACGAAATTATTCTTTATGGCTGCACTGGCTCTGATGACTGCCGCATGCAGCAACGACGACAACGACTTCGCTCAGCAGCCCGCTGAACAGGCCGCTAACGGCGAGATTACCATCACCGCTACTGTTTCATCCGATGAAGGTGCCACGACTCGCGCCCTCAGCATCGACGGAAGCAATATCGCCTCGACATGGGAAACGACCGACGAGTTTGCCATCCTGTTCAACGACGGCTCGAACAACGTGAATCGCACAGCTACGGTACAGAGCATCAACGGTTCGAACGTCACCATCACATTCACCATCCCCGAATCGCTGGCCAGCAACACCGCCTGCACGATAGTCTATCCCGCATCGGCTGCCAACGCCGCCAACACGGGTGCTGATGTCGCAACAGCACTGGCCGCGCAGGACGGCACCATCGGTAACTGCCCCGAAGTGCGCGTAGGCACGGCCACTATAGACAAGGATAATCACAGCCTGAGCGACGTGACGAAGCTGGCCGCACAGAACGCCATCTTCAAGTTCACATTGCAGGATCTCAGCGACGCAGCCAAGAGCGCTACGGAGTTCAAGGTCAGCGACAACTCTGGCAATGTGATTACTACTGTTACGCCTGGCTCTGCCTCTGGTGAATTGTATGTAGCTCTGCCCGTCATGGCTGCCGGAACCTACTGGTTCAACGCCACCATTGACAGCAAGCCCTACATTGCCAAGGCAACCACAGCAGCTGCAACCGTAGCAGGCAAGTACTACCAGAGCACCATGAAGATGGCCACGCTGGGTGACGTGATTAAGACTGACGGAAAATTCTATGCGGCAGGTACTGAAGGCGCTGTGGCTATGATAGCCTATCTGGGCAGCGACACTTACGACGCTACTTTCAAAAATGGCTTGGCCATCGCATTGGATGACGAGGGCTCGATGAACTGGTCAACGGCTGTGAGTACCTGTGGTGCTAAGACTCCCATCACGGGAGCCAAGTGGTGCCTGCCCAGCCAGGAGCAGTGGAAGCAGATGTTCAAAGCCAATGGTGGTAACAATGCAAGTTACACTGACTTGAATACAACTATCAACAACGCCGGAGGCACAATCTTGCAGGAGAACGCCCTCTACTGGTCGTCGTCGGAGTACCGTCCAAACGTCCAAGCCTACCGCGTGGGCCTCGACGGTGGCAGTGCCGTCTGGAACTATGGCAAAGAGAGCAACGGCTACCTAGTCCGTGCCTGCCTCGCTTTTTAACCTATTTATCGATTTACCAATTTATCTATTTTAGCCGCGTTAGCGGCTTGTAGATACCGCCGAAGGCGGTCGATGATATAATAGGTATAATTTATGACGGAAAAGGAAATCCTTCAACAGCAGGAAGTTAACGAACAAAAGGCGTTTTACCTCATAGCTGTTGGTATGTTCTACCACGCCTACGGCAATGGGGCTTTCGCCTTGGCTCGCGCTACTGGCTATCGTGTGCTTCGCAAGCACCGCAAGCATGGCGACATCCTGACCTGCGGCTTCCCTGCCAACCAGCTCGACATGGTGCTTCAGCGCATCCGTGAGGCTGGCAGCGAGGTGGAACAGACGGCAGAGAAGACCTTCCTTTTCCGTGGACTCGACGGCACACCCGACGAAAACATGATTTCAGAGCAAAAGCCTCAGACTGTGACATCTCCGACAAAGGATGTGCCTCAGTCTGAGGCTCCGTTCTCTTGGCTTGTTGATGAACTGCTGTCGTTCAATCTTTGTAGGAGCATTACATATGGAAACCACGGTTTCGACTTTGCTGTTGTTCCTCCTTCATTTCCTGAACAATATAGGAGAGTTGTCCTTTAACCTTCTCACACTCATCAGATTTCAAGAAGGGTAGTGAGGCTTTGAGCACAGTGCCAGCAGCAGCCTCCTTATCAGATTGGCTATTCATATAGCGTTTGACATCGCCCTCCTGACGATACGAGAAACTGCGATAGCCAGACTGAACATAATCGATAACGGCCTTTACGGCACCTCTTAGCAGTTCTGAAAGGGTTGACAGATAATGACCTAGCCGCTCGCGATAATCATTGATGACGCTCTCCTTTAGACGGATAATCCTGTCTTTCTCTTGATTGTCCTGCTGATGTCGGAATACCTCACCCTTATACTTGCCCTGTAAATCCTCAATTTGCTTATCTTTCTTTGCAAGTTGCTGGGTATAGTGGTTCCGTTCAGCATCTAAAGCCTTTTGGTATTGACGCTGTATAGCTGCTTTTTGCTTCGGGAGTTCCTCTTTCAGCCGTTTGTTTTCCTTCTCAATATCAGCATACTTGCCTTTACCAAAAAGGTTGGCCACTCCAGAAACGATGGCATTACCGTTCTCTGTATTCAGTCTATCCCGTTTCTCGGCAATCTCGTTGTCAAGTTCAGCACTCTGCTTTCTCTGATTAGCCAAGATGAAGTCTTTTCGTTCCAGATGTTCGGCACGCGTCTCTTCCTTGCGCTTGCCTCTCTCCATCTCCAATGTCTCTGCAACCATATCCTGAATTTGGGACATGTCATCGGCATTCAGTTTGAAGGACTTGCCTGTCTGGTGGTCTATCCAGTCCCAGATGATATGCGCATGGAGGTTTGGTTTCCATGTCGATTTGTCCTCTGGATTCTCATAATGTCCTTCATCTCTGTGCATGTGTATCTGAATGGCTCTGATGCCCCATTTCTCATGCACTTGATTGACATAGTTCAACAAATCGTCCATCTTGGTGTCTGGCTTGATGTTTACCACGCCCTCACGAATGGGACTGCTGCCTTTACGGACTCTCGTTTTACCATTCTTGTCCTTATACTCCACATCCTTCTCCTGCATGGCCCTGCCAGTTTTTTCCTTGACCAATGCCTTCAAATAGTCGTAGTGCTGCTGAAGGGTAACACCCTCCATGCCTGGTGCGATATAGATTTCGTTGTTGTGGGTCAATTCAAGACGTACATATATCCGTGCTGGATCGAGAGACTTGATATAGTCCTCGTCCCTTCTATTGTGTCGTTCGCACTGAGCAATGTTGCACGGCTTGATATGCTCAGATGCTTTTGCTATTGTAGCCATATCTTTTCCTGTTTAATACGTTTATATTATTGTGCTATTGCCCCAAAGAGGTATCGGGGTGTTAACCCTGATTGGTGGGTGCAGGGAGAGAGTCACTTCCTGCTCAGGGTTCTTAGGGGCAGATGCCACTGAGCGGGGCGGTCAAGGGGGAGGGTCACCCCCTTGCGAGGTTCCATAGGGCAAGCAGCCCTTGGTGGGTTCTTAGGGCAAAGCCCTGAGTCCCTCGGAAGAGCCCACAACTACGAAAGCGAAGCTCGTAGTTATAGTGGGCTATATCAAGGGCAAGCCCTTTATCTCCCTGCACGCATGTCAACGAAGTACTAGCCTTTCTTGCGCTGAATGAGTTTCCAACGGAGATTAGGCAAATTCCCCACATAGTGTGATTCTTCTTCATCGCATATCTCCAGGCCTAATTTGTCAACGAGTGATTGAACAGCAGAGTTCCGTCTTATCATGTCTGCCAGGATCTCGTGAGAGGTAGCTTTCATCAGGAAGAAGTCTGCAATGTCAAGACCTGCCTCACGATGCTCGTCTGCGGCTTGCTGCTCTATCACATCAGACATAATGACCCGTTTGCAGATGAACTTAAGAATTTGTGTTTTCTTCTGCCACTTATCCCAACCGCCGAGATCAGGAAAGAGAACTACCGTTCGTCCTCGGAGTACTTGCATCGTTTTCTCATTGAAACAGCCATCCATGCCGCCAGTGGCCAGCCATACGAAATCTGACATGAAGTGTGCCATGACAAGGGCTGTCTTCTCACTTTCCACAAGGGCAACGATTGCTGTGGGTCTTTGACGAAGCTGATACTCACCAAACAGGCACTGAACCAGATGGAAGTCTTGCAACTTCAGTTCTGAGTGTGCCCATGTGACTTGACTTGTTGGCTTTTTTATGCGGTGGCCTGTCTCGCGATTATACCCCATCAGCTTACCACCGCGTACATTGCCGTTGAAGTCAATCTGCCAGAAGACCGTACATCCGCCCCACTTATGTCCTGTCCCTACAAAATACAACTGGAACAAACGTTTGGTTTCTTCTTTGCCGAAGATGCTACACAGATAGGCATGTAGAGGATTCATATCAAATCTGGCGATACTCTTCTGCACAATCTCATAGGGAATCAGCGACGGTTCCATGGGCTTGGGTTTCTCTTTCCCTATTGTTGATTTCGTCACCTTATTATATATATGGGTGTTGTCATCCTTCCAATCCTTGGGTGCCTTGTCTGGATAATCATGGAAGTAGTCCTTGGGAGTGTAGTGATAACCACAACTGTGCTCATGGTCGCAACGGCCTACCGTGTCAGGAAACTCAATGATACCCTCTTCATCCACATAGCGGGTGAAGCAGCGTTTCCTCTTACACTCAGGGCAGGTGATTTTGCTACCATGCTTGTACTTCTGGAGATGGAACCTGAAATCACTCATCGCTACCTCCTTCCTGTGCACCGCTTGCACTCTGCACTTCTGCACTTTGCACTTCCTTTTCACTGGAGGGTTCTGACGAGTCTGAATCCG